>NZ_WTVK01000100.1 GCF_012910805.1 Aromatoleum evansii
GCCGCTGCCGGCCGCGCCCGCCCCGGAAAGCGCCGGCAGCGATGCCGCCCTGCGCGCCGCCGGCGACTGGCAGGCGCTGCTCGCCTGGCCGGCAGAACGCACGGAGGCCGCGCTGCGCGAGCGCCTCACCAGCCTCGCCTGGCTCACCGAACATCAGCCCGAGCGGCAACGCGCCGCCCTCGCGCTCGCCGAGGACATCCTGCACGCGCATCCGGCCGTGCCGGGCCTGTCGGCGCTGGTCGCCCGCATCGCGCGCGACGCCGTGTGGACACCCATCGACAGCGTCAGGGCCAGCGCCGGCCTGCGTTCGCGCGAAATCGCCGGCTGGGATCCGGAATCGCCCGCCCTGCGCGTGCGTCGCGCCCTGCTCGCCCCGGCGGGGGCTGACGAACGCCTGCTCTCGGGTGCGAACCGCCTCGTCGTGTCCACCAACGACACCGCACCGACGCGCATCGAAGTCGCGCTCTCGGCCGAGGACGCGGGCGCGCTGCCACCGCAGGCGATGACCGCCTTGCTGCAGATCGACGAGGCCGCGCCGCTGCCCTTCGTGCTCGAACCCGGCCGCACCACGGCACGCCGCATCGCGATCCCCGCCGGCGCCCACACGCTGCGCGTGTGGATCGCGCAACCGCTTGCCGACCAGTTCCTGCGCCTGCGCCTGTTCGAGCCCGGCCGCCGCAGCTTCGCCGACCGTACCGAGCGCTTCTACCACGTCGCGACACGTGCAGAACCGCTGCGCGTCGCGATCGACGGCCCCGCGTGGCTGCGCATCGACGAATGGGTGGATGGCCGCAGCGAGAGCCGCTACCGGCACATCGCCGCCGGCTGGCAGGAGATCGTGCTCCCGCCCGCCGACGGCCGCACCGAATCGCTCTACCGCCTGCACCTGCGCAGCGTCGACCCGGACCGTCCGCGCAGCCAGCCGCGCACCTACGACGCGGAGCCGCAGCCGGTGCCGCCGCCCGCCGTGACGATCGCAGCCCGCCCGCTCGGCACCGGCATCGCCTTCGACGACCACTTTCCGCTCGGCGGCCAGGAGGACGGCACCTGGAGCCTGGGCGTCGCGCGCCGCGACCGCCTGTACGGCTTCGAGGACAGCGCCGGCACGAGCCGTCGCCTGCCGGCCGGGCCGCGGGCGCGCGTCCGGATCGGCCGCTATTTCGACTGGGTCTACGCCGCCCTCGGCAAGGATCCAGAAAGGGTCGCACGCAGCCGCAAGCTCAGTCGTCTCCTGCGCCAGTTCGGCCTGCGCGCGGACGGGACCCGGGAAGACGCCGAGGAGCACGAGCGCTTCACCGAGTTCGCCGCCACGCACCGCTACTTCGCCGAGAGCTGGAACACCCATTACCGCACCGACCTGCTCGTGCGCGAGCGTGAAGGCGGCGGACCGACGCTGGGCCTGCGCGGCGCGGCGACCACCGCGCCGGCCTGGACCAACTGGAACTTCCACGTCGAAGGCAGCGCCTTTGCCCAGAGCCCCGGCAACAACGACTACCTCGAATCCTCGTGGGGCCTGCGCGCGAGCGCGACGCACCTGTTCGCCTTCACCCCGCGAGTGACCATGCAGCCACGCATCTCGCTCTTCTGGCGCGGCCAGAGCCTCGGCGCCAACCGCTTCTTCGCCGCCGGCCGCATCGACCAGGACATCTACAGCCCCTACCGCGACCACCACCCGCGCGGGCTGGAAGTCGCCAAGACCGTCACCTGGCGCCCGTGGCTGGACACCGAGCTGTACGCGGGCGCAGGCGTCACGACCAACCCCGACATGAATCCGCTGAAGTCGCCCGACCACCTCGTTGGCCGCCTCGGCTGGCGCCAGCTGCTCGGCCCGTTGCGTTTCGACGCCAACTGGGACGGCCGCCAGTATTTCGAGGACAGCCACCGCGCCGACGACTCCACCGGCGGTTCGCTGAACCTCGAAGTCGGCTGGGAACACTGGCTGCCGCGGCGCGAACGCCTGGAGCTGGGCCTCACGCTGCGCCGCGACCTCGCGCGCGACCGCAACCTGTTCGGCCTCGAACTGACCTGGCACTTCGGCAACGGCCGCGGCTACCGCGACTTCCGCCCGGGCGAGATCGACTTCCGCGAGCTGCGCGAGCGCCGCGCGCCGCAGGACCACAACAACCGCATGCGAGACGAACCGTGATCGCCTGGCAACGCCTGATCGCTGCCCTGCCGCCGCACCAGCGCAAGCTCGAACGACGCGTGCTCGACGCACTCGCCGGCGAACACCTGCGCTGGCTCGCCGCCCGCCGCCGCCAGGGCAGCCTTGCACCCGAGGGCGAGGAGTCCCTGCCGCTGGCCGACTTCCTCGCCGAGACGATCGCCGCCGGCCAGGCCGGCATCGACGAGCTGCGCCAGCGCCACGCCCGCTTCCTGCACGACCTCGGGCTCGCCGCGGGCGACGAGGAGCGCCGCCGCCTGCTGCTCGCCCATGCCCGCGCGCTCGGCGCCGACCGCGCACAGCTCGCCGGCGACCGCGCCGCCCTCGCCCGCTGGTTCGGCGCCGACGCGCTCGCCGACCGCGTCGACACATGCATCGCCGCGCTCGAGCGGCGCATCACCGTCACGCTCGATCTCCTCGGTCGCCACGCCCGCGCCACCTTCGCCGCGGCCGACGACCAGAGCCGCCCCTGGCTGTGGCAGCGTCTCGACGTCGAAGCCACGGCGCGCGCGCTGTTCGCCTTCGAGGGCCACGCGCGCGTGCGTCTCGCCGCCTTTTGCTGCCTCGCCGACGCCCTCATGGGCCTGCCGCCGGCACAGCGCGAAGGCGCGGTGCAGCCCGGCAGCGTGCAGTTCATCTACCGCTGCGCCCAGGACGCGCGCCTCTACGTGTGGCAGCAGATCGAGGCCATCGAACTGCTGCGCGAGCTCGCCCCCGCCTCCTTCTTCGAAGTCGTGCGCCTGCGCCTCGCGCGCCCGCACGCGGGCGACGACATCTTCGTGCGTCGGCGCGCCGTGCAGCTCGCCGCAGGCGCGATCGCGACCCTGCCCGGGGCCGCCGCGCTGCTTCCCGCCGCGCTCGCCGACGCCAGCGCTTACGTGCGCCAGGGGCTCGCCCAGGCGCTGCACGCTGCGCCGCCGAAGATCGTCGAGCAATGCCTGCCACCCCTGCTGGCCGACGACGTGCCGCAGGTGCGCGCCCAGGCCCTGCTCGCGATCGCAGAGCACCCGGGCGAGGACCGCCTGCCGCTGCTCGCGTGGCTGCTCGAGCGGATCGAGCGCGAGTACGACGCCTTCGTGCTGCGTACCGCGCTGCACGTCACCGAGCGCCTGCTTGCCGCCGCGACCGGCAGCTGTCCGCGCGGCGCGCGCTTCGCCGGACTGGGCGGACGCGCCATGGAGCTCGCGCGCATCGAGGACGCGGTGCGCCGCCTGCACCAGCGCGCGCCGGACCTGCGCGTGCGCCGCTGGGCCGCGGAGACCCTCGCGCGCTTCATGCTGCTGCACGACATCGAGTTGCGCGAGCTCGTCGCCCGCCTCGGCACCGAGGCGCAGGCCTGCCCGCCCGGCCGCGCCCGCCGCCTGCCCGACGACTTCGACGCCGTGCCGGCCGAGCGCCTCGGCATCGCCGCGATGCTGCTCGCGCGCGACGGCTTCCCGCTCGACTTCGAGCGCCGCGGCGGCGGCTGGCGGCTCCACCGCGGCCACCGCTTCGCCTTCCGCCTGTGGCGCTGGCTGCATGAGCTGCGCCACCCCTCGCCGGACAAGCGCCAGGCCTTCCGCCACACCACCGGCCGGGTGTTCCGCGGCAGCCTGCGCGCGCCCTCGCGCATCCTCGCCGAACTCGCGCAGACCAAGGTGCCGGGCGAACCGCTGCACCACGCCAGCGAGGCCGGCTCGCGCCCGTGGCTGCCGCTGCCCGACGAGCTGCTGTCCGCGCTCGACCTGCCGCGCACCCAGCAGCCGCTGCGCCTCGTCACGCCCGAAGGCGTCACCGAGCTCGCCCCGCCCGCGTCGCTCCTGCGCCGCATCGCGATGCGCGCGCGCCTGGTGTGGCACTTCGCCGACTTTGCGCACGCGCGCAACTGGCACGAAGGCTCGCAGCAGGCACCCGACCATTACGCCCGCCGCCTGCGCGAGTTGGGCTTCGAGCTGCGCTTCACGCCGCACCGCGGCGACGCCGCCGACCCGGCCGTGACGCGCTTCTTCCCGGCCGGCTTCGCGCTGGGCGCGGGGGGCGGGGAGGAACTGTGGCAGCGCTTCCAGAACTACTTCTTCTCCGTCTACGGCAACTCGCTCGCGGAGCTCTCGCTCTTCCTCGGCGCTGCGCTCGCGGCCTTCACCGCGCGCCACCTGCTCGTGAACCACCGCCAGCGCCGTGCGCGGCGCGACATCCCGCTGGTGGTGGGCGGCTGGGGCACGCGCGGCAAGTCCGGCACCGAGCGCCTCAAGGCGGCGCTGTTCAACAGCCTGGGCTACGGCGTCGTGAGCAAGACCACCGGCTGCGAGGCCATGTTCCTGCACGCCCACCCGCACCAGCCGCTACGCGAGATGTTCCTGTTCCGCCCCTACGACAAGGCGACGATCTGGGAGCAGCACGCCGTCACGCGCATCGCCAGCGAGCTGCAGGCCGACGTGTTCCTGTGGGAATGCATGGCGCTCACCCCCTCCTTCGTCGAACTGCTGCAGCGGCGCTGGATGCGCGACGACCTCGCGACCATCACCAACACCTTCCCCGACCACGAGGACCTGCAGGGGCCGGCCGGCATCGACATCCCGCAGGTGATGACGCACTTCATCCCGCAGGGCTCGACGCTGGTGACCAGCGAGGAGCAGATGCGCCCCATCCTCGCCGAAGCCGCGCAGGCGCTCGGCACGCGCGTCGAGACCACCGGCTGGCTCGAATCCGGCCTGCTCGCGCCCGACGTGCTGGCGCGCTTCCCCTACCAGGAGCACCCCGACAACATCGCGCTGGTCGCGCGCATGGCCGAAGAGTTCGGCATCGCCCCCGACTACGCGCTGAAGGAGATGGCCGACCGCGTCGTGCCCGACCTCGGCGTGCTGAAGGTGTATCCGCCCGCGCCGGTCGCCGGGCGCACCCTGTCCTTCGCCAACGGCATGTCCGCCAACGAGCGCTTCGGCTGCCTGGGCAACTGGACGCGCCTGGGCTTCGACCGCATCGACGTCGACGGCGAGCCCGGCACGCTGGTCAGCACCGTCGTCAACAACCGCGCCGACCGCATCGCGCGCTCGCGCGTGTTCGCCAGCATCCTCGTCGAGGACATCGCCGCCGACCTGCACTTCCTCATCGGCTCCAACCTCGAAGGCCTGCACGGCTACATCCGCGAGGCCTGGGACGAGCACGCCGCCGCGCTCACGCTGTGGCCGGCCAGCGGTGCGACTCCGCTCGCGGTGCTCGAAGGCGAGGCGCGCCGCCTGCGCCAGCCCCACACCGCAGCGCGCCTGCATGCCCGGCTGGCGGCGATGCTGCGGCCGCAGGTGCCGGACGACGCGGCGACGCTCGCGGCGCTGTGGAAGCGCCCCGACGCGCTGGCCGAGGCACTCGCCGCCGCCGGCGTCGCACACGCCGACGAGATCCTCGCCCGCGCGCGCGCCGACCTCGCCGCGCACGACGAATACCACGCCTTCACGCAGCGCCTCGAAAGCGCGCCGGGCACACGCGACGCAGCGCTCGACGCGGACTTCCGCGCGCTGCTGTGGCGCTGGTTCGAACGCAAGCTCGTCACCGTCGCCGACTACCACGCCAGCGGCAACCGCATCGTCGAGATCATCGCCCGGCACACCCCGCCCGGCCTGCACAACCGGGTCATGGGCATCCAGAACATCAAGGGCACGGGCCTGGACTTCGTGTATCGCTGGCAGGCCTGGGGGCAATGCCACGACGCCTGCGCCGATCTGCGCGGGTCCGACGCCACGCGCTTCCGCCGCGGCCTGGCCGCGCTCGCCGCCTTCCAGGACTACGGCCTGCTGTGCGAGGACCACGTGCGCGCCACCCTCGCCGCCGCGCGCCACGCGCCGCACGGCCAGGCCGCCGTGGCCCAGGCGCAGATCGCGCAGATCGCCGCCAACCTCGAGCACACGATGGCCGAGGTGCGCGCCCAGCTCGGCGCCACGCGCGAACAGGGCCTGCTCGAACGCCTCGTGCTCGCCATCGAAGGCTTCGTCGATGCCGGCGACGCCGTGCGCCGGCGGCGCGTTGCCAACCGCATCTACAAGGATCTCGTCGCGCAGCGCATCAGCCACGCGCGCGCCGCCATCGAGCTGCAACGCCTGACGCAACAGCAGAAGGGCGGCTGGCTGTACGAACGGCTGCGCCAGCGCCTGCGTGCGGTGCAGGAGTCGCTGGCGCGCCCGGGCGAGGTCGCGCCAGCGGAGCTGCGCGGGATACGTGGCCGTTGAAATCGCGACGCCGTGGGAGTACCGGGGGGAGCGGCTGCGGCCGCAAATGGGCGGATCTCTCCGCAACTCCACGGCTTCGCGGCTGAAGCCGCTCCCACGGAAAAATCGACAAGCGCGCCCGCCGGACACCACCGCCGTGCACGATGACACGCATCTACGCGCACCGCGGGGCTCGGGGTAGTTGACCGCGCCGCGGTCTTTCGCCAGACTGCTTGGCGCGCATCAGTCATCGCGTGGCGTTTCGTACTCGAAGTCCTCTGGTACTCAGTTCGTCATCCCCCGATCGCGATTGTCGCAACTCTGGGCAAACGCCCCTTATTTAAACTTTGATTTGGGAAATTCAGAAATGGCAACTGGTACCGTCAAGTGGTTCAACGACGCCAAAGGCTACGGCTTCATCACCCCGGACAACGGCGGCGAGGACCTCTTCGCACACTTCTCCGCGATCCAGGGCAACGGTTTCCGCAGCCTGGCCGAAGGTCAGAAGGTGCAGTACGACGAGACCTCGGGTCCGAAGGGCAAGCAGGCCGGCAACATCCGCCCGCTCTGATCCGCCTCGGCAGGATCCGAAATGAAGAAGCCCGGCCTTGCCGGGCTTTTTGCTTTTGGGCCCGGCCCACGCTCAGCGCGTGAGCTGGAAGGGCGATACGGCGGGCGCCGGGCGCGGCGCGCGGGCGGCGTCGATGAGGCTCTGGCGCGGGTCGATGACAGGTGGAGCGGCCGCGGGCCCCGGTTTCGCATTCGCGCCGGCCTGTGCGGCCGTGGTGCTGAAGGCGCGTTCGGCGACGAATTGCCAGTCCGCGTAGGTTTCCATCCCTTCGAACTCCGACCACTCCGGCGGGAAGCGCCCGCGCTTCAACGGGGCGTCGCGCGACTGGCTATACACGCCGACGATGCCGCCGTCCACGCCGCGGATCAGGCCCCAGTCGGTGCTGCGCGTGATCGGGTCGGTGTACAGGCGGCGCAGGTGGTGGCGCGGCGTCGGACTGCGCTGGTCGGTGAGCAGGTCCTCCAGCCGCTGCGGGTACTGCTTCACGTCGGGCGAGGTCTCGTAGTAAAGGCGCAGCGCGCGTGCGTACTGCGAGCCGACCCATAGCAGCTCGCGTTCGCGGGCGCGCAGGCTGGCCGTCGACCACAGCTCCAGCGTGCCCACCAGCGCCAGCGTCATCAGCACCACCAGCATCAGCGCGCCGATGTAGGTGAAGCCGCGCTCGCGCCCGGGCAGGTCAGCCGGCACGGCTACCACTCCGCGTAGGGCGTCCCGTCGCGCGCGTTGCCCTCGGCGCCGCTGCGCACATCGCCCACCGCACCGCCGACACCGCCCGGCGGCGGCACGATCACCCAGCTGTCGCTGCGCTGCGTGATCGGGTCGGTCGGGACGCTGCGCAGGTAGCGCTTGTCCACGAGCGCCTGCAGCGAGTCGGGATAGGCGCCGGTGTCGCCGTAGTAGTGGTCGAGTGCGTCGCGCATCACCGTGAGGGTCTGGCGCAGCGCGGTGTCCTCGGACTTCTCCAGGCTGCCGAAGTAGCGCGGAGCCGCGATCGCCAGCAGGGTCGCGATGATGGACAGCACGACCAGCAGCTCGATCAGGGTGAAGCCGGCGCGGGTCTTGTGCGGGTTATCCATCGCGGGCCTCACCACTGGCGGTAGGGAACGCCGTTCATGCCCTCGCCGCTGGCGAGCGAGAACACGTCGAAGACGTCGGCGCCCGCGCGCGGGTTGTCGGGCGGGCTGTCGTAGGCGCGCAGGCCCCAGGTCTCCTCGGGCGCCAGCTCGGGCGCGGCGAAGGGGTCGCGCGGGACGCTGCGCAGGAAGTAGATGCGCTTGCCTTCGGCGTCGCGCACGTCGCGCACGCCCTCGGCCAGCACGCGCAGCGTCGGCGGGTAGCCGCTGGCATCGGCCATCTTCTCGATCTGGCCGGAATCGGCCGCGGCCTTGTAGGCGTCGATGGCGTCGCGGATGCGGTACAGCGCGCTCTTGAGTTCCTGTTCCTTGCCGCGGCGCACGACGGTTTCGGTGAGCGGCGCGGCGATGCTGGCGAGCAGCGCGACGATCGCCACCGTGATGACGACCTCGACGAGGGAGAAGCCGCGCGCGCGCCGCATCGTCCGTCCTCAGGGCTGCGCGCCGAGCGCGAGCGCGGCGGGCAGCGGCACCGACAGCGGGCGGTTGCCTTCGCCGAAGGCCGACACGCTGGTCACCTTCAGCTCGGCCGGGGCGGCGCTGCCCGGCAGGGCCACCACGCGCAGGCGCATCAGCGCGCCGTCGCCGCGTGCGCCCTGCGGCGCCGAGCGCGACAGCGCCACGAACATCCGCCCGGACTTGTCGTCGATGCGCGGCGCGAAGGAGGTGATGGCACCGTCGGCGTTCATGACGTCGCCCTCGGTCACGGCGACGACGCGCAGCGCGGCCGGGTCGTAGGCGAGTTGCACGGTCGCGGTGCTGAGCGGCTGCGTGACGTTCGCGCGCAGGATCACGTCGGTCTCCTCGCCCGGCTTGAGGGCGGCGGGCGCGGTCCATGACAGGATCGCGGCGGCGGGCGAGGCGGCCACGGCGGGCACGTCGCTGCCGGCCGCGGCGGGCGGCGCGAGCGCGGCCATCGCTGCGGGCGCGGGCGCGATCGCATCGCGCGTCATGGCGTTCGCGGCCGCCGGCGCAGCGCCCACGGTCGGGGCGGTCGTGGTCATGCGCAGCATGGGTTCGCTGCGCGCCTTCAGCACCGCTTCGGTGCCCGACGGGTACTCGATGTCGTAGGGGTTCATGTAGGGCATGTTGCGCACGATGCGCGGCGTGATCGAGAGTACCAGCTCGGACTTGCCGATGGTGTCCTTGTTGCTGCCGAACAGCCGCCCCAGGCCGGGGATGTCGCCCAGGCCCGGGATGCGGTTGCCCGAGACGTCGTGGTCGTTGCGCATCAGGCCGGCGAGGACCTGCGTTTCGCCGTCCTTCAGGCGCAGCGAGGTGGTGGCATTGCGCGTGTCGACCTGGACGGGGATGGTGCCGTTCTTGGTCGGCGTCTGCGCCGTGGCCTTGCTGACCTCCAACCCGATCTTGATCAGCACCTCGTCGTTGAGATGCACGGTGGGCTCGACTTCGAGCTTGAGGCCGACCTCGAGGTACTGGATGCTCTCGGTGATCACCGGTCCCTGTGTCGAGGGCGTGGAGGTCGCGCTCACCACCGGCACGCGCTGGCCGATGTGGATGCGCGCCTTCTCCTTGTTGCTGACGCGGATCACCGGGTTCGCCAGCGTGTTCACGTCGCTGTCGTTGGCGTTGATGCGCAGTTCGGGCGAGGGGCCGATGGTGATGCGGTCGCGGTCGATGCCGCGGTACTGGCTGAGCGTTCCCGGCGGACCGCCGAGATCCGGGCGCAGGATGCCGAAGGTGCTGGGCCATTGCAGGCCGAGGTCGAGGATGCGCTGGCGCGACACTTCCAGCACCTCGACTTCGAGCACGACCTCGGGCTCGGGCAGGCCCTGCGTCGTGAGCAGTTTCTCGGCGAGGCGGATGGCGTCGGGGGTGTCGCGCATCGTCAGCGTGTTGAGGCGCTCGTCGATGAACACGTCCTTGCTCTTGAGCAGGGTCTTGATCATGTTCATCGCGGTCTTCGCGTCGGTGTTGGCGAGGTGGAAGGTGCGGATCGTAAGGTCGAGGTAGTCGCGCTGCTTCTGCGGCGTGTCGGGGTAGATCATCACGGTGTTGTCGCTGATGATCTTCTGCTGCAGCTGGTTCTGCAGCAGCAGCAATTCGACCGCCTGCTCGACCGGCACCTGGCGCACGAACAGCGTCGCCTTGAGGTCGGGCTTCACGTCCTTGTCGAAGAGGAAGTTGATCCCCGCGTTGCGCGACAGCACCTCGAAGATCTGCTTCAGGTTGCCGTCGCGGAATTCCAGCGTGACCGGCGCGGACATCTTCGAGCGCAGCTGCGGATAGGGCGTGACGTAGCGCGCGCGAATGTCCTCGATCTCGCGCCTGAGCGCGAGCGCCTCGTCGTTGCGCGGGTCGAGCGCGAGCACCGGGCGCACCAGGCGGTCGGCGCCGTCGGGATCGCCGCGACGCAGTGCGGTCTGCGCTTGGCGCATCGTCTCGCCGGCGTTGCGCAGCTGGTCGAGCTGGCGCAGCGCCTCGCGCGCACGCTCGTTGGCGGGGTCGAGCGCGAGCACGCGCTCGAAGCCGCGCGCGGCGGCGTTGTGGTCGCGCATCAGGCGCGCGCGCTCGGCGGTGGCCAGCAGTGCGGCGATGACGCGCCCGCGCTGCGTCGTCTGCGCCATGTTGACTGCGGCATCGCGCGGCTGTTCACGCACGGCCTGGTCGAGCTTCGCCAGGCCTTCCTCGTAGCGCCCCTCGTCGATCAGCCGGATGCCGTCGCGCTGCAGGGTGTCGGTCGCGCAGCCGGCAAGCAGGGCCGCCAGCAGCAGGATCGCAACACAGGGCAATCGCACAAACCCGTGTAGGGCGGGAGGAGCGAAGCGGATCCCGCCAATCCGGGCGTCGGAGTCGCCCCGAACGCCGCGTGGTGGGATGCGCTGCGCTCCTCCCACCCTACGGGTCCGTGCCTTCACGAACAATTTCGCGACATGGGGTACGGCACGGCGGAGCATTTTCTCCAGCATCATGGCTTGCTTCCCACGGGCAGGGTCTGGGTGATGTCCAGAGGAAGGTAGACGAGTGTCATGGTGGTGTCGGTGATGCTTTTCACCTTGTAGCTGCCATCGACCACATCGCCTTCGGAGACGGTGTAGGGTCGGTCGCCGCGCACGAGGAAGACCCGCACGCTGTGGCCGTCGGCGAGCTTGCCGAGATATTCGTAGGGGATGGGGGGCGCGGTCGGCGCGGGAGG
>NZ_WTVK01000101.1 GCF_012910805.1 Aromatoleum evansii
CCCTTCCCCCCGGCCCGATCTCCCTCTTCCTTGAGCGCCCCCGTCTCATCGTCCTTCATTGCCCGCCAGCTGCTGCACCATGCGTGGCCGGTGCTGGTCGCGCAGATCCTGTCGATGAGCATGCTGATCGCCGACACCGTGATCGTAGGCCGCTACGGCACCGTCGACCTCGCCGCGGTCGCCGTCGGCAGCGGCGTATATATCTCCATCGTGATGCTGGTGGTGGGCGTGCTGCAGGCCGTCGCCCCGACCGTCGCGCATCATTTCGGCGCCGGCCGCATGGAATCGATCGGCCCCACGCTGCAACAGGGATTCTGGCTCGCGCTGATGCTTGCCGTGCCCGGCATCGCGCTGATGGTGTTTCCCGGCTTCCTGCTGGAACTCTCCAGCGTCCCCGCCGACGTCGACGCGAAGACCCGCGAATACCTCCTCGCCACGGCCGCGGGCCTGCCAGCGGTGCTGCTGTACCGCACCTTCTATGCCTTCAACAACGCCGTGGGCAAACCGCGCGTGCTGATGGCGATCAGCTTCATCGTCACCACCACGCACATCCCGCTCGCGTGGGCGCTGGTCTACGGCCACCTGTGGCTACCGCCCCTGGGCGTGCTCGGCTGCGGCGTCTCGACGGCGATCGTGAACTGGCTCGCCTTCACCTGCGGCGCCGTCTACCTCGCGCGCAATCCGGGCTACCGACCCTATCGCCTGTTCGCGCACTGGCGCGGGCCGCAGGCCGCGGAAATCCTCGGCCTGCTGCGCCTGGGCCTGCCGATGGGCCTGTCGACCTTCATCGAGGTGTCGTCCTTCACGCTGATCGCGCTGTTCGCGGCCCGCCTGGGTGCCGAGGCCGTCGCCGGCCATCGCGTCGTCGCGAACATCGCTGCCCTGATCTACATGCTGCCGCTGGCGATGTCGATCGCCGTGCTCGTCCTCGTCGGCCAGGCGGCCGGCGCGCGCGACTGGGCCCGGGCACGCATGACGATACGGGTGGGCATGATCGTGACGGCGGGACTCGCCTCGCTCATCGGCATCGCGCTGTGGATCGCGCGCGAGCCGCTCATCGCGCTGTTCTCGGAAGACGTCGCCGTGCGTACCGTCGGCCTGATGCTGCTTGTCTACGTCTGCCTCTACCAGCTGTTCGACTCGGTGCAGACCGTCGCGGCGCATGCTCTGCGCGGCTACAAGGTGACCTTCGTGCCGATGCTGATGCACGCCGTGTGCTTCTGGGGCGTGGGCCTCGCCGGCGGCTATTGGGCGAGCTTCCACGCCCCCTGGCGCATCGAAGGGCCGCACGTGGCAGGCTTCTGGGAGGCAGGCGTGATGTCCACGACGGTCGCCGCGGTGCTGTTCGGCTGGCTGCTGCGCGCCGTGATGCGGCGGCAGGAGGAGCCTCCTGCCTGAGGGCGCTCAGCTTCCCAGCCAGCCCTCACGCAGCGCCCGCATCGCCGCCGAGACGCGCTTGCCGCTCGCGAGCTTCACCGTATCGGCCGGCTGAGGCGCCAGTTCGGCCGTAACGGTCGTCAGCTCGTCGCGCCGGAAGGCGTGGATGGTCACCTGCTCGCCCCCCTGACGGCGCGCGAGCATGCCGTCGAGCGAAGCGGCCGTCACCTTGAGGCCATCGATGGCGACGAGCACGTCCCCCGCCGAAAGCCCGCAGCGCTGCGCCGGACCGTCGTCGAACACGTTTGCGAGCTTCGCCTCGCCGTTACCGCCGGCCAGCTTCACCCCCAGCGAGGCGCCCTTGGCGGCGGCCTCGGCACGGAATTCGATCCCGAACGGCCGGAGGAACTCGTCCAGCGCCAGATCTTCGGTCCCCTCGACCGCGTCATTCAGCCAGCGCGACAGGCGCCGCCCTGCCCCCTTGAGGCCGGCCTCGCCGACCTCGGCGACAAGCGCGAACAGGCTATCCTCGGCGACCCCTTCTCCCGTCAAGCCGTGCCGCTGCCACAGCAGGCGCATCACGTCGTCGAGGCTCTTGCGCCCCGCACTCGCGGCACGCAGCTGGAGGTCGAGTGCGAGCGCGATCAGCGCGCCCTTCGCGTAGTAGCTGACGATCGCATTGGGCGCGTTCTCGTCCTGCCGGTAGTACTTGATCCACGCATCGAACGACGATTCGGCGACGCTCTGCTTCAGGCGGCCGCTGCCGCGCAGCACGCTCGACATCGTCTTGCCGAGCAGCGTGAGGTAGTCCTCGACGCCGATCACGCCCGAGCGCACCAGCGCGAGATCGTCGTAGTAGGAAGTGAAGCCCTCGAAGGCCCACAACAGGCGCGTGTAATTCTCCGTGGCGAGGTCGTAGGGCGCGAACGCCGCGGGCTTGATCCGCTTGACGTTCCAGGTGTGGAAGTACTCGTGGCTGCACAGGCCGAGGAAGGTCCGGTAACCGTCGGTGTGCTCGTGCATGCCGACGTAGGGCAGGTCGTTGCGCCCCGTCAGCAGCGCCGTCGAGGCACGGTGTTCGAGGCCGCCGTAACCGTCGCCGACCACCATCGTCAGGAACAGGTAGCGGTCGACGGGGGCGGGCGTGCCGAACAGTTCGATCTGCCACGTGCAGATACGCGAGAGATCGCTGCACAAGCGTTCGAGGTCGCAGTCGTGCCGTCCCGTGAGGACGATGTCGTGCGGCACGCCCGCGGCCTCGAAGCGCGCGTGCGTGAAGCCGCCCATTTCGACCGGGTGATCGACGAGCTCGTCGTAGTTCTCCGCGTAATACAGGCCGAAGCCCATCGCAGGTGCCGCGAGCGGATTTCCCGCCGGGCGACGCAGGGTGGTCGCGACCTTCCAGGTCTGCAGCGCCGGGCCGTCAGGCGGGAGGATGTCCACATAGCAGGGCTCGTCCGTCTTTCCCTCCACCGCGAGGAACACGCTGGTACCGTTGAAGAACCCATGCGTGGCATCGAGATGGGCGGCGCGCACCGAGAGATCCCACGCATACACCTCGTAGCTCAGCGTCAAGGCCCGCCCGGCGGCGACCGGCGCCGCACGCCAGCTGTGCTTGTCGAGCTTTTCCACCGCGACCGGGCGACCGCCGCACTCCGCACGCAGCGTGACGATGTTGCGGGCGAATTCGCGGATCATGTAGCTGCCGGGGATCCACGCGGGAAGACGAAACACCTGTCCGGCCGGATCGGGGCTGGCGACCGTGCAGGTCACGTCGAAGATGTGCGCCTCAGGACGCGCGGGGGCGATGGCGTACGACACGCGGGGCTGATGGGGCATGGGGATTCCGCAACACGAAGCAAACCGTCGATTCTAGCCGCAGCAGCGTCGCCTCGGACGACCACAGGTGCGTTGTGTCGATGCCTCATTTTTGCGCAGAAGCAACATTTCCTTTCGCGTCAGCCCTCTGCGACACGTCCCCACAACTTGTCCACAGGACTGCTCACGCCCGATGGGGATAAGGAGGGACTTTCCCACAACGCACGTTGCGGAAATGCCTCATTTTTGTGCAGACACAACATTTCCTTGTGCGTCAGTACCCTGCAGCACGTCCCCACAAGTTGTCCACAAAGCTGCGCACGTCGAGTGGGGATAAGCGCATCTTTTCCGGAAAGGCGCCCCCGCGGGCCTCACTCCGCGGTGGCCCGCGCAGGACCCGCCGGCGGCCCGCCCTCGACACACTGCTGCGCGGAAGACAGGAAGCGTCCGATCTCGGAGAGCGTCGCATCCACCGTCTCGCCCAGGCGATCGACCGCCCCGTGAGGCTCCCCGCCGTCCTTCAAGGCCATTTCCGCCACGCCCGCAGCATTAACCAGGCGCGACAGGCCCATCGCCCCCGCCGCCCCACGCAGTTTGTGGGCGACGCCCGCAGCCGACGCTGCGTCCCCCGCATGCAGGAAAGCGGCGATCCTGCCGGGATCCCCTCCGTAGGTATCGACGAAGCGCTGGAGATAGCTCGCATAAGTCTTCGCGTCACGCCACAACCTGAGACCGAGCGCAGCATCGAGCAGCGCCTCGCCTGCCTCGGGCGCGAACGGAAGAGGCGTAACGGGCACCGCAACGGATGTCCGCCGCGGCGCATAAGTCAGCAAGGCCGAGATCAGGTCCTCGGCCGCAAACGGCTTGGACACGAAACCGCTCATGCCGGCCTGCAGCGCTGCCTCGTGCTGGTCGTGGAAGGCGCCGGCCGACACCGCGATCACCGGAAGCACCCGCAGGACTTCCGATGCACGGATGCGGCGCGTCGCCTCATAACCGTCCATGACCGGCATCTGCACGTCCATCAGCACCGCATCGAATTCCGCCGGCTGTCGCTCGAGCAGCTCCAGTGCCTCCTTGCCATGTTCCGCCTGCGCAACCCGTGCGCCCTCGCCCTCGAGAATCCCCTGGGCGACCTCGCGATTGATGTCGCTGTCGTCCACCACGAGCACCCGGTATCCCGCAAGGCGGCCCGACGGCGTCGAGGACGACGCCCCGACCGCGCAGCCGCTCCTGCCCGCAAGCAATTCCGCCACCGATTCGAGCAAGGTCGTGCCGGTCACCGGCTTGGTCAACACCCGGTCGGCGAAGCGGCTGTCCGGATGCCTTTGCAGCGCTTCCCGATCGGCCGCCGTCACCATCACGATCACCGGCTGCGCATCGTTGCCGAACATGAGACGCATCGCCGCTGCGGTCGCCAGCCCGTCCATTCCCGGCATGCGCCAGTCAATCAGCACGACATCGAATGGCTGCCCCGCTTCCCGACGTGCCCGCGCGGCCTCGATGGCCGCCGCGCCGGAATCGGCAAGTTCGGCCGACCACCCCAGCGTCATGACCACCGCGGCCAGGGTTTCGCGCGCCAGCGGATGGTCATCGACGATCAGCACCCGCTGCGGAAGGGGGGCGGGCACCGCCATCGCAGGTCCTTCCGCCGTCGCAAACGGCAACTCGAAGAAAAACTCGCTACCCTGCCCGGGCACGCTGCGCACGCCGAGTTGCCCGCCCATCAGCTCGACCAGCTGCCGGCTGATCGCCAGCCCGAGGCCGGTTCCGCCGAAGCGCCGGCTCGTCGAGGTATCCGCCTGGCTGAAAGGAGAAAAGATCTCCTCCTGCTTCTCGGGCGGAATGCCGATCCCGGTATCCGACACCGCAAACCGCAGACGCAGACGATCGCAGCCAGGTCCCGCGGGCACGACACGCAGCACGACCTCGCCCCGCTCCGTGAACTTGATGGCATTGCTCGCGAGATTGGTCAGCACCTGCCGCAAACGCAAGGCGTCGCCCAGCAGGGATTCGGTGCCGGGCGGCGCCGGCCAGACTGCGACCTCGACCGGCTTGCCCTCGCACGCATACGCCATCGTGCCTGCCAGCTCGTCAAGCACGTCCGCAAGGCGGAAGGGCTGATGCTCGATGTCCAGCCGATGCGCCTCGATCTTTGAAAAATCCAGGATGTCGTTGAGGATGCCCAGCAGCGATCGCCCCGCCCGCTGGATCTTGCGCGTCAGCTCGCGCGCCGCCGGCGGCAGATCGGCCCTTTCCAGCAGATATGCGAGGCCGAGCACCGCATTCATCGGGGTGCGGATCTCGTGACTCATGTTCGCCAGAAATTCGCTCTTGGCGCGGCTGCCTGCCTGGGCGAGTTCCGACTGGCGGGTGAGTTCGAGGTTCAGCTCTTCCAGCCGTATCTGCGCGTCCTTCAGTTCGCTCACGTCCGAAATCACCGCATACACGCCACGCACGTGCCCGTCGTCGTGGTCGGGAACGAGATGCCACCACAGATGCTTCACGCGTCCGTCGCGATCGCCAACCACACTCGCCTGGAATTTCTGCGGCTGCCCCGCGAGCGCCGCCTCCACGTATGGCCGGCTCGTCTCATACAGGAAAGGCTCGAACACGAAGTCCATCGGCGCATTGCGTACCGACACGGCAGGCTTGCCGAGGAATTCCAGCAGCGCGCGATTCACGAAGCGGCATCGCAGGCGGTCGTCCCAGTACCCGATCATCGTGGGAATATTGTCCGCGACGGCGCTCAGGAAGCGTTCGCTTTGCCTCAGTGCCTCCTCGTTCCGGCGCTGTTCGGTCACGTCCAGAGTGACGCTCACCACCCTCAGGGTCTCCCCCGTCGGACTTCGCTGGGCACGGCCGAGTGCCCGCACGATGCGCTCGGTGCCGTCCGGACGCACGATATGGAAGCTGGTATCGAAGGCGCCGCCCTTCAGCGCGCGATCGAAATCCGCACCGACCGCAGCCCGATCGTTGGCCGATACCTGCGACAGCCAATCCTCGACCTTTCCCGGGAAGTTCCCAGCGGACAAACCATAGATCTCGAGGAGCCGATCGTCCCAGCTGAGCTTCCCGTCCTCGCAGTGGTATTCCGCCACCCCCATTCCGGCCGCCTCGGTCGCGAGCTTCAGTCTCTCGGCGATACGCTGCTGGCGCGCGCCCTGCTCCACGAGTGCCGCGTGGCGTGCTTCCTCCGCGCTGGCGCCGATGCGGCGCTGCACATTCTGCAGGTAGATGTAGGCCAGGCTGGCGAGCAGTGCGGACAGCGCCAGGATGCCGGCCGCGAACCAGCGCGGATCGGGCTGGTTCAGCGCCTTGTGAAAGGGCGCCAGCGCCCTGACCTCCACGATCCAGTCGCGGCCGAAGAGCTCCACCGGTAACTGCCTGACCAAGCCCGCGGCGGTCGCCTGGTCGCTTCCCGGGGATTCGTAGAAGCGGAGCGGCTGTTCGGCGTAGGCTGCGTCGTAGATCGATACCGCGAATTCGCCGCCGCGGAAATCGAAATCCGCCAGCACCTCATCGATGACCAGCGGCGCATAGATCCAGCCGAGCAATGTTCGCCAGCGCTCTTCCGGTGTCGCCGGCTGATAACCGCCGCGATAGACGGGCAGGAGCAGCAGGAAACCGCGCTCCGGCTTGCCCATCGCCTGCAGCAAGGTGAGAGGCGCGGTCAGCACCGGCTGGCCGGTGCGAACCGCGGCCAGCGCGGCAGTGCGGCGGTTCAGTTCGGATGCGATGTCGAGTCCGAGCGCTTCCCGGTTGTTCGCCTCGGGCTCGACATGCAGGATGACGAAGCGCTCGCCCGCGTGCGGCGCGATCTGCTTGATGCCGAAATCCGGCCTGCCGTCGCTGCGCACGGCGGCGACGAACCGGGCCTCGTCCGCGGGCTCCACGCGGCGGATGAAACCGAAGCCCCGCGCACCGGGGAACTCCCGATCCGCCTCGCGCGACTGCGCGTACTGCAGGAAACGCTGGCGCGATATCGATTCGCTGCCGGCTCCGATGATTGCACCGCGAGCCCCCCGCAGGCCGTACTCGAAGGTCTGGAAGCGCGCCACCAGCGCAGCCGCAGTACGGGCGGCCAAGGCATCGAAACGGGCGTCCGCGGCCTGCCGGTTGGTCTCGACGGTCTGCCGGGCCACCCCCAGTGCAACGGCAAGCCCGATGAGGATGACCGCCAGGGGAAAAACCAGGGTTCGCTTGCTCATCCGCTTACGGCTCCATCCCTGCATCGCGCATGGGGTCAATGGCATGTTAAGCCAAACGAATGACATTCGCGCACCCGGATCGTTCGTCCGGCAGGACGACCGTCACACCGGCACGCCCATTCGTCATCCGCATCGGTTCGGAACAGCCCATCGCGACATTCGGACGGCAATCCGGCGCATGAAGCATATACTGTACTTATGTACAGTCTCACATCTTTACCCGCCCCATCAGCGGACGCCGGATACGCGGAACTCCACTGCCTGAGCAATTTCAGCTTCCAGCGCGGCGCCTCGCACCCCGAGGAACTCGCGGCACGAGCGGCCGGGCTGGGCTACGCTGCACTGGCCATCACCGACGAGTGCTCGCTCGCCGGCGTCGTGCGCGCACACCAGGAGATCCGCCGCCAGGCGCTGCCATTGCACCTCATCATCGGCAGCGAGATCCGCCTCGCCGACGGCCCCTGCCTCGTCCTGCTCGCCACCGACCGCGCCGCATACGGCCGCCTCTCGCGCCTCATCAGCCGCGGCCGGCGTGCCGCCGCCAAGGGAGAATATCGCCTCACCCGCGCCGATCTCGAAGACGGCCTGCCGGGCTGCCTGGCCCTGCTCGTGCCACCCGAAGGGATGCCGGACCACGCTGCGCTCATCGCAGACGCCCGCTGGCTCGGCGAGCACTTTCCCGGCTCGGGCTGGCTCGCCGTCGAACTCGCGTGCGGACCGGACGATGCCGGACGGCTCGCGCGCCTGCAGGCGGTCGCCCGCGAAACCGGCCTGCGTCCCGTCGCGGCGACGGGCGCACTGATGCACGAGGCCGCGCGCCGGCCGCTTGCCGACGTGCTCGCCGCGCTGCGTCTCCATGCCACCGTCGCCGAAACCGGCTCCCGGCTCGCCGCGAACGCCGAACACCGCCTGCACGAGCGCGACACCCTTGCCCGCCGCTATCCGCCGGAACTCCTCGCCGAGACGCTGCACATCGCCGCGCGCTGCCGCTTGCGGCTCGACGAACTGCGCTACGAATACCCCGCCGAGCTGGTCCCCGAGGGCGAAGCCCCGGCGAGCTGGCTGCGCCGCCTGGTCGAGGACGGGCTGCGCTGGCGCTATCGCCCGGACGGCGAGGTTCCCCCGCGCGTACGCACACAGATCGAACACGAACTCGCGCTGATCGCTGAACTCGGCTTCGAAGCCTATTTCCTCACCGTGCACGACATCGTGCGCTTCGCCCGCAGCCGCGGGATCCTGTGCCAGGGACGCGGCTCGGCGGCCAATTCGGTCGTGTGCTGGGCGCTAGGTATCACCGAAGTCGATCCCCAACTCGGCATCATGCTGGTCGAGCGCTTCATCTCGAAGGAACGCAACGAACCGCCCGACATCGACGTCGATTTCGAGCACGACCGGCGCGAAGAGGTCATCCAGTACCTGTACGCGAAATACGGCCGCGAACGGGCCGCGCTCGCCGCCACGGTCATCCGCTACCGCGCGCGCAGCGCCCTGCGCGACGTCGGCCGTGCCCTCGGCTTCCCGCCGGCGCAGATCGAGCGACTCACGCGCGACCACTTCTGGTTCGACGGCCGCCACATCCTCCCCGAACGCCTGCGCGATGCCGGCCTCGACCCGGACAGCCCCACCGTCCGACGCCTCGCCGCCCTCACCGAGGAGCTGATCGGCTTTCCGCGCCACCTCTCGCAGCATGTCGGCGGCTTCGTCATCGCCCGCGGCCGCCTCGACGAACTGGTGCCGATCGAAAACGCCGCGATGCCCGAGCGCACCGTGATCCAGTGGGACAAGGACGATCTCGACACCCTCGGGCTGCTCAAGGTCGACGTCCTCGCCCTCGGCATGCTCTCGGCCCTGCGCCGCGGCCTCGCGCTGATGTCGGCGTGGCACGGGCGCGAGTTCACACTGGCCGACATCCCGCGCGAAGTCGACGCCGTGTACAACATGCTGTCCGCGGCCGACTCCGTCGGCGTCTTCCAGGTCGAATCGCGCGCCCAGATGACCATGCTGCCGCGCCTGAGGCCCCGCCGCTTCTACGACCTCGTCGTCGAAGTCGCGATCGTCCGCCCCGGACCGATCCAGGGCGGCATGGTCCATCCCTACCTCGAAGCGCGCACCCGCAAGGAACGCGGCGAGGAAATCGACTACCCGCGCCCGGAGCGCCGCGCTCCGGACGCACCACAGGACGACGGCGTACGTCACGTGCTCGAGCGCACGCTGGGCGTGCCGATCTTCCAGGAACAGGTCATGCAGCTCGCCGTGGTCGCGGCCGGTTTCACCCCCGGCGATGCCGACCAGCTGCGCCGCGCGATGGGCGCCTGGCGCCGCCAGGGCGAGCTCGAACGCTACCGCGCGCAACTGCTCGCCGGCATGGCCGAGCGTGGCTACCGGGCGGACTTCGCCGAGCGCCTGTGCAACCAGATCGAAGGCTTCGGCAGCTACGGCTTTCCCGAATCGCACGCCGCCAGCTTCGCGCTGCTGGTGTATTTCTCTGCCTGGATCAAGCGTTTCGAGCCCGCCGCCTTCCTGTGCGCGCTGCTCAACAGCCAGCCGATGGGCTTCTATTCCCCTTCACAGCTGATCCAGGATGCCCGCCGGTACGGCGTGACGATACGCGGCACCGACGTGCGCGCAAGCGACTGGGACTGCACGCTCGAGCCCCAGGACGGCACCAAGCTGCCCGCGGCGCGCCTGGGGCTGCGGATGATCAAGGGCTTCAACGCCGACGCTGCGGCGCGGATCGCCGCAGCACGCAGCCTGCGCCCCTTCGCCGGCGTGGACGATCTCGCGCTGCGTGCCGCGCTCGACGCCCGCGAACTCAGGCTGCTCGCCACCGCCGGCGCATTGGCGGGGCTCGCCGGCCACCGCCGCCAGGCGCTGTGGCAGGCCGCTGGCGGCCAACCGGAGGAAGGCCTGCTGCATGGCGCGCCGGTGCTGGAAAGCGCCGCCGCGATCGCGCCCCCGAGCGAAGCACAGGAGCTCCTTGCCGACTACTCCCGACTGGGCTTCACGCTCGGCCGCCATCCCCTCGCGCTGCTGCGCGAGCGGCTCAGCGCGATGCGCTTCCTCACCGCCGCGGAAATCTCCGCCTGCCCCGACCGCAAGCTCGCCCGCGCCGCCGGCATCGTCACCTGTCGCCAGCGGCCGGGCACCGCGAAGGGAACGCTGTTCATGACCATCGAGGACGAAACCGGGCTCGCCAACGTGATCGTCCGCCCCGAGCTCATCGAACGCCAGCGCCGGGAACTGCTCGGCGCATGCCTGCTGGGAGTATTCGGCCAGATCAGCCGCCAGGGCAATGTCACGCACCTGCTGGCGAGCCGTGTCGTCGACCATTCCGCCCTGCTCGGCGCGCTCGACGCCAAAAGCCGCGACTTCCACTGAGGACTGCGCACCATACCGCCGCGCGCCCCCGCCCCCCTGCCCCTTAC
>NZ_WTVK01000102.1 GCF_012910805.1 Aromatoleum evansii
TACACCGTCTAATTCGTCGGCAGCGTCAGATGTGTATAAGAGCCAGGGATTGGTATCGAATGTGGCCGCGGGAATATCCGGAATTGACAGGGCCCGCGGCCGGCCCGTGAGGACTCAGGGGACTCAGCCGAAGGCCTTCTCCTGCGCGAGCGCGTCGATCGTCGCGGCGTCGTAGCCGAGCACTTCGCGCAGCACGGCCTCGCGTTGCTCGCCCACGGTGGGCGCGCGGGACGGGGTGGGCAGCGCCTCGCCTACGAACTGCACTGGGAAGCCGAGCATGTCGGCGCCGTGCGTCTCGTGCGGGATGAGCTTGAATCGCGCCCTGAACTGCGGGTCATCGACGATGTTCTGCGCGGTGTTGACCGGCGCGATCGGGGTATTGGCCTCGACGCCGAAGGCGAGCCACTGTTCTGTGGTGCGCGTCTTGAAAATGTCGCGCAGGATGGCCTGCAGCTCGCGGTTGCCGCGCGCGTGGTCGGCGTACCTGGAGCCGGGCCACTTGTCGAAGAGATCCATGCGGCCGACGCCGGCGCAGAAATTCTTCCAGAAGGCCTGCTCGGAGGCCATGAACAGCACGTGGCCGTCGGCCGATTCGTAGAGCTGGTAGCGCACGCCCTCCTTCATGCCGGCGGTGGCCACCGGGCGGCGCACCCAGTTGTCGGATTTGTTGCCGGTGACGACATCCTCGGGCCGCGCATAGGCCATGTGGCTTTCGCTGCGATACCAATCGAATGCGGCGGCGGCGTCGCTCTGCGCGAGCTCCATGAAGCAGCCTTCGCCGCTCTCGCGGGCGCGGATCACGGCGGCGAGCACGGCGAGGCCCCCGAACAGCGGCGCCGCGTTGATGCCGATGCCCACGTGCTCGGGGATGTGGCAGAAACCTTCGTCGTCATAGGCCGGCTTCACGATGCCGGCCCAGGTGTCGTAGGCGATGCCGTGCGAGGGCATGTCCTTGTATGGGCCGCTCATGCCGTAGCCGGACACGGTGATGAAGACGATCTTCGGGTTGATCTTGCGCAGCTCCTCGTAGCCGAGGCCGTATTTCGCGAGCGCGCCCGGCTTGGAGGCCTCGATGACGACATCGGCATCGCGCACGAGGTCGCGGTAGATGCGGCGCGCGGCTTCGGTCTTGAGGTCGAGCGCGATGCTCTTCTTGCCGCGGTTGAGGTGGTAGTGCATCAGCGACACCCCTTCGATGACCGGCCAGGTCATCTCGCGGATGTAGTCGCCGGCGGGGGTTTCGACCTTGATGATCTCGGCGCCCAGGTCGCCCAGGGCGGTGGTGATGGCGGCGGGGCCGAGGATCGAGCTTTCGACGATGCGCAGGCTGGCAAGCGGCGGCGTGGGCGTGTTCATGATGGGCATTCACCTCGTGATCCGGAACGGCTTTCCGGGGATGGCAAAGAAAGGGCGAAGCGAACCGAGCCGTGGCGGATCGGTCGTTGCAGTCACGATAGGGAATTGCAGAAAGGCGGTTTTCGGGCTTGCGTTTCTGATCGGGACATCGGCATTGCAATTCGGGCCAGTCAATTGTTTACCCGAAATCCATCGCCCAGAATCGCAGCACGATCAATGCGATGCAGCGCTCGGCCAGCTATTCCGGGCGGACATCGCGAATCCGATTCCATACCCCCCAGGTCCGCCCATCGGATGCGCGGAATTGGGCAAGGACAATCCGAAGGAGCTTCGATGAAAACCCTGAAAGCCGGAACGCGCCTGAAGAGCGCCGCGTGCGATACGGAAGTGATGGTGATCCGCACCCGCCCCGAGCCCGTACTGCTGTGCTGCGGCGGTATCGAGATGATCGCGATGGACGGCCAGAAGGCCGGCGAACCCGACGCGGCCTTCGCGAACGGAACCCTGGTCGGCAAGCGCTACGTCGATGAAGGCGACACGACCGAGCTGCTGTGCACGAAGGGCGGCAAGGGCAGTCTCGCGATCGACGGCACGCCGCTCGCCGTCAAAGAGGCCAAGGCATTGCCCTCTTCGGACTGAGCCCATGAACATAGTCATGGCCCTGGAGATGGCGGCCGAATGCCATCCCGATCGCATCGCCGTCACGTCCGGCACAAATAGTCTCACCTATGGCGCCCTGCTGCGTGCGGCACGCACGGCGGGCGCACAGGTACGCGACAGCGGCTGTCGCCATCTCGGCCTGCTCGACATCAACAGCCTCGCGGCCCCGGTGGCGATCTTCGCCGCGGCCTATGCCGGCGTGCCCTACGTGCCGATGAACTACCGCCTGACGCGGCCGGAACTGGAAGGGCTGCTCGCGCGCATCGAGCCGGCCTTCCTCGTCGCCGCGCCGGCTTATGTCGATGGGCTGAGCATGCCGGCGGGCAACCGCGTCGTGAGCGGCGGGGACTTCCTCGCGCTCGCGCAGAGTGACGCGCCCCCCGTCACGGAGGCGCCCGGTGCGCCCTCGGACGTCGCGGTGCAGCTCTTTACCAGCGGCACCACGGGCGCCCCGAAGGCGGCGGTGCTGCGCCACGAGAACCTGATGAGCTACATCCTCGGCACCGTCGATTTCGCCGGGGCGGACGAAGCCGATGCCGCGCTCGTGGCGGTGCCGCCCTACCACATCGCCGGCATCTCGGCGGTGCTGAGCTCAACCTATGCGTGCCGGCGCATGGTGCAGCTGCCCAACTTCGACGGCGCGACATGGCTCGATCTGTGCCGCAAGGAAGCCGTGACCAACGCCTTCGTCGTGCCGACGATGCTCTCGCGCGTGATCGAGCACTTGGACGCCACGGGCGAATCGGGCGCGCTCCCGGCGATGCAGGCGATCGCCTACGGCGGCGGCAAGATGCCTCCGCAGGTGATCGAAAAGGCGATGGCGGTGTGGCCCGCGGTCGACTTCACGAACGCCTACGGCCTGACCGAGACGAGTTCGACGATCTGCCTGCTGGGGCCGGACGACCATCACTTGGCCTTCACCAGCAACGATCCCGAGATCCGCCGCCGCCTGCATTCGGTCGGCAAGCCGATCGGCACGGTGGAGATCGCGATCCGGGGCGCGGACGGTCGGACGCTGCCGGCCGGCGAAATTGGCGACGTGTATGTGCGCGGCGGCCAGGTGTCCGGCGAATACCTGGGGGTCGGCAGCCTGCTCGATGCGGAGGGCTGGTTCCCGACGCGCGACCGCGGCTGCGTGGACGCCTACGGCTTCCTGTATCTCGACGGCCGCGCCGACGACGTGATCGTGCGCGGAGGCGAGAACATCTCGCCGGGCGAGATCGAGGACGTGCTCCGTCTACACCCGGCGGTCTCGGACGTCGCCGTCGTCGCGATGGCCGACGAGCAATGGGGCGAGGCGGTGGCCGCCGTGGTCGTGCCGCGCTCCGGCGCGGCGCCCGACACCGCCGAGCTCCAGGACTGGGTTCGGCAGCGGTTGCGTTCGTCGCGCGTGCCCGTGGCCATCCGCTTTCGCGAGGAACTGCCCTACAACGAGATGGGCAAGGTGCTGCGGCGCATGCTGAAGGACGACTTCCGCGCCACCGAACCCGCCTGAGCCCGACCGCCATGCGCCCCGCCCATCTCCTTGCCGGCCTGCGCGTCGCCTTGGAAGGGCGGGGCCATGCGAGCGATTACGCCCGCCTCCTGCTCGCGTCATTGGGCGCGGAGCTCGCACCGCAGCGCGACGACGACGGCGACGGCGACGGCGACGGCGACGCCAACGAGCATCCGGCGCTCGGATGGCGCCGCAGCGGCCTGATGGCGCTCACCGGGCGCGCCGCACGAGCGCCGCAGATGTGTCCCCTGCCACTGACCTCCTGCGCCGACGGCGCCTTGGCCGCCCTCGCCGCGCTCGGGCCGGGCCTCCATGTTGAGGCCGGCAGCGGCGCCGCCTTGCTGGGCGTGCGCGCTCGAATCGCCGGCCTGACGCGCCAGGGCGCCGTGTCCCCGGGCGGCACATGCCACCTGCTCGCCTGCCGCGACGGCCACATCGCGGTCAATCTCGCCCGTCCGGACGACTGGACCATGGTGCCGGCCTGGCTGGAGGCCGACTGCAACGGCGATTGGGACGCGATCGCCCCGTGGGTTTCCACAATGCCCGCGGCACAGTTGATCGAGCGCGCCCGCCTCCTAGGTCTGGCAGTCGCACTCTCGGCGCCCTCCACTCCGGCCCCGTGGCTCGAAGTCGCCGTGCCGTGCACCCCGGCTTCACCACGGAAGGCGGTAGGCACGGCCAGTGGGCCCCTCGTCATCGACCTGTCCTCGCTGTGGGCCGGCCCCTTGTGCGGCCAGCTGCTGCGCCAGCTCGGCGCCGCGGTGATCAAGATCGAGTCGCAGGCGCGGCCCGACGGCGCGCGGAATGGGCCCGCGGCCTTCTTCGATCTGCTCAACGCCGGCAAGGCGAGCGTGCAGCTCGACCTCGCCTCGCCCGCCGGACGCGCGCAGCTCGCGCGACTCATGGATCAGGCGGACATCGTGATCGAAGCGTCGCGGCCGCGCGCGCTCCGCCAGATGGGCATCGACGCGGAAGCGTGGCTCACCGCGCGCGCGGGTCGCAGCTGGGTCAGCATCACGGGACACGGGCGCGCGGAACCCCAGGCCGGCTGGATCGGGTTCGGCGACGACGCGGGCGTGGGCGCCGGTCTCAGCGAGCTGATGTATCGCGTCACCGGCGAGCAACTGATCTGCGGCGACGCGATCGGCGATCCGCTGACCGGCCTGCACGCCGCGCTGGCCGCCTGGGCGAGCTGGCGCTCGGGCGGCGGTCACCTGCTGGCACTGTCGCTCGCCAGCGTGTTGCGCCACTGCGCGAGCTTTGCCCAACCCGCGAGCGACGACCTGCTGCGCGACCGCCACGCCCGCTGGACGCGGGTCGCGAAGTCGCGCCGCGCACTGGCTCCGGCGCGCCTGCCTTTTGCGCCGGTCGGGGCGGCCCGTCCGCTCGGCGCCGACACCGCCGCGGTGTTCTCCGCGTGGCTGCGGCGGGCGGCATGAGTCACGCGGCGTCGGGTTCCCTGCTGATCCGCGACGCCGAACTCCTCTCGGGCGCGCGGGCCGACGTGCACGTCCTCAATGGACGGATCGAGCGCATCGCCGCGCATCTGACAGTGCACGACGGGGAGACGGTGATCGAGGCGCGCGGGCGGGCCCTGTGCGTCGGGCTCCATGACCACCATCTGCACCTCATGGCCCACGCTGCTTCGCTGGAATCGCTGCCCTGCGGCAGCCCGGTGATCGGCTGCGTCACCGGCTTTGCCGACCTGCTGCGCATGCGCGTGCGCCTGGAGAACCCCGCCGCGCCCGGCTGGATCCGCGGCATCGGCTACCACGAGGGCGTCGGGGGGCCGATCGACCGGCGCTGGCTCGATGCGGTGGCCCCGCAGGTGCCCGTCCGCATCCAGCATCGCAGCGGTCGCCTGTGGATCCTCAACACCTGCGCGCTGCGCCGGCTCGGAGTGGAAGAAGACGAGCGCGGCACGCCGCTCGAACGCATTGACGGCCGGCTGACCGGTCGCCTCTACGACGGCGACGACTGGCTGAGGACGCGCCTCGCCGGCACCTACCCCTCACTCGCGCGCACCAGCGAGGCACTCGCCCGGGTCGGCGTCACGGGTGTCACCGACGCCGGCCCGCGCAACGGACGCGGCGAATTCGCGCATTTCGTCGCCGAACGACGGGATGGCCGCCTGCAGCAGGACGTGCTGGTGATGGGTAACGGCGAGCTCGACGGCCTGCCGGATGCACGCGGCGTGAAGGTCGGCCCGACCAAGCTCTATCTGCGCGACGCGGATCTCCCGCCCTTCGAGTCCTTCTGCGACGCGATCGCCCGCAGCCACGCCGCCGGGCGGCCGGTCGCGATCCATTGCGTGACGCGTGCCGAACTGTTCTTCGCTGCCGCCGCGCTGCAGCAAGCCGGCCCCCTGCCCGGCGATCGCATCGAGCACGCCTCCGTCACCCCGCCCGAGGCGGTCCCCCTGCTCCGGGAACTGCGCGTCAGCGTGGTGACCCAGCCGCATTTCATCCTCGAACGCGGCGACCGCTACCTCGAGGAAGTCGAGCCCGACGACCAGCCGTGGCTCTATCGCGGCCGGGGTCTTGCCGCGGCGGGCATTCCGCTTGCCGCTGGCAGCGACGCGCCTTACGGCGAGCTTAGTCCCTGGCTAGCGATGTCCGCCGCTACGCAGCGCCGCACGCGCGAAGGTGCGATTCTGGGTGCGGACGAGGCGCTAACGCCCGCCGAAGCCCTCGCACTGTTCTGCAGTCCCGCGCATGCGCCGGGCGGTGCGCCGCGGCGGGTCGAGGTCGGAGCGCCCGGCGATCTGTGTCTGCTCGACCGGCCTTGGGAGGCCGCGCTGGGCGACCTCGCGGCGGTCGGGGTGGAGGCGACGATCAAGGAGGGGCGGGTTATCTGGCGGCGCCCGTGAATCTAAGCAGAAAGGCTAGTCGACGATCTCGTCCACCAGCCCCCACGCCAAGGCCGTCGCCGCGTTGATCCGCCGTCCCGACAGCACGAGCCACGCGGTGCGTTGTCGGCCGATTCGCCGCGGTAGGCTCACGCAGCCGCCTGCGCCGGGGATCAGCCCGAAGCGCAGTTCCGGCAACTGGATGAAGGTGTTGCGCGCCGCACGGATGCGTCCGGCAAACGCCGGCAGTTCGATCCCCGACCCGATGCAGGCGCTGTGCAGATGCGCCGTGACGCGGGACGCGCAGCGGATGAGTTCGGCCGCGGGCAGCCGCAGGCTGCGCACCGCGTGCGCGGAAGCGGGGTCGGGCGCGGTGCCGAACTCGCGCAGGTCGCCGCCGCTGCTGAAGCACGCGCCGGCGCCGGATAGATGCACTTCGCGCAGGGACTCCTCGGTGGCCGCGAATTGCAGGGCCTCGACCAGCGCGTCGCGCATCTCGACGGACATCGGATTGCGGTTTCGCGGACGGTTGAGCGTGATGTCGAGTCGTGAGCCGTCACGCGCGAGCAGCACGGGCGGACCGTCCTCGATCGGCGCCCGCCCGGGCTGCGGCGGATTCGCTTGCGACCACGCTGCGAATTCTGGGCCGGCCTGCAGGGTCGCATAGGCGAGCGATTCGACGACCAGTGCCTGCGCCGCCGGCATTCCTTGCGTGGCGCGCAGCACCTGCACCAGTGTCATCGCCGCGATGGGCGCGGTGCGGATATTCGCCGCAAGATCATCCAGCTCCACGACACTGTCGACCAGCACATCGCAGGCATCGCTGAGTTCGTCGCCACGGGATGACTCGTCCCGGCGATCACCGTCGAGCAAACCAATCACGGGACACGGCTGCCGCACGAGCCATGCGGCCAGTCGCCTCCGCTCCGCTTCCGGCGCGGAAGTCGTCACCCGGACGACGAGGTAGGGCTGTTCATCGAACGGCCCCGCCGCGGCGCCCCCAACCGAGGCGAGCGCGAGCCGGCCGAGTTCGTCCGAGGTAAGGATGCGGTGGCCGGCGCCCGACATCGCTCAGTCCATCTTCGCGATGACCTCGTCGCCGAAACGCCGGATCGCGTCGAGCTGGCCCTGCAGGTCCGTCGGGTCGCTGCGCACGTCCCAGGGCAGCACGCCAGCATCGGTGACGCCGACCTCCGCGAGGCGCTTGAAATCATCCACCGTACTCGCGGCGAAATCGATGCCGTGGAACTGGAAGTCGCGCCCTAGCGTGCCGAACTCCGCGCGGTAGGCGTTGAGTTCGGCGATCAGGTCCTTCAGCGTCGGCAGGTCGGTGTTGGCGGACACCCAGCCGTCCCCGAGGCGCGCCGCACGCCGCAGCGCGGGCTTGCTGTGGCCGCCGATCAGGATCGGCACGGGCTGTTCGGGCACCGGGCGCATGCGCAGCGGACCGAAGTCGTGATGCTTGCCGTGGAACTCGAAGAACTCGCCGCTCATTGCGCCGCGCAGGACGGCGATGCATTCGTCCATCAGCTCGCCGCGCCGCTCGAAGTCGGCTCCGTTGTAGATGAAGTCCTCCTTCCACGGACTGAGACCCGCGCCGAGCGCGACGCGCCCGTTCGACATCACGGAGAGCGAGCTCAGCAGCTTGGCGAGAATCAGCGGCTGGCGTACCGCGACTTTCAGCACGCCGGGATAGAAGCGGATGCGCGACGTGACGGCCGCCATCATCGACATCGCGACGAAGGGCTCGATGAAGTCCGAATGCTCCAGATACTGCCGGATCGCGCTCGTCTCGGCGTAGGGATAGTCGGATTCGGTCAGGCGCGGGAAGAACAGGCTGTCCGGGATGGAGAGCCAGCTCCAGCCGGCGGCTTCCGCGGCCTGGGCGATCGCCGTGTAGTTGCGGTAATTGCTGAAGCCCAGTTGCAGCACGAAACGCATCGGAATGTCCCCTCGGATCGCGTCAGCGCGGCATGGCCAGCGCGCGCTCGGCGATGATGTTGAGCTGGATCTCGTTGGTGCCGGCGTAGATCGTGTCGGCGCGCGAGAAGAAGAAGACCTGCTGCAGGCGGCGCACCGCATCGTCGTCGGAGCGCACGTCGCCCGTCGCGCCGAGCACGTCCATCGCGAGCTGGCCGAGGTCGCGGTGCCAGTTCGACCACGCGTACTTGTACATCAGCGATTCGGGACGGACGGCGCCGCTGCAGCCCGCGAGCATGCGCAGCGCGTTGTGGCGCAGCGCCCGCAGGCCGATCCACGCGTCGGCGATGCGTTCGCGGATGGCCGGGTCGAAAGCCTGACCGATGGAGATCGCCACATCGACGACGAGCTGCATCTCGTGCACGAAATGCATCTGCTGACCCAGCGTCGAGGCGCCGCGCTCGAAGCCGAGCAGGGCCATCGCCACGCGCCAGCCCTCGCCGGGCTTCCCGACGACGCAACCTGCATCGGTCGCGGCGCCGTCGAAGAACACCGCGTTGAACTCAGCCTCGCCGGTCATCTGGCGGATCGGCTGGATCTCGATGCCCGGCTGGTCGAGCGGCATCAGCAGGAAAGTCAGTCCTTCGCGGCCCACCGAACCGGGCGTGCTGCGTGCGATCACAAAGATCCAGTCCGACTCATGCGCGAGCGAGGTCCATACCTTCTGCCCCTGCACGCGCCAGACGTCGCCGTCCTGCCAGCAGCGGGTGGAGATCGCGGCGAGGTCAGAGCCGGCGCCCGGCTCGGAATAGCCCTGGCACCAGAATTCGCGCCCCTCGCGGATGCCGGGGAGAAAGCGGCGCTGCTGTTCGGACGTACCCAGTTCGATCAAGGTCGGCGCGAGCAGCGTCTCGCCGATGTGCCCCATACGGCCGGGACCGCCGGCGCGCACGTATTCCTCGTGGAAGGCGAGCTGAAGTTCCAGCGGCAGGCCGCGCCCGCCATGCGCCTGCGGCCACGCCGCTCCCACCCAGCCGCCTTCGGCAAGCTTGCGCTCCCAGGCCTTGCGCAAGGCGGGGAAGGCTTCCTCGTCGCCCGGCCCGCCGCGATGGCGCAGGCACGCGAATTCGCCCTTCAGTTCGCCAGCGAGCCAGCCGGCAACCTCGGCGCGGAATTGTGTTTCGGTCATCACGTCCATGTCAGGCAAGGTCCAGAAGTTGGCTGGCGACGCGCTCGCGCCAGCGGTTGGCAGTGCCGAGCCACTGGCTGCCCCATTGCGCGCGCTTGAAGTGCAGCTGGGGGTCGTATTCCCAGGTGAAGCCGACGCCGCCGTGCAGCTGCACGGCCTCCTGCGCGCAGTAGCGGTAGGCATCCGACGCCAGCACACGGGCCACGGCGACTTCGCAGGCGAGGCTCTCCGCGTCGTCGCCCAGGTCCGCCACGATCGCGGCAACGCCGCGCACCGCCGAGCGCGCGGTTTCGAGGCGCACCATCATTTCGGCGCAGCGGTGCTTTACTGCCTGGAAGCCGGCCACCGGGCGGCCGAACTGCACGCGCTCCTTCGTGTAGGAGACGGTCATGTCGAGGCAGGCCGCCGCCCCGCCCACCTGCTCGGCGGCCAGCTGCAGCGCGGCCAAGGCGACGGTGCGCGAAAGCCCCTCGTCGAGCGTTCCGGCAGCGTCGACGCGCGCATCCGGCGCCAGATGCACGTCGCGAAAGCGCCAGGCGCATTGCGGACGCGTGAGATCCCACACGTCGAGCGGGGTCCGTTCGACGCCGGGTGCGTGCGCGGAAACATGAAAGAGGCCGAAGCCCTCGTCGGTGCGCGCCACGACAAAGGCCATCGCGGCATTGCCGTCGTCGAGCACCTGCGCCGCTTCGCCGCTCATCACCCACCCTTCGCCGTCGCGCCGGCACTCGACGGCGATCGCGTCCGGCGACCACACGAGGCCGGGCGCGAGGATCAGCGTCGCGCTGACCTCACCGCTCGCGAGTTCCGGCAGGAAGCGTTCGCGGGCCGCCGCATTGCCCGCCTCGAGCAAAGCGGTCTGCGCGAGCACCACGCTCGTGAAGAAGGGCGCGCGGATCAGGCGGCGTCCCATCTCCTCCATCAGGAGCGCGAGCTCGATCGCTCCCATGCCGAGTCCGCCGAATTCCTCGAGCACCTGCACCGCCGGCCAGCCCAGTTCGGCGATGCGCCGCCACAGGCCGGCATCCTCCTCGGGCGGCTTGCGGGCGTTGGCAAATTCGGCGACGAAGGCGGCCGCCGTGTCCTGCAGCGCGACCTGCTCGTCCGATAACAACAGCGCGTTTTCCATTGGCTTTTCCGTGCCTCGCCTCGTGGATCTTGATGGGGCGATTCTCTCGGCGGGCAGGGAGGGACACATCATCCAATGGGACTATTGGCACGCGCCGGCCGCCCCTCTCCGTCCGCTGGCCGAATTTGAATCACGCCCCGCC
>NZ_WTVK01000103.1 GCF_012910805.1 Aromatoleum evansii
AGATGTGTATAAGGGACAGGCCTCAGACCGACCATGAATTCCCCTGCACACCCCCTGGCCGCCGCCCTGCTCGCGCTCGTGCTGGCCGCCCCGCTGAGCGCGGCAGCCCAGTCGCGCATCCCTTCGCTCGACCGCAACGACCACCTCGGCGAAGTCGGCCGCGCCGCGCGCCAGAAGGCCATCGAGCGCTTCGACGGCGCCGACGCCGACAAGGACGGCAAGCTCACGCGTGAGGAAGTCACGGGCCGCTTCACCTACCTGAGCGACAATTTCGAGCAGCAAGACAAGAACCGCGACGGCTTCCTCGACTGGGAAGAATTCATCGGTCACGACCGCTGGAAAAAGGAATAGGACAATGCCTCGCCGGCCCGACCCTGCGTCCTGGCTGCGGCGGGTTCTCGCCGCGGCGGTGCTGGCCTTCGCCAGCGCGGCAGGCGCGGGAGATCTCGGCCCGCTGCTCGAACGCATCGAGCGCGCCTATGGCACCGTCACCCCGCCGAACACCATCCTGCAGCGCGGGCACACGCTCTCGCACAGCCGTGGCGAAGGCGCCCTGCTGCGTGCGTACCGCGGCGCCGAGCGCTTCCGCATCGAGATCCACTACCGGTCCGGCACCGAGACCCGCATCATCGACGGTCCGACTGCGTGGCAAAGTAGCAAGCCGATGAGCGAAGCCTTCCGCGGCGCACTCATCCTGCAGGCGGCACGCGTGGCCCTGCCGTGGAACCTGTTCGCGGCACGCGCGCAACTGCGCGACGGCGGCGAACACCGTGCCGGCGACGTGCGCCTGCATTTCGTCGAAATGCCGCTCGGCAACAACCTGCGCATGGTGGCGGAAATCGACCCCGAGTCCGGACGCATCCTGCGCTCGCGCGGCATCCTCACCCACCCGGGCGGCAGCGAGATGGTGTTCGGCACCGTGTACGAGGACTTCCGCACCGCCAGCGGTCGCCTCTACGCCGCCGTTGAACACCACTACGCGATGGGCCGCTACATCGGCCGCTCGGTCATCGAGTCGGTCGAATACGACGCGCCGATCGCCGACAGCCTGTTCCGCCCGGATATCCCCGGCCTGATCTGACGCCGCTCATTCGGGCGGGATGTACAGCGTCTCCTTCAGCTCCTCCATCACCACGTAGCTGCGCGACTCCGCCGCCGACGGCAGCTTGAGCAGGATGTTGCCGAGCAGGCGCCGGTATTCCCCCATCTCGGTGATGCGCGCCTTCACGAGATAGTCGAAGTCGCCCGACACCAGATGGCACTCCATCACCTCGGGCACGAAGCTCAGCTCCTTCTTCACGCGGTCGAACACCTCGCCCGACTTCGCCGACAGCTTGATCTCCACGAACACCAGCAGGTTCTTGCCCAGCGCATGCGGATTCACGTGCGCGTGATAGCCGGTGATCACCCCCTCGCGCTCCAGGCGCCGCACGCGCTCGGTACACGGCGTCGCCGACAGGCCGATCTTCGCCGCCAGATCGGTCATCGAAATCCGGCCGTCCTTCTGCAGCAGATCGAGGATCTTGCGGTCGATACGGTCGAGTTCGCGCATTTCACTAATCCGGAGAAAAACACCGCCCAAATATACGTCAATTCACTAGATCACACATATATTCAAGTGAATTTCACTACCAAACCATCACTAGACTGGCGATATTCAATGCACCGGAAATCATGGAGTCAGTCATGCGCGTTCTCGTCCTCGGCAGCGGCGTCGTCGGCACCACCACTGCGTACTACCTCGCCCGCAGCGGCGCCCAGGTCACGGTCATCGACCGCCAGCCCGCGCCGGCGCTCGAGACCAGCTACGCCAACGCCGGCCAGGTCTCGCCCGGCTACTCCACCCCGTGGGCCGCGCCCGGCATCCCGCTGAAGGCCATGAAGTGGCTGTTCCAGCGCCACGCCCCGCTCGCGATCCGCGCCGACGGCAGCCTGTTCCAGCTGCGCTGGATGGCCGAGATGCTGAAGAACTGCACCGCGAGCCGCTACGCCGTGAACAAGGAACGCATGATGCGCCTGTCCGAGTACAGCCGCGACGTGCTGCGCGACCTGCGCGCCGACACCGGCATCCGCTACGAGGAACGCACCCGCGGCACCGTACAGCTCTTCCGCAGCCAGGCCCAGGTCGACGCGGCCGCGCGCGACATCGAGGTGCTGAAGGAATGCGGCGTGCCCTTCGAGATGCTCGACCGCGACGCGCTCGCCGGCGCCGAACCGGCGCTCGCCGCGGTGCGTGACAAGCTCGCCGGCGGCCTGCGCCTGCCCAACGACGAGACCGGCGACTGCCAGCTGTTCACCACGCGCCTCGCCGAAAAGGCGCGCGAGCTGGGCGTCGAGTTCCGCTTCGGCCAGGACATCCGCGAAGTGCTGGTGGGCGGCGGCGACGTCATCGGCGTGCAGGTCGGCGACGAGGTGCTCGCGGCCGACCGCTACGTGCTCGCCCTCGGCAGCTACTCGCGCCAGATGCTCAAGCCGCTGGGCCTCGACCTGCCGGTCTACCCGCTGAAGGGCTACTCGCTCACCGTCCCGCTCGTCGACGCCGCGAAGGCGCCGGTGTCGACCGTGCTCGACGAAACCTACAAGATCGCCATCACCCGCTTCGACGACCGCATCCGCGTCGGCGGCATGGCCGAGCTCGCCGGCTTCGACCTCTCGCTCAACCCGCGCCGCCGCGAAACGCTGGAAATGGTCGTCGGCGACCTCTTCCCCGGCGGCGGCAACCTGCCCGCGGCCGAATTCTGGACCGGCCTGCGCCCGATGACGCCGGACGGCACCCCCATCGTCGGCGAGACCGCCTATCCCCAGCTCTACCTCAACACCGGCCACGGCACGCTGGGCTGGACCATGGCCTGCGGCTCCGGGCAACTGGTGGCCGACCTCGTCACCGGCCGCCAGCCGGCGATCCGTCATTCCGATCTGGGACTCGCGCGTTATGGCAAAGTAGCGGCTTCCCGCTCGCAAGGCCTTAACCTTTCTCCCGCCGCATGAGACCCGCCCGCGCCCTGATCGACCTCGACGCCCTGCGTCACAACTACCGCCTCGCCCGCGGCCGCCACGGCGGCCGGGCACTCGCCGTCGTCAAGGCCAACGCCTACGGCCACGGCGCCGTCGCCTGTGCGCGTGCCCTCGCCCCCGAGGTCGACGGCTTCGCCGTCGCCTTCCTCGACGAAGCCCTCGAACTGCGCGCGGCCGGCATCGAGCAGCCCATCCTGCTGCTCGAAGGCATCTTCGACGCCGCCGAGCTCGACGAGGTCGTGCGCCACGACCTGTGGATGGTCGTGCACCACGCCGAGCAGATCCGCATCATCGACCACGCCAAGCCGGCGCTGCCGCTGGACGTGTGGCTCAAGGTCAACAGCGGCATGAACCGCGCCGGCTTCATGCCTCACGAGCTGCGTGCCGCCTGGCAGCGTCTCAAGGACAACGGCCGGGTCGGCAGCATCACGCTGATGACCCACTTCGCGCGCGCCGACGAACCGCACGTGCTTGCCACCTCCGAGCAGGTCGCCGCCTTCGACGCCGCCACCCGCGACCTGCCGGGCCCGCGCAGCCTCTCCAACTCCGGTGCCATCCTCGGCTGGCCCGACGCGCACCGCGACTGGGGGCGCCCGGGCATCCTGCTGTACGGCGCCGACCCCATGCCCGGCGAGCCCAACGGCCTGCGCCCGGTGATGACGCTGGAGAGCGCCATCATGGCGATCCGCGAGATCCCCGCCGGCGCCCCGCTCGGTTACGGCGCGCGCTTTCGCGCCGAACGCCCGACGCGCGTGGGGCTGGTCGCCATGGGCTACGCCGACGGCTATCCGCGCACCGTGCCGGACGGCACCCCCGTCGCCGTCGACGGCATCCGCACGCGCCTGATCGGCCGCGTATCGATGGACATGCTCACCGTCGACCTCACCGACCTCCCTGATGCGAAGCTCGGCAGCCGCGTCGAGCTGTGGGGCAACAACGTCCCGGTGAACCGCATCGCCGAAGCAGCGAACACGATCGCCTACGAGCTGCTGTGCAACGTCAAGCGCGTGCGCTTCGAATACGCGGACTGATGCGCCCCCTCGAAGATCGCCGTTCGTCCTGAGCCCTTCGCCAAGCTCAGGACAGGCCTGCCGCAGGGCGGGATTTCATCCCGCCACCAGCGACAGCCCGCCGCGCCCGGCCCGCGCCTCCCGGCGGAACAGCAGCCCCTCGAAGGCCTCTGCGCGCAGCGGTTTCGCGATCAGGTAACCCTGCAGGAAATCGCATCCGCGCTCGCGCAGGAAGTCGGCCTGCGCCTGCGTCTCCACGCCTTCCGCCACCACCTTCAGGTCGAGGCTGTGCGCCATGTTGATGATGGCCTCCACCAGGTGCACGTCATTGCGGTCCCCGGGGCAGTCCCGCACGAAGCTGCGGTCGATCTTGACGATGTCGACCGGGAAGCGCTTCAGGTACGACAAGGACGAAAATCCCGTGCCGAAGTCGTCGAGCGAATACGCAACCCCCTGCTCCTTCAGCGCACGCATGCGTTTCTCGGTCGCGCTGTTGGCGTCGACCATCACCGACTCGCAGATCTCCAGCGTCAGCGCCCCCGACGCCACCGCGTAGCAGTCCATCACCTCGGCAACCAGCTCGGGCAGGGCCGGGTCGCGGAACTGCACCCCCGAGACGTTCACCGCGAGGTGCGGCAGGACATGGCCGAGCTCGCGCCAGGCGTGCATCTGGCGCACGGCTTCGCGCAACACCCACGCGCCGATCGGCACGATCAGCCCGCTATCCTCCGCCACCGGCACGAAATCGGCGGGCGACATCGCCCCGAGCTGCGGATGCGACCAGCGGATCAGCGCCTCGGCGCCGAACAGCTCGCCGCTGTCGGCCGCGACGATGGGCTGGTATTCCAGGGTGAAGGCATCCCGCGCCAGCGCGGTGCGCAGGTCCGCCTCGATCTGCATGCGCTTGAGCGCATCGCACTGCATCTCGCGCGCATAGAAGTGGAAGCGGTTCTTGCCATTCTGCTTCGACTTGTACATCGCGATGTCCGCGTTGCGCAGCAGGCTGTGGACGTCGTCGCCATCGTCCGGGAACACGGTGATGCCCATGCTGCCCGAAATCTGGTGCCGCGTGCCCGGCAGCGCGATCGGCTGCTCCAGCACGCCCAGCACCTTCTCGCCGACCGTACGCAGATGCTCGGCGTCCTGCAGGTCGCCCACCACGATCGTGAACTCGTCGCCGCCCAGGCGCGCCACCGTGTCCTGCTCGCGCACACAGCCCTTCAGGCGGCGCGCAACCTCGACCAGCAACTCGTCGCCGACGTCGTGGCCGAGCGTGTCGTTCACCCACTTGAAGCCGTCGAGATCCAGGAACAGCAAGCCCGCCTTGCTGCCGTTGCGGCGCGCGTGCACCAGCGCACGATCGAGGCGGTCGTACAACAGGCTGCGGTTCGCCAAGCCCGTCAGCGCGTCGAAATTGGCCTGGCGCCAGATCTCATCCTCGTGCTGCTTGCGCTCGGTGATGTCGCTGAACATCGCGACATATTCGACGACGCCGTCCTCCTCCCCGCGCACCGCCGACATCGTCAGCCACTGCGGGTAGATCTCGCCGCTGCGGCGCCGGTTCCACACCTCCCCCTCCCACTCGCCGCAGCTCGCCAGCGCCGACCACATCGCGTCGTTGAAGGCCTCGTCCTGGCGTCCCGACCCGAAGACCGTGGACTTGCGCCCGATGACCTCCTCCGCCGCATAACCCGTGATGCGGCAGAACGCCGGATTTACCGACGTGATCGTGCCCGCCGCGTCCATCGTCATGATGCCCTGGCTCGACGCCGAAAACACCACCATCGCCTCGCGCATGCGCGCCTCCGTGAGGCGCCGCTCCGTGACGTCCTCCACCGTGCCGACGCAGCGCGGCGGCTCGCCCGGGAGCACGATGCGCTCGGCGATCTCGCGCACCCAGCGGACCTCCTCATCCAGCAGCACGCGATGCTCGATATCGAAGGGCTGGCCCGCCAGCACCCGCTTCCATGCCTTGCGCACCATCCCGCGGTCCTCGGGATGCACCGCGTCGAGGAGAACCTGCCACGATAGCCGCCGCTCGGCCGCCAAACCGAAGAGCCGTCGCGTCTCGGCGGACAGCTCGAGCCTGGGCTCCTGCGGCAGATAGACCCAGCTGCCGACATGCGCGATCGCCTGCGCACGGTTCAGGTCCGCAGTGCGCTCCTCGACCAGCGTCTCCAGCTCGCTCTCGTGCGCCTTAAGCTCCTCGAGCAGACGCACCAGGCTCGCCGCGAGATCCCCCACCTCGTCGTTGCCGAAGCGCCCCGCACCGAAGCCCTGCCGCGGCCGCCCCGTCAGCGCGACTTCACGGGCCTCGCTGGCAAGCTCCTCGATGCGACGCGTCTGGGCGCGTGCTAGCGCATAACTGCCCGCACCGACCAGAACGATCGCGATCAGGCCCCACGCCACGTGCTTGACGAGCAACATCCCGATCGGCCGCTCGAAGACGTCGGCATCCATGCTCACGCCCACCTGCAGGGGCGCCGACAGGGGCAGCCCCGCACTCACCCCGTGCGCGCTCGTCACCAGCCGCGCCGGGTTGCCCGGGAAAGTACGCCGCACGACCACGCCATCACCTGCCCTCAGCACCACCTCGACGAGACCGTCGTCGTTCAGGTCGAAGGGCGAAGCGGTGCCATGCAACCACTGGCTGAGATTCGCCTCGAACACCAGCGCCCCTTCGAAGGTCCCGGTGGCATTCACCAGGATGGGGACCGCGATGCGCAGCATCACATCCGGGCCGCCATGCTCGATCTCGGCATGCGTCTCGCCGCGCAACACCTTGTCCGACAGCCATGCCACGCCACGAAAGCTCCGCGGCGCCTTGCGCGCGGCGACGGGCTCGCCGCGGTAATCGACGAGGACGAGGTTGTAGTCGATGGTTGCCGCCAGCGTGTGGCGGGCGAGGAAGGGTCTCAGATAGACATCCCGCCCTTGCGAGTCGAGCAGCGCATTCGACAGCAGGGGCTGTCCGGCGAGCGCGGCCAGCTCGCGATGTGCCAGATCCAGCGTGCGCTCGATGCGCTCCGACACCGAGCTGGCGATCTGCGCGAGGTGCCCCGTGGCGATACCTTGCACCAGCGTGCGTGCATTGAAATACGACAAGGCGGCCATCACGACCACGACCAGCGTGGTCAGCGCCGCACCGTACAGGGCGTAGCGGCCGCGCAGACCCAGGCGCATGCGTCTCGGCGCATCCGGCACCGCGAATGCAGGCGGGCGGCTAGCGCGCATCGCCCCCCCGCTGATCCGCGCATGCGGCACGAGAGCCCCTCCACCCCGCACGGCACTGCGCAGCGACAATCCCCATCGCCTCGGCCCTCCGACGCCCGCAAGGACTTCGCCCAGCTCGCTTCATCCTGTTTCTCGAATATGTTCTTGTTTTATTTAAAGGTAACACATAGGGGAAAAACCTGCGCGTCGTCATATCGCGGGCGTGCCTCCACTCCCCTTCGCGCCGCCGACGACGGGGGGCGATTCTTGTTCTGGCTCAAGGCGCGCGGCACCTGCGCCACCTACGATCGGAACCCTGCGGCACCCCCTACCCGTTTGCGCGAGCATCCATATCGCCATCGCCGCCCCAACCCGGAGACCCGACTCATGAGCGAACTGCCCATCCTCGACAACACCGTCTTTCCCTTCGACGCCCGCGGCGTAGCCAAGCGCTTCCGCCACGCCGCGATCTTCGGCGCCCTCGAATCCCTCGAGGATGGCGAGACCATGCGCTTCGTGAACGACCACGACCCCCTGCCGCTGCTCAACCAGATCCAGCAGCGCTACGGCGCCCAGGTCTCGATCGCGTACGTCGCGCGCGAACCGGGCAACATCGTCATCGACTTCCGCATCCAGCTCCACGCGCGCGACCAGGAACCCGCTCCGCTCCCGGCATCCACGGGCGGCGGCTGCGGCGGAGGTGGTGGCGGCTGCGGCTGCTCGGGCCACTGAGCCCCTTGCGGGTCCGGCCGCGCGCCGGGCCCGCGCACCGGCCTCGGGGCCGCTGCCCCCGCCCAGGGTGCATGTGATCGGAATCACGCCGCTCGCCCCGCGATCCCGCTAAAATGCCGCGGATCGCAAACCATCGAACGGAGTGCGGTTATTCTTCACGCACTCGGGACTTGGTCGAATGAGCGAACCCCTGGCCTCAACGGAAACCCCGGCTCGCGACGCCCACGCGTCGCTGCTGCATTCGCTCGTCGCCCAGTCGCCGGCGCTGATCGCGATTCGCGGCAACGACGGCACCTACCTGTACGCCAACGAATCCTTTGCGCAGATCCTCAATGTTCCGGCCGCATCGCTGCCGGGCCGACACGAGGACGATGTGCTGCACACCGCCGGCCTGCCCCGCGCCCTGCGCATCGGCAACGGCGCCTCGGCGGAAGTCACCCACAGCGAAGAAGAAGCCATCGTGGGACTGCGCGCGCGACGCTTCCTCATCACGCGCTTCCCCCTGCGCGCAGGTGACAGCGAAGTCATCGCCTCGGGAATGATTGCCACCGAGATCGGCGCACGCACGGGCAGCCTCCCCAATCCGGCCGAGTACGCCGAGTCGCGCCACGCCGAACTCCTGCATGCCCTCGAGCAGATGGAGCGCCTCGCCTACACCGACCGGCTGACCGGCGCATGGAACCGGCGCCACCTCGAGGACGCCGCGCTGCTGGAAATGTCGCGCGCCGAGCGCCACGGCCACGCAGTTTCCCTGCTCGTGCTGGACGTCGATCACTTCAAGGAAATCAACGACCAGCTCGGTCATGCCGTCGGCGACTACGTTCTCGTCGAACTCGTCCGCCGCATCCGCAGCGACATCCGCCGCGCCGACACCATCACGCGCTGGGGCGGCGAGGAATTCGTCGTGCTCGCACCCGACACCGCCCTGCGCGAGGCCGAACAGCTCGCGCACAAGCTGTGTGCCCGCGTGGCGGAAGCGCGGCTGTCGAGCGCACGGCCCGTCACCATCAGCGCCGGGGTCGCCGAGTACCGTTGCGGCGAAGGCTTCGAGCACTGGCTCGCACGTGCCGACCGTGCCATGTACCGGGCCAAGAACACCGGACGTAACCGCGTCGTCTCCGACCCCTACTCCGCCTTCGCGAGCGACGGCACCCGGCTCGCCTCCTCGCCCGTCGAGCTGGTGTGGCGCGAAAGCTACCGCAGCGGCAACGAGCGCGTCGACCGTCAGCACCGTCAGCTTTTCGAACACGCCAACCGGCTCCTGCAGGCGGTAATCGCCCACGCGCCGCGGGCGGAAGTCCTCGAAGCGATGGAGGTCCTGGTCGAGGACATCACCGCGCATTTCGCTGAGGAAGAGCGGCTGCATGCCTCCATCGGCTATCCCGACCGCGAGGCGCACGCCGCCGAACACGGGCATCTGCTCGCGCAGGCCAATCGACTGTTCGAACGCGCCCGGCTGGACGCCGAGCTCCCCATCGCGGAAGTATTCCAGTTCCTCGCCTACGACATCGTCGCCCAGCACCTCGTGGGCGCCGACCGGCAATACTTCCCCTATCTGGAAACCCCGCCCGCGTCCGCAACGCGGTAATCCGCGGCGATCGGGCGCGCAAGCCGTTCGGCAACTGCGCTGCCAGACCGATACGTTTCGGCACTTTGCTTTCGCCCGGGCGTACCCGATAATCGACCGAAAACAACGAGCCTTGCGCAAGCAAGCGTGACTATCCGCCCTCGTCAGCCGGGCCGGCGGAACTTGCAACCCCGATTCGGCGTCGACATGGGGCCGGTCGATTCGGCCCCGCGCTGGATGGCGTGCGGGCAACCCAACCGTCAACGCACACCAGACAGACGATGAACGAGTCCATCGACGATGGCCCCTCCATCGGCGTCCCTCCACCGCGGGGCTGCCGAACCGCCGCGACCGCTGCCGCAGGCGGAAACAGCCACGCCGCGATCGCCCTCCTTG
>NZ_WTVK01000104.1 GCF_012910805.1 Aromatoleum evansii
CGCGACGCCCCTGCCGGTCTGGCAGACGGTGGCCGCCGGCGCGGCGGCCGCGACCTTTCCCGACCTCGACTTCGTCCTCGGCTACGTCTCCGAACTCGCCTACCTGCGCGGCCACCGCGGCGTCACCCACTCGCTCGTCCTGCTGCCGCTGTGGGGCCTGCTGCTCGCGTGGCTGTTCGGGCGCCTCGCACGGCGCAGCCGCCCCGGCACGGACTGGCGCGGCTTCTATGCCGTCGCCTGCGCCGGCATCCTGATCCACATCGCGGGCGACCTCATCACCCAGTTCGGCACGATGATCCTCGCCCCCTTCTCCGACCGGCGCTTCGGCTGGGGCACCACCTTCATCATCGACCTGGTGATCACCGGCAGCCTCGTCGCGGGCCTCGTCGCCAGCGCGCTGTGGCGCAGCAGCCGCATCCCGGCCGCGACCGCGCTCGTGCTCGTCGTCGCATGGATCGGCGTCGGGGCCGTGGGCCGCGGCGAGGCGATCGCCGCCGCGCGCGCCTGGGCGGCGGCGAACCAGGTGCCGATCATCGAGGTCGATGCCGCGCCGCGCCCGGCCTCGCCCTTCAACTGGACCGCGATCGTGTTCGACGGCGAGCAGTACCATTTCGCCCACCTCAACACGCGTCGCGCGGAGGTGCTCACCGCCGGCCCCGAGGACAACTTCATCCGCCGCTTCTCCGCCCCCTACCGCCCGGTCGCACTGGCACAGTGGGAAACACGCCCGCGCTTCGGCAACGGCAACCTGCAGGGGTTCGCGCGCGAGGTGTGGGGCAAGGGCGATTTCGCCTTCTACCGCTGGTTCGCGATGTTCCCGGTGCTCGACCACGCGCAGCAGGACGCCTCCGGCAGCCTGTGTGCGGGCTTCCGCGACCTGCGCTTCGAGATCCCCGGCCGTGCCGAACTGCCGTTCATCTACGGCCTGTGCGGCACCCCCGGCGCCGACGGCTGGCGCTTGTACAAGGTCGCCGCGGAAGGACGGCGCTGGGTGATGCACTGATCGGGTCCCGCGGCGGAACAGGCCACGACGAGCTCATCGAGAACCGGACCGAAAGACTGGCGGCCGCTTGATCGCGCAACACGCAGAAGTCTTTCATCGTCACACGGAGTCACGCATGAAACGCATCCTGCCGTTCCTGACCACCAGGCGCGCCGTCGAGGCGGCGCGATGATCGACCAGGTCGCCGACAAGCTGGTGCGCCGCGTGATCCTCGGCTTCCTGCTCGGCGGGCTGCTGGTGCTCGCCTACGCCGTGCTGCAGCTATTCATCGTGCCGGTCGCGTGGGCGCTCATCATCGCCTACGCGACATGGCCGCTGTATCGGCGCCTGCGCCGGGCGCTCCGCCGCCCGACGCCCAGCGCATTGCTCATGACGCTGCTGCTGAGCGCGGCCTTCATCCTGCCTGCGCTGTGGCTGGGCGGACTGTTCCGTGGGGAGATCGGCACGGCCTACACCGCGGTGATCGAGCGGCTCACGCAGGGGCCGCTGAGCTTGCCCGAGGCGATCCGCACGCTGCCCTGGCTCGGCGGCTGGCTGCAGGAACAGCTCGACCTGATCGGCAACGACCCGGACGCGCTGCGAACGCAGCTCGCCGCCTGGGGCCGCGAGGGTGCCGACCAGCTCGTCGCGCTCGTCGGCGATGTCGGGCGCAATGCGGCGAAGCTCGGCTTCGCGCTGATCACGGTCTTCTTCGTGTACCGCGACGGCGAAAAGGTTCTGCAGCAGGTCCACAGCGTCCTGTCCCGTTTTCTCGGCACCCGCATCGACGCCTACCTTGCCGCCGTCGGCGGCATGACCAAGGCGGTGGTGTGGGGGCTGATCGCCACCGCGCTGGCGCAGGGCTTCGTCGCCGGGCTGGGCTACTGGTGGGCGGGCCTGCAGGCCCCGGTGCTGCTCGGTGCGGTCACGGCGCTGATCGCGATGATCCCCTTCGGCGCACCCTTCGTGTGGGGGTCGATCGGCGTCTGGATGCTGGTCAACGACGACATGGTCGGCGGCATCGGCCTGCTGCTATGGGGCGCGCTGGCGGTGAGCTGGGTCGACAACCTGGTGCGCCCGCTCGTGATCAGCAACGCGACGCGCATTCCCTTCCTGCTCGTGATGTTCGGCGTGCTGGGCGGCCTGGCGGCGTTCGGGCTGGTCGGGCTGTTCCTCGGCCCGGTCATCCTGGCGGTCGTGATGGCCGTGTGGCGCGAATGGATCGAGGAGTCCCGGCTCGAGGCTGCGGCGCCGAAAGCGGCCGACGCTTCGGCATCCGAAGGATCGCGCTGACGGCGGCATCAGCCGCGCGCGCTGCCCTGCACCGCGAGCATCTCGCGGAACAGCGGCGAGACCTGCGCGAGCTCCCACGCCGTCCCCATCGCCTCGATGCGCCCGCCCTGCATCAGGATCACCTGGTCGAAACGGTCGAGCAGGTGCAGGCGGTGCACCGAGGACACGACCACCGCATCGGCGAAGTGCTCGAACAGGCCCTGATACACGCGCGCCTCGGTTTCCGGGTCGAGCGCGCTGCTCGGCTCGTCCAGCAGCACCAGCGAACTGCCGTCGGCCGCGAGCACGCCGCGGGCGAGCGCGAGGCGCTGGCGCTGGCCACCGGACCAGTTCGCGCCGCCTTCGACGACGCGCGCGGCGAGCCCGCCGTGCAGTCCTTCGACGAAGGCATCCGCGCAGGTCGCGCGCAGCGCGGCGGTGATCGCGTCGGGATTGGCGGTGCCGCCCAGCAGGAGGTTCTCGGCGACCGTGCCGTCGAACATCTCGGCCTGCTGCGGGATCAGCGTCGCGATGCCGCGCAGGATGGACGCGGCCTCGGGCGCGGGGATCGCGTCGAAGCTCACGACCGCCTCAGCCGGGGTGTCGAGCCCGGCGAGCAGGCGCAGCAGCGTGCTCTTGCCCGCGCCGCTGGGGCCGACCAGCGCGTAGCGGCGGCCGCGTTCGAGCTCCAGGCGGGGGATATCGATCGCCGCGCCGGCGCGCTCGGCTCCGGCATGGGCGAAGCTCAGGTCCGCCACGGTCATGCGCTGCCACGGCTCGCCCTCGGCGCTGCAGCGCGCGGGCTCGGCCGCCTCGCGCGCCGCGAACACCGGCTGCGCCGAGGCGAAATCAGCGCGCTGGCGCGACAGCGACTGGAAGTGCGAGGCGATCGCGGTGATCACCCCGCCGGCCTGCTGCGAGTATTCGTACACCATGAAGACCTTGCCCAGCGCGATGCCGGTCGCGACGCCCGCTGCCGCCTCCGCGCCGATGACGCCGGCCGCCTGCGCGGCATACACGGCGACGAGGATGCACCACAGCAGGCTCGCGAGCAGGTCGACCGCGGCCCACTTCGCCTCGTTGATGACGATGCTGCGCTTCAAGGGCCCCGCCATCGCCTCCAGCCGCGCCGCGATCAGGCGCGCGACGCCTTCGGCGCGGCGCAGCGCGAGCACCGACAGCACGTTGCCGAGCACGTCGACCATGGTCGCGGACCACGCGCGCTCGGCGCGGTTGGTATCGACGGCGATCTTCATCATCACGCGGTCGAAGCGCGTGATCATCAGCGCGATCAGCCCGTAGCCGATCACCGCAACGCTGCCGACGAGCGTGGAGATCAACCACAGCGCGACGATGGGGCCGATCAGCTGCACGGTGTTCTGCAGGTAGATGAACTGGCTCTGCGCGAAGTCGTACAGCGCGCTGGTGCTCTGCTGCACGCGGTGCGTGATCTCGCCGGAGTGGTGGCGCTCGTGCCACGCCAGCGGCGCGCGCATCAGCCGCCCGACGAGCAGCGCCGACAGGCGTTCGCGCACGCGCAGCGCGACGTTGCGTTCGAGGATGCGGCCGGGGCCGTGCAACAGCCAGGTTGCGACGATGGCCGTGAACACGAGGATCAGCCAGCGCCCGGCATCCGACAATGAGCCGAGCCCGCCCTTCTGGATCGCGTTGATCGCGTTGCCTGCGAACCACGGCACCGCGAGCTTGAAGAGCTGAGAGGCGAGCAGCAGGCCGAAGGCGCCGAAGATCAGGTGGCGCACGCCCTCGGCGTGCTGCCACAGCGCACGGTACATCGCCGGCAGGCTGGCCGGGCGCTCGTCGGCGGCATGCTCCTCGACCGCGGCGGCCGCCTGGACGGCCTTCTCGTCATCCTGCTCGTCGATGATCTCGACGGTTTCGGGAACGCGCAATCCACTCACCTCCGCATGTCGGGACTCGAAAGTGTAACGGTTGGCGCAGCCGTCGGTGAAATTCCCGCCGCATGACGCAGCGCCGCCGCGCGTTTCCTCTGCGCCGACAGCATCGCGCGATTGGCGACGACGACGGCGAGCGACACGAGCACGACGATGACCGTCGCAAGTGCATTGATCTCGGGTTTCAGGCCGTGGTGCAGGCGCGCGAACACCAGCACCGGCAGCGTCGTGCTGCCGGGATCGGACAGCATCGCGGCGAGCACGAAGTCGTCCATCGACAGCGTGAACGCGAGCAGCCATCCCGCCAGCAGCGCCGGCGCGATCACCGGCACGGTGATCACGAAGAAGACCTTGAACGGCGGGCAGCCGAGGTCGAGCGCCGCCTCCTCCAGCGAGCGGTCCATCTCGCGCAGGCGCGACTGCACGAGCACGGTGACATAGGCAGTGCACAAGGTCGTGTGCGCGGCCCAGATCGCCGCGACGCCGCGCCCGCCGAGGGAGGCGAAGAGCGGATGCGTGAACAGCAGCACCAGCGACAGCCCGATCACGACCTCGGGCATCACCATCGGCGCCGTCGTCATGCCGGCGAAGGCGGCGCTGCCCGGATAGCGCCCGAAGCGCGCGAGCACGAAAGCCGCCGCAGTGCCGACGACAACCGCCGCCGTCGCCGCCAGCGCGCCCACGCGCAGCGACAGCAGCACCGCGCCGATCAGCTCCTCGTCGCGCGCGAGCTCGGCGTACCAGCGCAGCGAGAAGCCGTCGAGCTGCGTCGTGATCTCGCCGGCCGTGAAGGAGAACACGATCAGGCACAGGATGGGCACGTACAGGAAGGCGTATACGGCCAACAGCCAGGCCGTCGCACCGGGACGGGAGCGCACGCTCATGGTCCTGCCTCCCCGTCGTCGCCATTGGCGCGGCCATGCCGGTGCAGCAGCACGATGGGCGCGAGCAGCACCAGCACCATCGTCACCGCGACCGCCGCCGCCATCGGCCAGTCCTGGTTGGGACCGAAGTCCTCCCAGATCCTGCGGCCTATCATCAGCACGTCGCCGCCGCCCAGCAGATCGGGGATCACGAACTCGCCCACCGCCGGGATGAACACCAGCATGGCCCCGGCGACGATGCCGCGCCGCGACAGCGGCAGGGTCACGCGCAGGAAGGTCGTCCACGGCCGCGCGCCGAGGTCGGCGGCCGCCTCGAGCAGGCGCTGATCGAGCTTCACGAGGTTGGCATAGAGCGGCAGCACCATGAAGGGTAGATAACTGTAGACCATGCCGACCAGCACCGCGCCCTGATTGTAAAGGAGCTGCAGCGGCGCATCGACGAGGCCCGCCGCGAGCAGCAGGCGGTTGATCAGCCCCAGCTCGCTGCTGTCGAGCAGCACCATCCACGCATACACGCGCAGCAGGAAGGAGGTCCAGAACGGCAACATCACCAGCATCAGCAGCGTGTTGCGCGCGGCCTCGCGCGAGCGGGCGATGTGGTAGGCGAAGGGATAGCCGATCAGCAGGCACAGCAGCGTCGTCAGGGCCGCCAGCAGCAACGAGCCGCCCCACGCGGAGAGGTACTGCAGGTCCGCGGCGGGCGTGCCGAGCGCGAGCACTTCGTCGTGCAGGCGACGGTAGCTCGTGAAGTCCGGGCGGAAATGCGGCAGCAGCTCGCCCGGCTCCATGACGAAGGGCGGCACGTAGGGCGGGATCGCGAGCTCGGGCGTGGACAGGCTGACCTTCACGATCAGCGCGAAGGGCAGCGCGAAGAAGAGCAGCATCCACGCCCAGGGCAGCAGCCCCGTCCAGAAGCGTCCGCGCGCGAGGACGAAGCGCCGCCGTGTCATCGCGTCAGCACCACGCCGTCGGGCGCGAACCACGCGACGCGTACCGCATCGCCCCAGGTCGGCGGCGCGGCGTCGCCCCAATGCACGGAGGGCACGCTCGCGATCACGATGCGGCCGTTCGCAAGCCGCACGTGATACACGGAATGGCTGCCGAGATAAGCGATCTCGGCGACCTCGCCGGTCGCGGCATTGCAGCCGGCGCCGCCCGGCACGCCACCGGCGCGGCTCAGCGCCACGCGCTCGGGGCGCACCGAGACCCAGGCCTCGTCCCCTTGCGCCAGCCCCGCATCGGGCGGAAGCACGATCGCCGCGGGAAACTCCGCGCACGCGAGCGCCCCACCGACGACGCGCCCCTGGAACAGGTTGGTCTCGCCGATGAACTCGGCCGTGAAGCGGCAGTCCGGCGTCTCGTAGATCTCGCCCGGCGTGCCGACTTGCAGCAGCCGCCCCTCGTTCATAACGCCGATGCGCCCGGCCATCGTCATCGCTTCTTCCTGGTCGTGCGTCACGAGGATGCAGGTCACACCGACACGCTCGATCAGGTTCACGAGTTCGAGCTGCGTGCGCTGGCGGATCTTCTTGTCCAGCGCGGCGAGCGGCTCGTCGAGCAGCAGCAGCTTGGGCTCCTTTGCGAGGCTGCGCGCGAGCGCGACGCGCTGCTGCTGCCCGCCCGAGAGCTCGTGCGGCTTGCGGCGCGCATAACGCTGCATCTGCACCAGCTCCAGCATCTCGGCGACACGCGCTTCGACCTCGGCACGCGCGAGGCGCGGGCGCAGCTGCCACAGCCCGAACGCGACGTTGGCCTCCACCGTCATGTGCGGGAACAGCGCGTAAGACTGGAACATCATGTTGGTCGGGCGCCGGTGCGCGGGCACGGCAGCGAGGTCCTCGCCATCGAGCACGATGCGCCCCGCGTCGGGCATCTCCAGCCCCGCGAGCATGCGCAGCAGCGTGCTCTTGCCGCAGCCGGAGCTGCCCAGCAGCGCGAAGATCTCACGCTCGGCGATCTCCAGCGACACGTCATCGACCGCGAGGGTGTCGTCGAAGCGCTTGGTCACGCCCTCGATGCGCAGGTAGGCGCGCCGGTTTGCCCTACCCCCCGCCGCCCCGTCGCCGTTGTGGTCCACGACCGCCTCCCGGCCCGGCCGCGCTACTTCGCGGTCTTGAAGCGGTTCAGCGCCTGCGTGAGCTCGCGCTGAACCTCCTTCGTCAGCACCGGCTTGGCGTGCAGGCGCTGCTTCAGCGCCTCGGGCACGTTGATCGCCGGGTTGCCCGTGATCTCCGCCGAGGTCAGCGGCAGCGCCGCCTTGTTCGCGCTGAGGTAGTAGGTCTCGTTGGAGATCTGCGCGACGACCTGCGGATCCAGCATCGCATTGATCCATGCGTGCGCGTTGGCGACGTGCGGCGCATCGCGCGGAATCGCCATCACGTCCACCGACATCATCGCCCCCGTGTTCGGGATCAGGTAGCGCACCTTCGCGCCGGTGTGCGACTCAGCCGCCCGCCGCGCGGCGATCAGCGCGTCGCCCGAGAACATCATCGCGACGCACAGGCTGCCCTTGGCCATCTGGTCGATCGGCGACGTGTTGAACACTCGGATGTCGCCCCGCACCGGGCGGATGCGCTCGACCGCGGCACGGATGTCGGCCGCGTCCATCTTCGCGGTGTCGGCGCCGGCATACAGCATCGCCGCGGGAATCACGTCGCTCGCCTCGTCCATCAGCGCGATGCCGCAGCCCTTCAGGCGCGCGGTCACGCCCGGGTCGAAGAGCAGGTCCCACGCGTTGTCCGGCAGCTTGCCGCCCAGCGCCTTCCCGACCTTATCGACATTGATCGCAACCCCGGTCGTGTACCACATGTAGGGCACGACGTACCGGTTGCCCGGGTCGGCGCGCTCGACCGCCTTGAGGATCACCGGATCGAGATTGGCGAGATTCGGCAGGCGCGCCTTGTCGAGTGGCTGGAAGATGCCCGCCTGGATCTGCCGGCCCGCATACTCGACGCTGGGATAGACGACGTCGTAGCCGCTCGCACCCGTCAGCAGCTTGCCCTGCAGCGTCGCGTTGCTGTCGTACAGGTCGTACTTCACCGCGATGCCGGTCGCCTTCTCGAAGGCCGGGACCGTATCGCGCGCGATGTAGTCGTTCCAGTTATAGACGTTGAGCGCATTCGCGTCGGCCGCGCCCGCCGCGGACGCGAACAGGCCGGCGCCCAGAAGGCCCAGCAGCGTCACCAGAAACCCGTGCAGTCGCATGGCCGTCCTCGCACCAAGTCCCGTTGTCGTCATTGTGCCCAGACACCCGAAAAATGTAAGCAACATTTTTCGCAGCGCCGTAGCTCCGCGCGCACGCCCGCCGCGCGTGAGGTCGGCAGCAGGCATCCGCCACCCACTTCGACCGCGTTTTGCGCGCTCCGTGCCACCGCGTCAGCGGGGTCAGCCGCTGATCGGCACCGATTCCCCCGTGGGTGCCGCTGATCGACACCAATTCCCCCGTGGGAGCGGCTTCAGCCGCGAATGGGCCGCGCCGCGTGCGATATCGCCGATTCGCGGCTGAAGCCGCAACCCCCTCCATCGCCCTGCGAGCCGCTCGACGATAATCCCGATGACATTGATTTACGTTATGCTAACGGGCTTTCCGGCAACCTAGCAGAAGCGCCGCTGCTGCCCCTGTTCGCGGCGGCGCGCGTCCCGGCTCCCACATGGACAGAATTTCCGAATTCATCGCCGGCGGCGCCGGCTGGCGTCAGAGCGCGCGACTGCTCACCCTGACGACGCCGCTCGGCCCCGACGTGCTGCTCGCCGAAACGGTCACCATCGACGAATCGCTCGGTCCGCTCGCCGCGCATGCCGGCTTCCGCATCGAACTCACCGCCCTGAGCGCCGACGCCAGGCTGCCGCTGGCCGCCCTGCTCGGGCAGCCCGCACGCGTCGATCTCCTCACCGCCGCCTCACGCACCGCGCCGCGCCCCTTCCACGGCCACATCACGCATGCCGCCCGCCTCGGCGCCGACGGCGGCTTCGCGCGCTACCGGCTGACCATCGAACCGTGGCTGAGCTTCCTCGGCCACACCCGCGACAGCTACCTCTTCCAGGACATGAGCGTCGTCGAGATCGTCGACGAGCTCCTTGGCGACTGGCAAGGCCGCGGACGACTCGCCCCCGCGTGGCGCTGGCAGCTCGCCGATCCTGCGGCCTACCCGCGCCGCGGCATGAGCACCCAGTACCGCGAGAGCGACCTCGCCTTCCTCCGCCGCCTGCTCGCCGAGGAAGGCCTCTTCTGCTGGTTCGAGCACCAGTCCGACAGCGGCCCCGCGCTTGGCGCCCACACCCTCGTCATCGCCGACCACAACGCCGCCTTCCGCGACAACCCGCAGCCGCAGGTGCGCTTCACCCAGGCGGGCGCGACGCTCGCCGAGGACAGCCTCGACCGCTGGAGCGCCACCGCGCGCCTCGACACCACCACTACCCGCGCCGCGAGCTGGGACTACCGCGGTCTGGCGACGCATCCCCAGACCGCCGACAGCGCCCATCGCGACTCCGCGGCCACCACCGTCGCCACCGACGACCCCGGCCCCTACGCCTGGCAGACCGCAGCCGACGGCGAACGCATGATCCGGCGCCAGCGCGAAGCCATCGACGCCCGCCAGCGCGAGATGCTCGGCGAAGGCACCGTGCGCGACGCCGCCCCCGGCACCACCTTCGAACTCCGCGGCCACGCACGCCACCCGGGCACGGACGCGGACCAGCGCCGCTTCCTCATCACCGCCGTCACGCACCGCGCGCGCAACAACCTCGCGACCCTCCCCGTCATCGCGGGCAGCCCCGCCCCGGAAGGGGACACCGC
>NZ_WTVK01000105.1 GCF_012910805.1 Aromatoleum evansii
CCCCACCGGCAGGCGGCGGCAACGACGCCCCGCCCCCCGACGACGGCACCCTCGCCCTCGACCAGTACGCCGAGCGCGCCTACCTCGCCTACGCGATGAGCGTCGTGAAGTCGCGCGCGCTGCCGCAGGTCGAGGACGGCATGAAGCCGGTGCAGCGCCGCATCCTTTACGCGATGAACGAGATGCGCCTGTCGGCAACGTCCAAGCACGTGAAGTCGGCGCGCGTCGTCGGCGACGTCATCGGTAAATACCATCCCCACGGCGACTCCAGCGTCTATGACGCGATGGTGCGCGTGGCGCAGGACTTCTCGCTGCGCTACCCGCTCGTCGACGGCCAGGGCAACTTCGGCTCGCGCGACGGCGACTCGGCCGCGGCGATGCGCTACACCGAATGCCGCCTGACGCCGATCGCCGAACTGCTGCTGTCGGAAATCGACCGCGGCACCGTCGACTTCGTGCCCAACTACGACGGCGCCTTCGAGGAGCCGCAGCTCCTGCCCGCGCGCCTGCCCTTCGTGCTGCTCAACGGCGCTTCCGGCATCGCCGTCGGCATGGCGACCGAGATCCCGCCGCACAACCTGCGCGAGGTCGCCGATGCGACCGTGCATCTCATCCGCCACCCGGACGCCGGCCTAGACGACATCCTGCCGCTGCTGCCCGGCCCCGACTTCCCCGGTGGCGGGCAACTGATCTCCTCGCCCGACGCCATCCGCGACGCCTACCAGTCGGGCCGCGGCAGCCTGCGCGTGCGTGCGCGCTGGCACATCGAGGAGCTCGCGCGCGGCCAGTGGCGCGTCATCGTCGACGAGCTGCCGCACGGCGTGTCCGCCGCCGGCGTGCTGGCCGAGATCGAGACGCTGACCAACCCGCAGCCGCGCGCCGGCAAGAAGGAAGTCAGCCAGGAGCAGAAGAACCTCAAGCAGCTCGTGCTCGGCGTGCTCGAGACCGTGCGCGACGAATCCAGCGACAAGGCGCCCGTGCGCATCGTTCTCGAGCCGCGCTCCAGCCGCCAGAGCCGCGACGAGTTCATGGCCGTGCTGCTCGCGCACACCAGCCTCGAGACCTCCGCCTCGCTCAACATGACCATGATCGGCCGCGACGGCCGGCCGCAGCAGAAGAACCTCGTGCAGATCCTGCGCGAGTGGATCGACTTCCGCTACGTCACCGTCGATCGCCGCACCCGCCACCGCCTGGACGAGGTCAACCGCCGCATCCACATCCTCGAAGGCCGCATGATCGCCTTCCTGCACATCGAGGAAGTGATCCGCGTGATCCGCGAGTCCGACGAGCCCAAGCCCGCGCTGATCGCCGCCTTCGGCCTCAGCGACGTGCAGGCCGAGGACATCCTCGAGATCCGCCTGCGCCAGCTCGCGCGCCTCGAAGGCTTCAGGATCGAGAAGGAGCTCGCCGAACTCAAGGACGAGCGCGACGGCCTGCAACACATCCTCGACAGCCACGCCGCGATGACCAGGCTGATCCTCAAGGAGATCACCGAGGACGCGAAGAAGTACGGCGATGCGCGCCGCACCGTCATCGAAGCCGTCGCCGCGGTCGCCCCCGCGGAGATCAGCGTGCCGGACGAACCCGTCACCGTGATCGTGTCGAAGAACGGCTGGGTCCGTTCGCGCCAGGGCCACGGCATCGACGCCGCGGCGATCAGCTACAAGGCGGGCGACTTCGCCTTCGCGGTGATCGAGACGCGCACCACCTGGCCGCTCGTCGTCATCGACACCAACGGCCGCGCCTACACCGTGCGCGTGGCCGATCTGCCCGGCGGGCGCGGCGACGGCGCCCCCATGACGACGCTGGTCGACTTCCAGGACGGCGGCAAGCTCGCGCAGGTGCTCACCGCCGAACCCGAATCGAGCTGGATGTTCGCGAACTCCGGCGGCTACGGCTTCATCTGCACGCTCGGTGACGCCACCAGCCGCCAGCGCGCGGGCAAGGCCTTCATGACGCTGGAGAAGGGCGAGAAGGTCCTCGGCCCCACCCGCGTAGTCGGCGAACGCATCGCCGCGGTGTCCGAGAACGGCCGCATCCTCGTCTTCATGCGCAGCGAGATGAAGGTGCAGGCCGGCGGACGCGGCGTCATCGTGATGGCGCTCGACGACAAGGAAGCACTCGTCGCGGTGGCCGTCCCGGCCGACGAGGCGACGCTGCGCGTCGAGGGCACCGGCCGCGGCGGCAAGGCCGTGACGATCGACCTGAAACCGTCCCAACTCGCGTCGCTTGTCCACCGTCGCGCACGCAAGGGCATGGCGCTCACCCCCAAGGTCGCGCCCGCGGCCCTGACGACGGCCTGATTTGCCGGCCGCGCCCCGGCGGCCGGAACCCATTCGCCGCCGCGCAGTCTTTCAGGAAGCGGCATCCCGACGCCCGCCGGCCTCCCCCGAGACCGGCGGGCGTCGTCATGGCTGCCCTCCCCCAACGAACAAGACTCCGAATGGACCACGACATCTCCCTCATCACGACCATCGCCGCGGCCTTCGGCTTCGCGCTGGTGCTCGGCTTCGTCGCCGAACGCCTGAAAGTGCCGGCGCTCGTCGGCTACCTCGTCGCCGGCATCGCGATCGGCCCCGCAACCCCCGGCTTCGTTGCCGACATCCACACCGCCTCGCAGCTCTCCGAGATCGGCGTGATGCTGCTGATGTTCGGCGTCGGCCTGCACTTCTCGCTCGACGACCTCCTCGCGGTGCGGCGCATCGCCCTGCCCGGCGCGGTCGTGCAGATGGGCCTCGCCACCGTGCTGGGCATGGGGGTGGCGTGGTGGTGGGGCTGGGACCTCGGCGCCGCGCTCGTGTTCGGCCTGTCGCTGTCGTGCGCGAGCACCGTGGTGCTGCTCAAGGCGCTCGAGGCGCGCGGCGTGCTCGACACCATGAACGGCCGCATCGCGGTCGGCTGGCTGGTCGTCGAGGATCTCGCCACCGTCGTCATCCTCGTGCTGCTGCCACCGCTCGCGGGCACGCTCGGCGCCCCCGCGGACTCCGCCGCCGGCGCCGCCGACCCGCTGTGGAAGACCATCGGCAAGACCTTGCTCGAAGTCACCGCCTTCATCGCGTTGATGCTGATCGCCGGCCGCCGCGTGCTCCCTTGGCTGCTGTGGCAGGTCGCGCGCACCGGCTCGCGCGAGCTGTTCACGCTGTCGGTGATCGCCGCCGCGATCGGCATCGCCTACGGCGCCGCGCAGCTCTTCAGCGTGTCCTTCGCGCTGGGCGCCTTCTTCGCCGGCATGATGATGCGCGAATCGGAGTTCAGCCACCGCGCCGCCGAGGAGTCGCTGCCGCTGCGCGACGCCTTCTCGGTGCTGTTCTTCGTCGCCGTCGGCATGCTGTTCGATCCCGCCGTGGTCGTCGATCACCCGCTGCAGGTGCTCGCCGTCGTGCTCATCATCATCGTCGGCAAATCGCTCGCGGCGATGGCGCTGGTGCTCGCGTTCCGCTATCCGCTCAACACCGCACTCACGGTCGCGGCCAGCCTCGCGCAGATCGGCGAGTTCTCCTTCATCCTCGCCGGGCTGGGGCTGTCGCTGGGCCTGCTGCCGCAGACCGGCATGAGCCTCGTGCTCGCTGGCGCGCTGATCTCGATCGCGCTGAATCCGCTGGTGTTCGCGACGGTCAAGCCGATCCGCGAGTGGACGCTGAAGCACTCCGAGTTCGCACGGCGGCTCGAGCGCCGCGAAGACCCGTACGCCGAACTGCCGACCACCACCGCGCGCCAGTACCTCGAAGGCCAGGTCGTGCTGGTCGGCTACGGGCGCGTCGGCCGGCGCATCGCGCAAGCCCTCTCCGCGCGCGGCATCCCCTTCGTCGTCGCCGAACAGAACCGCGAACAGGTCGAACAGCTGCGCAGCGAAGGCGTGGCGGCGGTCGCGGGCGACGCGTCCGAACCGGCGGTGCTGATCCAGGCCCACATCGCCAACGCGGCGATGCTGGTGATCGCCACGCCCGACCCCGTCAACGTCCGCCCCATGGTCGCCACTGCGCGCGCGCTCAATCCGGCGATCGAGATCGTCCTGCGCACCCACAGTGAGGACGACTCGCGGCTGCTGAGCAACGAAGGCATCGGCACGATCTTCTACGGAGAGGAGGAGCTTGCGAAGGGGATGACAGGACACGTGCTGGAACGCTTCATCCCGCACGCCGGCGCCTGAAACACGGGCGTGCCGCGCGCCCTCAACGGGCGGGAGGCGTTTCCTCGCTTTCGACCACCTCGCCCGGCAGGATCGCACGGATCGGATCGCCCTGGCGGATCTGCCCCGGCCCGCGCGGCGGCGGCTCGCCGACCATCGACTCGATGAGGATCGTCACGCGCCGGTTGCGTGCACGGCCCTCCTCGTTGGTGTTGTCGGTGAGCGGACGCTGGTCCGCGTAACCCGCCGCAGTGAGACGGTCGCCACGCACGCCCGACTCGATGAAGAGCCGCACGACCGTGGATGCACGCACCGCGGACAGCTCCCAGTTCGACGGGAAGCGCCCGGTGCGTATCGGCAGGTTGTCGGTGTGCCCTTCCACCGTCACCGGAAACTCAGCCCGCGCCAGCACCTCGGCCACCGCCCGCAGGGCCGTCACCGCAGGCGCCGCGAGCACCGCATCGCCCGGCGCAAACAGCACCCGGGCGTTGATTTCCACCGAGATCCCGCGCGCCCCCTCGGCCACGCGCACCTGCCCCCCCTGGGTGAGCGGCTCCAGCACGCGCCGGATGTCCTCGGCCATCGTCGTCATGCGCTTGTACTCGGCACGACGCCGCCTCTCGACCTCCTCGTCGGGATTCGGCGACAGCGGCGCGGGTTTGGGCGGCGCGACGGCCGGCGGCGGGGCGATGACCGGATCGCCCGGCACATTCACGGTGATGTTGCGGAAGGCGTTGATCAGCGAATCGGACAGCACGCGGTACTTGCCCTCGTTCACCGACGACAGCGAGTACATCACGACGAAGAACGCGAACAGCAGGGTGATGAAGTCCGCGTAGGACACGAGCCAGCGATCGTGATTCTCGTGGTTCGCGTCGTCCAGCTGGCGGTGTCTGCGGTGGCGTCGCATCGCGGCACGCTCAGGCGATGTAGCCCTGCATGCGACTCTCGATGATGCGCGGATTGTCGCCGTTGGCGATGCCGACCAGCCCGTCCACGAGCATCTCGCGCTGCGACACCCCGTCGGCCACGTAGGCCATCAGCTTCTTCGACATCGGCAGGAAGACGAGGTTGGCGAAGCCCACGCCATACACGGTGGCGACGAAGGCCACCGCAATGCCGGCGCCCAGCTTCGACGGATCGGTGAGGTTTTCCATCACGTGGATCAGGCCCAGCACCGCACCGAGGATGCCCAGCGTCGGCGCATAGCCGCCTGCGGCTTCCCAGATGCGCGCGCCCTGGCGCATCTGTGCCGCCCATGCGTCGATCTCGACCTCCAGCACCTCGCGCAGGCGTTGCGGCTCCACGCCATCGACGAGGAGCTGCAACCCCTTGCGGGTGAACGAATCGCTGATGCGCGGGATCTGCGCCTCCAGCGCCAGCAGCCCTTCCTTGCGCGCGATCTGGCTCCAGCTCGTCGCCTGCCGGATCAGCGCCGCATGGCTAGCCGGCGGCGGCACGAAGACCCAGCGGGTCATGCGCATGCCCTCACGGAAGACCTTCAGTGGGCTTTGCAGCATCACGGCCCCCAGTGTGCCGCCGATCACGATGAGGAAGGCGGTGGGCTGCAGGAGCGATGCGATATGCCCCCCCTCGATCACCTGCCCCATGATCAGGGCGGCGATACCCAAGGTGAGCCCTACGACGCTGATCTTGTCCATGTCCGCAGTCCCTCGGCCGGCCTACTCAGCTGCCGGACGGAGGATTCTTGGGCGGCCGTCCGCGGCGCGGCCGGGTCGCAGTCCCGGCCGGCCCGGCGCTGCCCAGGATGCGCGCACGCAGTCGCGCCACGGCTTGGCTGTGCAGCTGGCACACGCGCGACTCGGACACGCCCAGCACCTCGCCGATCTCGCGCAGGTTGAGCTCCTCGTCGTAGTACAAGGCCATCATCAGCTTCTCGCGCTCGGGCAGATCCTCGATCGCCCGCACGAGCGCGCTGCGCATGTCGGCCTCCTCGAGGATGTCGGCCGGATTCGATTCGTGCTCGCCCAGATGGCGCTCGAAGTAGTCCTCGCCCTCGCCGTCGGTGAAGTCCTCGAAATGCACCAGCTGGTAACCACGGGCGTCCTGCAGCATGCGCTGGTAATCGGCGAGCGGCATGCCGAGCAGTTCGGCGAGTTCCGCCTCCGACGGCTGGCGTCCGTGGCGTTGTTCCAGTTCGTGCACCGCCGACTCGATGCGGCGCATGTCGCGCCGCATGCTGCGCGGCAGCCAGTCGTTCTCGCGCAGGCCATCGAGCATCGCGCCGCGGATGCGCTGCACCGCATAGGTCTCGAACTGTGCGCCCAGTCCGTCCTCGTAGCGGCCGATCGCGTCCAGCAGGCCCATCATGCCGTTCTGGATCAGGTCGTCCATCTGCACGCTGGCCGGCAGCTTCGCCATCAGGTGGTAGGCGATGCGCTTGACCAGCGGGGCATAGGCCTCCACCAGATGGTTCTTGTCGAGATTACCCGCTGCGTCGTACATCCACTTCGCCTGTATCTTCTTCCGTCCTGGACGGGGTTCCGGACATGGGGGCAAACCGGCGGACTTCCATTGTCCCGCAGCCGACCCGCTTTTGCCAAACGGGTACGCACTCAATCCCATGACGGCCTCCCCCGCTCCGCCGCCGCGCCGGCCTGTACGTTGCCAAACGTCGCGAGGCGGCGCAGGAAGGCGGCCTCGGCATCGCGCGCAGACGCCTCCGCCGCGCCCTGCCCCAAGCCCGCAGCCAACTCGTCGCGCTCGACCTCGCCCAGCCAGGCGAGCGGCACGCCGACGTGGCGGCGCACGAGCTCGCTCAGGCTGTGGAAGAAGGCCGTGGCGTCGGCTCGCCCGCGCGCCCCGCACACCGCCACGTGCAGCGAACCCGCGCCGGCCGCGGCGAGGCGCTTGATCACCTGGTAGGCGTCGGTCGCGCCGCTGCGGCTCGCCTCGGCGACGACCAGACGGCGCGGTGCCGCCAGCGCGAAGGGCGACGGGTCGGCAGCGCTCTCGCACGCCGAGTGGATCAGGATGAAATTCGCCGGGCGCTGCAGCGTCCGCAGCGCATCGAGCACGCAGTCGCGCCGCTCGCCATCGAGGAGCGGCAGAGCGAGCGCGCAGGCCGCCACCGGCACGCGCCCGAGCAGACCCGGTACCGGCTGGACGAGTTCCCGAACAGAACTGCGACCACCGAGCACGCCCAGCAGGTCGCCTCCCGCAGGCAGGCCGAGCACCCCGGCCAGCGAATCCTCGCCCTGCGCCTCGTCGAGCAACAGCACGCGCCGGCCGTGCCCCGCGATGCGATGCGCCGCCTGCAGCGCCACATGCGCACGCCGGCGCCCGGTCGCGTACAGCGCGACGACCGTCGGAGGAGCGCGCCGGAACAGACGCCGCAGCCCGGCAGCCTGGTCTTCACGCGGGTCGATCATGTCAGACTCCGCCAGCCGCCAGCATCAGGGCCGCCTCGTCGCCCTGCAGCTTCCACGGCGACTCGTCGGACTGCTCGCGCAGCGCGCGATGCAGCAGATAGGCGCGATTCGGAAGGTGCAGGTCCTCCGGCACGCGCTGGCCGTTGGCGACATAGAAGACGTTGAGTTCGTTACGCACGGCCACATCCAGGGCCGGAGCGAGCGATGCCGCCTCATCCACCTTGGTCAGCACGCAACCAGCCAGGTCCGGCCCGCTGTAGGCACGCACGACGTCCGCGAGCGTGTCGCCACGGCAGGTCGAATTGAGCAGCAGCAGGCGGCGCACGTCGCCGGCGCCGGTCAGCATCGCGGCCTGCTCGGCGACCATCTTGTCGCGCTGGCTCATGCCCATCGTGTCGATCAGCACCATGTGCTTGTTGCGCAGCTCGGCGAGGGTCTGGCGCAGGTCGGCGGCGTCGCGCACGGAAAACACCGGCACGCCGAGGATGCGCCCGTAGATGCGCAGCTGCTCCTGCGCGCCGATGCGGTAGCCGTCGGTCGTGATCAGTGCCAGCCGGTCGGCGCCGTGGCGCACGACGCAGCGTGCCGCGAGCTTCGCCGTCGTCGTCGTCTTGCCCACGCCGGTCGGCCCCACCAGCGCATACACGCCACCACGGTCGATGATGTCCGCATCGGAAGCGACCGCACGCAGATCGCGCGCAAGGGCGTTCTTCACCGCGGTACGGGCATCCTCCGGCGACGCCTCTTCATTCACGGATTCGGCCAGGCGACGAGCGAGGACGCCGGAGAAGCCGGCTTCGAGGAGCTCGCCGACGATGTCCGCCCGTGCGGGTGCCCGGCGCCGGGTCTCGCCCCAAGCGAAGCCGGCGAGCTGGCGCTCGATCATGCTGCGGATGCCGGCCATTTCCTTCATCAGCTGGACGTTCGCCTCCTGCAGCGAACGGATGCGCTCATCCTCCATCGCGCGTGCGGGCTCGGCGGCGCGGACCTGCGGCGCGGCCGGGGCCGGCTTCCTCGGGGCAGGCGCCTTGTCGGCGGCAAGCGGACGGGCCGCGGCCTCGGGAGCCTCCCAGCCGTCGATCGAATACTGCTCGCTCAATGCCGCCGCCCGCGTGCGCATCACGTAGTCGGCAGTCTCCATGCGCGGCGGGTTGAACGGACGGATGATCTTCGCCGGCTTCGACGCCGCAGCCGGGGCCGCGGGCGTGCGCCCGGACAGGCTCACCTGGAAGTCGTCATCCTCGCTTGCCGGTGCGGAGGCTTGCGCCGCCGGCCGCGCAGCAGGCGCGGCCGCACGGGGCGTCCCCGGCAGCGCTCCCACGTCGTCCGCCGGCAGGGCCAGGATCTCCACGCCGCCTTCCACCGCGCGGTTCGACAGCACGATGGCATCGGCACCGAGTTCGGCCTTCAGGGCACGCAGGGCCTCACGGGCGGAGGGGGCAAAGTAGCGCTTGACGTTCATGCTGATTCTCCCGACTACCGCGCTCTGTGCGCAGCATGGAACCGATTATGGCGGCGGCAAGGCGGTTCGATTGCGCGGAATAGACCCGTTTTCCCCCCGCTAATCCCCCCCGCCGCAAATTCAGCGCTCTCTCTTATACACATCTC
>NZ_WTVK01000106.1 GCF_012910805.1 Aromatoleum evansii
ACAGGGCGCCTTGTTTGTGGTCGATGCCGCGCATGGGAATAATCGGTGTCGTAATGCGAACGTAATTATATCAGCCGTAGAACCCGCGTAGATGCTGGAAAACGTATTAAATCAACACCCTGCTAGGCCGAAGGGGCCGACGATCATCCCCACCGCGAGAAAGCCCAGCACCGGGTTGATGCTGCGCCGCTGCAGCAGCGGAATGAGCACGCCGGCGAGCGCGAGGAAGAGGATGACTTCGTGGAGGAAGGCGGGAGCGTCGTGCGCGTCCATCGGGGGACTTTGTATTTGTGTGTGCCGTTATCAAGGCGGCAATCAAATACCACCGTTCGCGCTGAGCCCGTCGACTTCGCTCAGGACAGGCCCGTCGAAGGGCTCAGCCCGAACGGTATCTAATTGCCAGCCTCATAGTTTAGCGGATCGGTGCGCCCTAAGAATGCACTGATCACGCTGTCCACGGAGTGATGGCGCCGCCCGCGTAATGCGCGTGTCACGGGTTGGATCCCGCCAGCAGGGCTTCCTCGCGTTCCTGTTGCTGCAGGGCCCACATGCGGGCGTAGTCGCCGCCACGGGCGAGCAGCTCGGCATGCGTGCCGCGCTCGACGATGTGGCCCTGGTCGAGCACGATGATCTCGTCGGCGTTCATGATCGTCGACAACCGGTGAGCGATCACGAGCGCGGTGCGTCCTTCGGCGGCGAGGTCGAGCTGCGCCTGGATCGCCTTTTCGGTCTTGGAGTCGAGCGCCGAGGTGGCTTCGTCGAAGATCAGGATGGCCGGGTTCTTCAGCAGCGCACGCGCGATCGCGACGCGCTGCTTCTCGCCGCCGGAGAGCTTCAGTCCGCGCTCACCCACGCGTGTCTCCCAGCCGTCCGGCAGGCGCGCGATGAATTCGGTGAGCTGGGCGGCGCGCGCGGCGGCCTCGACCTCGGCTCGGCTCGCCTCGGGACGGCCGTACTGGATGTTGTAGTAGAGCGTGTCGTTGAACAGCACGGTGTCCTGCGGCACGATCCCGATCGCCTGGCGCAGGCTCGCCTGCGTGAGCGCGCGCAGGTCGTGGCCGTTCACACGGATCGCACCCTGCTGCACGTCGTAGAAGCGGTACAGCAGGCGCGCGAGCGTCGACTTGCCCGATCCCGAATGGCCGACGACGGCGACGGTGCGGCCGGCGGGAATTGCGAAGTCGACGTCGTGCAGGATGGTGCGCTTGGGGTCGTAGGCGAAGCCGACATGCTCGAAATGCACGCTCGCGGGGCCGGGCGGCAGCGCGACGGCGTCGGGCGCGTCGGCGACCTCGCGGTGCTCGTGCATCAGCCCGAACATGCGCTCGATGTCGGTCAGCGACTGGCGCAACTCGCGGTACAGCACGCCGAGGAAGTTGAGCGGGATGTAGAGCTGGATCAGGAAGGCGTTGACCAGCACGATGTCGCCGATCGTCATCGTGCCCGCTGCGACCCGGCTCGCTGCCTGCCACATCATCGCGGTGACGCCGACCGCGATGATCGCCGCCTGGCCGATGTTGAGCGCCGATAGCGATTTCTGGTTGGTGACCTGCGCATTCGTCCACTTGCGCATCTGCTCGTCGTAGCGGCGCGCCTCGAAGTCCTCGTTGTTGAAGTACTTCACGGTCTCGAAGTTGATCAGGCTATCGATCGCGCGCGCGTTCGCGGCCGAGTCCAGCTCGTTCGCCTGGCGCCGCAGCACCGTGCGCCAGTTCGTGATGCGGATCGTGAAGAAGATGTAGAGCACGAGGGTGCCGAGCGTGATCAGCGCGAACACCGGGTCGTACTGCACCAGCAGGATGCCGATCACGAGGCTGATCTCGATCAGCGTCGGCAGGATGGAGTACAGCGTGTAGCTGATCAGCGAGCCGATCGAGCGCGTGCCGCGTTCGATGTCGCGCGTGAGGCCGCCGGTCTGGCGCTCGAGATGGAAGCGCAGCGACAGCGCGTGCAGGTGGCGGAACACGCGCAGCGCGATCTCGCGCACCGCGTTCTGCGTCACGCGCGCGAACACGATCTCGCGCAGCTCGGTGAACAGCGAGGTCGAGAAGCGCAGCACGCCGTAGGCGAGCAGCAGCGCGGCGGGGACGACGATGAAGGCTTGGTCGGTGGTCAGCGACAGGCCATCGATGAGGCGCTTGAAGATCAGCGGCACGGCCACGTTCGCGCCCTTCGCGGCGACGAGGCAGGACAGCGCGAACAGTACCCGGACCTTGTAGGCCCAGATGTAGGGGAACAGGCTCTTCAGGGTCTGCCAGTCGTGGCGTTCGGTCGGCTCGGGGCCGGGCAGTGCAGTGGATGGTCCGCGTCTCATCGGGCAATTCTATCGTGCCGGCGCTACCATTTCGCCTTTCGCCCGCCCCGTCCGGGGTGCGGCAGACGAAACGGGATGGCGGAACGATGGTGAGCGGTTCGGTGGGCGTGCTGGTCTGGTTGGTCGCGGTGCTGGGCGGGGTGGTTGCCGGGGCGCTGCTGGTGTGGCTGCTGTTGCGCGGTCGCGCGGCCGAGGCGGCTGCAGCGGCGATCGAGCAGGGGCGCGCGGAGGTGCGCGTCGAGCTCGCTGCGGCGACGGAGCGGGCGCGGGCGCTGGAGCAGGAGCGCGCGCAGTCGCTCGCCCAGTTCGACGCCCTGCGGCGCCAGGCGGGCGAGTGGCGGGACGCGCTCGATGCGGTGCGCGACGAGCGCGCGCAGCTCGCCGAACGGGCGACGCGCGTCGCGCCGCTGGAGCAGCAGCATGGTGAGGCGTTGGCACGGCTGGCGACCCTGCAGCGCGAGGCCGGCGAGCAGCGCGAGACGCTCGGGCGGGTGAACTCGCAGCTCGCGGCGGAGCTGAAGGCCGAGCGCGAGCTGCTGGCGGCGCTGCGCGGCGACCTGCAGGCCGAACGGGCCCTGCGCGAGCAGGCGGAGACGCTGGCGAACCGCCTGAATGCCGAACTCGCCGAACTCAACACGCGTTTCGAGGCCGAGCGGCGCGCCGCCGACGAGAAGCTCGCCTTGCTGATCGCGGCGCGCGAGAGCCTCACCGACCAGTTCAAGAGCCTCGCCAACGACATCCTCGAGGAAAAGGCCAAGCGCTTCACCGAGCAGAACCAGGCGAACATCGGCCAGATCCTCGACCCGCTGCGCGTCAAGCTGCAGGAATTCCAGGGCAAGGTCGAGCAGGTCTACGTGCAGGAGGGCAAGGACCGCAGCGCGCTGGCCGAGCAGGTGCGCCAGCTGATGGAGCTCAACCAGTCGCTCTCCCAGGACGCGAAGAACCTCACGCGCGCGCTGAAGGGGTCGAGCAAGGCGCAGGGCAACTGGGGCGAGCTGATCCTCGAACGGGTGCTGGAAGCCTCGGGCCTGAGGAAGGGCGAGGAGTACGATGTGCAGGAAAGCCACACGCGCGACGACGGCTCGCGCGCGCAGCCCGACGTCGTGATCCACCTGCCGGAGGACCGCCACCTGGTCGTCGACGCCAAGGTGTCGCTGACCGCCTACGAGGACTATGTAACCGCGGAGGACGAGGGCGAGCGCAACGCCGCGGCGAAGCGCCACCTGGACTCGGTGCGCGCGCACATCAAGGGGCTGTCGGAGCGCAACTACCAGGACCTGTACGGCCTGAAGTCGCTCGATTTCGTGCTGATGTTCGTGCCGGTCGAGCCCGCCTTCATGCTCGCGGTGACGCACGACCGCGAGCTCTTCATGGACGCGTGGCAGAAGAACGTGCTGCTGGTGAGCCCGTCGACGCTGCTCTTCGTCGTGCGCACGGTGGCCCACCTGTGGCGCCAGGAGGCGCAGAACCGCAACGCGCAGGACATCGCGAAGCGCGGCGCGGAGCTCTACGACAAGCTGGTCGGCTTCGTCGAGGACCTGGAATCGGTCGGCAACCGGCTTGAGCAGGCGCAGAAGGCCTACCACGCCGCGCACAACAAGCTCGCGAGCGGGCGCGGCAACGTGATCCGGCAGGCGGAGATGCTGAAGCAGCTCGGCGTGAAGCCGACGAAGGCGCTCCCCGGGACGATGGTCGAGGCGGCCACCGATGGCGACGACGCGGCCGCGCCGGCCGTTACGGATCAGCACGCGGCCGAGATGCGATAGACGCGCGCCTCCCACGGCGCGAGGCTCAGCGCGTGCCGCGGGCCGTGCGGCGCGACGGCGCGGTTCGCCAGCAGCAGGTCGCGGGATTCGAGCGCGAAGCCCGCGTGGCGGAAGGTCGCGGTGCTGCCCGTGAGGTTGCAGATCACGGCGATGCGTTCGTCGCCCTCGCCGCGGGTGTAGGCGTAGATGCGCGTGCTGCGGGGTGCGAGCGCGCCGTAGCGGCCATGGATCAGCGTGGGCTCGCGCCGGCGCAGCGCTATCAGCGCGCGGTAATGGTGGAGCACCGAGCCGGGGGCGGCCTGCTGGCGGGCGACGTTGGCGGTCCGGTAATCCTGGTGCGCCGCGAGCCACGGCGTGCCGGTCGTGAAGCCGCCGTGCGGGCCGTCGTCCCAGGGCATGGGCGTGCGCGAGGTGTCGCGGCCGGTGCGGCGCATCTCGTCGAGGATCGCGTCCTCGCTCATGCCTGAGGCGCGCATCTCGGCGATGCGGTTGTGCGCGAAGCTGTCGCGGAATTCGGTCAGACTCGCGAATGCGGCGTTGGCGAGGCCCAGCTCCTGCCCCTGGTAGATGAAGGGCGTGCCCTCCATCAGGAAGTACATCGTCGCGAGTGCGGTGGCGCTTTCACGCGGGAAGCGTTGCGGATCGCCCCAGCGCGAGACGACGCGCGGCAGGTCGTGGTTCTCGAGGTATAGCGCGTTCCAGCCGCGGCCGTGCAGCGCGGTCTGCCAGCGGCCGAGGATGCGCTTCAGCGCGCGCACGTCGAGCGCCGCCTGCGGGGCGTTCGACCACAGATGCCAGTGCTCGAACTGCAGGATCATCGACAGGCGCGCACGCGTCGTCCCGACCCATTCCTCGGCCGCGTCCGGGCCGATGCCGTTGGCCTCGCCGACGGTCATCGCGTCGCGTCCGGCGAGCGTCTCGCGACATAGCTCGTCGATGTAGTCGAGGATGCCGGCGACGTTCATGTGGAAGGGGTAGGCGGCGACCTGCGCGAGGCCCTGCGGATTGGGCATGTCGGGCAGTCCCGGCGCCTTGCGGATGTGGGTGATCGCGTCGATGCGAAAGCCGTCCACGCCCTTGTCCAGCCACCAGCGCATCATCGCGTGGATCGCCGCGCGCACGGCCGGGTTCTCCCAGTTCACGTCGGGCTGGCGGCGCGTGAAGAGGTGCAGGTACCACTGGTCCGTCGTGACGTCGTGCTCCCATGCGGGGCCGCGGAAGATGCTCTCCCAGTTGTTCGGCGGGGCGCCGTCGCGCCCGTCGCGCCAGATGTACCAGTCGCGCTTCGGGTTGTCGCGCGAGGCGCGCGACTCGACGAACCACGGGTGCTCGTCGCTGGTGTGGTTGATGACGAGGTCGAGGATCACGCGCATGCCGCGGCGGTGTGCGTCGGCGAGCAGGCGGTCGAAGTCGGCCAGGGTGCCGAACTCGGCCATGATCGCGCAGTAGTCCGAGATGTCGTAGCCGTTGTCGTCGTTGGGCGAGCAGTAGATCGGACACAGCCACAGCGTGTCGACGCCGAGCCATAGCAGGTAGTCGAGGCGCGCGAGGATGCCCGGCAGGTCGCCGATGCCGTCGCCGTCGGTGTCCATGAAGCTGCGCGGATAGATCTGGTACACGACCGCGCGTTGCCACCATTTGTCGTCCATCGTGCCGCTCCTCGCGCATCGCGTGATGCCAGTCTGCCGCAGCCGCACGAACATCTCCGTGCAATAAGGCAGGGATGGTATGTGCGTTCGCGGCTAGAGTGATGCGAGGGATGGTCCTGAGCGATCTGACCCGGCAACGAAGAACCGTTCGGGCTGAGCCTGTCGAAGCCCCGCAATCGCCCTTCGACGGGCTCAGGGCGAACGGTTGGTCTCGATTGCCGCCTTGATGACGACGAACGGAGGCCGGATCATGGAAGCGACGAGTCCGAAACTGCGCGGCGTGAACCTCGGCAGCTGGCTGCTGCTCGAGAAGTGGATGGTCCCGAGCCTGTTCGAGGGGCTGGCCGCCACCGACGAGACGACCTTCTGCGCCGAACTGGGGCCGGTCGCCGCGACCGAGCGCCTGCGCGTGCACTGGAACCGCTGGGTCACGCGCGAGGACTTCGCGTGGATCGCCGAGCGCGGCCTCAACGCAGTGCGCATCCCCTACGGGCACTGGATCTTCGGGCCGGATTACCCCTGGCACCGCGCTTACGGTGAACACCGCCATCCCTTCGCCACCGGCGGCATCGAGGTGCTCGACCGCGCGATGGACTGGGCGCAGGAGTTCGGCATCCGCGTGATGCTGGACCTGCACGCCGCGCCCGGCTGCCAGAACGGTTTCGACAATGGCGGGATCATGGGGGTGTGCGAGTGGCACACGCAGCCCGACTACCTCGAACATGCACTGTCCGTGCTCGAACGCATTGCCGCGCGCTACAGCAGTCACCCGGCGCTGCACGCGATCGAGTGCCTCAACGAGCCGCGCTGGGACGTGCCGACCGACTACCTGAAGGACTTCTACCTCGCCGCCTACGAGCGCATCCGCAAGCACTGCCCGGCCGAGCGCGTCGCGGTGGTGTTCCACGACGGTTTCCGCTCCTTCCGAGAGTACGTCGGTTTCATGCAGGCGCCCGAGTACCGCAATGTGATCTTCGACCTGCACCGCTACCAGTGCTTCGACCGCCGCGATATCGACTCCGACATCTTCGCCCACATGGGCAAGGCCGGCGGCGAGTGGCGCGAGGAGGCCGACGCGATCAATGCCGAGCTGGGCCTGCCCGCGGTGTGCGGGGAATGGAGCCTGGGGCTCGATCTGCGCGTGGTCTCGCTGTGGGCCGAGGGGCCGTTCAACCATGCGCTGGAGCACATGGACGAGTTCCAGCAGACCGTCGCCAACCGCGGCTACGCGGCGGCTCAGTTGCTGGCGTTCGAGAAGTATCTCGGCTGGTTCTTCTGGAGCTACAAGACGGAGACGACGCCGGCGTGGTGCTTCCGCGACTGCGTCGAGCGCGGCTGGCTACCGTCCGACTTCCGCTGAGCCGGTGACGGGGGCAGGGCTCGCGGCGGGGACGCTCCCGTCGCTGCCCGCCTTCAGTTCGGGCGTCCCGACGCGGTGCAGTTCCAGCTTGCGGTGGAAGTGTCGCTCGAGGCCGCCGTGGCGCATCACCGACAGCACCGTCATGTCGGGCATTTCGCGGTGCATCATCTCCAGGATGCCGGCCTCGCCCTTGGCGTCGAAGGCGTCGGTCGTGTCCTCGAGGAACACCCAGGCGGGCCGTTGCAGGAAGAGCCGCGCCGTGCTCAGTCGCTGCTGCGCGCGCAGCGGCAGCACGTGGTTCCAGTCGTCGGATTCGTCCAGGCGCGGGGCGAGCCAGTCGATGCCCGCGCATTCGAGCGCGCGGTGCAGCTCTGGCGTCGGGTAGCGCTCGGGCGGGTGCGGGTAGCACAGCATGGCGCGCAGCGTGCCGGTCGGCAGGAAGGGGCGCTGCGGCAGGAAAACCATTTCCGGGCCTTCGGGCAGGCGGATCTCGCCGCTGCCCCACGGCCACAATCCCGCCACCGCCTTGAACAGCGCCAGGGTCACGTGCGCGTCGCCGACGATCAGGATGCGCTCGCCGCGCCGCACGCGCAGTTCCAGGCCGCGCAGCAGCGGCTCGCCGGTCTGGGTGTCCAGCGACAGGCCGCACAGATGCAGCTCGGGCTTGGTCGAATGGCCGATCCTGATGCGTGCGGGCTCGCCCTGATGGTCGATGACGTCGAGTCGCAGCATGTCGTCGTGCAGGTTCACGACGCGGCCCGCCGAGGTGCGCCACATCGCGATCTCGCCCAGCTTGTCGATCGGCCAGGACAGCGCCGACGCCAGCCGCTCGAAGGCCTGTGCCGCCTGCATCAGGCCGCCCAGCGTCAGGGCACCGGCGATGAACTGCGGCGCCGCGACGAGGATGGGGAAGATCGGCATCAGGTTGCCGTACGCGGTCGAGAACGACACGATGCCGAGGTAGGCGAAGGTCTGCCGGTTCCAGCCGCGCGCGACGTCGCCGAAGAGCTGCACGGCGCTGCGCCGCTCCATGCGTTCGCCGTGCGTCAGCGCGATCGCCTCGGCGTTCTCGCGCGCCCGCGCGAGGCTGAAGCGCAGGTTGGCCTCCACGCTCTGCAGGCGGTTCGTCGCGCGCACGAGCGGGCGGCCGAGCAGGTAGCCGATCGCCGCGCCGCCTCCCGCGTAGGCGAAGGCCAGCAGCACCATGTAGCCGGGCACCTCGAACTCGCTGCCGGGAATCGGCGCGCTGCCCGACACTTCCGCGAGGATCGCGATGAAGGCCCAGCCGACGAGCAGCGAATAGGTCAGCGAGTGCGCGAGACTGATCGCCGCCTCGGTGGAGATGCGGATGTCCTCGGCGATGCGCTGGTCGGGGTTGTCGTGCTCGCCTTTCAGGAACTGCAGGCGGTAATGGCGCGAGCGTGTCATCCACTGGTCGACCAGGTTCGCCGTGAGCCAGCGCCGCCAGTCCAGCTGCAGCCAGCGCTTGACATGCATGTGCAGCGCGGTGACGCCCATCGTCAGCGCGAGGATCAGCGCGAAGACGAGGATCTGCTGCAGCAGCGCATCCAGCGAGCGCGCTTCCAGCGCATCGAAGAACGCGCGGTTCCAGTAGCTCGTCCACATCACCAGCGCCACCTGGCTCAGCGTCAGGGCAAGGAGGAGCAGCGTCGCGGCGCCGATCTTCCAGCGATGCTCGGACTTCCAGTAGGGCAGCGCGAGGCGGGCGAACCGTCGCACCGCATGGCCGGGGGAGGGGG
>NZ_WTVK01000107.1 GCF_012910805.1 Aromatoleum evansii
GCCCTGCCCGCTCTGCCCACCCTCGCCGCCTCGCCCCACGCCCACGGTGGCGTCTCGGTGGGAAAGGTCATGCAGCGCGTGATGCTCGCGCTCGCCCCCGCGACGCTGTTCGGCTTCTGGCTGTTCGGCTGGCCGGCGATCCACCTCTTCGCCGTCACCATCGGCGCCAGCCTCCTCGCCGAGCGCTTCTGCGAACGCCTGATGGGCCGCAAGAGCAGCCTCGGCGACGGCTCGGCGCTGCTCACCGGCTGGCTCCTCGCGCTGTCGCTGCCGCCCTGGGCGCCGGCCTGGATCGGCCTCCTCGGCGGCTTCATCGCCATCGTCGTCGGCAAGCAGGTCTTCGGCGGCCTCGGCCAGAACCTCTTCAACCCGGCGATGGTCGCGCGCGTCGCCCTGCTCGTCTCCTTCCCCGTCGTGATGACGCAGTGGGTCGTCCCGCAGCCGCTGTTCTCGGCAGGCGCCCCCGGCTTTATCGACAGCCTGCGCATCACCGCGGAAGCGCCCGCCCACCCCGACGCCGTCACCTCCGCATCGCTGCTCGGCCACAGCAAGACCGAACTCGCGCGCGGCATCGAACTCCCGCAAGCCCTCGCCCGCGGCCCGCAGGCACTCTTCGACTGGGCCGGCATGCGCACCGGCAGCCTCGGCGAAACCGGCACCCTGCTGGTGCTCGCCGGCGGGCTCTACCTCCTCGCCAGCGGCATCATCCGCTGGCATATCCCGGCGGCCGTGCTCGCCGGCATCGCCCTGCCCGCCCTCGTCGGGCATGCCGCGGATCCGGCGCGCTACCTCTCGGCCACGCAGCACCTGCTCTCGGGCGCGGCACTCCTCGGCGCCTTCTTCATCGCCACCGACTACGTCACCTCGCCCAACACCCCGGCGGGCCAGCTCATCTTCGGCTTCGGAATCGGCATCCTCACCTGGATCATCCGCAGCTGGGGCGGCTACCCGGAAGGCATGGCCTTCGCCGTGCTGCTGATGAACGCGCTGACCCCGGTGATCGACCGCTACTGCCGCCCGCGCATCCTCGGCCGTCGGCGCGACGGACGCGCGCTCGAACCGACCCCGATCGACAACACCGGAGGCGCATGATGGGCACCGACCAATCCGCCGGCTTCTCGCTCGACGCGCTGCGCGAGCGGCTCGCCTACCAGCCGCTGCTGCTCGGCGGCGTCGCCCTCGTCGCCGGCACCGCGCTCACGCTCGCCAACAATGCGACGCGCGCGCCCATCGCCGCCGCCGAGGCGCACGACACGCAGATGACGCTCGCGCAGGTCCTGCCTGCCGGCAGCACCGACAACGACCTGCTCAAGGACGTTCTCGAACTCCCCGGCCCCGCCGCCGGCAGCACCCGCAGGATCCACATCGCACGCAAGGCCGGCGTCGTCACCGGCGCCGTCTTCAACGTCTCCGAGCGTGGCTACGCGGGCGAGATCCGCCTGCTGATGGCCGTCGATCCCGCGGGCAGGGTGCTGGGCGTGCGCGTCCTCAAGCACACCGAAACGCCCGGCCTCGGCGACAAGATCGAGATCGCGCGCAACCCGTGGATCACGAGCTTCAACGGCCATTCGCTCGGCGACCCCGCCGCCGAACAATGGGCCGTCCGCAAGGACGGCGGCATCTACGACAGCTTCGCCGGCGCCACCATCACACCGCGCGCAGTGGTCAAGGCCGTCAAGGGCGGCCTCGACTACTTCGCCGCCCATCGCAACGAAATCCTCGGAGCGCAGCCATGAACGCCGCCAAACTGATGCGCGACGGCCTGTGGGACAACAACGTCGTCTTCGCCCAACTCCTCGCGATGTGCCCGGCGATGGCCGTCACGACCTCGGCCACCAACGGCCTCGGCATGGGCCTCGCGACCACCGCGGTACTGATCGTCTCCAACATCCTCGTCGCCTCGATCCGCCATGCGGTCAGCGCACAGGTGCGCATCCCCGTGTTCGTCGTCCTCATCGCGACCCTCGTCACGATCATCGACCTCGTCCTCAACGCCTGGCTGCACGAACTCTACAAGGTGCTCGGCCTCTTCATCGCGCTCATCGTCGTCAACTGCGCGATCCTCGGCCGCGCCGAAGCCTTCGCGGTGCGCAACACGGTCGCCGCGTCCGCGATCGACGGCCTCGCGATGGGCCTCGGCTTCACCTGCGCGCTCACCGTCATCGGCCTGATCCGCGAGATCCTCGGCAGCGCCACCGTGTTCGCGCAGGCCAGCGCGCTCCTCGGCAGCCACTTCGCCTTCCTCGAGATGAAGATCGGCGCGTGGAACGGCGCCCTGCTGATGATCCTGCCCCCCGGCGGCTTCGCCGTGCTCGGCTTCCTGCTCGCGGGCAAGCGCGCGTGGGAGCTGAAGCACCGGCAGACCGCGCGCGCCAGCGAATCCCACTGCTCCGTTCCCGGCCCGGCGTCGGCGTGAGCGGAACGACCAGCGAAGGAGAGCCCCCATGCAAGTCGGCGTTGCCTACACCGAACCGGGCCGGCAGGCCTGGGTCACCATCGACGTCCCCGACCAGGCGACCGTCCGCGACGCCATCGAGCGCTCCGGCATCCTGCGGCAGTTTCCGCACATCGACCTCGCGACGCAGAAGATCGGCGTGTTCAGCAGGCTCGTGAAGCTCGACGCCCCGCTGCGCGCGGGCGACCGCGTCGAGATCTACCGCCCGATCACCTGCGACCCGCAAACCGTCCCGCGCCGCGACCTCGGCGAGGCCGACGAGGATTGAACCTGCGTGCGGTGGCTGTTGCCCGTGCGTCCGCATCGGGCACGTGGCACTGTGGGAGCGGCTTCAGCCGCGAATCGGCCGCGCCACACGCGACACCGCCGATTCGCGGCTGAAGCCGCTCCCACGAAATACGCCCGCCTAGGGGAGCCCCTCTCAGAACCCGGCCTTGCGCCGCAGCCCCTCGATCGCCACGCGATGCTCCCCCTGCGCGGTCTGGAACACCTTGAACACCTTCTGTTCGATGCCGCTCGACGCGATGAAATCGTTGTGCGCCCGCGCAAGCAGCGCGCGACAGGTCGCGAACGCCGACGCCGCAGGCAGGCCTTCGACGCCCCCCTCGCGCGCGAGATACTGCTGGAAGCGCTTCAGGATGTGCAGCCGGCTCACCTGCACGACCGCGACGTCGTAGGAGATCGCGAAGTAATTGAGGAAATCCTCCGCGCTTTCGAGGTGCTTCAGGTCTTCGACAAGGGTATTCACGGGATCACTCCTTCGGTAAGCAGCGCACGGCATTCACGGTGGAAGCGCATCAACTCGCGCAGATCGGGACCACTCTTGGTCCGCATCGCATGCTCGCGCACGCGCTCGAGCACGAGGCGCGCGGTCACCGCATCGACCTCCAGCCCCAACTCACGGCACGCATTCACGACCGACGCCGCGCCCGAATGCTTGCCCAGCACCAGGCGATGGCTGCGCCCGACCTCGGCCGGATCGAAGCCCTGGTAATTGCCTGCGTCCTTCACCAAGCCATCGACGTGGATACCCGCCTCGTGCGTGAACACCCAGCCGCCGACGATCGGCTTGTTCGCCGCTACCGGCCGACCCGACGCCTCCGCGACCAGCTCGGAGATCACCGGCAGCTGCCGCGTGTCGATGCCCGACTCGATGCCATGCAGGTGGCGCAGGCCCATCACCGCTTCCTCGAGCGGCGCATTGCCGGCCCGCTCCCCAAGACCGTTGACCGTCGTGCTGATGTGCGTCGCACCGGCCGTCACCGCCGCCAGCGTGTTCGCGGTCGCGAGCCCCAGATCGTCATGCGCATGCATCTCGATGTCCAGGTCGCTCGCGGCCCGCAGCCGTGCAATTGCCGCATGGGTCGAGAACGGATCGAGCACCCCCAGCGTGTCCGCGTAGCGGAAGCGCACCGCACCGGCCGCCTGCGCGGTCTCCAGCACTCGGCACAGGAAATCGGGATCCGCGCGCGACGCATCCTCGCCCCCGAGCGACACCACCAGCCCGCGCTCGCGCGCCGCGCGCAAGGTATCGCGCAACTGCGCCAGGGCCCACTCCCGGCTCCGCCCCAGCTTGCGCTCGATCTGCTGGTCCGACACCGGCAGCGCCAGATGCACGATATCGGCCCCGCAGTCGGCCGCGGCATCGAGGTCCGCCACGCACAGGCGGCACCACACCATCAGCCGCGCCGGCAACTTCAACGCGACGATCGCGCGGATCACCGCGCGTTCGACCTCCCCCATCGCGGGCACGCCGACCTCCATCTCGCGCACGCCGGCAGCCGCCAGCGCCTGCGCGATCGCCAGCTTCTCGTCGGCGGTGAAGGCGACCCCGGCGGTCTGCTCGCCGTCACGCAAGGTCGTGTCGTTGATCGTCACCATGATGCATCGTTCTCCGAGGCTCAATGCCTCCGATTCGCAAGGACGATGCCACCTGCAACCCGGCTCCCGCACGTTCTTGGAAGCCACGCCACACGCGGATTTGCGCGCCCCCCTTTGTGCGGCCTCCCTCGTCGCCACCGCGACAAACCCGACAATTGGCGCAAACCCGACACACTCCCCGTCACGCGGGGTGCCCGTAGACGAAAAAAGCGCCGGACGGAGCCGGCGCTTTTCGGTGCAGCGGAAGAAAGGACGCTTACAGCATCGCCTTCAGCAGCTTGCCCATCTCGGACGGGTTGCGCGTCACCTTGAAGCCGCACTCTTCCATGATGGCGAGCTTGGCGTCGGCGGTGTCGGCACCACCCGAGATCAGCGCACCGGCGTGGCCCATGCGCTTGCCGGCCGGCGCGGTCACGCCGGCGATGAAGCCGACGATCGGCTTCTTCATGTTGGCCTTGCACCACATTGCCGCTTCGGCTTCGTCCGGACCGCCGATCTCGCCGATCATGATCACCGCATCGGTGTCCGGATCGTCGTTGAACATGCGCATCACGTCGATGTGCTTCAGGCCGTTGATCGGGTCGCCGCCGATACCGACCGCCGACGACTGGCCCAGACCGATTTCGGTCAGCTGAGCGACGGCTTCATAGGTCAGCGTGCCCGAACGCGACACGACGCCGATACGGCCCTTGCGGTGGATGTGACCCGGCATGATGCCGATCTTCACTTCGTCAGGCGTGATCAGGCCGGGGCAGTTCGGTCCCAGCAGCAGGGTTTCCTTGCCGCCCTTGGCAACCTTCTGCTTCATCTTGTTGCGCACGACCAGCATGTCGCGGACGGGGATGCCTTCCGTGATGCAGATCGCCAGATCCAGGTCGGCCTCGCAGGCTTCCCAGATCGCATCGGCAGCACCTGCCGGCGGCACGTAGATCACGGAGACGGTCGCGCCGGTGTCGGCAGCGGCTTCCTTGACCGAAGCGTAGATGGGCACGTCGAAGATCTTCTCGCCGGCCTTCTTCGGGTTCACACCGGCGACGAAGCAGTTCTTGCCGTTCGCGTACTCGATGCACTTCTCGGTATGGAACTGGCCGGTCTTGCCCGTGATGCCCTGGGTGATGATCTTGGTGTCTTTGTTGATCAGGATGGACATTCAAACTCTCCTTACTTGACCGCCGCGACGATCTTGGTCGCAGCTTCCGCCATCGTGTCGGCGGAGATGATCGGCAGGCCCGACTCGGCGAGGATCTTCTTGCCGAGGTCCTCGTTGGTGCCCTTCATGCGCACCACGAGCGGGACGGAGAGATTGACTTCCTTGGCAGCCGCGACCACGCCGGTGGCGATGGTGTCGCACTTCATGATGCCGCCGAAGATGTTCACCAGGATGCCCTTGACCTTCGGGTTCTTGAGCATGATCTTGAACGCTTCGGTGACCTTCTCGGTCGTCGCGCCGCCACCGACGTCGAGGAAGTTTGCCGGCTCGGCGCCGAACAGCTTGATCGTGTCCATCGTGGCCATCGCCAGACCGGCGCCGTTCACCAGGCAGCCGATGTTGCCGTCGAGCGAGATGTAGGCGAGGTCGAACTTGGAAGCCTCGATCTCGTCGGCGTCTTCCTCGTCGAAGTCACGGAAATCGACGATTTCCGGGTGACGGTAGAGCGCGTTCGAATCGAAGTTGAACTTGGCGTCGAGCGCCTTGATGTTGCCGTTGCCTTCCAGGATCAGCGGGTTGATTTCCGCCAGCGAGGCATCGGTTTCCATGTAGCAGGTGTACAGGCGCTTCAGCGTATCCACCGCCTTCGCGACGGAAGCCTCCGGCACGCCGATGCCGCGCGCCAGGTTCTCGGCCTGCGCGTCGGTCAGGCCGACCAGCGGGTCCACGAATTCCTTGAGGATCTTCTCAGGCGTGCTGTGCGCGACCTCCTCGATGTCCATGCCGCCTTCGGAGGAGGCCATCATGGCGACCTTCTGCGTGGCGCGGTCGGTCAGCGCAGCAACGTAGTATTCCTTCTTGATGTCGGCGCCTTCCTCGATCAGCAGGTTGCGCACCTTCTGGCCTTCGGGCCCGGTCTGGTGCGTGATCAGCTGCATGCCGAGGATGTCGTTCGCGTACTGGCGCACTTCGTCCAGCGAGCGCGCGAGCTTCACGCCGCCGCCCTTGCCGCGGCCACCGGCGTGGATCTGCGCCTTCACGACCCAGACCTTGCCGCCCAGCTCCTCGGCGGCCTTCACCGCACCATCCACCGACACGGTATGGAAACCGCGCGGCGTCACGACGCCATACTTCCTTAGTAGTTCTTTTGCCTGATACTCATGAATCTTCATGGTTGCCCTTCGATCGAAGCCGCGACGCAAGGCGCGCCGCGCAGGTTGATGGGACGCTTCGGAGCATCGCTCCACGACATACGCCGTCTCCCTCGACCGACGCATACCGCTGCCGACCGGTCGAATGTCGCCCGGTCCGATCTCTTGACCCGCCCCTAACAGGAACGAAGGTCGCAAGATCGCAGGATTATAACCGCAATTGCGCAGTGCAGAATCGCGAGCCCGGGGCGAACTTTCCGCCCTCGCGCCGGGTCGCGTCTACGCCTCGCCCGCGGGCTTGCGGTACCACTTCGGGTAGTACAGCCGCACCGTCTCGCGCGAACTCTCGAGTGCATGGCACTTGTCGAGCTGGAACGGCTTCTCGACCGTGTCCTCGTTGTCGCGCCGGAAGGTCGCAAAGGTCTGTATGGCCGCCGTCGGCAGGCTCATCAACATCTCGGTGATATGCGAGCAGCCGCGCACGTCGGCGAACATCTCCCCGACGTTGCGGCGGAAACCGCGGATCAGGTTCAGCCCGACGAGCCGCCCGTATGCGGGCCCGATCGTGTCGCATTCGCCCGCATAGGGCACACGGTCGGAACACGCCTCGGCATCGACGATGTTGAACTCCTCGTCGATCGTGATCCGCACCCGCATCTCGTGCACGGGGTCGCCCGCACGGCGCACGCCGGACGCCAGCGGGTAATCGACCGACTTCGTGTCGCGCAGGCAGGCCTCGAGCTCCAGCAGACCATCGTCGCGGCGGAAGCCCTCGATCGAGATCTGGCGCAGATGCGCCGGACTGCGTGCGCACTTGGGAGGAGAGAGCGGCATCGGACGTACGGCAACGTATGGAAAACCGCATGTTACCGCGAATCGCGACGATGTCCGCGCGCACCGGCAGCCCGTCGCGGGCAACCCACCCGGCGTGGCACCCCCCGCCCGTCCGCCGACGGGGCGCCAAAATTTCCCGACGTCATACCGCGGCGTTACAATCCACTGTTTTTGCAGGCAGCGGGAATGCAAATTCGTTACAATGCCCCGCAAAGATTTGATACAAGATATCGGTTTACGCCCGGGCCCTGGCCAAAGTACGAACGGACGATGACAAAAAAGCAGCGCCTGCACCCAAGGAATCCCACGCCCCTGCTCCTGGGAGCGCTGCTCGCGCTCGCGCCGACGCCGTCCGGCGCCTTCGTTCTCGGCGAACCCGTGCCGCTATCCAGGATCGGAGAACCCCTCAGGGTCGAGATCCCCGTCCTCCAGGGCGAGCTTGCACAGGTCGCCGAGTGCCTGCGTCCTGCAACCCCGTCAGCAGCGTCCGACGGCCTGCCGCGGGTACGCAACGCCCGTATCGAGCTCGCCGGACGCGCGCCGAACGTCCGGCTCGTGCTCTCGCACCGCCTGCCCAGCTTCGACCCCGCGCTGCGGTTCGCCATCGAAGACATCTGCGACAGCCGCCTGCGCCGCGAATACACCGTGCTCCTGGCCTTCCCCGACGACACCGCCGCAGCGACCGAATCCGCAGGGGCACAGCCCCAGGCGAGATCGGGCGGAACGCTGGCCGAGGCCCCTGCCCAGGAGGCGCCACGCCGGGCACGCCCGAGCCGTCGCACGATTGCCGCCGGCGACGCCCCCGCAGCATCCGCCACGCCCGCGCGCACCACGGCCCCGTCCGCCCGAGGCGGCGACCGACTGGAACTCGGCGGCGGAGAATCCGAGGTTCCCGGTGCCGGCCTGCGCCTGAGCACCCAGCTCGGCAGCGTCGCGCGCATCGACGCGACGACGGAAGCCCAGCGGGAGCAGTTGCGCCGCGAGCAGTCCGTCATCATGGCGATCGACCGGACCATCGTTGCCCAGCTCGAGCTGAACGAGCGCATCCGGCAACTCGAAGCGGCGCAGGCCCGCCTGATGGCCGAACACATCCGCACCC
>NZ_WTVK01000108.1 GCF_012910805.1 Aromatoleum evansii
CTTACAGTCTGACGACCATAGCGTCCCGGAACCACTCCTTCCCATCCCGAACAGGACAGTGAAACAGGACCGCGCCGATGATAGTGCTCTTCGTGAGTGCGAAAGTAGGTCATCGTCAGACTAACTACTCCGAAAACCCGCTGACCTAACGTCAGCGGGTTTTTTGCGTTAACGCGTTCGGATCGCTCGCTCCCAATACCTTGAGGGGTGTGCCCGTATGTCAATGCGATCGTGTCCCGGGGCGTGTTGTAAGAAGCGTCCGCAGAAGCGGTCGGCGGGTCATCGTCTCCGGTTTGGCAGGAGCATTGCCGGCAGGCTTCGAGGACAAGGTGATGCACGCGAATCTGCGCTTCGGGGACACCGAGGTGATGCTGTCGGATGGTCCCTGTGCGGCTGGGCCGGGTTTTCGTGGTTTTTCATTGACCGCGAGCTCGCCGGATGTGGCTGGTGCAGAGCGTGCTTTTGCGGCGCTGGCCGCGGGAGGGCAGGTTCAGATGGCGCGCGAGAAGACCTTCTGGTCGCCGTGTTTCGGAATGCTCACGGACCGCTTCGGCGTGTCATGGATGGTGATGGCGATGCCCGAGGAATAGCCACGATAGCGTGGGCATGAGCGCGCGCTGTGCGCACGTTCTTCCTGTGGGGCTATCGGGGAGTTCGCCCGTCCCCCGTCAAGCTCAGGTGCGCATCGTGGAGCGCAATTTGTACCGGTCTCCCGGGTGAGTCAGGCGTGCATAGCTGATGAGGTGTTCGTCGGACCAGGTGCGTCGGATCATCAACAGGCAGGGGGTGGCAGTGCCGATGTCGAGCGCGGTGGCGGTCTGCGGTGTCGGGAGGACTGCCTCGACGACGTGCTCCACATCCGAGATCGGGCAGGCGGCGACAAGGACTTCGTTCGGCGTGTGGCGCGAGAAATCGGTGTCGAGGTAGTCGGGCACCCACTTTGGATTGACGAAGCGTTCCTCGAGTTGGATTGGCACATCGTTTTCACGATGTACGATGACCGTGTGGAAGACGCGGGTGCCAAGGCGTACGCCCAGCCGCAGGGCGACTTCGTCGTCGGCGTCGATGGCTTCGCAGGACAGTACGGTATTGCTGTATGTATTGCCGCGACCGCGGACTTCTGCGGCGATGTTGAGTACTTCGTGCAGGGAGGACTCGGCCTTGCGGTCGGTGACGAAGGTACCGAGGCCTGCCTGGCGTACGAGGTATCCGCCCTGGACGAGATCGCGGATCGCCTTGTTGGCGGTCATGCGGCTGACGTGGAAATCCCGGGCGAGCTGCTCTTCCGGCGGGATCTGGTGATTGACCGGATAGGCGCCGCTGCGGATTTTCTCGAGCAGGAATTCCTCGATCTGGCGGTAGCGGGGGACAGGGCTGGCCACGGCCGTTCCTTTTGCGGCTGATGCGATGCTGCCATGATACAGCCGGCGACCTCTTTCAGCATGCAGAATGAGTGAAGTGCGGGCCCCGTGTGTGCCGGGGCCCGGTTGGTTGTCGAGCTTGTGTTAGGCGAGCGAGGGCAGCAGTCCGGCGGGCATCATTGCGGAAAGGATGCGTGTCTCGAGCAGTGTCGTCGCTGCGGCGATGTCGGGCGCGAAGTAGCGGTCGACCTCGTAGAAGGGCACCTTCGCGCGCAGCGCCGTGCGGGCATCCTCCAACTTCTGCGAACTCTTGTGTCCGTCACGGAAGTCGAGGCCCTGGCATGCCGCGAGCCATTCGATGGCGAGGATGCCGCGCACGTTGTCGGCCATCGCCCACAGGCGGCGGCCGGCATTGGGGGCCATCGAGACGTGGTCTTCCTGGTTGGCGGAGGTGGGCAGGCTGTCGACGCTGGCGGGGTGCGCGAGCGCCTTGTTGTCGCTGGCGAGCGCGGCGGCGGTGACCTGCGCGATCATGAAGCCGGAGTTCACGCCGCCGTTGGCGACGAGGAAGGCCGGCAGCTGCGACATGTTCTTGTCCATCATCAGCGAGATGCGCCGCTCGGCCAGCGCGCCGATTTCGGCAATGGCGAGCGCGAGGTTATCGGCGGCCATCGCGACCGGTTCGGCGTGGAAGTTGCCGCCGGAGAGGATGTCGTCCTCGTCCGCGAACACCAGCGGGTTGTCCGACACCGCGTTGGCTTCGGCTGCGAGTACTTCGGCCGCTTGGCGGATCTGCGTGAGGCAGGCGCCCATGACCTGCGGCTGGCAGCGCAGCGAGTAGGGGTCCTGCACCTTGCCGCAGGCGACGTGCGACTGCGCGATCTCGCTGCTGTCTTCCAGCAGGTGGCGGTAGGCCGCCGCCGTGTCGATCTGGCCGCGCTGGCCGCGTGCGGCGTGGATGCGGGCGTCGAAAGGCACGCGCGAGCCGAGCGCGGCTTCGACGGTGAGGCTGCCGCAGACGGTGGAGGCGGCGAACAGGTCTTCGGCGTCGAAGAGGCCGCGCAGCGCGTAAGCGGTGGAGACCTGCGTGCCGTTGAGGAGCGCGAGGCCTTCCTTGGCCGCGAGGGTCAGCGGTTCGAGTCCGGCCACGGCGAGCGCCTCGACGGCGTGCAGCCATTTGCCCTGGTGGCGTGCGCGGCCCTCGCCGAGCAGGGTAAGCGACAGGTGGGCGAGCGGCGCGAGGTCGCCCGAGGCGCCGACCGAGCCCTTGGCCGGGATCTCGGGATAGACGCCCACGTTGAGGAGCGCGATCAGCGCGTCGATTACGCGGCGGCGGATGCCGGAGAAGCCGCGCGCGAGGCTGTTCACCTTGAGCAGCATGATCAGGCGCACGGTCGCGTCGTCGAGGGCTTCGCCGACGCCGCAGGCGTGCGACAGCACCAGCGAGCGCTGCAGGGTTTCGAGGTCCTCGTGCGCGATGCGGGTCTGCGCGAGCAGGCCGAAGCCGGTGTTGATGCCGTAGGCGACACGGTCCTCGTCGATCACGCGGCGCACGCAGGCGACGCTGCGCTCGATGGCGCCTGAAGCGCTCTCGGGCAGGGTCACGCGGATTGGGTGCTCGTAAGCCTGGCGCAACTGGGCCAGCGTCAGTTCACCGGGGATGAGGGTTAATTCAATGCTCGGGTCGAAAGTCATTTCTGTCACCTCAGGCTCCTTTCACGGCGTCGAGCATCGGCAGGTCGAGCCCGTTGTCGCGCGCGCAGTCGCGGGCGATATCGTAGCCGGCATCGGCGTGACGCATCACGCCGGTGCCCGGGTCGTTGCGCAGCACGCGGCCGAGGCGGGCGTGGGCTTCGGGCGTGCCGTCGGCGACGATGACGACGCCCGCATGTTGAGAGTAGCCCATGCCGACGCCGCCGCCGTGGTGCAGCGAGACCCAGGTCGCTCCACCGGCGGTGTTGAGCAGCGCATTCAGCAGCGGCCAGTCGGACACGGCGTCCGAGCCGTCCATCATGCTCTCGGTCTCGCGGTTGGGGCTCGCGACCGAGCCGGAGTCGAGGTGGTCGCGACCGATCACGATCGGGGCCTTCAGTTCGCCCTTGGCGACCATCTCGTTGAAGGCCTGGCCGAGGCGGGCGCGGTCCTTCAGGCCGACCCAGCAGATGCGTGCGGGCAGGCCCTGGAAGCTGATGCGCTCGCGCGCCATGTCGAGCCAGTGATGCAGGTGCGGGTTGTCCGGGATCAGCTCCTTGACCTTGGCATCGGTCTTGTAGATGTCCTCGGGGTCACCCGAGAGCGCGACCCAGCGGAAGGGGCCGATGCCCTGGCAGAACAAGGGGCGGATGTAGGCGGGCACGAAGCCGGGAAAGTCGAAGGCGTTGGTGACGCCTTCCTCGAGGGCCATCTGGCGGATGTTGTTGCCGTAGTCGAAGGTCGGGACGCCGATCTGCTGGAATGCGAGCATCGCGCGCACGTGTTGCGCCATCGAGCGCTTCGCGGCGGCGACGACGGCTTCCGGCTCGGTCTTGCCGCGCGCGACGTATTCGTCCCAGGTCCAGCCGGAGGGGAGGTAGCCGTGCAGCGGGTCGTGGGCGCTGGTCTGGTCGGTGACCATGTCGGGGCGCACGCCGCGACGCACGAGTTCGGGCAGGATGTCGGCGGCGTTGCCGCACAGGGCGATCGACTTGGCGACGCCGCGCTGCGTGTAGCGCGCGATGCGGGCCAGCGCGTCGTCGAGGTCCGTGGCCTGTTCGTCGACGTAGCGGGTGCGCAGGCGGAAGTCGATGCGCGATTGCTGGCATTCGATGTTCAGCGAGCAGGCGCCGGCGAGCGTCGCGGCGAGCGGCTGGGCGCCGCCCATGCCGCCCAGGCCGGCGGTGAGCACCCAGCGGCCGGCGAGGCTGCCGCCGTAGTGCTGGCGTCCGGCCTCGACGAAGGTCTCGTAGGTGCCCTGCACGATGCCTTGCGAGCCGATGTAGATCCACGAGCCAGCGGTCATCTGGCCATACATCATCAGGCCCTTGCGGTCGAGCTCGTTGAAGTGCTCCCAGTTCGCCCAGGCGGGGACGAGGTTGGAGTTGGCGAGCAGGACGCGCGGGGCGTCGCGGTGGGTCTCGAACACGCCGACCGGCTTGCCGGACTGGATCAGCAGGGTCTGGTTGTCCTCCAGGCGGCGCAGGACTTCGACGATCTTGTCGAAGCAGGCCCAGTCGCGGGCGGCGCGGCCGATGCCGCCGTAGACGACGAGCTCCTTGGGACTCTCGGCGACCTCGGGGTCGAGGTTGTTCATCAGCATGCGCAGCGGGGCTTCGGTGAGCCAGCTCTTGGCGCTGAGTTCGTTGCCGCGCGGGGCGCGGATTTCGATATCACGGAATTTGCTCATGGGGGTCTCCTTGTTTCGTCTGATTGGGATGGCGCTTAGAGCCAGCCGAGGTGGTGTGCGAGCTGGGCCATCGGGATGGCGAGCACCAGGCTCAAAAGGGTGCGCTGCAGCCAGACCAGCAGCAGGTCGCGCAGGCGCATGGGAATTCGCGTGGCGAGGACGCAGGGAATCGAGGCCGAGAGGAAGAGCACGCTGCTCACTGACACCGTGGCGGCGACGAAGCGGACGACCACGTCGGCGTCCTTGAGCAGCATCGCCGGCAGGAACATCTCGGCGAGGCCGGCGGCGATCGCGCGGGCGACCGTCATCGGTTCGGCAAGGCCGAAGGCCCAGGTGACGGGGTAGAGGAGCAGGCCGATGACGTCGAAGAGCGGCGTGTACTTCGCTGCGAGCAGGCCGAGCAGGCCGACGGCGAGGATGCTCGGCAGGATCGCGGCGGTCATGCGCACGCCGTCGGCGAACGTTTCGCGCAGCGCGGCGGAAAGCGCCGGGGCGCTCTGCGCCTGGGTGACGCCGGCGTGCCATGCTGCCTGAATGCGGCTCTGGCCGGGCGGCAGTTGCGGATCCGGTTGGCCTTCGCTCGGCAGGCGCGACAGCGGATAGAGGCGCGCGCTTACCGCGGTGACGGCGAAGGTGACGGCCATGCTGCCCCAGAAGTACAGGTTCCACGCCGGCATCAGGTCGAGGGTCTTGGCGACGATGACCATGAAGGGGGCCGATACGGTCGAGAAGCCGGTGGCGATGATGGCGGCTTCGCGCAGCGTGTAGTGGCCTTGGGAGTACATGCGGGAGGTGATGAGCAGGCCCACCGAATAGCTGCCGACGAAGGACGCCACGGCGTCGATCGCGGACTTGCCCGGCGTGCGCCAGATCGGCCGCATCACCGGCTGCATCAGCACGCCGATCAGCTCCAGCAGGCCGAAGCCAATCAGGAATACCAGCGCGAGCGAGCCTAGCGGTACGATCAGCGAGAGCGGCAGCACGAGCTTGTCGAACAGGAAGGGCAGCATGCCGGGGGCGTACGCCGCTTCCGGGCCGAACCTGAAGAGGAAGGCGATACCGATCGCGAGTCCCAGTACCTTCAATACCGAGAACGCCAGCGTGACCGCGTTGTGGCGCCACGCGCCGCTCACCCAGGGATGGATCGCGCCGTAGGCCATGAGCACGAGCGCGAGGCCGATCACGAGCGGGCGTGCCTCCTTGAGCAGGAAGCTTGCGGCATGGTCGAGAAGGATCGTCGAGCGGCCGGAGATGTCGACGGGCAGGAAGAACAGCACCAGCCCGATCAGGCTGTAGCCCAGCAGGCGGGCAAGCGTATGGGTGCGCACGGGCGCGACGCTCAGCGAGATCTGTTCGGCCATCACCGCGCTCCCTGGGCCGGGGGCGTCGGCTCGCTCGACGTAGTGGTGCGAATGCTGCAGTCCGGCGACGGCGGGATGTGTCGATGGGGGCGGTTCATGCGGGTCTCCTCGCGGTTGCTTCTATGGAAGACGGCCTTGGCTTCAGCCGTTCAGGGTCATCAGATGGATCAGGCGTGCGGCGACGCGGGCGGTTCGGCTGTCGATATCGAATTCGGGGTTGTGCTCGGCGAGGTCGGCGAGCCTGAGCTTGCCGCTGTTCCGCACGCGCTCGATCAGTGGCTCGAGCAGCGCGAGCGGTACGCCGTGCGGGGCCGGGGCGCTGACGCCGGGGGCCTCGCCGGCGGGCAGGACGTCGAGATCGATGGTGAGGTAGACGTGGTCGCAGGTGGCGATGAAGGCGTCGAGGTCCTCGCCGATGCGCTCGAGGCTCAGGGGCGTGATGTCGCGGTCTTCGCGCACCAGCACGTCGAGGTCGGCCGCGCGGCGGAACAGGGCGCGGGTGTTGGCGGCGCGGCTGACGCCGAGGCAGGCGTAGCGGAATGGCCAGCCGCGGTCGGCGCAGGCGTGGGCGATCTGCGCGAAGGGCGTGCCGGACGAGTGTACGTGCGCCGGGTCGCGCAGGTCGAAGTGGGCGTCGAAATTGATGATGCCGATGCGCGGGATGTCGGCGGCTGTGCTTGCAAGGTGTGCGGCGAGTCCCTGCCAACTGCCGTAGGCGACTTCGTGCCCGCCGCCGAGCACGACCGGGAAGTGGCCCGCAGCGAGCAGGGTGGCGATATCTGCCGCAAGGCGTGCCTGAGCGGCGTCGAGGTCGCCGTTGTCGCAGGCGACGTTGCCCGCGTCGTAGGCCGGGCTTTCGCGGTGCCAGGCGAGGCCTGCCAAAGCCTTGCGGATTGTGGCGGGTGCGGCGATTGCGCCGGGACGGCCGTGGTTGCGCCGAACGCCTTCGTCGCAGGCGAAGCCGATGAGGGCGACACCGGGCGAATCGGCGGCGTCGAGTGGGCGGATGACCTGGTGCCAGCGCAGGCTGTCGGGCTCCGGGTCGATGCGTCCGGTCCAGGCGTCCATGTTCATGCGGTCGGCGTTCATCGTGCCTCCTGCGTGTATTCGTCGCTGCGGTTGTGCGTGACCTCGCCGTTGAACACGCGCTGACGCAGCCGTCCCGGCTGCACCGCGTAGGCAAGTTCTGTCGGACTTGCGACGTCCCATACGCACAGGTCGGCGCGCAGGCCCTCGGCGATGCGTCCGGTGTCGGTGAGGTCGAGCGCGCGGGCGCCGTTCGCGGTCATGCCGGCGAGCGCCTCGCGCGGGGTCAGGCGGAACAGGGTGCAGGCGAGGTTGAGCATCAGCGTCGGCATGAAGAGCGGCGAGCTGCCGGGGTTGGCGTCGGTCGCGATCGCGATCGGCACGCCGTGGCGGCGCAGGGCGTCGACGGGCGGCAACTGTGTCTCGCGCAGGGTGAGGAAGGCGCCGGGCAGCAGGGTCGCGACGGTGCCGGCTTCGGCCAGCGCGCGCACGCCGGTCTCGTCGAGGTATTCGATGTGATCGGCCGACAATGCGCCGTGGCGTGCCGCAAGTGCCGCGCCGCCCAGGTTGGAGAGCTGCTCGGCATGCGCCTTCACGCGCAGGCCGTGGTGGGCGGCGGCGGCGAACACGCGTTCGCATTGCGCGGGGCTGAAGGCGATGCCTTCGCAGAAGACGTCCACCGCGTCGGCGAGCCCGGCGGCCGCGGCGGCGGGGATCATCTCCTCGCACACGAGGCGGATGTAGCCGTCCTGGTCGTCCTTGTATTCGGGGGGCAGGGCATGCGCGCCGAGCAGTGTCGTGACGGTGCGTACGGGAAGGCGTTCGCCGAGGCGGCGCGCGACACGCAGCATCTTCAGTTCGTCGGCGAGCGTGAGGCCGTAGCCGGATTTGATCTCGACCGTGGTGACGCCGTCGGCGACGAGCGCGGCGAGGCGGGGCAGTGCGGCGGCGAGGAGTTCATCTTCGCTCGCGGCGCGGGTCGCGCGCACGGTGCTGAGGATGCCGCCGCCAGCCTGAGCGATCTCCGCGTAGCTCGCGCCTTCGAGGCGCCGCGCGAACTCGTCGGCGCGGTTGCCGCCGAACACGAGGTGGGTGTGGCAGTCGACGAGGCCTGGGGTCATCACGCCGCCGCGGCCCATGTCGCGAACGCTGGCTGGATCGGTTGCGGGCAGGGCCTCGCTCGGGCACAGCTTCGCGATGCGACCGCCTTCGACCAGCACCGCCATCGGGACGGGCAGTTCCCGTTCGCCGTCGAAGATCGTGACGTCCCGCCAGAGGAGGCGGGGGTGGGG
>NZ_WTVK01000109.1 GCF_012910805.1 Aromatoleum evansii
ACGCGGGGCTGTACGCCGGCTTGAGGGAACTCGCCGCCGGCACGTTCCCGAAGCGCTGCTCGGCCTGCGGCCGCAAATACTGCGACGCCGACGATTACATCGCGCAGACGCAACGGGTGGGCAACGGCCGCAGCGGGCTCAAGCAGGCGGTGGATGACGACGGGCAGGTGATCGTGGAGCTGTTCCGCAATTGCGTGTGCGGTTCGACCCTGATGGACTGCTTCCGCGACCGGCGGGACGCGAGCGAGGCGGGGCTGCGGCGCCGGGCGCGCTTCGGCGAGCTGATTGAGATGCTGGTGGCCCAGGGGCTGGACCGGGAACGGGCGCGCACCGAGTTGCTCAAGGTGCTGCGCGGGGAGCCCAGCACAACCCTGCAAGCGCGTCTGTGCAACGCGGCCCTCCCGTCGCCCACTGACGCTGCAGGCAACGACCACTCGGGCTGAGCTGCCCTGAGCCTGACGAAGGGCTCAGGGCGAACGGCGGCGTTCACCTCACCGGCGGCGTGTTCGTGAACCAGTCGGCGGGCTTCTCCGACTACCACGGCGTGGGCATGAACCCGGCCGCCAACGAATGGGTCCGTCTGCACACGCTCGCGCGCGACGCGCTGCATGCCCGCCTTACCGAGCTGCCGGTGGCCGAACAGGCGGATGTGCACACCCGTGCGATGCGCTGGCTCGAAGAGCGCGGAATGCTCGAGGAGGCCGCCCGCCACGCGCTCGCAGCGGGGAACCGCGAGGTCGCCTTCGATCTGGCCGAGCAGTCCCTCTACGAGGCCGCGCTGCAGGGCCAAGTCGGCATGGTGCTCGATTGGGTCGAGCTGCTGCCTGAAACCGAGCTGGACAAACGTCCCCGATTGCGGCTCGCCGCGGCCTGGGTGCTGGCGTTGAGCGAACGCCACGACGCGGCCGAGCGTCTTGTCGCGGGCATCCTGGAAGGGGCGGACGTCGACCTCGGCCTGCGCCCGGCAGCGCCTGCGCCCTCCCGCGACGCCGCCGTCCCGCGCCATCCCGAGCATGGTGCTCACGCCGAAGGAGCGCGAAGTGCTCGAACTCCTCGCGCGCAACCTCTCCAACAAGGAGGTCGCCCAGGCGACGGGCGTTGGCGAGGAAACCGTGAAGTGGCACCTCAAGAACCTGTTCGGCAAGCTGGATGCAGCCAACAGGAAGCACGTGGTGCGGCGGGCTCAGTTGTTAGGGTTGCTGGAAGGCGTGGAGTAGTCCCGAGGGGCTGACTGCGCTGCAGTGCAGTTAGCTCCAATTCCCATCGCCTGCCGTGGCGGGACCGGCACGGGCGCCGTTTTGTTTTCCTGTGCGGGAATGCAGGCAAGATCGATTGATCACCCGGGCGGCCGGCCGATTTCGACCGTTCGTGCAGACGCCCGATCCGATTACCGGGATCCTTCTCCCGCCGATACCGAAAAGTCGTGCACCACGACGCCCTCCGAAGGCGGCACTTCGATCATCCACGGTTTGGCTGCCAACGCGCGGCCCGCGTCGGCCAGCCCCGCCGCCCAGCGTTGGCGAACGCGCTCGGGCCCGAATTCGATGTCCTTGGTGTGATCCTCGCCCGGCAGCCGGGGTGTCTGGAGATGAATGACATGGAACACGCTCCCGCATCCCATGCAGGCCAGCGGGATGAGCGGGGATTCGCGCTCGTGCTCGGCCAGGGCGCGGGCCAGCAGGTTGATGGCATGGCGCATGCGATGCATTTCGCGCTCCATCTCGATGATCGTATCGGCGCGGCTGGCGAACTGGATCTCCTTCTCACGCCTGAGCACGTCGCCCATCGCGCGCGGCACCTGGTCCTGCTGGGGCCAGAGCGTCGGGAACAGGCACAGCGAATGGTCGCGCGGCTGGTCGTGCAGGATCCAGTCGAGAGACGTATTGGAGTAGATCCCGCCGTCCCAGTAGTATCGTCCGGCGATCTCCACCGGCGGAAAGGCCGGCGGCAGCGCGCCGCTTGCGAGCACGTGCGCCACCTGCAGCGCTTCCTGCCGTGAGTCGAAATACACCAGCCGTGCGCTTTCGACATCCACCGCACCCACCGAAAGCCGTATCGGGGAATTGGCCAGATAGTCGAAATCGACCAATTCGGTCAGCGTTTCGACAAGCGGCTCGACGCTGTAGAAGCTTGCTTCGGCGGGCGTGGCGGCGCCGCTGAACGCGAAGGACGGAAAGCGGCGCGGGGCGAAGAAACCCGGCACGCCGAACGTCAGCGTTGCGAGGTTGCGCATCCCGGCGCCGAATGCCGCTTCCCAATGGTCGAGCCCGCCGTGGCCGGTCGACATCCGGCGCCAGAACTCGCGCAGCCGCGGGAGCCGGTGTTCGGGCCGGTTGCCCGCGATCAGCGCACCGTTGATGGCCCCGATCGAAGTGCCCACCACCCAGTCCGGCTGCCGCCCGGATTCGGCCAGGGCCTCGAAGACCCCCGCCTGATAGGCTCCCAGGGCACCGCCACCCTGAAAGACCAGGATCGTACGGCGCGGTTCGATGACGGTTGCGGTCTTGTGCGCGGCAGGCATGGTCGGTCTCCGCGAGGGCTGGTGGAAATCTCATGCTAGTCCATCCGTATGCCGGCGGTTCCGTTCAACGCGCGGATGGCCTGCCGCCGTTTTGGTTGTTCTTACAGCACGTGAGATTCCGAGTGGGCGCCGAGTTTGAACTGGCCTGAAAGCTGGATGAAGTCCGCCGCCGGCACTGCTTGGCTGAAGAGATGGCCCTGCCCGATAGCACAGCCCTGCGATCGCAAAAACGATAGCTGGGCCACGTTTTCGACGCCTTCGGCGATCACGTTCAAGCCGAGGTTGTGAGCCAGGGAGATGATGGCGGTGGTGATGGCAGTGTTGTCGGCATCGTCCGGAAGGTCCTGAACGAATCCGTGGGCGATCTTCAAGGTGTCGACGGGAAGATGCTTGATGCGACTGAGGGACGAGTAGCCGGTACCGAAATCGTCAATGGCGATCATCACCCCCAGCCTTTGCAATTCCTGCAGGATGGGGGCGCTTTCTACCGCCTGCAGGATGCCTTCGGTGATCTCCAGTTCGACGCAAACGGTACTGGGATCGAGACCGGATTCGTGGATTGCCCGGGTCAGCGACAGGATGAGGTGATCGTGCAGCAGCTGGCGGCCGGAGATATTGATAGCCATGCGCAAAGGCGTGATGCCGGCCATTTGCCAGGTTGCTGCCTGTTGGCAGGCCTCCCTGATTACCCATTCGCCGATGGGCTGAATCAGGCCACTTTCTTCGGCCACCCGGATGAATTCGTCCGGCAACATCAAACCCTGCTTCGGGTGGCGCCAGCGCAGCAGGGCCTCCACCCCGACGATTCTGCCGGTAGCCAGTTCCACCTGGGGCTGGTAATAGAGCTCGAACTGTCGATTGGCTAGGGCCTCGCGAAGATCATGCTCCACCGCGAGATGCCGCTGGGCGTCCACGGTGAGTTGTGCGGTGTAGAACTCGAAAGTGTTGCGCCCCCTGGCCTTGGCCCGATACATGGCTGCATCTGCCGCCTTGGCAAGATCCTCGGCGCTGTCCGCGTCGTTCGGGTAGATGCTGATGCCGATGCTGGTGGAGGTTACGACCTTGCGCTGCTGGATGACTATCGGCTCGGCCAGGGCAGCGATGATCTTCCCGGCGACCAAGGTGACGTCTTCCGCCTCATTGATTTCCTCCAGGACGATGGTGAACTCGTCGCCGCCCAAGCGTGCCACCAGATCCTCGCCGCGGACGCACTGCTGAAGGCGGCGCGCCACCTCCTGCAGAAGCTGATCCCCGGCGGCATGGCCCAGGGTGTCGTTGATCAGCTTGAAACGGTCCAGGTCCAGAAACAGCAAGGCAACCTTCTTCTGATGCCTCGGGGCCCGCTTCAGGGTTTTCGGCAAGGCATTGGCAAACATTAGGCGGTTGGACAGGCCGGTCAGCGAATCGCAATGGGCCAGTTGCCGCAACTGCTCTTCCGCCGCCTTGATGGCGCTGATGTCGGAGAAGACGGACACGTAATTGGCAATACGCCCCTGTTCGTCCTTCACCACACTGATGTTTTCCCAGCAAGGATAGGTTTCGCCATTCTTGCGGCGGTTCCAGATCTCTCCTTGCCAATGACCGTTGTGCTCCAGGCTGTGCCAGAGACGTTCGTAGAAAGGGCCGTCGTGGCGATCCGACCTATGCAGCCTCGGGTTCTTCCCCAGCACCTCATCCAGCGTGAACCCGCTGATTTCCGTAAATGCGCGATTCACCGAAACGATATTCCGCTCGGCATCGGCAATGATGATTGCCTCGGTCGTGTTGTTGAACACGGTGGCCGCCCGGCGTAATTCGTGCTCGGCTTGTCGGCGTTCAGTGATGTCGAAGAGGATGGCCCGGTTTTCAATGAAATGCCCCTGCTCGTCGGTAAGCGACATACATTGGACGGCCACCGGCAGCACGACTCCATTCTTGCGGATCATGTCGCACTCGAAACTATGGTTGCCGCCTTCCTTGATGTGCCCCCAATTCTCCTGGAAGCTGCGGTGGCTGGCAGACGCCAGCAGATCGGCAAATTTCAGCGCGCCGACCAGTTCTTGCCGTCCATAGCCGAGCCACTGTAGTTCGGTCGCATTGATGCGGACAATGACGCCGTCGCTGTCGAGGGTGTGGTAGCCGCAGGGAGCGTGGTCGTAAAGGTCGGCAATCTCCGCCGCCGACCGGCGCAAGGCCTCGGTGGCATCCCGTCGCGCTTGGGCCAGGCGCAGCGCGCCATCGATACGTGCCACCAGTTCCCGGGCGTGAAACGGCTTGATCAGATAATCGTCGGCGCCGGCCGCAAGCCCTTCGATGCGTGCCTCTTCCCCGGCCCGGGCGGAAAGCAGGATGATCGGCAGACCCGAGGTCTGCGGGTGCTCCCGCAGTGCCCTGAGCAATCCAAAACCATCCATCCCCGGCATCATCACGTCGGTCAGAATGAGGTCTGGCCGCCGGGCCAGACTGGCGGCGAGGGCTTCGTCGCCATTGGTCACGGTGTGCACGCGGTGTCCCGCTTCGCTCAACAGGTCGTGCAGGTAGCCGCGCATGTCGGCATTGTCGTCGGCGATGAGTATTTCGGCGGGCGTCACCGCGCTCAGGACGGCGGGCGGTTCGGCATCCGCCGGCTCGATTCCGTTATCCGCGGCGCCGGCATTTGGCAACCAGTGCAGGGCTTCTTCCACAAGTGCCCGGGCGCTATGGGCGGCATGGGATGACGCTGCGTCGGCGCGGGTAGGCTGGGTGGTCTGCAAGGGTATCTGGACGATGAAACAGCTACCGTTCCCGAGTTCACTCTCCACCCGGATCGTGCCACCGTGCAGTTCAACCAGCTTGCGCACCAGGGCCAGTCCGATTCCGCTGCCTTCGAAGCTCCGGCCCCGTGCTCCTTCTACGCGGTGGAAGCGTTCGAAGATGCGGGGCAGTTCCCGTGCCGGAATGCCTGTCCCGGTATCCTGTACCTGTAGTTCCGCGTTGTCGTTTACGGTACGAAGCCGGACGGAGATTCCACCTTCGAAGGTGAACTTGAAGGCATTGGACAACAGGTTGAGCAGGATCTTTTCCCACATCCCGCGATCCACGCTGATCGGTTTCGGCAGGGGCGGACAATCAACCGTCAGGGTGAGACCGGCCCGCTCGCAGGCCGAGCGGAAGTTGCTTGCCAGATCGGCCGTCAACGCAGCCAGATCGGTGGCCTCGCCCTTGACCTGGCTGCGGCCCGCTTCGATGTGGGAGAAATCGAGCAAAGCGTTCACCAGCTTCATCAACCGCAGCACATTGCGATAGGCCACCCGAAGCAACTCCAGCCGATGGGCGGAATCGATGCTCCCCTCCCGGTCCAGCAATTCCTCGAGAGGACCGAGGATAAGAGTGAGCGGGGTGCGGAATTCATGCGAAACGTTGGAAAAAAACTCCGTCTTGTCCCGGTCCAGCTCCTTCAGACGCGCATTCAGGCGTGCCAGTTCGGCCTCCCGTTGCTCCAGATCCTCCATCGCGCGCTTCAATGCCCGGTTGGCCTCCTTCACTTCGGCGGCTCGATGCAGAACTTCGGCCTCCATGCGCTCGGCACGAGCTTCGACTTTGCCCAGTTTTTCCGCCGCCTCCTGGTTGGCCTGCTCGCGGCTGAGAATGAACTCGGTGACGTCTTCAACGTGATGAATGATGAAAGCGATGCCGCCCGCTGGATCGGCAACCGGCGTATTGACCGGGCTCCAGTATTTCACTTCAAATTGGCCGCTGCCGTCGCGCAGCGGAATGTCGTATTTCTGTACTCCCATGATGTCCTGACGATTGTCCGCGATCACCCGGTTGAGAGATGCACGCAGGTCGCTCACACCGCTGCCAGAAGCATCGTCGGGATTGTCGGGGAAGATCTCGAACAGACCATGATCGACCATGGCATCCCGGCTGGTACCGGTCGCCGCCAGGTAGCGATCATTCACCGCCACGATCGTAAAGGCGACATCGGGTCGAAGGATCAGATAGGGATGCGGCATTGCCTCAAATAGAAGCTGAAAATCCGCAGATGAGAGACTGTGCATGAATCTTCCTGTCGGTTCCGACGGCAATTCAACAGTACCGCACTGAGTATCATTGAGCGCACCTGCAGCGGTCAAGACGACTACTGGACCAGAATGTGGTGATGGTCCTGCTGATGGCTTCGGCCGATCCCGTGACACTCGGCGGAGTGTCGTATTGGCGGAATGAAGATCGCAAAGCTCCGGTCACCAACGTCCCTTCAGGCCGAACAAGTACCAGATGCGCATTTCGTGGGACGGGCAGCTAACAGGGTGATGCAAAAATGCGCGACACGGCACCAGCCGGGGTGTTCGGATTGATTTTTATGGCGACTTCCTCGCAGGAATTGGATTTTCAATTCGCTTCGAATTGCCGAAGCGGCTGCCAGCATGCGCCACGGCGGCCCTTTTCGCCCCCCGGCTCATGCCTTCAGCTCCGAACCACTCAATTTCGCGATTCTCAGCAAGTTGTACGCCGCGCCAGAGATGACGGCCGCCATCTGGGTTTTCGCCTGGCCGATGAATCGGGTCTTGCGCATTCCGCCGACTGTTTTGAGCCAGCCGAAGATTTCCTCGACCCGCTTTCGCTTGCGCTGACTGATTCGATAGCCTTCGGTGCGAGTGGTGCGAGCATCCAGACCAGGCGTTTTGCGCCCATCGATTCGGGCAATGTGCGGACGAATTCGGTGCTCGCGCAGGTGCGCCACGAACTCCTTCACGTGGTAGCCCTTGTCGGCGGCGAGCGTCTTCGGATGAATTCGGCGGCGGCGCGCCCGGGTGAGCATCGAGCGCGCGGCGCGGTGCTCGGCCTGCGTCGATTCGGTCACGAGGATGTCCACGCACAGGCCGTTGCGATTCTCCATGAGCACGTGCCCGCCGTAGCTCAGTTTCGCTGCTTGGCCGTTGCCCTTTCTCATGAGGCGCGAGTCCGGATCGGTCGTGCTTTGATGCGTCGCGTTCGAGCGCTTCTCGCCCTTGAAGTCGACCATCCCCGTACCGTCGCCCCCGTCCTTCGGGGACTCACCACCCTTGCGCTTGAAGCTCTTGAACGAGGCCCAGGCGTCGATCAGCGTCCCGTCGACGGTGAAATGATCCGACGACAGCAGGTGCTGGCGGCGCGCGAGGCACACCACTTCATCGAAGAAGCGCCGTGCCACGTCGGTCACGACAAGACGTTCGCGCAGACGGCTGAAGTTCGATTGATCGAGGCTGGCGCTCTCCAGATCCATGTCGAGAAACCAGCGAAAGAGGATGTTGTAGTCGAGCTGCTCGCAAAATTGCCGATCCGAGCGAATCGAGTACAGCGCGATCAGCAATTGGCCCTTGAGGAGGCGCTCGGGCGGAATCGACGGGCGTCCCACGCTCGAATACAACACATCCAGCTCCGCCGAGATGGCGGCGAGCGCTCGGTCAGCCAGCTTCTTCACCCGCCGCAGCGGGTGATCCGAGGGCACGCGCGACTCGGGCGAGAAGTAATGGAACATCGACGACTGGGAATCGAGTTGGCCGTGCATCGCTGTCAGGACGGGAGTTTTGGGAACGTTTCTATGACAAACGCCATCTCGGTTCGTTCACTGAGTTCTGCATCAACCTGTTAGCTTCCAGTTGATCGCCTCGCTGAACAGCGTATTCGTGTTAATGTCAAGTGCAGCGGGTTCGTTACCAGCGGATCGGAAGATCTTTCGATTTACCGGGAAATAGCGTCTGCAGGAACCCCGCCGATTCGCCGGCTGCATTTCTTGTCTAGCTGTTCAAGCGCTTTTCTCGCTTCCACTTCAAGTCGGCAGACAATCTTGTTCAAAGGTTCGACCTGGTCGGCAAAGGCAACAGATTGCCCAAGCGAG
>NZ_WTVK01000010.1 GCF_012910805.1 Aromatoleum evansii
ACCCCAGCCCTCCCCTTGAAGGGGGTGCAGCAGGGGTTTCGCGGAGCATCGCTCTGCGCCTGCGGAACGGCACAGCGAAGCGGAGACTCCCGGGAGCGAACGTGCTGCATTGAACTTGACGTCAACTAATTGCCTGGCGGGTTGATAACGCGCGAGCAGGCGCGCCGCGACCTCACGGCGCAGCGGACGGGACGGGGTAGAGCGGGGGGAACCCCGGAGGCGCCGCTCGCGGGCGGCGCGGGCTTAAACGTCGGTGGACTTCACCAGGTGGTGGGCGACGGCGTAGCGGATCAGCTCGGACGTATTCGTCATCGCCATCTTCTGCAGGATGCGCGTCTTGTGCGTGCTGATGGTCTTGACGCTGAGCGACAGCTCGTTGGCGATGTCGGTGAGGCCCTGGCCGAGCACGAGGCGATGGAAGATCTGGTATTCGCGGTCCGACAGGCTGGTGTGCGGCAACTCGTTCGCGGCGGGCATGAGGCCGCGCGCCATCAGCTCCGCCACGGTGTCGCTCACGTACACGCCGCCGCGCGCCACGCGGCGGATCGCGTGCACCAGCAGGTCGGCGTCGCTCTCCTTGGTCAGGTAGCCCGACGCGCCGGCGTGCAGCGCGCGCACGGCGTATTGCTCCTCGTGGTGCATGCTCAGGATCAGGATGGGGAGCTTGGGCTTCTCGTCGTGGATCAGGCGGATGAGATCGAGGCCGCTGCGTCCGGGCATGGAGATGTCGAGCACGACCACGTCCCAGTCCTGCTCGCGCACGAGCTGCAGGGCCTCGTTGCCGTTGGCCGCCTCGCCGCAAACGGCGAGGTCCTCGGTGTCGGCGAGGATCTGCTTCAGGCCATCGCGAATGATCGCGTGGTCGTCGGCGAGCAATACCCGGAGTTTTTCCATCTTGCTTCCCTCATTGCCCGGTCGGCACGGTGACGTCGATCGTCGTGCCGTCGCCGGGCGTGGAATGGATCGCGAAGGTCCCCTGCACCAGGCGGATGCGCTCGCGCATGCCCAGCAGGCCGAACCCCGCCTGGTTCGCCGCATCGAGCACGAAGCCGACGCCGTCGTCGCGCACGGTCAGGCGCCAGTCGTCGCCGTCGCGGCGGAACGCCACCCATACGGTACTCGCTTGCGCGTACTTCGTGACGTTGGTGAGCGACTCCTGCAACACGCGGAACAGCGTCGTCGCCTCGGCGCTGCCGCGCTCGGGTTCGTCGTCGTCCAGGTCCAGCACCAGCTCGATATCCGTCCGTTTGGAGAAATCGTCCGTGAGCCAGGAGATCGCCGCGCGCAGGCCGAGGTCATCGAGGATCAGCGGGCGCAGCTCGTAGGTGATGCGCCGCACCGACGCGATCGTCTGGTTGAGCTGCTCCTTGATGACGCCCACCTTGTCCTGCAGGTCGGCGCGCTCGCCGGGCAGGCGGCCGCCGAGCCAGGAGAGCTCGAGCTTGATCGCGGTGAGCCGCTGCCCGAGTTCGTCGTGCATCTCGCGTGCGATGCCGGCACGCTCGTCCTCGCGCACCCGCTGCAGCGCGGTGGAGAGTTCCTGCAGCTGGCGATTGGTCTCGCGCAGATGCGTCTCGATGCGCTTGCGCTCGGTCAGGTCGCGCAGGACCACGGTGAGAAAACGCCGCCCCTGGGTTTCGGTCGAGGAGAAGGTCGCGTCGGCGGGGAATTCGCGCCCGTCGGCGTGGCGGGCGACGAGTTCGGCGCGGCCACGGCGCGCGTGTCGCGGCTCACCCGAATTGCGCCGCCGCCCGACGATGGCGTGGTAGGCGCCGCGCGACTCGCTGCCGAGCAGGCGGTCGAAGGGTTTGCCCAGGGCATCCTCGGCACGGACGCCGAACATGTGCTCGGCCGCACGGTTGAACAGCACGACGGACAGGTCCTCGTCGATGGTGACGATCGCATCCATCACCGACTCGACCATCTCGCGCAGGCGCTCCTCGCTGTCCTGCAGTGCGCTCGCCATCAGCGCCCGCCGGCGCATGCTCCACACCACGCCGCAGGAAGCGGCGAGCAGCAGCGCGGCGACGATGCCGGCGCCGGCAACGATGGGCCGCGCGGTCATCGGCCAGGACACCAGCGCCGAGTCCTGATCGACGGCGACGCCGATCAGGAAGGGATAGCGCGGCACGGGATGATAGGCGACGAAGCGGTTCTCGCCGGCCAGGGTCTCGGTGACGTGGACCGTGCCGTTCGGGTCGGCAGCCTTCTCGCTGAGGCGTGGCAGCTCCTGCACCGGCTGGTCGACCTTGTCCATGTCACTGGGGAAGCTCGCGACCAGGTTGCCGCGCGCGTTGATCAGCTGGATCTGCTTGCCGAAGCGCAGGTCGAGGCGGCGGTAGAACGATTCGAAATAGTTGGCGACGACCGCCGCGGCGACGACGCCACGGAAATTCCCGGAGCCATCGACGAGCCGCGCGCTGAGGTAGAAAGTCCACTCGCCGTCGAAGCGGCGGCGGTACATCTGGCTGACGAAGAGCCCTTCATCCTTGCGCACCAGGCTCGCAAAGTAGTCGCGGTCGGCTTCATTGAAGCCCGGACGGGTGCCGAGCAGGGTCGAATTCATGACGACGCCGCTGGCATTGACGACGAACATCGACGAATACTGCGGCAAGCCTTCGGCGCGGGCCTTTAGGAGCGCCTGGACGGGGAAGCTGTCGAGCTCGAGCTGCTGCCCGATGCTGTCGGACAGCCTGTCCTGGGCGCCGCGCAGGGCCATCGTCACGCCATCGAGCGTGCGCGCCGTCTGCTCCGCGAGGATGCGGCTCAGGGTGGAGATCTCGCTGCGCGCGTACTCGATCTCGCGCTGGCGCATGTCGTAGAGCAGGAAGGCGGTGCCGCCGGCCAGCACGGCGAGCATCAGCGCGGTCAGCAACATCACCGCACGCACGGGCGGCTCGATCCAGAACTTGCGCAACAGGCCTGACATGCGGAATTCCCGAGCTAAGGCCGGCGCGCCATTCCGACGCCATCGTCGGTCCCGGCCCCCCGGTGCGGGCGGACTATAGAAGGCGGAGGCGTGCTCGGCAAGTTTGAAACAAACAATTCATCGTGGCGATTCCTGCAACAATCGCCGGCCACAATGCAGCGCTGCGAGATTTCCCTGTGGGAGCGGCTTCAGCCGCGAAGGGGCCGCGCCACGTGCGACACCGCCGATTCGCGGCTGAAGCCGCTCCCACACGAAACCCGCCCCGCACGCCGGTCACCGGCCCGGGTGTCGGGTAGAATTCCCGCCTTTCCCACCTGCGCATCCGTCCATGGAATTTTTCGCTCCGCTGCTCGACATCGTCCTTCACCTCGACAAGCACCTCGAAGCGCTCGTCAGCGCCTACGGGGTCTGGATCTACGCCATCCTGTTCGCGGTGATCTTCAGCGAGACGGGCTTCGTCGTGACGCCCTTCCTGCCGGGCGACTCGCTGCTCTTCATCGCCGGCGCACTGGCGGCGCTGGGCAACATGGACATCTCGCTGCTGATCCTCACGCTGACGGCCGCGGCGATTCTCGGCAACACTGTGAACTACTCGATCGGCCGCTACTTCGGCCCCAGGGTCTTCCACTGGGAAAACTCGCGCCTGTTCAACAAGGCGGCGCTGATGAAGACGCACCTGTTCTACGAGAAGCACGGCGGCAAGACGCTGGTGATCTCGCGCTTCCTGCCGCTGTTCCGCACCTTCGCGCCCTTCGTCGCCGGCATCGGCAGCATGAGCTATGCGCGCTTCACGCTGTTCAACGTCGTCGGCGCGGTCGCCTGGGTCGTGTCGCTCACGCTCGCCGGCTACTGGTTCGGCAACATGCCGTGGATCAAGCAGAACCTCACGCTGGTGATCGTGGGCATCATCGTGCTGTCGCTGCTGCCGGTGGTGATCGGCGCACTGAAGGCGCGCTCGACCGCCTCCTGAGCGTGACGGAAGTGGCGGCGCAGCGTTGCGTCGCCACGCGCCGGGCACTAGGATGAATTGCCGCCGGTGCGAGCGCGCGCCGTCGGCACGGTGCTCGGGCCGACAGACGCCGTTGCGGTGCACGCGCAAAGGAGAGCGTCATGAGCTACGCCGAACGCGCGCTGCGCACGCTGAGCGCGGGCAACCGCACGCTGTTGCGGGCGCAAGACGAAACAACGCTGCTGCACGACATGTGCCGGGTGATCGTCGAACTCGGCGGCTATCGCATGGCTTGGGTCGGGTTTGCCGAACATGACGAGAGCCGGACGATCCGCCCGGTTGCGCACCACGGTGTCGAGGAGGGATTCCTCGGACTCGCGCACTTCAGCTGGGCCGATGGCGACAGCCCCGACGCCCGCGGCCCGACGGCCAAGGCGATCCGCACGGGCCAGCCGGTCGTCATCCAGGATCTGCAGCACATCCCCGAGATCCAGCTGCCGATCGCACTGGCCGAATCGTACAAGCGCGGCTACGCCGCGCTCGTGGCCTTCCCCCTGGTCATCGACGGCACCGTGATCGGCAATCTCACGATCTTCGCGGCCGAAGCCGATGCCTTCGACGAATGCGAATGCAAGCTGCTCGCCGAGATGGCCGACGACCTCGCCTTCGGCATCGCGATGCTGCGCATGCGCGAACGGCACCGCGCGGCGGAGGAAACCATCCGCCACATGGCCTTTTACGATGCCCTCACCGACCTGCCGAACCGCAGCTCGCTGGGCGAGACGCTCGCCACGGAAATTGCGCAGGCGCAGCAGGAAAACCAGTCCATGGCCGTGCTGCTGCTGAAGATCGGGCGCTTCCAGGAGATCAGCGACACGCTCGGCTACCAGGAGGGCGACCACCTGATCGCGGAGATGGCCGCCCGCCTGCGGCAGATCGCCGGCCCGAACAAGTCGGTGGCGCGCGTCGGCGAGGACGAGTTCGCGATCATCATGCCGCGTTCGAGCGCCGAGGCGGCGATGCGCGTCGCCCACCATGCGATGCGCGAAGCCTGCGACCCGGTGGACTTCGCCGGCCTGGCGATGGATCCGCACGCCCATATCGGCATCTCGCTCTTCCCCGGACATGGCAACACGCCCGAGGCGCTGCTGCGGCGCGCGAAGATCGCGGCGGTGCAGGCGCGCAGGACGGCGTGCAAATACACCCTCTACAAGGGCACGGAAGACCGCGAGAGCACGCGTCGGCTGGAGCTGATGAGCGAGCTGCGCAGCGCGATCGACCAGAACGAGTTGCTGCTGTACTGCCAGCCCAAGGTTTCCATCCGCAGCGGCGAGATCTGCGGCGCCGAGGCGCTGGTGCGCTGGCAGCACCCGCAGCACGGCATGATCGCCACCGGCGAATTCATCGCGCTTGCCGAACATGCGGGCCTGATCATGCCGCTCACGCGCTGGGTGCTGGAAGCGGCCTTCCGCCAGTCCTACGCGTGGTACGAAAAGGGCATCAAGCGGCCGCTGTCGGTGAACCTGTCGGCGCAGGACCTGCGCGATCCGCGCCTCATCGACCGCATCAGCGGCCTGTTCGCGACCTGGGCGCTGCCGCCCGAGCTGGTGCAGTTCGAGCTCACGGAGAGCGCGCTGATGGAAGACCCGGCCGGCGCGCTGGAGACGCTGGACCGGCTCAAGGAGCTCGGCGTCGAACTGTTCATCGACGACTTCGGCATCGGCTACTCCAGCCTGAGCTACCTGCAGAAGCTGCCGGTCGACTCGCTGAAGATCGACCACTCCTTCGTCACCAGCATGCTCACCAATTCCGGCTCGGCCGTGATCGTGCATTCGACGGTGGAGCTGGGACACAACCTGGGGCTCGGCGTCGTCGCCGAGGGGGTCGAGAGCGAGGCGCTATGGAACCGGCTGCAGGAGCTGGGCTGCGACACGGCGCAGGGCCATTTCGTCGGCCGTCCGATCCCGACCGCGCAGTTCGACGACTGGGAGGCGCAGTCGCCGTGGAGCCACCCGACGCCGGGCGGCGGCGCGGCGCTGCACTGAGCGCCACGCACCGCCCCACTCAAGCGAGCGTCAGATCACGCCCTGCGCGAGCATCGCGTCGGCCACTTTGACGAAGCCGGCGACGTTGGCACCGTCCACGTAGCTGACCGTGCCGTCCGGACGCAGACCGTGCTGCACGCAGGCGTCGTGGATGCTGTGCATGATGCCGAGCAGGCGCGCATCGACCTCCTCGCGCGGCCACGACAGGCGCATCGCGTTCTGGCTCATCTCGAGACCCGAGGTCGCGACGCCGCCGGCGTTGCTCGCCTTGCCCGGCGCATACAGCACGCCCGCCTGCTCGAACACGCGCACCGCCTCGGCCGTCGAGGGCATGTTGGCGCCTTCGGCGACGCACTTGACGCCGCTCGCCACCAGCTTGCGCGCGTCCTCGCCGTCGAGCTCGTTCTGCGTCGCGCAGGGCAGCGCGACATCGACCGGAACGTGCCACGGCGACACGCCGGGCTGGAAATTGGCCTTGACGCGCTGCGCGTAGTCGCTGACGCGGCCGTACAGGTGGTTCTTCACTTCCATCAGCTCGGCGAGCTTCTCGGTGGTGAAGCCGTCCTCGTCCACCACCGTGCCGCTCGAGTCGGACACCGTGACGACCTTCGCACCCAGCGCCATGGCCTTCTCGACCGCGTACTGCGCGACGTTGCCCGAGCCGGACACGCTCACGCGCAGGCCGTCGAAGGACATGTCGCGGCGCTTGAGCATCTCCTCGGCGAAATACACGGTGCCGTAACCGGTTGCCTCGGGGCGGATCAGCGAGCCGCCGAACGCGAGGCCCTTGCCGGTGAACACGCAGTCGGCGCGGTTCGACAGCTTCTTCATCATGCCGGCCATGAAGCCGACCTCGCGTCCGCCCACCCCGATATCGCCGGCAGGAACGTCGGTATCGGAACCGACATGACGGAACAGCTCGCTGACGAAGGCCTGGCAGAAGCGCATCACCTCGGCGGGGCTCTTGCCCTTGGGATCGAAGTCCGAGCCGCCCTTGCCGCCGCCCATCGGCAGCGTGGTGAGCGCGTTCTTGAAGGTCTGCTCGAAGGCGAGGAACTTGAGGATGGAGAGATTCACCGAGGGGTGGAAGCGCAGCCCGCCCTTGTAGGGGCCGATCGCCGAGCTGTGCTGGATGCGGTAGCCGCGGTTGACCTGCACATCGCCGTGGTCATCGACCCAGGAGACGCGGAACATGATCACGCGCTCGGGCTCGACGAGGCGGTCGAGCAGGCCCTGCTCGGCGTATTTGGGGTGGCTGGAGATGAAGGGCCAAAGGCTTTCGATGACCTCGGTCACCGCCTGCAGGAATTCGGGCTGGCCGGGATTGCGCACAGCGACGTGTTCAAGAAACTGTTCGAGCGACTGGTATTTCATCGAATTCCCCAAAATGGTGCGTCTAATACGCCGGTAGTGGATCGCCCGCCTTTATGCACCAATTTGAGGCGCAGAATCAACGATTTTCTACAGCTTCATTAACTTTTCTTAATGCTCGCCCCATTATGGTGCGCTTTTCGCCGCCTACAAGGCGTAATAGACAAGAAAAACGGCGCCGAAGCGCCGTTTTCCGATCGATTGCACAGGTTTTCTGCGACTTACATGCTGCGGCGGTACTGCCCGCCGACCTCGTACAGCGCGCTGGTGATCTGGCCGAGCGAGCAGTAGCGCACGGCATCCACCAGCACCTCGAACACGTTGCCGTTCTCGATCACGGTCTGGCGCAGCTTGGCCTGCCACTTCGGCGCTTCGGCCTTGTTGCGGGCATGGAAGTCCGCGAGACGCTTCAACTGGCTCTGCTTCTCTTCCTCGGTCGAGCGGGCGAGCTCGATTTCCTGCTGCGCCTGGCCCTTCGGGTTGAGGAAGGTATTCACGCCGATGATCGGGTAGGAGCCGTCGTGCTTCTTGTGCTCGTAATAGAGCGACTCCTCCTGGATCTTGCCGCGCTGGTAGCCGGTTTCCATCGCGCCGAGCACGCCGCCGCGCGAAGCGATCGCTTCGAACTCCTTCAGAACCGCTTCTTCGACGAGGTCGGTCAGCTCGTCAATGATGAAGGCACCCTGATTCGGGTTCTCGTTCTTCGCCAGGCCCCATTCGCGGTTGATGATCAGCTGGATCGCCATCGCGCGGCGCACCGATTCCTCGGTCGGCGTGGTGATCGCCTCGTCGTAGGCGTTGGTGTGCAGCGAGTTGCAGTTGTCGTAGATCGCGATCAGCGCCTGCAAGGTGGTGCGGATGTCGTTGAAGTCCATCTCCTGCGCGTGGAGCGAACGGCCCGAGGTCTGCACGTGGTACTTCAGCTTCTGGCTGCGCTCGTTCGCGCCGTACTTGTTCTTCATCGCGACGGCCCAGATGCGGCGGGCGACGCGGCCGATCACCGAGTACTCGGGGTCCATGCCGTTGGAGAAGAAGAAGGACAGGTTGGGCGCGAAGTCGTCGATGTGCATGCCGCGCGCCAGATACGACTCGACGTAGGTGAAGCCGTTCGACAGCGTGAAGGCGAGCTGCGAGATCGGGTTCGCGCCGGCCTCGGCGATGTGGTAGCCGGAGATCGACACCGAATAGAAGTTCTGCACCTTGTGATGGACGAAGTATTCCTGGATGTCGCCCATCATCTTCAGCGCGAACTCGGTCGAGAAGATGCAGGTGTTCTGGCCCTGGTCTTCCTTCAGGATGTCGGCCTGCACCGTGCCGCGCACCGAGGACAGCGTCCATTCCTTGATCTTCTGGAACTCGGTCTCGGTCGGCTCGCGGCCGTTGTCGGCCTTGAACTTCACGACCTGCTGGTCCATCGCGGTGTTGAAGAAGCACGCGAGGATGATCGGCGCCGGGCCGTTGATCGTCATCGACACCGAGGTCGTAGGCGCGCACAGGTCGAAGCCGTCGTACAGCACCTTCATGTCGTCGAGCGTCGCGATCGACACGCCGGAGTTGCCGATCTTGCCGTAGATGTCCGGACGCGGATCGGGATCGCAGCCGTACAGGGTCACCGAGTCGAAGGCGGTCGACAGGCGGTGTGCGGGCATGCCTTCGGACACGCGCTTGAAACGGCGGTTGGTGCGGAAGGCGTCGCCCTCGCCCGCGAACATGCGCGTCGGATCCTCGCCCTCGCGCTTGAACGCGAACACGCCGGCGGTGTAGGGGAAGGAGCCGGGGACGTTCTCCTTCATCAGGAATTTCAGCGATTCGCCGTCATCCTCGAAGTTCGGCAGCGAGACCTTGCGGATCTTGGTGCCCGACAGCGAATCGGAGGTCAGCTTGGTGCGGATCTCCTTGTCGCGGATCTTCACGACGTACTCGTCGGCGGCGTACAGCTCCTTCGTGCGCGGCCACATGTCGAGCAGCTTTTTCGCGGCCGGCGTGAGTTCGCCGTCCTTCCAGTCGATCATCTCGGCGAAGTTGCCCGAGTCCTTGCCGCACTGCTCGAACAGGGACTTGGCGATCTTCAGCGACTGGCGCTCGCGCGCGACGCGGGCTTGCTGCTCGATGTGCTTGTGGTAGTCGCGCACCGTATCGGCGATCTCGGCGAGGTAGCGCACGCGCTCGGCCGGGACGATCGCGCGGCCGCGCGACGAAGCCTTGGTGGTGACCTTGGGCAGCGCGCCGGGCTTGGCCTTGAGGCCCTTCTCGACCAGGCGCGGGAAGATCGCCTGGTACAGCGCGGTGATGCCGTCGTCGTTGAAGCGCGCGGCCATGGTGCCGAACACCGGCATGTCGTCGGTCGGCGTGGAGAACAGCTCGCGGTTGCGCTGGTACTGCTTGCGCACGTCGCGCAGCGCATCCTCGGCGCCCTTGCGGTCGAACTTGTTGATCGCGACGAAGTCGGCGAAGTCGAGCATGTCGATCTTCTCGAGCTGGCTCGCGGCACCGAACTCGGGCGTCATCACGTAGAGCGACAGATCGACGAAGGGAACGATCGCGGCGTTGCCCTGGCCGATGCCGGAGGTCTCGACGATGATCAGATCGAAGCCGGCGAGCTTCGCGGCGGCGATGACTTCAGGGAGTGCAGCCGAGATCTCGGAGCCGGTGTCGCGCGTCGCCAACGAGCGCATGTAGATGTTCTCGTGCTCGATCGCGTTCATGCGGATGCGGTCGCCCAGCAGCGCGCCGCCGGTGCGCTTGCGCGAGGGGTCGATCGACACGATGCCGATACGCAGCTTGTCGTTCTGGTCGAGGCGGAAGCGACGCACCAGTTCGTCGGTGAGCGAGCTCTTGCCGGCGCCGCCGGTGCCGGTGATGCCCAGGGTTGGGGTCTTGACCTTGGCGGCGGCCTCGATCAACGCCTTCTTCACGTCCTCACCATAGGCGCCGTTCTCGAGCGCGGTGATGATGCGCGACAGGCTGCGCAGCTGCGCCTTGCGCTCGCCGCCGGTGAGCTGACGCAAGACTTCCTCGGCGGACTTCGGCGCCGCGCCGGTCAGATCCTGGTCCGACTTCGCGACGAGGTCGTTGATCATGCCCTGCAGGCCCATCATCGCGCCGTCTTCGGGCGAGTAGATGCGCGTGACGCCGTAGTCGTGCAGTTCCTTGATCTCGGACGGGACGATCACGCCACCGCCGCCGCCGAACACCTTGATGTTCTCGCCGCCATTGGCCTTCAGCAGGTCGATCATGTACTTGAAGAACTCGACATGGCCGCCCTGGTAGCTGGTGATCGCGATGCCCTGCACGTCTTCCTGCAGCGCCGCATTGACGATCTCGCCGACCGAGCGGTTGTGACCCAGGTGGATGACCTCGGAGCCGGTCGATTGCAGAATCCGCCGCATGATGTTGATCGATGCGTCGTGGCCGTCGAACAGCGCCGCGGCGGTGACGAAACGCACCTTGTGCTGCGGCTTGTAGGCGACGAGCTTCTTGGCTTCGCTGAGATTGGTCATGCCTTCTTCCCTCTGGTTGGCGCCCGGGCGGCGCTCGGTCCTGTTTGTGGGCTTAATCTTAGAAGGCGGAGGAGGCATTTGCCATTGTGCGTGCCGACGACAATCGTGCAAAATCCGCCAATCGCCTTCCGCCTGTCAGGACGCTTCCGCATGCCCGCAAGCCTGCCGCCCCCCGGCGTCGATGCCGCGCCGCTGCGCCCCAAACGAGCCACGGTCGCCATGGGTTTCGTGACCGGGATGCTCGCGGGAATGCAGGGGCGCGGGCGCGACCCGGCGCCCTTTCTCGCCGCGGCGGGCATCGACCTTGCAGACCCTGCCACGCGCGTGCCGATCGACCGTTATGCACGGCTCTACAACGACCTCACACGCGCACTCGACGACGAGGGCTTCGCGCTGTTCGCGCAGCCGATGCGCAGCGGCAGCTTCGAGTTCCTGTGCCGCGGCATGCTCGGCGCGGCGACGCTGGGCGAGGCGCTCGACCGCGCGGCGCGCTTCCTGCGCATCGTGCTCCCCGACCTCGCCGTGAGCGTACGCCGCGCCGAGGATCCGGACGACGAGCGCGCCGAGCTGCGCATCTCCGAGACGCGCCGCCTCGCGGACTGGCGCGGCGATCCGGCGCGCGTATTCGCCTTCGAGTGGCTGCTGCGCCTGATCCACGCGGTGGCGTGCTGGCTCGTCGGCCGCGGGCTCGCACTCGACTCGGTACATTTTCCCTACCCACGGCCAGCACACGCCGACGACTACGCGCTGGTCTATACCGAGCACTCGTTCTTCGACGCCGGCACGCTGGTCGCACGCCTGCGCGACAACCTGCTGGACCTGCCGGTGCGGCGCGACGAGGCGGCGCTGAAGGCCTTCCTCGACGGGGCGCCGGGCAAGATCACGATGCTGTACCGGCGCGACCGCGACATGGTGCTGCGCGTGCGCGACCTGCTGCGTCACGCGCTGCCGGCGAGCCTCGCGCTGGAGGACGTCGCCGCGCGCCTGCATCTTTCGCCGCGCACGCTGCACCGCCGCCTTGAGGACGAAGGCGCGAGCTTCCGCTCGATCAAGGACGCGCTGCGCCGCGACATCGCGCTGTCGCGGCTGACGAAGACGCAGCAGCCGGTTGCGACGATCGCCGCCGAGCTGGGGTATGCCGACACGTCCGCCTTCTACCGCGCCTGCGTCGCCTGGACGGGGGTGTCGCCGGAACGCTTCCGCCGGCAGCTGCACCATCAGCCGGGCGGCCGCCGGACCTCGCGGGACGGATGAGCACCACGCTTTCCGCCCTGCACCCCGGTCCCGCGAGAACAAGCTGCTCTAGAATGGTGCCGACTCTGCCGGAGCCGACCACCCGATGCTACGCAACGCCCCCCCATCCGAGCCGCCCAAACCGCCGCCGCGCATGTCCGGGCACGAACTGCGGCGCTACGACCTGCTGCTTGCCGGCCTCGACCTGCTCGACCAGGCCATTGCGGTATTCGACGCGACCCCGAAGCTCGTCACCTGGAACAAGGCGATGCTGCGCCTGCTCGACTTCCCCGAGAGCATGGTGCGCGTCGGCACGCCCTTCGAGGAATTCGTGCGCTTCAACGCCGAACGTGGCGAGTACGGCGACGGCGAACTGGAAAAACTGGTGTCGGAGCGCATGGCAGCGGCCCGCGCCTTCCTCCCGCACTACGCAGAACGCAAGCGCCCCAATGGAAAGATCCTCGCGATCCGCGGCGTGCCGATCCCGAACCTCGGCTTCGTCTCGCTGTGGACCGACATCACCGAGCAACGCCGCGCCGAGGAGGTTATCCACCAGCAGAATCTCGAGCTCGAAGCCCGCGTCAAGGCGCGCACGCAGGAACTGGAAGACGCCAACGCCTGCCTCGCGCGCGCCAACGCCGAGATCGACGAAATCGCCGGCGCTCTGCGCCACAGCGAGGAGAAGCTCAAGACCATCATCGACTCGATCCCAGCACTGATCGCCTACGTCGGCCGCGACGAGGTGTACCGGTTCGCGAACCGCGGCTATGCGGAGTGGTTCGGACTGGGCAAGGAAGAGATCGTCGGGCGCTCGATCGAGAGCGTATTCGGCCCCGAGCTCTATCCCATCGTCCGGCAACGTCTCGCGGTCGTGGACCGCGGCGAGCGCGTGAGCTACGAATACGCGCGCAGGCTCGCCAATGGCCGCACGGTGCATGCGCGCAGCGTGATCGTGCCGGAGATGTCCGCACAGGGCGAGGTGCAAGGCTATTTCGTGCTGTCGACCGACATCACCGAGCAGAAGGCGAGCCAAGCCGCGCTGATCCAGGCGCAGAAGATGGAGGCCGTCGGGCAGCTCACCGGTGGCCTCGCGCACGACTTCAACAACCTGCTGACCATCATCATCGGCAATCTGTCGGCGCTGCAGGGGCAGGCGCCCGGCGCCCGCCTGAGCGAGCACCTCGACCCCGCGCTGCACGCCGCGCGACGGGGCGCGGAGCTCATCAAGCGCCTGCTGACCTTCTCGCGCGGCCAGGCGCTGGAGCCGCGCGCCGTAGAGGTCGGCGCCCTGGTGCAGGACATGGCGCAGCTGCTCGCTCGCTCGCTGACCGAGAACGTACGACTGCACGCGAGCCTGCCGGACGCACCGCTGTTCGCCTTCGTCGACGCCCATCAGCTCGAGAACGCGCTGCTGAACCTCGCGCTCAACGCGCGCGACGCGATGCCCGACGGCGGCGACCTGACGATCGCGATCAGCGAACGCCACATCGACGAAGGGCTGGCAGCACTGGCCGAGCTGCCGGCAGGCGACTACGTGCAGATCGACATCACCGACACCGGCAGCGGTATCGACCCGGAACTGCTGCCTCGCCTCTTCGAACCCTTCTTCACGACCAAGCCCTTCGGGCGCGGCAGCGGGCTGGGTCTGGCGATGGTGTACGGCTTCGTGCGCCAGTCCGGCGGCAACATCCGCATCCGCAGCACCCCCGGCAAGGGCACCACGGTGACCTTCGTGCTGCCGCGCGCGGAAGCCCCCGCAAGCGCCGACGCGAACGTTTCCGCACCGGCCGTGCGTGCGGCCCGCAGCGTGTCCGGCCCTGTCCTGCTGGTCGAGGACGAACCGGAAGTGCGGCGCATCATCCGCCTGCAGCTCACCGCGCTGGGCCACACCGTGATCGAAGCGGGCGATGGCGTCGAAGCCTGGCTGCTCCTCGAAGCGGTATCCGACATCGCGATCCTCGTCACCGACACCATCATGCCGGGCGGCATCGGCGGGCGCGAGCTGGTCACCCGCACGCGCGCCTTGCGTCCCGACATGCCCATCCTCATGATTACCGATTACGCCAGCGACAATGCCCTCGCCGGCACCGCCGAACTCGACGTGCCCGTGCTGCGCAAACCCTTCGACCAGGCCGCGCTCGCCGCCGCCATCGACGAACTGCTCGAACACAACGCCACCCCTGCCATCCAGAGAGAGGAAGCCCCCGACCGATGACCGGACAAGAAAGCTCGCCGCTGATCCTTGTGCTGGAGGACGAACCGGACATCGCCCGCATCATCTGCAGCGCGTTGTCCGGCTACGGCTTCCGCAGCGAACACCTGCGCACCGGACGCGAGCTGCTCGCCCGCGCGCAGCAGACCTCCCCCGACCTGGTGATCGTCGACCTCGGCCTGCCCGACATGGACGGCATGCAGGTCGTGCGCGAACTGCAGGACGGCAGCCCCTGCGCCGTGCTGATCCTCACCGGCCGCAACGACGTCACCGACCGCGTGCTAGGCCTCGAGCTCGGCGCCGACGACTACATCGTCAAGCCCTTCGAGCCGCGCGAGCTGGTCGCCCGCGTGCGCTCCATCCTGCGCCGCTACACGCGCTCGGCCGCCCCCGAGGCTGGCGGCGAGGCACCCGCCGAACGCACCGTCGCACGCTTCGGCGACTGGCGTTTCGACACCGGACGCCATTCGCTGGTGCACGCGGACGGCAGCGAGACCAGCCTATCCTCGGCCGAAGCCGCGCTGCTCCTGACCCTGGTGCGCCGCCCGAACAAGATCCTCAGCCGCGAGCAGCTCCTCGGCGAGCGCGACGTCGATCCCTTCGACCGCAGCATCGACGTGCGCATCTCGCGCCTGCGCCGCAAGCTCGGCGACGACCCGCACAGCCCAAAGATGATCAAGACGGTGTATGGCGCGGGCTATCTCTTCGCCGCACAGGTCGGCTGGGAGTGAGCGACCTCACGCGTCTGACCTCTCGACGGACCGGCACAAAGAATTCATAATTATGGATTCTTAATCCAAATTTACCGGCGGAGATTTCCATGACGCAGCGCCCGTTCAAGATCCTCGGCATCCAGCAGATCGCCATAGGCGGCCCGAGCAAGGACAAGCTCAAGACCCTGTGGGTCGACATGCTCGGCCTGGAAGTGACCGGCAACTTCGTCAGCGAGCGCGAGAACGTCGACGAGGACATCTGCGCGATGGGCAAGGGCCCGTTCAAGGTCGAGGTCGACCTGATGCAGCCGCTGGACCCGGAGAAGAAGCCGGCCGTGCATGCGACGCCGCTGAACCACGTCGGCCTGTGGGTGGACGACCTGCCGAAGGCGGTCGAGTGGCTCTCCGCCAACGGCGTGCGCTTTGCCCCCGGCGGCATCCGCCGCGGCGCGGCCGGCTACGACATCACCTTCCTGCACCCGAAGGGCAACGACGAATTCCCGATCGGCGGCGAAGGCGTGCTGGTCGAGCTGGTGCAGGCCCCGGCCGAGGTCGTCGAGGCGTTTGCGAAGCTGGCCGGCTGATTCGACATCTGCAGGCGGCACGCGACGCCGATCGCCGCGGCCGCCGATTTCGTCGTGGGAACGGCTTCAGCCGCGAATCGGCGGTGTCGCAGCGGCGCGGGCCATTCGCGGCTGAAGCCGCTCCCACGGGGCGCCTCCCGCCGGGCAGCTCCCTGATCGCCGTCTCCGGCGAGCCCCTGACTAGAGCTTCGCCGTGTTGAAGGTGTCGCACGCCTTCAACGAGCCCTTCTCCAGCCCGATGCGGAACCAGCGCACGCGCTGCGCGGAGCTGCCGTGCGTGAAGCTGTCGGGCATCACCCGCCCCTGCGACTGGCGCTGCAACTGGTCGTCGCCGATCGCGGTCGCGGCGCCGAGCGCTTCCTCGACGTCGCCCGCTTCGAGCACCTGCCGACTGCGGTCGGCGTGATGCGCCCACACGCCGGCAAGGCAGTCCGCCTGCAGCTCGAGGCGCACCGACAGCTGATTGCCCTGACGCTCCGACACCCGTTCGCGCGCCAGCTGAACCTTCTCCGAGATCCCCAGCAGGTTCTGCACGTGATGCCCGACCTCGTGCGCGATCACGTAGGCCTGCGCGAAGTCGCCGGGTGCACGGAAGCGGTCCTTCAGCTCGTTGAAGAAGGACAGATCGAGATACACCTTCTGGTCCGCCGGGCAATAGAACGGCCCCATCTCCGCCTGGCCGACGCCGCAGGCGCTGCGCGTCGCGCCGGTGTACAGCACCATGCGCGGCTCCCGGTACTGCCCCCCGCCCGAACGGAAGATGGCCCCCCAGGTGTCCTCGGTGTCCGCGAGCACCATGGAGGCGAACCGTGCCAACTCGTCCTCGGCGGGCGAGCGCGGCGCCGCGCGGCGGGCGGCCGGCGGCGGGGGCTGGCTGACGCTCGCGGTGTCGAGGATCACGCGCGGGTCGATACCGAAATACATCGCCACCAGCGCGATCACCAGCGTGCCGACACCGATGCTACGGCCACCGCCGAAGCCGCCCCCGCCGCCTTCGCTGCGGCGGTCCTCGACGTTGTCGCTCTCGCGGCCGTTGCGAAACAGCATGTGCGCTCCCCGTCCTTCAATGAACCGTGAGATTCACATTATGGACCAGCGCATCCCGCCCTCCGCCAGCGGTGCGTAACCGGGAGTGAACGGCGCGCCTCAATTGCCCGGCTGCAGCGTCACCGACAGGCTCGTCTCCTTGCCCTCGCGCAGCACACCGAGCTTCACGGTGTCCCCCACACGGTGATCGTCGAGGCGCGCGGTTAGTTTCGCGACGGAATCGACCGCCTGCCCGTCCAGCGACACGATGATGTCGCCCGGATAGAAGCTGCCGTCGCGCTCCTGCCGGATGCCGCGCAGCCCGGCCTTGTCAGCCGCCGAACCGGGCATCACGCGCAGCACCACGACGCCCTCGACCTCAAGCTCTTCGAGCAGGCGCGAATTCACATCCTCGTCGATCTGGATGCCCAGCACCGGGCGGACGTACATGCCGTTCTTGATGAGTTGCGGCACGACGCGCATCACGGTATCGACCGGTACGGCGAAACCGATGCCCGCCGAAGCCCCCGAGGGGCTGTAGATCGCGGTATTGATGCCGATCAGCCTCCCGTTAGAGTCCAGCAGCGGGCCGCCCGAATTACCGGGGTTGATTGCAGCGTCGGTCTGGATAAGGTGCTCGATCGTCGTTCCGCCGTCCTCTCCGGGCAGGGAGCGATCCAGCGCCGAGACGATACCGGTCGTGAGCGTCCAGTCCAGCCCGAAGGGGTTGCCGATCGCGAACACCTTCTGCCCGACCTTGAGGTCGCCGCTCGTCCCGATCGGCACCGGCGGCGGGCGCTTGAAGCCCACGCCTATCCTCAGCACCGCAATATCGTGTGCCGGACTCACCCCGACCAAGGCCGCCTGGTAGTCTCGCCCGTCGGCAAGCTTGACGGTCGCCTGCGAGGCTTCCCGGATCACATGGAAGTTCGTCACGACGTGCCCCGCATCATCCCAGATGAAGCCCGAGCCGGTGCCGCGCGGCACCTGCATCACGTTGCGGGTCCAGGTATCGCGCACCAGTTGGGCCGTGCTGATGAAGACGACCGAATCGCGCGCATGCTCGAACAGTTCGATCGTCGACTTCTCGTCTGCAGCAAGGTCTCCGCGCGGCGTCACCGTGCGCTCGGCCGCCTGCTTGGGGCTGAACCAGTCCTCGATGACCGGCTGCAGCCGCCACAACGCCATCAGCGCGGCAGCAGCGAGGGTCACCAGGACCAGGCGCCGCAGGAAACGGTCTCGCACGGGCGCGGAGTCGGGGTTTCGGGAATCGGGTCTCATAATTACATCGAAGCAGAAAAAGAGCGGAAACCAGCCACGATCGCCGCCGTCAGTGCCCTTCAGTGGCGAGCGATCGACTCAGCCACCTTTGCGAACGCGGCGACGAGTTGAGCACGCAGTTCCGCATCGGCGACCTGCTCCTCGAGCGCTCGCTTCATGCAGAGCATCCACGCGTCGCGCGCGGCGCTATCAACGCCGAAGCGGGCATGGGCGCGGCCCAGTCGCGGCGGGCCGTGGCGTTCCGCATACAGGGGTGGGCCGCCCAGCCAGCCCGACAGGAACATGAAGAGCTTTTCCTTCGAGTGGCCGAGATCCTGAGGGTGCATCGCCCGGATCGCCGCCGCTTCCGGCAATTCGTCCATCAATTCGTAGAAGCGATCGACCAGCCGCCGCACGGCGGGCCCTCCGCCCAACTTCTCGTAGTGCGGATTGGCGTTGACGGCGACTTTCGGAGATTGCGGCAACATCGGGAACACCTCAGCGAACGACTTGGGATGGCCGAACGGCGCCGGCACTGAACGGCTGGGCCATCGCGACCCGGACTCAGCAATTGCCCTTCTTCGCCTGTCCCGGCGGGCAGAAACCGCCACCCGAACCTCGGGGGCCTCCCGGGTCGACCACGACCGAACCGGCCGGCGTGTAGACGGCACATGCGCCGAGGAGCGACGCCAGCGCAATCAGGGCAAGAAACCGCTTCATGTAAGCTCCGCAGGTCAAGGAATAAGGCGCAATCATAGCGCGCCAGCGGGCCGGCTCCGGCCCTGGAGGCGTTGCGGATGATTTCAGTCGGGCTCGCGCTCCGCAAGGGCGCGTGCCGCCGCGATGCGTTCGGCGCTGTCCGGATGGGTACCGAGGAAGGCGAATCGCTCCGCCTGCCCGCTGGTGGAGAGCTTCTCGAAGAAGCGCACCGCCCCCGCGGGGTCGTAGCCCGCGCGCAGCATGTAGGCGATGCCGGCCTCGTCGGCGGCGCGCTCATCGTCGCGGCTGTACCCATTCTCCGCCATGTTGGTGGCGAATTCCGCGAAGATCGGCGTGAGGGGAAAACCCACCGCGGTGAGGAGCACGCTCGCGACCGCCACCAGGCCGCCGGTTCCGTTGCGGCGCGACAGGCGCTGCTCCGAGTGGCGCAGGTTCAGATGCGCGAGTTCGTGTCCGATCAGCGCCGCCCATGCCGCCTCGTCCGCGCCGAGCAGTTCGACCATACCGGCGTGGATGCCAATCACGCCATGCTGCCCCTGGCGTAGCGCAAACGCGTTGGCGCTGGGGTCATCGACTACCAGGTACAGCGGACGCGCGCCCGGCATCGCCTCCCCGACGCGCCGTGCCGCAGCCAGGGCCGCACGCAGCGCCTCCCCGTCGAACCAGCGCACGCCGCCCTGCACCTGCACGCCAATCCTCCGCCCCTCTGCGGCGCCGAGCTCCGCCAGCGGCCACATCGCCGCGTGACCGTCGCGCGGCACCCTGCTGCGCGGCGCAGGGTTCTCCGCGGGCGGATGGCCGGCCGGCGGCTGCGTCGCACAGCCGCCGGCCAGTGCCAGCAGCAGCGCGAGCGCACACCTCCGGCCGTGGGCGGCGAAGTTCATCATCCGGACGGGCACTCCATGCGCCAATAAATTCCACAAGCATACACAAGGCACACCGAATCGTCCCGCCATTCCCGCAACACCCCCGCCTTCGGTCGATCCCGCACCGACGCCCGCGAGAAAAAAGAAGGGCCTGCTCGCGCAGGCCCTTCCGGCGTTGCGACAGGCGCCACCGCTGCTGCGGAGGCAGCCGTCCCGATCACTCGAACTCGATGATGACCTCGTCCACCGACAGGCTCGCACCCGGCTTCGCGACGATCTTCTTCACCGTGCCATCCTGCTCGGCCTTGAGCACGTTCTCCATCTTCATCGCCTCGATGATCGCAAGCTTCTCGCCGGCCTTCACTTCCTGGCCTTCGGCGACGCAGACGTCACGCAGCAGGCCCGGCATCGGCGACAGCAGGAACTTCGACATGTCCGGCGGCAGCTTCTCCGGCATCATCGCCAGCAGCTCGGCGGCGCGCTCGGTCATCACGATCGGCTCGACCTGCAGGCCGAAGTGCGAGATGCGATAGCGCAGGCCGCGACGCTCGATCTGCAGGCAGATCGGGGAACCGTTCACGGTGCCCTGGAACAGCAGGTCGCCGAAGGTCCAGTCGGACGCGATGCGGTAGGTCTTGTCGGCGTGGGTGATGTCGAAGCCTTCACCCGACGCCGTCACCGCCATGTGGTACTGCTTGCCGCCCATCACCACGACCCAGCGCTGACCCACCTTGCGACCGTGACCGGCGAGCTGGCCGTCGATCTGCACGGCGCGGCCGATGTAGCGCAGGCGCGCGAAGGTCGCGACCGCGGCCAGCAGCGCGGGATCGTCGTGCGGCACCATCGACGCGTCGAAGCCCTGCGGGTACTCCTCGGCGATGAAGCCGGTGTTGAAGTTGCCCGAGCAGAAGCGCGGATGCTGCAGCAGCGCCGCCTGGAACGGGATGTTCGAGCTGATGCCGCGGATCACGAAGGCGTTCAGCGCATCGCGCATGCGCTCGATGGCCTGCTCGCGGTTCGCGCCGTGCACGATCAGCTTGGCGATCATCGAGTCGTAGTACATCGAGATCTCGCCGCCTTCATATACGCCCGTGTCGACGCGCACCTGGCCCTCGATTTCCTTCGGCGCCTGGAACTTCACGAGGCGGCCGGTGGAAGGCAGGAAGCCGCGGAACGGATCTTCCGCGTTGATGCGGCATTCCATCGACCAGCCGTTGATCTTCACGTCGGCCTGGGTGATCGGCAGCTTCTCGCCATTGGCGACGCGGATCATCTGCTCGACGAGGTCCAGCCCGGTGATGAGTTCGGTGACCGGGTGCTCCACCTGCAGGCGGGTGTTCATCTCCAGGAAGTAGAACTCCTTGGTCGCGCCGCTGACCACGAACTCGACCGTGCCGGCCGACTCGTAGTTCACCGCACGTGCCAGCGCCACCGCCTGCTCGCCCATCGCCTTGCGCATATCGGGATCGACGAAGGGGCTCGGCGCCTCCTCGATGACCTTCTGGTGGCGGCGCTGGATCGAGCAGTCGCGCTCGTTCAGATACACGTAGTTGCCGTGCGAATCGCCCAGCACCTGAATCTCGATGTGGCGCGGCTCGAGGACGTACTTCTCGATGAACACGCGGTCGTCGCCGAACGAATTCTTCGCTTCATTCACGCACGACGAGAAGCCCTCGAAGGCTTCCTGGTCGTTGAACGCGACGCGCAGGCCCTTGCCGCCACCGCCGGCCGAGGCCTTGATCATGACCGGGTAGCCGATCTTCTTGGCAATCTCGACGGCTTCCGCCGGACCGGCGATCGCGTCGTTGTAGCCGGGAATGGTGTTCACACCGGCTTCGATCGCGAGCTTCTTCGACTCGATCTTGTCGCCCATCTTCGCGACCGAGTAGTGCTTCGGCCCGATGAACTTGATGCCTTCCTCTTCCAGGCGGCGCGAGAACTCGGCGTTCTCCGACAGGAAGCCATAACCCGGATGGACTGCCTCGGCACCGGTCTGCTTGCAGGCGGCGATGATCTTGTCCATGACCAGGTAGGACTCTTTCGACGGCGCCGGCCCGATGCACACGGCCTCGTCGGCGAGCTCGACGAAGAGCGCGTCCTTGTCGGCTTCCGAATGCACGGCGACGGTGGCGATGCCCATCTTGCGGGCGGTCTTGATCACGCGGCAGGCGATTTCACCGCGGTTTGCGATCAGGATCTTTTTAAACATGAAGAAATTCCTCTTTTGAACTCAACAACACCCGGAACGCTGCAACTGGATCGGCGGACAAGGGACGCTGCCATATGAACAGAACACGCAGCAGTCTCCCGGCTGCGGCTTCAGTACGGCATGGCAGGCCTCGCACTCGTAGAAGTACTGGCACGCGTCGGTCGGCATGCGCTCGACCTTGCGATGCCCGCACCGCGGACAAGTGAGAACCGACTCGATCTGCAGTTCCATCTCGCTTACAGCGGGATGTTCCCGTGCTTGCGCCACGGGTTTTCGAGTTCCTTGTTCTTCAGCATCGACAGCGAGCGGCACACGCGCTTGCGCGTCTCGTGCGGCATGATCACGTCGTCGATGAAGCCGCGCGCGCCCGCGACGAACGGGTTCGCGAAACGGGCCTTGTACTCGGCCTCGCGCTGGGCGAGCTTCGCCGGGTCGTCCTTCTCGCCGCGGAAGATGATCTCCACCGCGCCCTTCGGACCCATCACTGCGATCTCGGCCGACGGCCACGCGAAGTTCACGTCGCCGCGCAGGTGCTTGGACGACATCACGTCGTACGCACCGCCATAGGCCTTGCGCGTGATGATGGTGACCTTCGGCACCGTGCATTCGGCGTAGGCGTAGAGCAGCTTGGCGCCGTGCTTGATGATGCCGCCGTATTCCTGCGTTGTGCCCGGCATGAAGCCCGGGACGTCGACCAGGGTCACGACCGGGATGTTGAACGCATCGCAGAAGCGCACGAAGCGCGCCGCCTTGATCGAGCTCTTGATATCCAGGCAGCCCGCCAGCACCAGCGGCTGGTTCGCGACGATGCCCACCGGGGCGCCTTCCATGCGCGCGAAGCCGATGATGATGTTCTTGGCGTAGTCCGGCTGCAGCTCGAAGAAGTCGCCGTCATCGACCATCTTGATGATGACTTCCTTCATGTCGTACGGCTGGTTCGGGTTCGTCGGCACGAGCGTGTCGAGCGAGAAATCCAGGCGCTCGGCGGCGTCGATCGCCGGCACGGTCGGTGCCTTTTCGCGGTTGCTCGACGGGATGAAGCCGATCAGGCGGCGCGTCATCATCAGCGCCTCGACGTCGTTCTCGAACGCAAGGTCGGCCACACCCGACTTGGTGTTGTGGGTCACCGCGCCGCCCAGCTCCTCGGCGGTCACTTCCTCGTGCGTCACGGTCTTCACGACTTCCGGACCGGTCACGAACATGTACGAGGAATCCTTCACCATGAAGATGAAGTCGGTCATCGCCGGGCTATACACCGCGCCGCCGGCGCAGGGGCCCATGATCAGCGAGATCTGCGGCACGACGCCGGAGGCCATCACGTTGCGCTGGAACACGTCGGCGTAGCCGCCCAGCGAATCGACGCCTTCCTGGATACGCGCGCCGCCCGAGTCGTTGAGCCCGATCACCGGCGCGCCGACCTTCATCGCGTGGTCCATGACCTTGCAGATCTTCTCCGCGTGGGTCTCCGACAGCGAACCGCCGAACACGGTGAAGTCCTGCGAGAACACGAACACGAGGCGGCCGTTGACCGTGCCGTAGCCGATCACCACGCCGTCGCCCGGAGTGTGGTCCGCTTCCATGCCGAACTCGGTGCAGCGGTGCTCCTTGAACATGTCCCATTCTTCGAAGCTGCCTTCGTCGAGCAGCAGCTCGATGCGCTCGCGCGCCGTCAGCTTGCCCTTGGAATGCTGCGCGTCGATGCGCTTCTGCCCGCCGCCGAGGCGCGCCTTGGCGCGCTTTTCGTCGAGCTGACGAATGATCTCTTGCATTGATGACCTCCTTGACTTGTTCTGCTGTCCCGGCCTTGTGCCGGCCGGGCGTTCAACTTCGAATTCTGCTTCTCGCTGAGGGACGCAGGGCGGGTAAGCCGGGAACGCTCGCGTCACAGCGAATCGACGCGTCGCAACCTATTGCCCTGAAATCTTGTTTTTGCCTTTCGGTGCCTACTTTTCCACGTACCCGAGCAATCGCATCGCAGCGGCCGAAGGCGTCGTCGTGCCCTCCTCCACTGCTCGCGCCAGCCCGGGCAATTCCTGCTTCACCTGTCCATGACTGCGGAAATGGCTGCGCAGCCCGGCATCGATCAGATCCCACATCCACGCCAGCGCCTGGTGGCGGCGCTTGGCCTCGAACTCGCCGGAGGCCTGCATCGCCTTGCGGTAGTCCGAGACCGCCGTCCAGAAGTCCGCGATGCCCTGCTTCTGCAGCGCGGAGAGCGTCAGCACCGGCACCGTCCAGTTCGGGCTCGCCGGCCGCAGCATGTGCAGCGCGGTCTTCATCTGCGACTTGGCGCGCATCGCCGCGCCGGCGTCGATGTCGGCCTTGTTGATGACGATCAGATCGGCGATCTCCATGATGCCTTTCTTGATCGCCTGCAGGTCGTCGCCGGCGTTGGGCAGCTGCAGCAGGCAGAAGATGTCGCTCATGCCGGCGACCGCGGTCTCGGACTGGCCGACGCCGACCGTCTCGATGATGATCACGTCGAAGCCCGCGGCCTCGCACACCAGCATCGTCTCGCGCGTCTTCTCGGCCACGCCGCCCAGGCTCCCCGCGGACGGGCTCGGACGGATGAAGGCTGCCGGATTCTGCGACAGCAGCTCCATGCGCGTCTTGTCACCGAGGATGGAGCCGCCGGTGAGCGACGAGGACGGATCGACCGCCAGCACTGCAACGCGCAGCCCCTGCTCGATGAGGTACAGACCCAGCGCCTCAATAAAGGTGGACTTGCCGACCCCCGGCACGCCGGAAATGCCCACGCGCATCGCGCCGCCGGTATGCGGCAGCAGCGCTTCGAGCACGTGGCGCGCACGCGCCTTGTGGTCCTCGCGCTGCGACTCGATCAGCGTGATCGTCTTCGCGAGCGGGCGCAGCTGGCGGGCGAGCACGCCGTCGACCAGCGCCTGGTCGAAAGCGTCGAGTTCGGGCAGGTGTTCGGGCTTGTTCATCGGCAATTTTCGCTATCCGTTTCAGTCACCACACCGTTCGCCCTGAGCTCGTCGAAGGGCAGATTCGGAGGGAAATCGCGTGCCCTCGGTTTGGCAAGCTCGCTGATTCTGTTCCAATCCCCGGCGATCAAGGCCGCCTTCTTGGCTCTGGACCAGCCTTTGATCTTCCTCTCAAAAGCAACCGCACTCTCCCGCGTCTCGAACTCTCCCGTCCAAAGCAACTTCAAAGGTCTGCGCGTTACCGTGTATCCGTGCAGCCCCTCCCCGTGCTGCCGCAGTCGCCGCTCCAGGTCGTCCGTATGGCCGCAGTAATACGAGGCGTCGGCGCACTGCAGGATGTAGACAAGAAACGGTTTCATGCCGGCCGGGGTGCAAATCGCCCTTCGACAAGCTCAGGGCGAACGGTTGTACCAAGGTTCAGCGTTCAGCTGATACGCAATCAGGCCTTCGCCGCGCGGATCTGCTTCAGCACTTCGCGCGCGGCCGCCGGAATCGGCGTGCCCGGCCCGAAGATGCCTTTTGCCCCGGCAGCATACAGCGCATCGTAGTCCTGCGCGGGGATCACGCCACCGACGAACACGACGATGTCGTCCGCACCGAGGCGCTTCAGCTCGTTCACGATCTGCGGCACCAGCGTCTTGTGCCCCGCGGCGAGGCTGGAGCAGCCCACCGCATGCACGTCGTTCTCGACCGCGTGGCGCGCGGCCTCTTCCGGCGTCTGGAAGAGCGGGCCGATGTCGATATCGAAGCCGAGGTCGGCGAAGGCCGAGGCGACAACCTTCGCGCCGCGGTCGTGGCCGTCCTGGCCGAGCTTGGCGATCATGATGCGCGGGCGGCGGCCTTCTTCGGCGACGAAGGCTTCGATGTCGGCCTTCAGTTCCTTCCAGTCGGAATCGTTTTCCACGACGGCTCCATACACGCCGGACACGGCTTGCGGGTTGGCACGATAGCGGCCGAAAACCTTCTCCAGCGCATCGGAGATCTCGCCGACGGTCGCGCGCAGGCGCACCGCCTTCACCGACAGGTCGAGCAGGTTGCCCTCACCCGTCTCGGCGCACTTCGTCAGCGCGTCGAGCGCAGCCTGCACCGCCGCGTTGTCGCGCGTCGCGCGGATTTTCGTCAGGCGGGCGACCTGCGCCTCGCGCACGGCGTGGTTGTCGATGTCGAGGATCTCGATCGGGTCTTCCTTCGCCAGCTTGTACTTGTTCACGCCGACGATGACGTCCTTGCCCGAGTCGATGCGCGCCTGCTTGTCCGCGGCGCACTCCTCGACCTTCATCTTGGCCCAGCCGGACTCGACCGCCTTGGTCATGCCGCCCATCGCCTCGATTTCCTCGATCAGCGCCCAGGCCTTGTCCGCCATGTCCTGGGTGAGCTTCTCCATCATGTAGGAGCCAGCCCACGGATCGACGACGTTACAGATGTGCGTCTCTTCCTGGATGATGATCTGGGTGTTGCGCGCGATGCGGGCCGAGAACTCGGTCGGCAGCGCGATCGCCTCGTCGAGCGCGTTGGTGTGCAGCGACTGCGTGCCGCCGAACACCGCGGCCATCGCCTCGATCGTCGTGCGCACGACGTTATTGTACGGATCCTGCTCGGTGAGCGACCAGCCCGAGGTCTGCGAGTGCGTGCGCAGCATCATCGACTTGGCGCTCTTCGGGTTGAACTGCTTCATGATCCGCCACCACAGCAGACGCGCCGCGCGCATCTTGGCGATCTCCAGGTAGAAGTTCATCCCGACCGCCCAGAAGAAGGACAGGCGGCCGGCGAAGGTGTCGACGTCCATCCCGCTGTTGATGCCGGTGCGCACGTACTCCATGCCGTCGGCGAGCGTGAATGCGAGTTCGATCGCCTGGTTCGCGCCCGCTTCCTGGATGTGATAGCCGGAGATCGAGATCGAGTTGAACTTCGGCATGTGCTGCGCCGTGTACCCGAAGATGTCGGCGATGATCTTCATCGACGGCGTCGGCGGGTAGATATAGGTGTTGCGGACCATGAACTCTTTGAGGATGTCGTTCTGGATGGTCCCGGACAGCTTTTCCTGCGAAACGCCCTGCTCTTCGGCAGCCACGATGTATCCGGCGAGGATGGGCAGGACGGCTCCGTTCATCGTCATCGACACCGACACCTTGTCGAGCGGAATCTCGTTGAAGAGGATCTTCATGTCCTCGACCGAGTCGATCGCCACGCCGGCCTTGCCGACGTCACCCACGACGCGGGGATTGTCCGAGTCGTAGCCGCGGTGCGTCGCGAGGTCGAACGCGACCGACACGCCCTGGCCGCCGGCGGCGAGCGCCTTGCGATAGAAGGCATTGGAGGCTTCCGCGGTCGAGAAGCCGGCGTACTGGCGGATCGTCCACGGCTTCACCGCGTACATCGTCGGCTGCGGGCCGCGCAGGAAGGGCTCGAAGCCGGGCAGCGTGTCGGTGTGCGACAGGTCGGCGGTATCGGCCTTGGTATACAGCGGCTTCACCGAGATGCCTTCGGGCGTCACCCAGTTGAGCTTCTCCACGTCGCCACCCGGCGCATGTTTCGCGGCAGCCTTGTTCCAGGCTTCCAGGTCCGACTGGGGATAAGCCGGCATCTTGTCGTTCGGCATGACAAACCCTCTTCTTGAATCCGTTTGGCCGCGGGAGCGGCATTACTGGTGCGACAACCTGACACCGTTCGGGCGGAGCCCTTCGACAGGCTCAGGGCGAACGGAGGTATTTGATTGCCGCCCGACTAACAGCTTCCGGCCTCGTCAGCTGCGACGACGAGACCGCCCGCAGTCCGAAGACTGCAGGCGGTCGCCGGCGCTCCCATGCATTCGGCGTAGCTCCCTCTCCCTCTCGTTGCGCAGCAGACCAAGGATCCGCCAACGCAAGCTCCCAATCCTACGCCGCACATGGGAAGTTGACTTGTACCGTCGCACAAATAATACTTTATCCATAATTATGAATGCAACTGTCCGTGAGTCGGGATTTCGACGACAATCCGGCCCGCAACATTTCGCACACCGAACAGCACCCATGACCGCCACCCGCATCGCCCCGCTCGCGCTGTACCAGGAAGTCGCCGAGCGGCTGCGCCAGCTCATCTTCTCGCACGAACTGGCGCCCGGCACCTGGATCGACGAGCAGGCGCTCGCCGACAACTACGGCATCTCGCGCACGCCGCTGCGCGAGGCGCTGAAGGTGCTCGCCTCCGAAGGGCTCGTCACGCTCAAGCCGCGCCGCGGGTGCTACGTCACCGAGATTTCCGAGCGCGACCTCGACGAGATCTTTGCCGTGATGGCCCTGCTCGAAGGCCAGTGCGCGCAGACCACGGCGCAGAAGGCCACCGACGCGGACCTGGGCCGCTTGCGCGAGATCCACGCCGGACTCGAAAAGGCGGCGGCGGCGGACGACATCAACGGTTTCTTCGAATCGAACCAGGCCTTCCACCTCGCGCTGCAGGAGATCGCCGACAACCGCTGGCTGCAGCACGCGATCGAGGACCTGCGCCGCGTGATCAAGCTGTCGCGCCACCACTCGCTGTTCGGCGAAGGCCGCCTCGAGCAGTCGCTCGCCGAACACCGCGAGCTCCTCGCCGCGCTCACCGAGCGCCGGGCGGACGATGCGGAGCGACTGATGCGCGCCCACATCAGCAGCGGCCGCGCAGCCCTCGTGCGCATCGCCAAGGCGCGCAACAAGGTCGCCTGAACGACCGCGAGGGGATCACGCTTCCCCGTGGGAGCGGCTTCAGCCGCGAATCGGCGGTATCGCACACGACGCGGCACATTCGCGGCTGAAGCCGCTCCCATCCCACAAGGAAAACCCAAGGCAGCTTCCCGAAAACAGCGTCTGGGAAGCCGCTCCCACAAAGCAAAAGGCCAAAACAGCTCCCACGAAGGCGGCTTCCCCTGCCCTCACTCCCCAGGTCGCGTCATCGCCTCCGGATCCACCCACAGGTCGAACTCCTCCGCCCGCACGTAACCCGACGCCAGCGCCGCCTCGCGCAGCGACAGCCCCTCGTGGTGCGCCTTCTTCGCGATCTCCGCAGCGCGGTCGTAGCCGATGTGGCGGTTGAGCGCCGTCACGAGCATCAGGTTCTTCTCCAGGTTTTCGCGGATGCGCGGCAGGTTCGGCTTCAGGCCGCGCGCGCAGTGCGCCTCGAAGGCGTCGCAGGCATCGGCCAGCAGCGCGATGCTCTCCAGCACGTTGTGCGCCATCACCGGCTTGTACACGTTCAGCTGAAAATTGCCCTGCGTGCCGGCAAACGCGACCGCGGCGTCGTTGCCGAACACCTGCACGCACACCATCGTCAGCGCCTCGCACTGCGTCGGGTTCACCTTGCCCGGCATGATCGACGAACCCGGCTCATTCTCCGGAATCAACAGCTCGCCGATGCCGCAGCGCGGCCCGCTCGCCAGCCAGCGCACGTCGTTGGCCATCTTCATCAAGCCGCCCGCGAGCGTGCGCAGCGCCGCTGAACACTGCACCAACGCATCGTGCGCCGCCAGCGCGAAGAAGCGATCCGGCGCACTGCGGAACGGCTGACCGGTGAGCTGCGCGATCTGCGCCGCCGCGCAATCGCCGAAGCGCGGATGGGCATTGAGGCCGGTGCCGACCGCGGTGCCGCCGATCGCCAGCTCGTGCAGCCGCGGCAGGCTCGCCGTCACCGCGGCAAGACCGAAATCGATCTGTGCCACCCACGCGCCGATCTCCTGCCCCAGCGTCACCGGCGTCGCGTCCTGGAGATGCGTGCGACCGGTCTTCACGATCTCCTCGCAGCCCTTCGCCCGGTCCGCCAGGGTGTTGCGCAGGCGCCGCACGGCGGGGAACAGGCGATCATGCAGCTCGCCGACGACCGCAATGTGCATCGCGGTCGGGAACGTGTCGTTCGACGACTGCCCGCGATTGACATGATCGTTCGGATGGATCGGCCGCTTCGAGCCGACCTCGCCCCCCGCCAGCTCGATCGCGCGATTCGCGATCACCTCGTTGGCGTTCATGTTGGACTGCGTGCCCGATCCGGTCTGGAACACCACCAACGGAAAGTGGCCGTCCAGCTCGCCCGAGATGACCTCGTCCGCCGCCGCAGCGATCAGGCCCGCGAGTTCTGGCGGCAACTCGCCGAGCTCCGCATTGGCCTGCGCCGCGGCCTTCTTGAGGATGCCCAGCGCGCGGATCATCGCCCGGCCCCAGCGGAAGCGGTCCGTGCCGATGGGGAAGTGCGCCAGCGAGCGCTCCGTCTGGGCGCCCCAGTAACGGTCCGCCGCCACCTCGACGGGCCCCATCGAATCGGTTTCGGTACGCGTCGCATCCATGCTCGTCTCCCGGCCATCTCGCAGCCATCTCCCGGCCACGTGGAGTTTGACGCCTACACCCGCGCGTGATTCCCCGGCCCGGCGCAAGCGCCGCGTCCCGTGAATTTGTAACTTTATGCGCCACCTCCATGCCTCTAACATCCCACGCGGGATCCGGAAGCATTCGCTCCGAGAAGACGCTCCAGGCGCGACACCCGAGGGAGGCACGACGCAATGCCGCGAACCGACGGCGAAACCGGCAAGCCGGCAGCTGCAACACCGGCGACCACGCGCGCGGGCAACAGCCCGGAGCTGCGCCGCGTACTCGCGAACATTCGCGTGCTGGTCGCCATCGTCGCCGCCACCGAGGCAGTCTCCCTTTCTGCTGCAACACGCCCGTCCATGATGCTCGCCGTGCTCGGCTACGCCGCCTGGGCCGGCTGGCTGTGCTGGATCGAGCTGAACGGCAACCGCCCGATCCGCTCCATGCTGACGTCCTGGGTGGACGCGATCTGGATCCTCCTGTTTGCATGGCTGGCGGGCACTCAGAGCAGCCTGTACACCCTGCTGCTACTGTTTCCCGTGCTATTCGCCGCGCTGAGTTTCGGCTTCGTCCCCGGCCTCGTGATATCGCTCTTCGCCGCCGCGGGCGCGGGCGCCGAACTCCTCGCCCGCGACATCAACCTCGGCAAGCTCTCCCCCGAAATCATCCTCCAGCCGCTTTCGATCCTGATCCTCGGGCCGCTCGTTGCCGGCCTCGCACGCGCCGGCGTGCAGATGAACGAGCAGATATCCGTCGCCGACCGCCTGCTCGGGGCCGCCGACCCGCGCCTCGGCGTCAAGCGCGTCGCCGAGACCCTGCTGCGTGCCGTCTCGCGGCACTTCTCGGCCGATCTCGGGCTGCTGCTGATCTGGCTCCCCGGCAGCGACGCGCGCTTGTTTCGCTGCGACCGCAACGGCCGCTTCGTCGAGCTCGACGGCGAACTGCGCAGCGCCCTCATCGACGCGCTGGTGCGCCTGCCCGCCGACGTCGTCAGCGTGCACCACCACGCCCACGTCCTCGGCCGCTTTCCGCTGCGTTACACCAGCGGCTTCGACCTGGTGAGCAAGACGCCTACAAACGCGGCACGGACGGCCGTGCAGGATCTTGCCGAGGCACTGGATGCGCACTCGATGATCGCCATCCCCATCTGCCGCCGCGGCCCCCATCCCTGCCGCCTTGTCCTGGAATCGGGACACCGCCGCTATCGCTCCCACGACGCCGACCTCCTCGCCGGCATCATGGACCAGCTCGCCCCCGTACTCGAGAACGCCGGCCTGCTGGAACGCCTCGCCGACGAGGCGATGGCGACCGAGCGCGCACGCATCGGCCGCGACCTCCACGACAACGCGATCCAGCCCTATCTGGGCCTCAAGTACGGCATCGAGGCCCTCGCGCGCAAGGCGGACACCGACAATCCGCTGCGAACCGACATCCTCGCCCTGCAGGAAGTCGCCCTCGACGAGCTCCACACCCTGCGCGAACTGGTGAGCGGCATGCGCAACGGCGCCTCAGGTGGCGACGACGCCCTCTGCCCCGCCTTGCAGCGACAAGCCAAGCGCTTCACCGAGCTGTTCGGCATAGACGTGACGGTGCAGTGCGAAGGCAACCTGTCGATTCGGCGCAAGCTCGCAGCCGCCATCTTTCCGATGGTCAGCGAGGCCCTCACCAATATCCGGCGCCACACCCCGGCCCAGCGTGCGGAGATCCTCGTCCGCGCGGATGGCCACGACTACGTCGTCGAAGTCCGCAACCCGCATGACATCGACTCGCCGCCCGAGCCCTTCGTACCGCGTTCCGTTGTCGAACGCGCGGATTCTGTAAGTGGATGTGTCGTAGTCGACATACGGCATGACGGCACCACTGCTCTAATGATCTCGATTCCAAAATCAACCTGAGTGGCGACAGATCATGATCGAAGTCACCGAACGCCCAATCCGTGTTTTCCTCGTCGACGACCATCGTGCAACGCTGTGGGGCCTCGAACGCCTCGTCGGCGCAGCACAGCGCATGCAACTGGCCGGCAGCGCGACCAGTGTCGCCGAACTCCTCGCATCCCCCGAAAGCCGCGAGGCCGACGTCATCGTCATCGACCTCGACCTCGGCGGCCACGACTCCAGCGACTCCTTCGCCGAACTGCTTGCCACCTACGGCGCGAAAGTCCTCGTCCTCACCGGCGCCCGCGACCTCGACGCCCATCGCCGCGCCGTCATGGCCGGCGCCCGCGGCGTCGTGCGCAAGGAAGAGCCGGTCGACGTCCTGCTGCGCGCGATCGAGAAGGTGCACGAAGGCGACGTGTGGGTGAACCGCGCCCTGATCGGCGACATCATGAACATGCTCACCGGCAGCAAGAAGGCCGCTGCCCCCGACGACGCCCGCATCGCGAGCCTCACTCCCAAGGAGCAGGAGGTCATCGGCGCCGTGGTCCGGCACAAGGGCGCGAAGAGCCTCGTCATCGCCGACGACCTCGGCATCAGCGAACACACGCTGCGCAACCACCTCACCGCCATCTACCACAAGCTCGAAGTGCACGGCCGGCTCGAGCTGTACCTGTACGCGAAGGAACGCGGCATCGGCACGGTCGCTCAGTAACACCCTGCGCGGCGCCACATGCGTTGGTGCCGCGCCCGCCGCTCGCCGGCTCCCACATCCATCCGTCGTCGAAGCCCCACCCGCTAACCGGCGGCTAGTTCAATTGTCACGCCCGGCAGGGGCACCTCCACCCGCGCGCTGCCCCCGCCTGAGAACTACGCTTGGAAGATAACGCGGACGCAGCCATCGCCCGCGACTTCGCAACAGGCCACGCGGCCGCTCCACACCCGCACCGCCAACCTGTCCGTCACGCACTTGCCGCCGCACCGGAGGAGAGATCATGCGTCACGCAGTTTTCCTTGCCCCGTTCGTCGCCGCCTGCCTGCTGATCGCCCAGCCGCCTGCCCACGCCGGCGGACTCCCCGAAGACGTCCCACAGCCCCCGCGCTTCGCCCCCGATCAGTTGCTCGTCGCCTTCAAGCCCGGCACCGCCGGCGCGCAGATCGCCCAGGCCCACGCCGCAGCCGGCGCACAAGTGATCAAGCGCTTCGACGCCATCGGCGTTCAGCTGCTCGCCATCCCTTCCGGCGCCGTCGAAGCGAGCATCGCCCTCTACGAGCGCAACCCCAACGTCCGCTACGCCGAACCCAATTTCCACCGTCCGCTGGTCCTCCCCACCGAAGGCCGCGACCCGATGCTCCCGACCGGCCTCGGGACCGAATACTTCGCACTGCAATGGGGCCTCAACAATACCGCGCAGGCCCTATACGAAGTCGCCTCGGGCGCCAACGTCACCGGCACCCTCGACGCCGACATCGACGCACCTGAGGCATGGGACCTCTCGCGCAGCAACGAGAACATCAGGATCGCGATCCTCGACAGCGGCGTCGAATGCACCCATGTCGACCTCCTCGGCAAATGCATCGAGGAGCGGAACTTCACCGCCAGCACCACCACCGCCGACCTCCTCGGACACGGAACCCACGTCGCCGGCATCGCGGCCGCGAACACCAACAACGGCAAGGGCACGGCCGGCGTCGGCTGGAACGCCAGGATCGGTTCGCTCAAGGTGTGCCACGAGTGGCCCTCGGTTGATTTTCCCTACCTCGGCATGTGCGACGTCGCCGACTCCGTCGCCGGCCTCATGTACGCCGCCGACAACGGCTACCGCGTCGCCAACATGAGCTACGGCAGCGACCCCGACCCCTACTCCCCGTCCCAGGCCGAAGCCGACGCCATCAAGTACGCCTGGAGCAAGGGCGTCGTCCTCGTCGCCGCCGCCGGCAACGACTACGCCTCCACGCGCCACTACCCCGCCGCCTTCCCCGAAGTCATCTCCGTCGCCGCCACCGACCGCCACGACAACCTCGCCTACTTCTCGAGCTTCGGCTCGTCCTGGGTGTCGGTCGCAGCCCCCGGCCACGACATCCTGTCGGCCTACCCGAACGTAGCGTGCAGCATCCCGCCGGACGACCCCGAAGGCTGCTACAACTGGCTCTCCGGCACCTCCATGGCCTCGCCCCATGTCGCCGGCCTCGCCGCGCTCGTGCTCACCCGCTACCCCGGCATCACCAACGTCCAGGCACGCGCCTACATCGAAAACAGCGCCAACGCGCAGGGCGCCCTCGGCCAGAACTTCCGCGCCTGGGTCAGATACGGCCGCATCAACGCCCACCTCGCCCTCACCGCCGACAACCCGCCGCCGCCACCGGCCCCCATCACGCTCAGCGCCACCGGCTACAAGGTCAAGGGCCAGCAGAAGGCCGACCTGCAGTGGACTGGCTCGACCGCCTCGATGAACGTCCTGCGCAACGGCAATATCGTCGCCACCACCGACAACGGCGCCACCGCCTACACCGACCCGATCAACCGCACCGGCGGCGGTTCCTACACCTACACGGTATGCGAATCGGTCGGGGCCACCTGCTCGAACGAGGCCGTCGTCGTGTTCTGACCGCCCCCCCCTGGAAGCGACCGCGCGAGACGAAGTCATGCGTCTCGAGCCTCGGCATTCTCATGCGCACTCACGTATTGCCCATGATGCGCATGACGGCCAATATGTCGATGTCGGCAGCCGAGGAAGTCGCCATGAGAACCACCACAACGAAAGGAAGCGTGCGCAAGGCCACGAATGTCACGTTCGGCGAAACTCTTCTGGCCGAGGCGAAAGCCCTGAACATCAACATTTCACAAGCGGCAGAGGCCGGACTGGCTCGAGCGGCAGCCGAACGACGTCGTGAGCTGTGGTTGGCCGAGAATCGTGCCGCACTGGACAGTTCCAATGCGTACGTCGAAGCGCACGGCCTTCCTCTTGCGCGCTACAACGGGTTTTGATGTCCCGGTTCAGCGCATTCAGGAATCCGGACGGCGTCGGTTACCTGCTCGATGTCCAGGCTGATTTGCTCGACCACCTGAAACACTCGTGTCGTGGTCCCGCTCCTGCCCCTGAACGTCGCGCCGGCGCCAGCCAAATCCCTCAATCCCGTCTTTGAGGTGGAAGGGGAGCCCGTGGCGATGGTGACCCAATTTCTCGCAGCGGTTCCAGCCCATCTACTTAAAACGGCCGTGGCCAATTTGGAAACCCGGCGTCACAAAATCACGACCGCGTTGGACATGCTTTTCCAGGGAATCTGAACGACTGACGAGCAGCGAAGTAACGACGCGATCGCCTTCCGCTTGTCCGGCGGCCCGTCGGATGGAAATCAGCATTGATCGTGTAATCGACGCGACGAGCCTCGACGAGATCTTCACCGACGACTGATCCGTCCCCGCCCGGCCTCCCATCCGGGCGTTTTGTCATGGGTATCCCGCGCGCTTCCTCCCATGGGCGAAACTACCCAGTAAACGGTATGTTGAACCCATCGCGGCACACGTCGCAAAAGCGGAGCACGCCGTGCCCTGCCTCACCCTCGCCCCTCCGATCGAAGTGCTGCTCGTCGATGACCAGCGCGCAATACTTGCGGGCGTCACCGCGCTGATCGAAAGCGGGGGCCCGGCGATGCGGGTCGCCGCGCGCGCCACATGCGCACGCCAGGCGCTCGACCTGGCATGCAGCATCCAGCCGGACGTGATCGTCCTCGACGTCGATCTCGGCGGCGAGGACGGGCTCGCGCTGATCCCCCGGATCCACGCCGGCTGCAACGCACGGATCGTCGTCTTCACCGGCCTCGCCACCGCCGACATCCGCGCTCGCGCGCTGCGCCTCGGGGCGTGCGATGTGATCTCGAAAGCTGCGTCGGGTAGTGAGCTGCTTGCAGCAATTCACGCCGCGACGAATTTTCCCGACTGAACCTCGAAACCGCAGTTATCGCCCGAGAGCCCTTCGACACGCCCGCTGCGCGGGCTGCTCAGGGCGAACGGTAGTGCCACCAGATGGGTGAAGGGGGTACAAATCCGTTCATCCTGAGCCTGTCGAAGGATGAGCGGATTTTTACCCGCGCAACTGCTGTTTCCAGGATGGATCAACACCGAGCACGCCGACACAGGCAACCACCTTCTCCATGGGAGCGGCTTCAGCCGCGAAAGAACCGGGGGCAGCCGCTTTTCGCGTCTGAAGTCGCTCCCACTGGCTGTCCAAGCGCGCGAATTCCCTGCGAGGCCGGGACAGGCCAGTCCGACAGGAGTCCTACCGTCTCGCATCCCACCCTTGCAGGATCGCCGCGACCGCACACAAACAACGCACCTCCCCATGACAGTTGTCATGCATGCGCCCCGGCACATCTGCCCATGCGAATTGGGCCCAAACGCCGATGCCGGAAAAGCTCCGTACCCCTAATCTGCAATCAACAGAGAGGGAACGAGGCGATGCGATGAATACGGCGCAAGTCAAGAAATCGCTGAGCGAGTTCTGGTCCGATCAGGAGGGGGTCACTGCGATCGAATACGCACTGCTCGCAGCCCTGATATTCGCTGTGATCGTCGTTTCGGCCGGACTGCTCGGCACTAACCTCCAGGCGCTGTATGACGATGTTGCGGCGAAGGTTGCGGCGGCAATGCCCTAGCGAATTCAGGTTTGTGCGGGATGTGAATGCAACACGAAATAGATTTTCCGGAACGGGCCTCCCGCTCCGGTAGTTTGCCGGGAGGTCCGGCGTTTTCTAGATGAAGGAGATGATCATGTTGGAAATGCTCAAGCAATTCGTTCGGGACGAGGAAGGCGTGACCGCAATCGAATATGGCCTGATTGCAGCACTTATCGCGGTAGTGATCATTGTCAGCGTTACATTGGTTGGCACCAATCTTGACGCAGTCTTCAATCACATTGGGCTCGAATTGGCCAAGCCGCTGGCTGCACCACCGGCTGGAGGCTGACCTCCCGATACTCGACCACCCGGAACATCCGTCGCAGTTTGGGCAGAAGTTCCGGGTGGTTTCTCAGGCCACTTCTTACCTGAGTTTACGGCAATGACTTTTGCAATTCTTTTCTTTGTCCTCGCAGCCGCCGTCGCCATGGACATCCGATCCCGAAGAATTCCGAACTTACTGATCGCCGCGGGCCTCGCAGCCGGATTTCTCGTCCAACTGATTACCCCCGCCGGGAATGGTCCGCTGTTCGCAAATGTCAATGCCGACGGCATTGCTGCATCTCTATGCGGCATCTTCGTCGGCTTCTCCGCACTTCTTCCGCTCTATGCACTACGCGCGATGGGAGCGGGCGACGTAAAACTCATGATGACGATAGGCGCCTTCCTCGGCCCCCTGCAAACCCTTGGCGTTGTTGTGCTGACCTTTGCCGCGGGCGGCGTTCTCGCCCTCGCGATGGCGCTTTGGCAACGCTCCTTCCGCCAGCTCGTGCTCAACCTGCGCTTCATGCTGACCACCAGCGCAATTAGCGCTGCCGGCGGGAGCAGCCCCAAATTCGAACCGCTACAACAGACCGCCGGGCGCATGCCCTACGCGGTCGCGATCGCTGCGGGCACCCTCCTCCAGCTCTATCTCGTCCGCTCCGGAGGCTGGGCACTGAGCTGAACCGACTTTCACGGAGCACGACCATGAACGCACCGTCCAGCGCCCGCGTCATTCCCATCGACGAAGCAGGCGCCTTTCCGCGCGCCCCGCGCACGCTCGAGGACACCGGCTTGCCGCTACTCTTCCTGGTCGAGCTGGCGTCAAAGCTGCTTTTCGTGCGCGGTCAGATGCGCCTCACCGAGATCTCGCACCAGTTGCACCTCCCCGCGATCGTTCTCGAAAACTTGCTCGCCTTCATGCGCGCGGAACGCATCTGCGAAGTGATGCGGCGCGGCGAAACGGACGGCGACATCCTCTACGAACTGACCGACGCGGGACGCGCACGCGCGACGGAGTACCTCGGACGCTGCAAGTACGCCGGCGCAGCCCCCGTCAGCCTCGCTGCCTATGTCGCGCAAGTCGAGCGTCAGTCGGTCACGAAGATGCACGTCACGAAGGAAGACGTGAATGAAGCCTTCCGCGGACTGATCATCAACCCGGAAGTTCGCGACCAGCTCGGCGCCGCAATGGGCTCGGGCCGCGCGATGTTCCTGTACGGCCCCGCCGGCGCCGGCAAGACCTACCTCGCCGAGCGCCTGTCGCTACTGCTCGAGGGTGACATCGCGGTGCCGCACGCAATCCTCGTCGATGGCGAGATCATCCAGGTCTTCGATCCGCTGATCCACACGCCCGTCGAACACGATCAACGCCCCACTGGTCTCGATACCCTGCAGCGCCCCGACCAACGCTGGGTGCGCTGCAAGCGCCCGGTCGCGATCACGGGCGGCGAGCTGACGATGCGCATGCTCGACCTCGACTACGACGCCAGCACCGGTTTCTACCAGGCCCCCCCGCACGTGAAGGCGAACAACGGCCTGTTCGTCGTCGACGACCTCGGCCGTCAGCTGGTGAAGCCCGAGCAACTCATGAACCGCTGGATCGTGCCGATGGACCGCCATCACGACTACCTCGCGCTGCATAGCGGCACGAAATTCACCCTGCCCTTCGACGTCGTGCTCGTGTTCTCGACCAACCTGATGCCTTCCGAAGTCGCCGACCCCGCATTTTTACGTCGGCTTGGATACAAAATTCACATCGGACCGATGAGTGAGGACGAATACAGGAACATATTCACGCGTGTCTGCGAGGAGCGCGGCGTACCCTTCAATGAAACGGCCTTCCAGACGCTGCTGAGCGAGTACCACAAGGTCCATGAGCAGCCGCTGCTGGCGTGCTACCCGCGTGACATCATCAATCAGATTGCCGATCTGGCGCGGTATCGGGGAGAGGCTCCCAGGCTGACGCCGGACGTGCTGCACTGGGCCTGGCACAACTACTTCGCGTCCCGCTAGGAACGCAGTTCGCACGGCGCCGCCGCTCTCGTCGAGGGCTTGGGGGCACCAGACTGAAGCGCCCGCGGTGGTGGGCATTTGCAGGGCCTGAGCACGCAGCATACGGCCCGGAAACAAGGGGACTCACATGAAGACCAAAGGTCTCGTCTTTCTCTTCGTCGCGATGCTCGCCGGTCTCGCTGCCGTGGTGCTCGGAACGCGGTGGCTGCAGTCCAAGGCCGCCGGCGACGGCAACCGCATCGCCGTGGCTGCGGTGGAGTTGCAGCTGGGCGGACGCATCACCCCGGAAGCCGTCCGTCTCGTCGAGTGGCCATCCGGCAGCGTGCCGAAAGGCGCCTTCAACGATCTCGCGAAAGTCGACGGTCGTGTCGCAATCACCGGCATCCAGCCCGGAGAACCGATTCTCGAATCGCGCCTAGCCCCTGATGGCACGAAGGGTGGCCTCTCTGCCGTCGTCCCGGAAGGGAAGCGGGCGATCACGGTGCGCGTCAATGACGTCGTCGGCGTCGCGGGTTTCGCCCTGCCCGGCAACTATGTCGACATCATGGTCAACACGGAAGCTGCCGGAGCAGACCGTAACAGCGAGGACAAAATGATCTCCAAGATCGTTCTCGAACGCATCCTAGTGCTGGCCGTCGCGCAGGAAGCAAATCGAGACGAAACGAAGCCCAAGGTGGTCAACGCCGTCACTCTCGAAGTGACTCCCGAGCAGGCCGAGCGTCTGGATCTCGCACGCAGCGTCGGCAACCTGTCGCTCGTGCTGCGCAACCAGATTGACTCCAACCCCACCGAAACCGCCGGCATCACCAAGGCGATGCTGCTGCGCACTGCCGCCGAGGCGCCGCCCACCGCGGCGCAGCCGAAGCCCGCAACCCCCCGCCGTGTCGCTGCGAAACCCCGTCCTGCAGCGGCGCCCAGTTCAAGCGTCTGCGTCGAAGTGATCCGCGGAGTGAACAAGGTCAACGAATGCTTCTAGCCACATCCAAACCTGCATGGACGCATGAGGACATCATGACCACGAACAAAAAGAAACCCGGTTGCGGGACCCTACTACGGCATACCGTTGCGGTGATTGCACTGCTGATCGCAGGCACAGCCGGCGCCGCGGTCACCAACGCACCAACAGGAACTAAACCCCTGGCCGTCAGTGCCACCGGAGGCTCACCTTGCGGTCGCGTAGAGATTGCGCCCATGGTGACGATTCCTGTCGGCAAATCGTCCGTCATTCGCCCGCAGACGCCTGTCACTCGCATTTTGCTAGGCAACCCCGAGAACGCTCAGGCCGCGCGACCGAGCACAGAGAATCAGAAGGACGGGAAGGACAACAATCAGTCTTCCCAGTCCGACGGCCGACCCGGCGTTGCACAGGTCGACGTGCTCCTGCTCAGCCCCAACGAAATCTACCTTCTCGGCAAGAGCGTCGGGGCAACCAACGTGGTCCTGGTCGATCGCGCAGGCGGCTGCACCGCACTGGACGTCACCGTGGCAATGGATGTGACCTCAGTACAGGGCGTAATCACTTCGCTATTGCCGGACGAGAAGGACATCAAGGTCAGCTCCGCATATGATTCGCTGGTCCTCACCGGTACCGTCAGCGACGCGACCAAGGTGGATCGCGCAGTGCAGATCGCTTCGGCATACGTGCGCGAAGGTGGCGGCGCGAAGTCCGGCACCAACCTGCGCGTACTCAACATGCTGCAGGTAGGCGCGCCCCAGCAGGTCATGCTGGAGGTGAAGGTCGCCGAAGTTTCAAAGACCCTGCTCGAAAAGATCGGCGTCGGCCTGAGTCACACTCGCAAGACCGATGGTGTCGTCTATAGCGTCGTGTCCGACTTCCTGACCGGCGGAAATGGTGTCATTGACATTATCCGCCGCAGCAAACCCGACACAGTCACACTTGACGCGCAAAAGGACGACGGGCTCATCAAAGTTCTGGCCGAGCCTAACGTCATGGCAATTAGCGGACAGGAAGGCAGCTTCCTCTCCGGCGGAAAGATCTTCATCCCCGTGGAGCAGAGTAATGCCAACGGTGGGACGAAGATCAGCCTAGAAGAGAAGGAGTTCGGTATTGCACTCAAATTCACCCCGACTGTATTGGCCGGCGGCCGGATCAACCTCAAGGTCGCACCCGAGGTTTCCGAACTCAATCGCGAAGGGATCGGCATTAGCGCACCGGGCATCACCGGAGGCGCGATTCTGCCCTCGTTCACCACGCGCCGCGCAGCCACGACCGTGCAACTGCTGGATGGCCAAAGCTTCGCCATCGGCGGCCTGATCAAGAACAACGTCACGACGAATATCAAGGCATTCCCCTTCCTCGGGGAAATTCCAGTCCTCGGCGCACTGTTCCGGAGTACGGACTTCCAGACCGACCGCTCCGAACTGGTCTTCGTCATAACTCCAAGGCTCGTCAAGCCCTTGCCGGCCGACTACCGCCTGCCCACAGACGACTACACCCCGCCGAGCCGCTCGGATCTGCACCTCCTCGGACGCATGGAGGGAACACGGCCGCAGGAAGAGTCCCCCACGTCTGCTGAGTCCATCCCTCCGCAACCCGGCCCGGCCGCGGGCGGCTTTGAAACCAAGTGAGGATGCGGTCATGAACAATGGAATCAACCTCGTTGTTGCCTGGCTTCTCGCTGCTATTGCAGCGGGCTGTTCCTCGACCCCGATCTGGGATGCCCGGTTCGGCGATCCGGTCAGAGTCATTGCGGCCCAGCAGATCATCGATCCCGACGCATCGCGCAACGCCGACCCTGTCAAGGGGATCGACGGCAAGGCAGCGCAAGGCTCGATGGGTGAATATCAAAAGAGCTTTGTACAGCCGGAACCTCAAACGACGTCGTTTTCGATCGGCGTCGGTGGCCAGTCCGGAAAGTAAGCTCGCTTGACCGCAGACGAGGACGACAACGATGGATTTTCGCGAAAATCTCCGCCGGAAACAAAGCGGCGCAGTGGCGATCATCACGGCACTTGCACTCGTCGTCCTTGTCGGATTCGCGGGCCTGGCGCTCGATGGTGGCCACCTGTACCTGACCAAGACTGAACTGCAGAATGCGGCAGACGCCTGCGCATTGGCCGCTTCCTACGAACTGACCGGCTCGCCTATCCCTGCAGACAACTTCACGCGCGGAGAGAATGCCGGCAAGACAGTCGGCACTCAGAACAACGTCGACTTTCAGGGCGGCGCAATCAATGCAGCAGATATCGACGTGGAATTTGCCCCCACCCTCGATGGGCCTTGGGTTTCGGCAGCTTCAGCGACAGGTACGTCGAGATACGTACGCTGCACGATCACCGAAGACGGCATAACACCGTGGTTCATGCAGGTGATGGGCTTCGGAGACCAGACGGTTCGTGCCCTTGCGACAGCCACTCTTTCCCCTTCTCAGAACAACTGTGCGATTCCGATGGCCTTATGTACCGACCCTGCCGCCTCGGCGCCAAACTTCGGATATGTGAAGGGAAACTGGTACGGGATGAACTTCGAGGAGAGCGGCCCGACCGACGAATTAACAGGCAATTTCCGCTGGATTGACTTTGATCCGAGTAACGTCACTCCCGGTTGCTCAGGTGGGGGCGCGCAGGAGCTTGCGTGCCTGCTAAATGGAGCCGGGCAGTGCAGTTTGCCGCCCGTGGGCCCTTCGTCATGCACTACCACCTCGCCGGCGGAGCCAGGCTGTGTAGGGCAAACGGGTTCGGCTCAGGCGATCGGAAAGGCCTTTAACTCGCGATTCGGGATATGCCAAGGGGGAAGCGCATGCTCGAATAGCGAACTGATGAGCTCTCCTCCTGACTTCACTGGATTTGCCTACACGACTACGACATGGCCGCTCGGTCGCGATGCATATAGCGGATCCTCGGGCGGAGCATCCAATCTTCAGAGTGCCCGTTCCGCGCGTCTGCCGGTCCAAAGCTCAGCAAAACCACCCGGCACAGGTTCGGCGACAACAGGGCAACTGACTACATACGGGGCAGATCGACGGCTGGTTACCGTCCCGTTTGTTGATTGCGAAGATTTTACCGGCGGTGCGCCCCAGTACGCCCCTATCCGAGGATACGCATGCGTGTTACTTCTACATCCGTACGACAAGGCCCCGGGAGGTACCGTTAAGGTAAGCGCTGAGTTCCTGGGAGCATCCAACGTACCGGGAAGCCCGTGTGCGACGTCCGGAGCGGTGGGTAGTGCGACATCCGTCGGGCCTCTGGTGCCCGCCTTGGTCCAATGAGAGAACGAATCATGCGCCGCCGCATGCGAGGTGTTGCCGCCGTCGAATTCGGGATCCTGCTGATCCCGCTGGTGATGCTCGCATTCGGCATTACCGAGTTCGGTCGTGCCATTTACTCGTATAACACAATGGCAAAATCCGTACGCGATGCCGCACGTTATCTCACATCGAAAGCTCCTGGCGACCCTTTAGAGCGCGACACAGCGGCATGCATGGCTGTCTACGGCTTGCCAGTTCCAGAGTGCATTGATTGGCCCGATCCTCCACCGATACCGCCGCTCGTTACGGGCTTAACGCCCGCCATGGTCCAGACTTGCGACGCAATTTCCCCATGTATCGGGGTCCAGAGCGTCATTCTGACTGGAACCGGAACAATCAACACGGTTACGGTGAGGATTACCGGCTACCCTTACAACTCGTTCGTCGAATATGTCATGCCGGACATCATTTTCGGCAACATCGCTGTCACGATGAGGTCGCAGCTATGAAAACGCGGGTACTGAGAGCCGCGAACCAGCAGTCCGGCGTTGCTGCGGTCGAGTTCGCGATTGTTGCGTTGGTGTTCTTTACGCTACTCATCGGCATCATGGAGATGGGCCGTCTTCTCTGGACTTGGAATGCAGCAGTCGAAGCCACGCGACTCGGTGCGCGACTAGCCATCGTATGCAGCATGGGTGACGGCGACATTACTTCGCGAATGCGCGGCATGCTCCCCAGTCTCACGGATGCAAATATTGATATCGATTATCTCAATCCTCCTTTTGAGGATAACACCTGCACGGTCGACAGCTGCAAGGCAGTCCGAGTGAGTCTGACCGGGTACACGCATGTAACCGTAATCCCCCTCGTGCCGCTATCGCTGCCAATTCCGCAATTTCAGACGACTTTACCGCGTGAGGGAATGAACAGCACAGGCAATCCTGTGTGCAGTTGATCGGCCGACGCCCGAGTATTGGAGCATCATCATGAAGATCAAGATTCTCTCCGACAGTCACGACAACGCCGAACGCCTGCGCGCGACGCTGGTGCAAGCCGGCCGCACGATGGATGTCGCTGTCGGCCACGCGACGTCGAACGACCCGATTGGTGCGGTCAACGGCACGGTGCCGGACATCGTCGTCCTGGATGCATTCAAGGCAAGCGCGATCGCGGACCTCGAACGCCTGACGCAACGATATCCGCAGATCGATCCCATCGTGATCACCGCGGACACCTCTTCCGAATTTCTGCTGCAGGCCTTCCGTGCCGGCGTCCGCGAGGTCTTGCCCCCAGTACCGTCGCCCGAGGTACTGCAGGCTGCACTGACCCGCATCACCCGAAAGCGCGGGGGCGGCGCTACCGCCTCCGCCGGCAAAATCCTCGCAATGACGTCATGCAAGGGGGGCAGCGGCGCGACGTTTCTCGCCACCAACCTTGCATGGATCCTCGCGGCCAGCCACGGCAAACGCGTCGCGCTGATCGATTTGAACCTGCAGTTTGGCGACGCCTCGATGTACGTCACGGACCAGAAACCCGCGAGCAATCTCGCCCTCGTGTGCCAGCAGATTCACCGACTCGATGCGGCCTTCCTGTCTTCGGCAATGATCGAGGTGGAACCCGGCTTCAGCCTGCTCGCAGCGCCCGACGATCCAGCTCATGCGACGGACGTCCATCCCGAACATGTCGAGGCAATCCTGAAGGTAGCGCGCGCCAATTTCGACTTCGTCATTGTCGACGTCGGGCGGTCGCTCGACTCGGTGAGTCTGAAGCCCTTCGACATGGCCGACACGATCTTCCCGGTGGTGCAACTGACCCTGCCCTTCATTCGCGAAGCGAAGCGTCTGGTGCAGGTGTTCATATCGCTCGGCTATCCGCTGGCCAAAGTCGGACTCATCGTCAACCGTCACCAGAAGACCGCGGAGATCAGTCTGGAAGATCTGGAGCGCACAATAAACGCGAAGGTGTACAAGACGATTCCCAATGCGTACGAAGCGGTTGCTTCGTCGGTGAACCAGGGAGAGCCGATCGCCCGGCTGGCGAAGGGCAGTCCGGTGACCAAGGCGCTGCGCGAAATCGCTGAATCCCTTGCGGCGGAACCCGAAAAAGCAAGCAAGGGCTGGTTGTCGCGCATCTTCGCCGCGCACTAAGGCCACCACCCAAGGTATCGAACAGGGGAACATCAAATGAGCCTGCGCCAGCGCCTCGAATCGGTCTCGCCGGAAGTTGCCCTGCGCTCGCAGGCAGCGCCCGACGCCGGAAGCACCCGGGCCTACCAGGGCCTGAAGATGCGTATCCATCAGTTGCTCTTGTCTCGCATCGACCTCGAGGCGATGGAGAACCTCGCGCCCGAGCGGCTGCGCGAAGAGTTGCGGCTGATGGTGGAGCGGCTGCTCGCCGAGGAAAACGTTGTCATCAATGCGAACGAACGGCGAGATCTCGTGCGCGACATCCAGTACGAGATGCTGGGCCTCGGCCCGATCGAACCCCTGCTCGCCGACCCGACCGTGTCGGACATACTGATCAACGGTTCGCAGCAGATCTATGTGGAGCGCCACGGCAAGATCGAGATGACGAACATCACGTTCAGCGACGACGCGCACCTGATGAAGATCATCGACAAGATCGTCTCGCGGGTCGGACGTCGCGTGGACGAATCGAGCCCGATGGTCGATGCGCGCCTTCCCGATGGATCGCGCGTCAACGCGATCATTCCGCCGCTGGCACTGGACGGCCCGGTCGTGTCGATCCGCCGCTTTGCGGCGATTCCGCTGACGATGGAAAAACTGATCGACTACAAGACGCTAACCCCGCCGATGGCCGAACTGCTCGCAGGACTCGTCCGCTCCAAGGTGAACATCCTGATCTCCGGCGGCACCGGCAGCGGCAAGACGACGCTGCTGAACATTCTGTCGAGCAACATCCCCAGCGACGAACGCATCGTCACGATCGAAGACGCCGCCGAACTGCAGCTGCAGCAACCCCACGTCGTTCGCCTGGAAACCCGTCCGCCCAACATCGAGGGCAAGGGGGAGGTCACGCAGCGCGCCCTCGTGCGCAACGCCCTGCGCATGCGCCCGGACCGAATCATCCTCGGCGAGACCCGCGGCGCGGAGGCCTTCGATGTGCTTCAGGCGATGAACACCGGCCATGAAGGGTCGATGACCACGGTGCACGCCAATACACCGCGCGACGCGCTGGGACGCATGGAGAACATGATCGGGATGGCCGGCGCGAACCTGCCGCCCAAGGTCGCACGGGCGCAGATCGCCGGCGCAATCGGGGTAATCGTTCAGTCGAGCCGCCTGACCGACGGCAAGCGGAAGCTCATGAGTATCCAGGAGATCACCGGCATGGAAGGCGACGTGATCACAATGCAGGAGATCTTCACGTTCCGACAGACCGGCATTTCCGACACGGGTGCGGTGCAGGGCCATTTCACCGCGACCGGCGTGCGTCCGCATTTTGCGGATCGCCTCCGCTCCTTCGGTATCCGCCTCCCGGAAGACATGTTTAATCCGGGCCGACGCTTCGAGTGAGGCTGATATGGACGTACTGACGCTGCTGTTTGCACTTGCCACCTTCATCGCGGTGGTGCTGTTTCTGGAAGGTGCCTACCTTTGGTGGACTTCCACCCACAGCCCCGAGGTGAAGCGGCTCAATCGCCGACTGGAGGAGGTCGCGACCGGTGTCCAAGGGGCAAAACCCGCCTCCCTGTTCAAGGACGAGAGCGCCTCGGGCTCCGCCGCCGGTGACCGGCTCCTCGCCGCAATTCCGCGCCTGGGTGGAGTGAACCGCCTCATCGTGCAGTCGCGCCTCGATCTGACGCTCGCCCAGTTTCTCGGTTGGACGGTGGCACTCGGGGCGGTGGGCTTTGCACTCCCCTTGCTGCTGAACCGGCCGGTGATCCTAGGGATTTTCGGCGCTGCGATCCTGGCAACGCTGCCAACCTTGTACGTGATCCGTGCGCGTACCCAGCACATGCAGGAGTTCGAGCGCCAGCTGCCCGAGGCACTCGATCTGATGGGCCGCGCGCTGCGTGCCGGTCACGCCTTCCCGACCGCGATCAAGATGGTGGCCGACGAGATGAAGGATCCGATCGGAGGCGAGTTCCGCATCCTGTTCGACGAGATGAACTACGGCGTGCCGCAGCAAACCGCGCTGCTGAACCTTGCCTCGCGCACCGACAGCACCGACCTCAGCTACTTCGTGATCGCTGTGCTGATCCAGCGCGACTCGGGCGGCAATCTCGCAGAACTGCTCGACAACATCAGCTCGATCATCCGTGCGCGGCTCAAGCTGTATGGCGAGATCCGCACGCTGTCGGCCGAGGGGCGCCTTTCCGCTTGGATCCTGGGCAGCCTGCCCTTCGCGACGGCGGCAATGATCAACATCGTCAATCCCGGTTTCATGAAGGTGCTGTGGGAAGACCCCGCCGGCATCAATTTCATCTACGGCGCGCTGGTGATGATGGTGTTTGGCGTCCTGTGGATGCGCAAGATCATCCGCATCCACGTATAGCCCGGCGCCACAGAGGAGAACGCAGACATGGAATATACGCAGATCGCGTTTCTCGGACTGCTGTTCGTTGCAGTCACGGCCGGCGCTTTTTTCGTGATGAACCTATTCACGCGCTCGGCGACCGCCGAGCGTCTGGATGCACTCGGCGGAGGCGGCAAGACGGTCACTGCGCCAGCCGTCGACGCGTGGATCGAGCGCACCGTGAAGCTCACCGGCCCGTTCGCCAAGCTGTCGACGCCCGAGGACGGGGGCGAAGCCTCGACGCTGCGAGCGCGCTTCCTGCACGCGGGCATCCGCAACCCCTCCGCACCCCTCGCGTTCTTCGGCATCAAGACCGTGCTCGCTCTCGGCTTGCCGCTGGTCGCGTATTTCGCGGTCCTGATCTCGACGCCGGAACTCCAGTTTCAGGGGATGCTCCTCACCGTGCTTTTCGCGGCGGCGATAGGCTACTACCTGCCGAACATCGTGCTGAATCGCCTTATCTTCTTGCGCCAGCGCGAAATCTTCGAGACCTTCCCTGATGCACTTGACCTGATGACGGTCTGCGTAGAGGCGGGCCTCGGCGTTGAAGCGGCTCTCGTGCGCGTCGCCGACGAAATGCAACACAAGAGCGAAGCATTGGCGGAAGAACTACACCTCGTCACACTGGAACTACGCGCCGGCCTCGAACGCGCGCGCGCCTTGCGCAATCTCGCGATGCGCACCGGCGTCGAAGAGGTCGAGGGTTTCGTCGCAATGATCATCCAGGCCGAACGCTTCGGCACCAGCATCGCCGCGTCGCTGCGGGTGCATTCGGACATGCTGCGCACTCGTCGCCGTCAGCGGGCCGAAGAAGCCGCCGCGAAGATCGCGTTGAAGCTGCTGTTCCCGCTGATCTTCTGCATCTTCCCCTCGTTGATGCTCGTGCTGCTCGGGCCGGCGATGATCCAGATCTACCGCATCCTGCTACCGACCATGGCTGGCGGCAACTGACCGCGACCGACACGCTTTTGGAGAAGGGCAATGAACAGGTACGCACTCACCCTGAAGCCCGTGCTTGCGGCCATCGTCCTCGGCGCCTGCAGCGCCACGCCGGACATGCCAAAAGACGCATGGAAGATCGCCCCGGTCCAAACCGTGCGCCACGGCGGCACCAACGCCGCCGCGGGTTACTACGCGCTCGGACGGGTCAAAGAGGGGCAGGGCGCCAACACCCAGGCGGTCGACGCCTACCGCAAGGCGCTCGCAGCCGATCCAACCCACGTTGCGGCATGGAACGCACTCGGTGCGCTGCAGATGCAGCTCGGCCGCACCGACGAAGGCCTGCAGGCACTGGAGCGCGCCGTGAGCCTGGCCCCGACGACCAGCCATCTGCACAACAACCTCGGCTACGCCCTGCTGCTCGCTGGTCGTGACGAGGCGGCGGCGAATTCGCTGCGGCGTGCGGTGGAACTGGACGGCAACAATCGTCGCGCGTGGAGCAATCTGGCGACGGCATATCGCCGCCAAGGCGCGGACGACCGGGCGGAATTCGCGGAGGCGCGTGCGCGGGGCAATTGGTCCGTTGCGACGGCGACGCCCGCGAAGGCGGCTCCGGCCTCGCCGCCGGCATTGCCCACCCCCGCGGCTTCCACGACACACGTGCTTTCGACGACCGCCGCAGCGCCGGCCCTCGTCGTGGCGCCCGCGCCCCAGCCTATGGCACCGCAGCTTCCGACCGTCGACATCGGCCCCGTGACTACCGATCCATCCCCGTACGCCACCCCGATCGCGGCACTGGGGTCGGAACCGTCTTCCGCCCCTGGAGCCGCCGCACCTGCCGCACCGGTGGCCAGCAGTATCGAAGCCAGGACGGCCACGCTCGGTTTTGCGCCCGTGTCGCCCACGGCGGTCAGCAAGGCGGCTCCCGCCGTGGCTGTCAGTACGACGCCGCAGGCGACACTCGTGAAGGTCGCGGATAACGTGTTCGAGCTGCGCAATGGCCCCTCTCCTCGCGATACCGCAGTCGCGGAGGCTGCTGCCATCATCGCTGCTGCGGCCGCGCCGGCCCCGCTTCCGGCGCCCGCCCGGATGGCCGAAGCGGTCAAGGCTTCACCCGTCGCAATCGCAGCGCCCTCCCCCACGGCACGCTACGAGATCTCGAACGGTCATGGCGGCGAAGGTCTTGCCCGGCGACTTGCCGGACTCCTCGGCCAGCAGGGCTTCGCCCGTCCCCGGCTGACGAATCAAACGCCGTACAACCAGGTCAGTTCGGTGATCCAGTATCGGGATGGCTATCGCGCATCGGCGGAAGCGTTCGCCGCGTTGCTGCCGTTCCAGCCCGAACTCCTCCCCGCCGCGGCCGGCGGCCTTAGGGTCGACGTGCGCCTGGTGCTCGGGCGTGATCTGACGACCAGCGATGCGTGCGCCGTGCTGGGTCTGTGCACACGAGTGGCCCGCACACCAGCGCCGAAACTTGCCGCTGCACCGCGCGCACCGAGATAACACCGAGCCCCAAAGAACAAGCCCCCGCGGGCGCGAGCCTCGCGGGGGCTTTTTTTGTACCGCGACACATGACGTGTCGCGGACTTCCTGCTGACGCTTAGTGCGACGCAGCGGTCGCTGCGCCCACGCCCGTCTGCGCACGCACGTACTGGTCGTCGAAGGCTTCGATTTCCTTTTGTGCGGCAACGCTGGAGTCCATCTTCGACACCACGATCGCGAGGATGAAGGCGATCGGCATCGAAAACAGGGCCGGCTGCGTGTAGGGGAAGATCGCGGCCGCATTGTGCAGCACGTCGACCCACACCGACTTCGACAGCACGACGAAGGTCACGGCGCTGGCGAGGCCGCAGTAGCCGCCCCACAGCGCGCCACGGGTGGTCAGGCCCTTCCAGTACATCGACAGGATCAGCACCGGGAAGTTGGCCGAGGCCGCCACGCCGAAGGCCAGCGCAACCATGAACGCGATGTTCATCTTCTCGAAGGCCATGCCGAGCAGGATCGCGACGATGCCCAGACCGATGGTGGCGAACTTCGACACCTTCAGCTCGGTGGTTTCCGACGCCTTGCCCTTCATGATGACGCGGGCGTAGATGTCGTGCGAGATCGCCGAGGCGCCCGCCAGTGCGAGACCGGCGACGACCGCGAGGATGGTCGCGAAGGCCACGGCCGACAGGAAGCCCAGCAGCAGGTTGCCGCCGACCGCCTTGGCGAGGTGCATGGCGATCATGTTGCCGCCGCCGATGACCTTGCCGCCCAGCTGGCCGCCCTCGAAGAACTCGGGGTTGGTGCCGACGATCAGGATCGCGCACAGGCCCATGATGGCGATGACGTTGAAGAAGTACGCGACGATACCCGAGGCGTAGAGCACCGACTTGCGCGCTTCCTTGGCGTCGGTGACGGTGAAGAAGCGCATCAGGATGTGCGGCAGGCCGGCGGTGCCGAACATCAGGCCCAGGCCGAGCGAGATCGCGGTGACCGGATCGGCGAGCAGGCTGCCCGGGGCGAGCAGCTTGCCGCCCAGCTTGTGCACTTCCATCGCGCGGGTGGTCAGCTCGTCGAAGCTGAAGCCGAACTGGCTGAACGCCAGCAGCATCACGGAGGTGCCACCGATCAACAGCATGCAGGCCTTGATGATCTGCACCCAGGTCGTCGCGACCATGCCGCCGAAGGTGACGTACACCATCATCAGGGCGCCGACCACGAACAGCGCGATGTTGTAGTCGAGGCCGAACAGCAGCTTGATGAGCTGGCCGGCGCCGACCATCTGGGCGACGAGGTAGAAGCACACGACGGTCAGCGAGCTGACGGCGGCCATCGTGCGCACCTTGCCCTGGTCGAGGCGGTAGGCGGTGATGTCGGCGAACGTGAACTTGCCGAGGTTGCGCAGGCGTTCGGCCATCAGGAACAGGATGATGGGCCAGCCGACGAAGAAGGCGATCATGTAGATGTATGCGTCCACGCCTTGCGTGTACATCATGGCGGTGAGACCGAGGAGGGTCGCCGCGGACATGTAGTCACCAGCGATCGCCAGGCCGTTCTGCCAGCCGGTGATGCCGCCGCCGGCGGTGTAGAAGTCCGACGTCGACTTGGTACGCGAGGCGGCCCAGTAGGTGATGCCCAGCGTCAGCATCACGAAGACGAAGAACATCAGGATTGCGTGCAGGTTGAGGCCCTGCTTTTCCGTCTGGGCGATGGCATCGCCGGCAACGGCCGAAGCGGCCACGGACAGCGAGAACAGGCCGGCGGCCAGGCGCGAAATAACGGAGGCTTTCATTATTTTTCCTCCTTCAGCGCAGCGCGCACGATTTCATTGTTGATGTCGTCGAACTCGCCGTTGGCGCGACGCACATAGACCAGGGTCAGCACCCAGAAGAACACGAACTGGAACAGGCCGACGGCGACGCCGAAGGTCAGGTTGCTGCCTTCCGACAGCCGCTGCGCGATGAGCCCGGGCGCGAACGCGACGAGCATCACGAAGCCGTAGAAGATCGCCAGCACGACGATCGACAGGATCGTGGCAAAGCGGGTCCGCTTCGCGACGAGTTCCGCAAAACGCGGATTGCGCCTGATGTGCGCATACATTGAAACCGACATTCCCTCTCCCTCCAAGAAAAGCAACGATGTCACGCTGCTCCTCCACATTCCTCCTTCAGCCGACCCGATGTCTGTCGCACCGGTGCCGACGGGCGGATGATATATCATCTACAAGACTCCATACCACTACGTATGGAGTTTTTTTAATTCCTTGATAAATTGAATTTTTCTACCATTCCCGAAACGAGCGAGGGACCCCGGACATGAGCGGCGAGATCTTCTTTTCCACCGATGGCGACATCGCCACGCTGACCCTCTCCAACCCCGACAAGCTCAACGCGATCGATTCCGCGATGTGGGTCGCGCTGCGTGAAGCCTTCGAGCGCATCGCTGCAACGCCCGCGCTGCGCTGCGTGATCCTGCGCGGCGCAGGCGACAAGGCCTTCGCGGCGGGCGGCGACATCGAGGAATTCCTGACCGTGCGCGCGACCGTAGACGACGCGCTGCACTACCACGACACGCTGGTCGCGGCGGCGCTGGATGCGATCCGCGCGTGCGCAATTCCCACGGTTGCCGCGATTCAGGGGGCCTGCGTCGGCGGCGGCCTGGAGATCGCCGGCTGTTGCGACCTACGCATCGCGGGCGAGTCGGCACGTTTCGGCGCGCCGATCAACCGCCTGGGCTTCTCGATGTATCCGGGCGAGATGGCGGGCCTGCTGGATCTGGTCGGCCCGGCGGTGCTGCTGGAGATCCTGCTCGAGGGGCGCATCCTCGACGCGCGCGAGGCGCTGCAGAAGGGCTTGCTGACGCGCGTGACCGACGACGAGAAGGTGCTCGACGAGGCCCGCGCGAGCGCCGCGCGCATCGTCGCCGGCGCGCCGCTGGTTGCGCGCTGGCACAAGCAGTGGGTGCACCGGCTGATGCGCGGCGGCGCCTTGAGCGACGAAGAAAAGCGCGCAGCCTTCGACTTCCTCGCGACCGACGACTACAAGGAGGGCCTCGAAGCCTTCTTCGCGAAGCGCAAACCGGTGTTCAACGGGCGCTGACCGGCCCCCTCCAGGCCGCTCCCACAACAACATCCGGTCGCCGGCATGCGATCACGCACCCCACGCTGCCGGCAGCACCGCCGAAAGATCCAGATTCGCCGCCACGCTGTCCGCCAGGCGATCGAGATCCGCTTCGCGCCGCGCCGCAAGATCGACCGTCTCGACCTCCCCCGCCCCGGCCCACGCAAGCAGGGAAGACAAGGCTTCGGGCGTGTCGAGGAGGCCATGGAGATAGGTTCCGAGGATCTGCCCGTCGGCCGATAGCGCACCATCGGGGCGCCCATCGGCGAAGCGTAGCGCTGGGCGCTCGAGCGCCGCGCCGCGGCTCACGCCCATGTGGATCTCGTAGCCGGCGACCGCCGCTCCGCCCGGCAGGCACAGACTCCCGCTGCGGTTTTCGAGCTGTTTTTCGGCTTCCAGCACCGTTTCCATGTCGAGCAGGCCCAGCCCCGCGGCAGTGTTCGCGCTTCCTTCGAGCCCCAGCGGGTCGGCCAGCGCACCACCGAGCATCTGGAAGCCGCCGCAGATGCCGATCACCTTGCCGCCGTAGCGCAGGTGCCGCTTGATCGCGGGCTCCCAGCCCTGCGCACGCAGCCAGGCGAGGTCGGCCTGCACGCTCTTGGATCCGGGCAGCACGATCAGGTCGGCGGGCGGTATGGCCTGGCCCGGGCCGACCCAGCGGAAATCGACCTGCGGATGCAGGCGCAGCGCGTCGAGGTCGGTGTGGTTGGAGATGCGCGGATAGACCGGCGCGACGACGCGCAGGCGCGCTTCGCGCTTGTCGACACGAGCTTCGCCGAGCGCGTCCTCGGCGTCGAGGAAGAGGCCGTGCAGGTAGGGCAGCACGCCCAGCACCGGCCGGCCGGTGCGTTCCTCCAGCCAATCCAGGCCGGACTGCAGCAGGCCGATGTCACCGCGGAAGCGGTTGATGACGAAGCCTTTCACGCGCGCCTGCTCCGATGGCGACAGCAGCTCGAGGGTGCCCACGAGATGGGCGAACACGCCGCCGCGGTCGATGTCGGCGACGAGGATCACCGGCACGTCGGCGGCTTCGGCGAAGCCCATGTTGGCGATGTCACGATCGCGCAGGTTGATCTCCGCCGGGCTCCCCGCGCCTTCGACCAGCACGCAATCGTAGGCGCTCGTGAGGCGGTCCCAGGACTGCATCACGGCCTTCATCGCGGTCGGCTTGTAGGCGTGGTAGTCGCGCGCCGACAGGTTGGCGGCGACCTTGCCATGGATGACGACCTGCGCGCCGATGTCGGTGGAGGGCTTGAGCAGCACGGGATTGAAGTCGGTATGCGGTGCCACGCCGGCGGCGAGCGCCTGCAGCGCCTGCGCGCGGCCGATTTCGCCGCCGTCCGCCGTCACCGCCGAGTTGAGCGCCATGTTCTGCGGCTTGAACGGCGCCACGCGCACGCCGCGACGCGCCAGCACCCGCGCGATGCCCGCGACCAGCGTGCTCTTGCCCGCATCGGAGGTCGTTCCCTGCACCATCAGGGTGATTGCTTGCGGCATGGCGTAGAATCCCGGCTCGTTCAAAGCGGCGGATTATCGCCGATTACTAACGCCGCAACTAAACACCGTTCGGGCGGAGCCCTTCGACAGGCTCAGAGCGAACGGTTGTTGTTGATTGCCGACTTGCTAACCCGGAAGTGAAAATACCGTTCGGGCTGAGCCTGTCGAAGCCCTGCCCGTGCTCTTCGACAAGCCTGTCCTGAGCCAGTCGAAGGACTCAGAGCAGACGGTTGTACTGAATTTCCGCCTTGATTGCTTCGCGCCGATGATTTCCCTGTTCGTCAAACTCCTCGCCGGCATCGCGCTCGACCACCTGCTCGGCGAGCCGCGCCGCTGGCATCCGCTGGTCGGTTTCGGCCGCTGGGCCGGTTGGCTGGAAGCGCGCCTGCGCCCGCAGCTGCCGACCCGCGCGGGCGGACTGCTTGCGTGGCTGCTGGCGATCGGACCGTGGCTCGCACTCGCGCTGTGGCTGCGCGTAAGCCATCCCGCCGCGCACTGGGTCGTCGACATCGGCCTGCTCTATTTCGCGCTCGGCGCGCGCAGCCTCGCGCAGCATGCGGAGGCCATCGCCGCACCGCTCGCGGCCGGGGACCTCGACATGGCGCGCGAGCGCGTGGGCTGGATCGTCAGCCGCGACACGCGTGCGCTGGACGAAGCCGACGTCGCCAAGGCAGGCACCGAGTCGGTGCTGGAGAACGGCAACGATGCGGTGTTCGGCGCGCTGTTCTGGTTCTGCGTCGCGGGCGGCGCCGGCGCGCTGGTGTTTCGCCTCGCCAACACGCTGGACGCGATGTGGGGCTACCGCACGGAACGCTTCATCCGTTTCGGCTGGGCGGCGGCGCGCCTCGACGATGTGCTGAACTGGTTGCCGGCGCGGCTCACCGCGCTGACCTACGCGCTGCTCGGCCGCAGCCGCGACGCGCTGGCGTGCTGGCGCGCGCAGGCGCCAGCGTGGGACAGCCCCAACGCCGGGCCGGTGATGGCCGCGGGCGCGGGTGCGCTGGGCGTGCAGCTCGGCGGCGCGGCGATCTACCACGGCCGCGAGGAGGTCCGCCCGCCGCTCGGCTGCGGCCGCACGCCCGACGCCGCCAGCGTGCGCGCGGCGGTGCAACTGATGCGGCACGGCATGTGGTTGTGGCTGGGGGTGTTCGCCGCGGGAGCGCTCCTCACGGCATGGGCGGGCACAGCATGACGCGCCTCGCGGGAGCCTTGCCTCCTTTCCCCAGGGCAATCGCACGAACCCGTGTAGGGCGGGAGGAGCGCAGCGTATCCCGCCGGTTCAGGGGGCGGAGGCAATTCAGGGGCCGCACGGCGGGATACGCCTTCGGCTCCTCCCGCCCTACGAGTCCGTGCTTTCAAGAACAATTCCGTAAGCAAGCCAACGACAAGCGGATTCATGCGATCGTTCTGCCCCCTCAGCCCGATGCATTGCGGGCCGAGCCGTTCGACAAGCTCAGTGCGAACGCTTGGACGAGCGCCCGGACAATGCCTTCGATCTCCGGCCGATGCGCAGCTGAAGCCGTTCCCGCAATCGCATTGAGGGGCCGGAATGCTTGAGCACGGCGGACGCCTGCGCCGTGCGGCGCAGCACTACGGCATCCCGCTCGCCGACTGGCTGGACCTGTCGACGGGCATCAATCCGCATGCCTGGCCGGTCCCGCCCGTTCCGGCGACCGCGTGGCACCGCCTGCCCGAGGACGGCGACGGGCTCGAGGCCGCCGCCGCAGCCTACTACGGCACCGACCAGCTGCTGCCGGTGGCAGGCTCGCAGCCCGCCATCCAGGCGCTGCCGGCCCTGATTCCCGGCGAACGGGTGACGGTGCTCGCGCCGACCTATGCCGAGCATCCGCACGCCTGGCGCGGTCGCACGCTGCGCGCGCTCGCTGCGGAGGAAATCGACGCGGCGATCGACGACACCGACGTGCTGCTCCTCGTGCATCCCAACAACCCGTCGGGCGCTCGCTTCCCGCGCGAGCGCCTCCTCGGCTGGCACGCGCGACTGGCTGCGCGCGGCGGCTGGCTGGTGGTGGACGAGGCGTTCATCGACACCGAGCCCGCCGAGAGCCTGGCAGTCGCCGCCGGACGCGACAGGCTCGTGGTGCTGCGCTCGCTGGGCAAGTTCTTCGGGCTCGCCGGTGCACGCGTAGGCTTCGTGCTCGCACCGGCGGCATTGCGCGAACGCCTGGCAGACCTCCTCGGGCCGTGGACGCTGAGCGGCCCCGCCCGCCACGTCGCGCGCGCGGCACTGGCCGACCGGGCGTGGCAGGACGCGATGCGCGAGCGCCTGCAGGGCGAAGCCGCGCGTCTCGCCACGCTGCTGCGGCACAGCGGCCTCGGCGAGCCCGCCGGGCCGGCGCTCTTCCAGTGGGTGCGGCGCCCGGACGCCCAGGCGGTGCAGGACCGCCTCGCGCGCGCCGGCATCCTTGTGCGCCGCTTCGACGAGCCGGCGAGCCTGCGTTTCGGCCTGCCGCCGGACGAGGCCGGCTGGAGCCGTCTCGCCGCGGCGCTCGACAACCTGCACGGCCCCGCCTGACGTGCAGCTCGACCATTACGTCAACACGATAGGCCGGCACCTGCGCGCGCGCTTCGGCGAACGCGTGCACAAGCTGCCGCTGCACGCGAACTTCACCTGCCCCAACCGGGACGGCACGCTCGGGCGCGGCGGCTGCACCTTCTGCAACGTGCGCTCCTTCAGCGACGAGGCCGAGGCGCCGATCGCGCAGCAGCTCGAAGCCAGGCGAGTCCGCGCCGACCGCGCGCGGCGCTACCTCGCGTACTTCCAGGCCTACACCAGCACCTATGCGGAGGTCGCGACGCTGCAGCGGCTGTACGAGGAGGCGCTGACCGGGGCGGACATCGTCGGCCTGTGCGTCGGCACGCGCCCCGACTGCGTGCCCGACGCGGCCCTCGACCTGCTCGCCGGCTACCGCGAGCGCGGCTACGAGGTGTGGCTGGAACTGGGCCTGCAGAGCGCCTTCGACGACACCCTCGCCCGCGTCAATCGCGGCCACGGCTTCGCAGCCTATGCGGATGCGACGGCGCGCGCGCACGCACGCGGGATCCCGGTGTGCACGCACCTGATCGTCGGCCTGCCCGGCGAGGCGCCCGAGCGCAGTCTCGACACGCTGGAGCGCGTGCTGGAACTGGGCGTCGAGGGGCTGAAGCTGCACCCGCTGATGATCGTCAAGGGCAGCCGCCTCGCGGCCGCGTGGCGCCGCGGCGAGGTCGCACCGCCGGACGCCGCACATTACGCCGACGTCGCCGCGGAGATGATCCGGCGCACGCCTGCGGAGGTCGTCTATCACCGCGTGTCCGCGACCGCCAACGCCCCGACGCTGCTCGCCCCCGCGTGGTGCGCCGGCCGATTCGAGGGCATCCACGAGATCGCGCGCCGGCTCGCGGCGCACGGCGCGCACGGCGCGCAGGGCTGCCTCACCGCCCGCCCGCTGGCACATACTTCCCGGCCCACCCCGGTGCAACGCGCCGCGCTGCACCCGAACTGAGACACCGATGCCACGCCGCCCAGCCCTTTCCCGCCGCAGTGCGGCCCTCGCAACGCTCCTCGTCGCTACCGCCTTAGCAGCAACCGGCACCCAGGCGGAGATCGCGATGCGCGACGACACCGGCCGCGAGGTGAAGCTCGCACGCCCCGCCCAGCGCATCGTGAGCCTCGCCCCTCACGTCACCGAACTGCTGTTCGCGGCGGGCGCGGGCGAGCGCGTCGTCGGGGCGGTGGCATACAGCGATTACCCCGAGGCGGCGCGCACGCTGCCGCGCGTGGGCGGCTACACCAATGTCGACATGGAGGCGGTCGCCGCGCTCAAACCCGACCTCGTGATCGCGTGGAAGAGCGGCAACCGCGACGCGCACATGGACAAGCTCGCGGCGCTGGGCATCCCGGTCTTCCTGAACGAGCCGCGCAGCCTGGACGACGTCGCGCGCAGCCTGGAAACCATCGGCCGGCTCGCCGGCACCGACGCGGCGGGGCGCGCTGCGGCGGACGCATTCCGGGCGCGCAAGGGGGCGCTCGCCACGAGCTTCGGACAACGTCCGCGCGTGCGGATGTTCTACCAGATCTGGGACAAGCCGCTGATGACGATCAACGACGAGCACCTGATCTCGGACGTGATCCGCCTGTGCGGCGGCGAGAATGTGTTCGCGAAGCTGGCGCAGCTGGCGCCGACGATTGGCGTGGAAAGCGTCCTGGCGGCCGACCCCGAGGTGATCGTCGCGAGCGGCATGGGCGAGGCACGGCCGGAATGGCTGGACAGCTGGAAGCGCTGGCCGAAGCTCGCCGCAACCGCGCGCGACAACCTCTATTTCGTGCCGCCGGAGCTGATCCAGCGCCACACGCCGCGCATCCTCGACGGAGCGGCGATGCTGTGCGACCAGCTCGAGATGGCGCGCGGCAAACGCCCCGCCGGGACCAGGTGACGCGGGGAGAACGGAGGGATTGTGACCAAGCGCCCCGGCTGCGCTCAGGAGCGGCGGGCGCGCTCGTAGCGCTGGCGCCAGTCGCGCCGCGAGTCCTGCCACCAGGCGCGGTCGAACACCCATGACAGCGTCGGCAGGATGGGGCCGAGATAGGTGTTGGCCAGCGACTCGCCGCCGTGCACGGGGACCTCGGGATCGACGCGCAGCACGCGCAGGCGCTCGGCCAGCGTGGGGTGGAAGTCCGCCTCCGACGCGGCGCCACCGAACATGTCGAGGATGTCCACCGGGCCGGGCTGCGGTCGGCGGAACCCCGCAAGCACACCCAGGCCCATCTCGCGGAAGGGGCGGATCAGCGGCTGGGGCGTGGAGCGGCTTTGCGCCATGATCTTGCGCCAGTAGTCCTCATTGAGGAAACGCTCCTTCAGCGCAACCTCGACGAGCGCTTCGCCCACCCGCTGGGCACCGACCACGCGCGCCGCGCCGGCGTCGGCCTCGAATTCCTCCAATCGCGACAGGCGCATCGCCGCGCGCAGGTCACCCGCGGTCCACTTGTCCAGCGCGCGGCCAAGGCGCGGCGCATCCTCGATGCAACGGTCGAGCGCACGGAACCACCACGCGCGCAGATGCCCCCACCAGCCGTCCAGCCCGCGGCGCTGCGCTGCAAGGTGGGCGAACTCGTGCGCAAGGATCGCGCCGAACTGGCGCCGGGTGACGCTGTGCGCCAGCGGCAGGCCGATCATCAGGTGGGTTTCCAGCGGCCCGACCCAGCCCCAGCGTGGCCGCTGCAGAATCGCTGCGTTCATGTCTCCCACGACCCACACGGCGTCGATGCGGATGCCGCCGAAACGGTTGCCGGTGCGCTCGATGAGGCGGAACAGCCCTTGCGCGAGTTCCTGCGGCAGGCGCACGCCGTCGGGGCGGGCAACCGGCGCGAACAGCCAGCCGCACACGAGCACGCACAAGGCCGTCGCGATCAGGAAGCTCACGACCGCAACCAGCGCCAGCAACACGTTCCCCGCAACCAGGGCGGACCAGGTTTCGGCCACCAATTGCACCACGGCGACGCCTAGCGCGAAGGCGAGCAGCCCCATTGCCGAGAGGCCTGCCGTGGCACGCAGGCCGAGCCGGCGAGCGAGGCGCGCGCGAGTGCGCGAGAGGCGGTTTTGGACTGCTGCCATGAACGAGGCACCCCGATAAACCATGATCGAAACGCGGAATATACTTAACAAGAAGTAAGCGCAACATTGCACCTTAGTGATACACGAACCAACAATTTGCATACAAATCAATGTAAAAGCAGCGCAAAACGTGGGAAACCGCCGCGCACGACTATTGTTGCGCCGCAGAAAAAAAGTGTAGAATCGCAACACCTGTGTCCTTGACCAATCGGTCGCAGGCCCTCCGATACACCCCCGTTGCGACCACCTTCTACGGTCGCACTACCCCGCCCGCCTCGATTGGTGTCGCTCTAACGCAGCGACAGGCCGTCGCTGGAGCATTCTTCTTGATCACTTCCGAAGTTTCCTTCGCCAGTCTCGGACTGGCCGAACCCCTTTTGCGCGCCATTTCCGAATCCGGCTACACGCAACCGACGCCGATCCAGGCACAGGCCATTCCGCTGGTGCTGGCCGGTGGCGACCTGCTTGCCGCCGCCCAGACCGGCACCGGCAAGACCGCGGGCTTCACGCTGCCGCTGCTGCACCGGCTGTCCACCACCTCGGCCAGCGCCCCGAAAGCCGGTCGTCCGCGCTGCCTGATCCTGACCCCGACGCGCGAACTCGCGGCGCAGGTCGAGGAATCCGTGCAGACTTACGGCAAGCACCTGCCGCTCACGTCGATGGTCATGTTCGGCGGCGTGAACATCAATCCGCAGATCGCGGCGCTGAAGAAGCGCGTCGACATCCTCGTCGCGACCCCGGGACGCCTGCTGGACCATGCCGGGCAGAAGACGGTGGACCTGTCCGGGGTGGAGATCCTCGTCCTCGACGAGGCCGACCGCATGCTGGACATGGGCTTCATCCGCGACATCCGCAAGGTGCTCGCGCTGCTGCCGAAGCAGCGCCAGAACCTGCTGTTCTCGGCGACCTTCTCGGACGAGATCCGCTCGCTCGCCAACGGCCTGCTGAACAACCCAGGCTGCGTCGAGGTTGCGCGCCGCAACACGACCACCGAACTGGTCGAGCAGTCCGTGTATTCCGTGCCGCAGAAGCAGAAGCGCGACCTGCTCGTGCATCTGGTGAAGGAGCACGACTGGCACCAGGTGCTGGTGTTCACGCGCACCAAGCACGGCGCCAACCGGCTGGCCGAATACCTCGGCAAGCACGGCATTCCGGCCGCGGCGATCCACGGCAACAAGAGCCAGGCGGCACGCACGCGCGCGCTGTCGCAGTTCAAGGACAACTCGCTGCCGGTGCTGGTCGCGACCGACATCGCGGCGCGCGGACTGGACATCGACCAGCTGCCGCAGGTGGTGAATTTCGAACTGCCGAACGTGCCGGAAGACTACGTGCACCGCATCGGCCGCACCGGCCGCGCCGGCGCGACGGGCAAGGCGATCTCCTTCGTCGACAGCGAGGAGCGGCCTTATCTTGCGTCGATCGAGCGCCTGATCAAGCGCACCATCGAGCGCGCCACCGTGCCGGAATTCGTGACCCACGCGCCCGATCCGGGCGACAACGACCGCCCGCCGCGCGATCCGCGCCAGTCGTCGGGACGGCGCAACGACGGACGCGCGCCGCGCCAGCCGCAGACCGAACGTCCCGCGCCGCGGGCGCAGGCGCATGGGGCGAACCGCCAGCCCTCACGCCAGGGCACGCAGGGCGCAGCGGCCAACGGTGGCAAGCCGGCGAATCGCCCGGCCCGCAGCGGCGAGGCGCAAGGCAATCGCACTGCACGCAACGGCGAAGCGAACCGGAGCGGTGCACCGCGCGCTCAGGAAGCAGGTGCCAACCGCGCGCCGCGCACGGCCGATGCGCCGCGCGCAGCGGCACGTCCGGACTCGGGGCGCAGCCCCGCGCCGCGGGCTGCGCTCTTCAGCGCCAAGCCGGGCAATCGCGGCGACAGCTAACCGATCCGCCAAACACGTCCGTTCGCCCTGAGCTTGTCGAAGGGCGGTGGCCAGGCTTCGACAGGCCTGCCCTGAGCGAAGTCGAAGGGCTCAGCCCGAACGGTATCCGGTTCCGGGTCGGCGGCGCGGTTCAGCCGCGCCGCACCCCGACGACTTTTTGATAGAGACCACCGAACAAGGTGGTCTTTGTCCATTCGAACCCCTCACCCCGCGGCGAAAGTGCGGTGATGTCGGCATCGAGCAGCGAAGGGGCGAAAGGCTCGAGCCAGCGGAAAACCTGCGCCATGACGGGACGCAGGGGATGCCACGGCCGCGTACGGTGGTAATCGACGAACACGATCTTGCCCCCCGGCTCGACCGCCCCGAGGAGGTTGTGCACGATGCACGCACGTTCGACCGGCGGAACTTCATGCAGCAGGAAGAAGCAGCACACCGCTGCATGCGACTCGGCCGCGAGGCAATCGGGCCGCGCCAGGTCGCCCTGGCGCACCTCGGCGTGCACGAGTCCGTCGAGCTTGCGGCGGGCATTCGCAACCTGGATCGGCGCGACGTCGATGACTTCGAGGGCGCCAGTGCAGCCGACCCGCTCGGCGAGCAGGCGCGAGAACGGCCCATAGACACACGCGGCCTGCAACAGGCGCTGCCCCGGCGCGAACTCCTCGACCGCCGCGCGCATCAGGCGTCGGGCGTTGCCCCACAGGATGGCGGAAACGACCCACTCCCTGTCCAGCCAGGGCAGGGTGCGATGGCTCAGATAGGCCCAGTGATAGGTGCGCGACAGATAGGACGGCACGGCACAGGCGTTAGTCGCAGGCTGCATCATGGCGGGATCGGCAGAAATCTGTGTCATGCCCGTCAGCATAACCGGATCTGCTGAAGCGCGGAACGCAGAGTGCATACCCTCGCCGTATTCACGGGGATGCGGACTCCCCGGCATGGGCAGGCGGCAGGATAACCGTTGTCGCAGCGGCCCCGTCTGGCGTAGCGACACTTGCATCGCGGGATGAATATCGCCTATGCTCCGCGCTGAATTCGATCCGGGTTCCCCGGCGTGCGACCGTGCGCCGGGGTGAAACGGGAAGTCCGGTGACGTCGGAGGATCAGATCCTCCGGCCAGTCCGGCGCAGCCCCCGCTGCTGTAAGCCTGACGGATCCGCCACACGCCACTGAGCCTCGCGCTCGGGAAGGCGGCGGAATCCGGTGGAAGGCGAGCCAGAAGACCGGCCCGATCGATTTGGAAGGTTTGTGCCCCGGGGTGTGGGCTTGCCGACTGGAATCCGATCGCGTCCGTTGCGGGCTCAGGCCCGTCCGTTTCGCCTCATCGACCCAGCCTCAAGTTGCACTCGACCGCGTCCGCTCGTCGGCGTCGTCGATTGCTGCCATCCCCGGTGCGTGTTCAATGCACTCGCGGGGAGACGTCATGCATTCCGATACCCTGCCGGGAACCGTGTGGTTCGTCGGCGCCGGCCCGGGCGACCCGGACCTGATCACCGTGAAGGGCCGCCGTCTGCTCGAACAGGCGGGCGGCATCCTGTTCGCGGGCTCGCTCGTCGACCAGGCGGCGACGCTCCACGCGCCGGAAGGCTGCGCGATCCGCGATTCGAAGGACATGACGCTGGAGGAAATGGCGGCCTGGCTGATCGAAGCGGCCTCCTGCCATGCGACCGTGGTGCGCCTGCAGACCGGGGATCCGGGGCTGTACGGCGCCCTGGTCGAAATGACACGGCTGCTGGATGCGGCCGCGGTGCCGTGGAAGGTGGTGCCGGGGGTGTCCTCGGCGATGGCCTCCGCCGCGGCAGCCGGCGAGACGCTGACGCTGCCGGAAGTCACGCAGACGGTGATCCTCACCCGCGTCGCAGGCCGCACGCCGATGCCGGCGGGCGAGGAGCTCGACGCGCTCGCCGCGCACCGCACGACGCTATGCATCTTCCTGTCGATCACGCTGCTGCATGAGGTGCAGGACGCGCTGCGCCGCGCCGGCTGGCCGGAGGACGCGCCGATCCTCGTCGTGCAGAAGGCGAGCTGGCCGGGCGAGGAGAAGGTCGTGCGCGGCACCCTCGCCGACATCAAGAAGAAGTGCCAGGCAGAAAGAATCGCCTCGCAGGCCATGATCATCGCCAGCCCCGCCCTGGGCGCGCGCGACTGGCCCGAGATCGCCCGTTCCAAACTCTACGACCCGGCCTTCAGTCACCGCTTCCGCCGGGCCTCTGTCACGGAGAACGCATGATGCAAGACACCACGATCCTGCTGGTAGGCCACGGTTCGCGCAATCGCGCGGGCAACGACGAGATCGAGCGCTTTGCCCAGGCGTGGCGCGAGCGCCGGCCCGAGTGGCGCATCGAGGCCTGCTTCATCGAGTACGCCGACGTGCTGCTCGACGCGGGCCTCGACCGCGCCGCCCACGGGGCCAAGCGCGTCATCGTGATCCCCTTCATCCTCAACGCGGCCGGCCACGTGAAGATGGAGATCCCGGCTGCGATCGAGGCGGCACGCGAACGCCATCCGGGCGTGGCCTTCGACTGCACCCGCCACCTCGGCATGGGGCGCGAGATCTTCGACGTGCTGACGGGCCAGCTCGACCGCCTGATGCGCGCACTGCACATGCCCGACCCCTGCACGACCGGCGTGATCCTGCTCGGCCGCGGCTCGTCGGACGCAGGCGCGAACGGCGAGCTCGCGAAGATGGCGCGCTGGATCTTCGAGGATACCGACCACGAGTTGGTCGATCTCGCCTTCACCGGCGTGACCTGGCCGCGGCTGGAGACGGCTGTACAACGCCAGGTACGCCTGGGGATGACGCAGATCGCGGTGGTGCCGGTGTATCTCTTCACCGGCGTGCTGATCGAGCGCATCGACGCGCAGCTCGCACGGCTACGCGCACAGTATCCGCAGATCGCCTTCGCGCTCGGCACGCACTTCGGCTTCGACCCGGGCGTCTTCAAGTTGGTCGAGGCGCGCGTCGCGGATGCACAAAGCGGTGAAACCGCGCTGCTCGAATGCGACGGCTGCAAGTACCGCCTCGCGGCCGAGGACGAACACCTGCACGACCATAGCCACACGGCGGGTCACCACGCGCACGACGGGCACGACCACCCTCACCACCACCACGATCACGGTCATGCGCACGGCGGCCACGATCACGGTCACGCCTGTTCGCACCACTCATCGACCAACAATCGGCCGCACGCCGGCTGCGCCCACCACGCCCACGCCTGAACCATGAACAGCAACGTCGTCACCGAACAGCTCACGGCCGCCGGACGCGCGATCGAGCACGACTCCTTCGCGATCATCGACGCGGAAGTCGGCCGCCACGACTATCGGCCGGAACAATGGCCGGTCGTGCGCCGCATGATCCATGCGAACGCGGACTTCGAATTCAACGGCCTGACCGATTTCCACGCCGAAGCGGTGGCGGCGGGGCTGGCGGCGATCCTCGCCGGTGGCACGCGCATCGTCGCCGACGTCGAGATGATCTGCGTCGGCCTGTCGGCCTCGCGCCTCACGCACTTCGGCATGAGCACGCACCAGTTCATCTCGGACGCGGACGTGATAGCCCAGGCGAAGGCCGAGGAAACCACGCGCGCCGTGCAGGCGATGCGCAAGGCGCACCGCCTGGGCCTCCTCGACGGCGCGATCGTCGGCATCGGCAACGCGCCGACGGCGCTGATCGAGGTCGTGCGCCTGATCCGCGAGGAAGGCGCGCGACCGGGGCTGGTGATCGGCATGCCGGTCGGCTTCGTGTCGGCGGCCGAGTCGAAGGACCTGATGGCGGAAGTCGATGAGGTGCCCTGGATCGTGATCCGCGGCCGCAAGGGCGGCTCGACGCTGGTCGTCGCGGCGATTCATGCGTTGCTCGGGCTGGCCGAGGCGCGCCAGCGCGAACAGCAGGCGCCGGCGGCGTAAGCAGGGACGAACCATGGCAGCGGGCCACGCCTTGCCGGAGAAGGTGCGCAAGGGCGACGCGAAGCGCGAGCGCGGCAATCGCACGGGCTTTACGACCGGTGCGAACTCGGCCGCCGCGGCGACCGCGGCCACACTCGGCCTCGTGCACGGCGAGGTTCCGGCCGAGATCGAGTGCGTGCTGCCGAACACGATGCATATCTTCTTTCGCGTCACCGACGGGCGCGTCGACGGCGACTGCGCCCACGCCGTGAGCATCAAGGACGCGGGCGACGACCCGGACGCGACCGACAAGGCGCATCTGACCGCCGACGTGCGTCGCATCCCGGACGGCGGCGGCGAGGTGATCCTGAAAGGCGGTCCCGGCGTCGGCGTCGTCACGAAGCCCGGCCTCGGGTTGGAGATCGGCGGCCCGGCGATCAACCCGGTGCCGCGTCGGAACATCTGCGAGAACGTCGCGCGCGCCGGCGCTGCGATCCTCGCCGCGGGCGACAGTCTGGAGGTGACGATCTCGGTGCCGGGCGGCGAGGAGATGGCGAAGAAGACGCTCAACGCGCGCCTGGGCATCCTCGGTGGCATCTCCATCCTCGGCACGACCGGCATCGTGCGCCCGTACTCGACCGCGGCCTTCCGCGCGAGCGTGATCCAGGCGGTCGACGTCGCCGCCAACCAGGGCCAGACGACGGTGGTGTTCACGACCGGCGGGCGCACCGAGAAGTGCGCGATGCGCGAGTTCCCCGAACTCGACGAGGCCTGCTTCGTGCAGATGGGCGACTTCGTCAAGGCGGCGTTCTCGACCGCGGTGAAGCACGGGATGCAGCGCGTCATCGTCGGCGCGATGGTCGGCAAGCTCACGAAGATCGCGCAGGGCCTGTCGGTGACACACGCGTGGCGCGAGGAGATCGACCGCCAGCTGATCGCCGACGCCGCAACCGAAGTCGGCGCACCGCCCGAGGTCGTCGAGCAGATCCGCGCCGCCGAGACCGCGCGCTTCGCCGCCGAAAGCCTCGCCGAACTGGGCCTCACCGTGCCCTTCCACCGCGCGCTCGCGCTGCGCGCGATCCGCTCCCTGCGCGACCGCTATCCCGGCCCGCACCGCCTCACCGTGCTCGCGTGCAATTTCGAAGGCGTGCCCATTGTCACCGTGGAGGAATCCGAATGTCTGACCTGCGCTGCCTGATCCTGGGCATCCTCGACGACGGCTGGGAGGGGCTCTCGGCCGCCGGCCGTGCGCGCCTCGGCGCGAGCCGCATCGTGATCGGCGCGCGCCGCACGCTGGATCTCGTCGCGCCACATCTGGGCGGTGACATCGAGCTGCGCGACATGGACGGCGCGCTGGGCAAGACACCCGAATGGGTGCGCGCTGCGCTCGCCGACCGACTGCCGGTGACCGTGCTCGCGACCGGCGACCCGCTGTGCCACGGGATCGCACGTTTCCTCGTCGACAAGCTCGGGGCGGGAAAGATCGAGGTGCTACCGGCACCGTCGACGATCGCGCTCGCCTGCGCGCGGCTCAACAAGACTTGGCAAGACGCCGCGATCCGCTCCTGCCACGGTGCGGATGCGGGCGAATGGGCCGTTGGCGCGACGCCCGGGCATGGGCTGTATCCCATCGTGCGTGCGGTCGCCGAACACGCGCGCGTCGTTAGCTTCACGAGCCCCGCGAACAGTCCGGACCGCGTCGCGCGGGCGCTCCTCGCCGCGGGCTATGGCGACGATTTGCGCATTTCGGTCGCGGCACGGCTGTGCCTTCCGGACGAGGAAATCTTCGCCGACCTGACGCTCGCCGCGGCTGCGGAGTGCCGCTTCCCCGACCCGAACATCGTTGTCATCGACCGCGTTAAACCGCCCGCAACTCGTGCAGTGTGCGGCTTCGAGGATGCGGATTTCGTGCAGCGCCAGCCGGAAAAAGGGCTGATCACCAAGCTCGAAGCGCGCGCCGTGTCGCTCGCGAAGCTCGGATTGCGCAGCGACAGCCTGGTGTGGGACATCGGCGCCGGATCGGGCTCGGTCGGACTGGAGGCCTCGCGCGTCGCCCGCCTGGGCCACGTCTGGGCGATCGAGAAGAACGGCGCCGACGCCGCCAACGCGCGCGAGAACGCCCGCCGCCTGCAGGCGACGAACTACACGCTGGTCGAGGGCAAGGCGCCGGACGGGCTCGACGCGTGGCCGGATCCGGATGCGGTCTTCATCGGCGGCTCGGGCGGAGAGCTCGCGCAGCTGATCGCGCTGTGCCTTGAGCGCCTGAAGCCCGCCGGGCGGCTGGTGATGAACTTCGTCACGATCGAGAACCTCGCGACCGCGACCGCCGCGCTCGCCGGCGCAGGCGCCGCATGGGAAGTGACGATGCTGTCGGCCGCGCGCAGCCAGCCGATCCTCGACATGCACCGGCTGGCCGCGCAGAACCCGGTGTGGATCGTGAGCGCGCAAAGGAAAACTTCATGAAGCGCCCGGCTCGGGAGAACCGAGTACAGCCCGTGGGAGCGGCTTCAGCCGCGAATAAGCCACTGCGCACGCGATACCGCCGATTCGCGGCTGAAGCCGCTCCCACATGACCGCCTCCCCCATGACCGTCTCCCACGTAGCCAGCACCCACAGGGACGACCAGCGCAAGAACGCACCGACAACGACGACAAAATGAATGACGCCCTCCCCCCGCCCCGCTACGGCCGCCTGATCGGCGTCTCCCTCGGACCCGGTGATCCCGACCTGATCACGCGCCGCGGGTGGACCGCGCTGCAGTCGGACGCACGCTGGACCTACCCCGTGAAGAAGGCCGAGGAACGTTCCTACGCGCTCGACATCGTCGTGCGTGGCGGCCTCGAAGTGCCGGGCGACGCCGTCGAACTGGTGTTCCCGATGACGCGGGACGCTGTCGCGCTCGCGAAGGCCTGGGCACGCGCCGCCGCCCGCACGGCCGAGCTCCTCGCCGAAGGGCGCGACGTCGCCTTCCTGGTCGAGGGCGACGCCTCGACCTACTCGACTTTCCGCCACCTCGCGCGCGCGGTGCGCGAGCTCGCCCCGGAAGTCGAGGTCGAAACCATCCCCGGAGTCAGCTCCTTCGCTGCCGCCGCGGCCTGCGCGGACCTCGCGCTCGCCGAGGAAGACGAGACCGTCGCGGTGATCCCGGCCGCCTACGGCGTGTCGGTGATCGACCACCTGCTCGACGAGTTCGACACGCTGGTGCTGATGAAGGTGAAGCCGCTGCTCGACGAGGTGCTGGATCTGCTCGAAGCGCGCGATCTCCTCGCGACGAGCTGCTTCGTCGAGAAGGTTGGCTCGCCCGAGGAGCGCGTCGTCAAGGACGTCGCGAGTCTGCGCGGCGAGAAGGTCAATTACCTGTCGCTGCTGCTGGTGCAGAATCCCAAGCGCGCGCGCGGCGAACTGCGTCGCGGGTGCCGCAAGCGCGCAGCCGCAACCGAGATCGGAACGGTCGCGACGACGGCGAAGGAAGCCGCATGAGCGTCCACCTCCCCTTCCCCAACGAACGCGTCGCGGTCGTCTCGATCACGAAACACGGCATCGCGCTCGCCGGCAAGGTCGTCGCGGCGATCCCCGGCGCCCGCCTCTTCGCGCCCGAGAAGTTCCGCGCCGAAGCCGAAGCCGCCGCGCCGGGCGCCGCGGCCTGCTACACGGGCAAGACCGGCGACCAGATCCCGGCGCTCTTCGCGGGCTTCGACGGCATCGTCGCGATCGTCTCGCTCGGCGCCGTCGTGCGCCTGATCGCGCCGCACCTCAAGGCCAAGGAACAGGATCCCGGCATCGTCGTGCTCGACGAAGGCGGCCGCTACGCGATCCCGATGCTCTCCGGCCACCTTGGCGGGGCGAACGCGCTGGCGGGCGTGCTGGCCGCGGCGCTAGGCGCGCAGCCGGTGCTGACCACGGCGTCGGATGCGCGCGAGACGCTCGCCGTCGATCTGCTCGGCCGCGAACTGGGCTGGAGCTTCGATGCGAGTCACGACGAGATCGTGCGCGCGAGCGCCGCGGTCGTGAACGACGAGCCGGTCGCGCTCGTGCAGGAAGCGGGCAGCCACGACTGGTGGGTGCGCCACGCCAACGGCCGCAGCGGCCCGCTGCCGGCAAACCTGAAGCGCTTCGAGCGCCTCGAGGACGTCGATCCGGAACAATTCGGCGCGGTACTGTGGATCAGCCGGCGCGAATTGCCCGCCGGCTGGGCCGAACGCCTCGCCGGCCGTCGCGTGATCTACCGCCCGCCGCAGGAGGCCGCGTGAGCCCCTCACGCAATCCTGTCGCCCTCGGCCTCGGCTGCGACCGCGGCACGCTCATGGACACGATCGCACGCGCGATCGACGAGGCGCTCGCGCAGGCGAGTGCCAGCCTCGCCGATGTGCGCGCCGTGGCAAGCATAGACCTCAAGGCCGACGAGGCCGGCTTGCTCGCACTCGCCACGCACCACGGCTGGGACATCGTCTTCCATCCGGCGGCCGCCCTTGCCGCAGTCGAAGTGCCGAACCCGTCGGAAACCGTACGCCGCCATACGGGCACGCCGTCCGTGTCGGAGGCCGCCGCGCTGCTCGCCGCCGGCACCGACCTCACGCACCTGATCGTCGAGAAACACAAGCTGCGCGGCCCCGACGGCCGCAACGCCACGGTATCGGTCGCCCGCATGCCGGCATCGAGCTGACTTTCAAACGCTGTCCCACACCCATCGAAGAAGGAGAACCACCATGCAACAGCAAGCCACCCTGCACATCGCCCGTCCCAGGAGCGCCCTGCTGGCGATCGCGATGCCCGTCGTCACCGCCGCGCTGCTCGGCGCCGTGATCGTCTATGGCGTGGGCTTCAGCCCGATTGCCGCGGCCCACAACGCCGCGCACGACGCCCGCCACGTCAACGTCTTCCCCTGCCACTGAACGCGGAGTCCGGCATGCTGTTCCGTCGTATCGTCCTGTGCGCGCTGCTGGTCGGTGCTCTCGCCGGCCTGCTCGTGAGTGCCGTGCAGCACTGGCAGGCCATCCCGCTCATCGCTGCCGCCGAGGTGTTCGAAGCTTCGGTGGAATCGGCCGATCCGGCCGCGGCGCTCGCCACCTCCGCACATGATCACGATCACGACCATGCCGGCGGCGATGCACACGCGCACGACGCCGAGACATGGGCGCCGGACGAGGGCACGGAACGGCATGTCTGGACTGCGGTGGCGAACATCCTGACCGCAATCGGCTTCGGCCTGGTACTGGTCGCTGCGATCACGACCTGGGAACACCTGCGCGGCCGTCCGCTCGCGTCCGCCGGCACCGGCCTCGCGTGGGGCGCCGCCGGCTGGATCTGCGTGTTCGGCCTGCCGACGCTGGGCCTGCCGCCCGAGCTTCCCGGCAGCGTCGCCGCGCCGCTCGGCGATCGCCAGGTGTGGTGGCTGCTTGCCGCTGCAAGCGGGGCGGCCGGGCTCGCCCTGCTCGCCTTCATCCGCGGCCCGCTGCGCCTCGCGGGCCTCGCCGTGCTCGTGCTGCCCTTCGCCGTCGGTGCACCGCACCTCGCCGGGGGGCCGTTCGCCGCCTACGACATTGGGATCGCGCGACAAATGGAAGCGCTCGCCGGTCCCTTCACGCTCGCGACGACGATCGCCACCGCGGTGCAGTGGCTCGCGCTCGGCTGCCTGTCGGGGTGGGCCGTTGGGCGGTGGGTGCGGCCCGCGCTCGCCGAGGCGGCTTCTGGCTTGTAGGGCGGGAGAAGCCGAAGGCGTATCCCGCCATCGGCCGTGGGCAAGGTCCCGACCGCCGGAATGGCGGGATACGCTGCGCACCTCCCGCCCTACGCTCCGTGCCTTCGACGCGCGTAACTGAACACCGGACGCCCGCGTCCTCAACATAGAGAGAACCCATGACCACCGGAAAAATCATGCTCGTCGGGCTCGGCCCCGGCAGCGTCGAGCACATGAGCGGCCGCGCGCGCGCCGCGATCGCCGAGGCCGACACCGTCATCGGCTACGTCACCTACATCCGCCTCGTCGCCGACCTCGTCGAAGGCAAGGAGGTCGTCAAGAAGTCGATGACCGAGGAGCTCGACCGCGCGATCGAGGCGCTCGACCGCGCCCGGCAAGGCAAGAAGGTCGCGCTGATCTCGTCGGGAGATGCGGGCGTGTACGGCATGGCCGGCCCGACCTTCGAGGTGTTGTTCCAGGCCGGCTGGACCCCAGACTCGGATATCGAAGTGGAGATCGTCCCCGGCGCCTCGGCGCTCAACACCTGCGCGGCCCTCGTCGGCGCGCCGCTGACGCATGATTTCTGCGCGATCTCGCTGTCCGACCTGCTGACGCCCTGGCCGGTGATCGCGCGCCGCCTGCATGCCGCCGCCGCCGCCGATTTCGTCGTCGCGCTGTACAACCCCAAGAGCGGGCGGCGTTCGCGCCAGATCGTCGAGGCGCAGCGCCTCTTCCTCGCGCACCGTCGCCCCGACACGCCGGTCGCAATCGTGAAGTCCGCCTACCGGCCCAAGCAGCGCATCGAGTTCACCACCCTCGACAAGATGACCGAGTGCGAGATCGGCATGCTGAGCACGGTCCTGATCGGCAACTCCAACACCTTCATCCGCGACGGACTGATGGTCACGCCGCGCGGCTATGCAAACAAATACGACGTCGAATCGGGCGCTGCACGCGACGGCGAGAAGGCGGGGCGCTCGTTGTCGACCGGCCTCGACGGCTGGCTCGAAGCGCTCCGCACGAGCGGCGAAACGGTCGAGGAGCTCGCCTGCCGCCACCGCCTGCCGGCGGACTACATCGCCGCGGCGCTCGCCGACACCAGCGACGACGAAGCCGCGGACGCGGACGAGGCGCTCGCATGAGCGCAGCGCCGGATTCGCCCGCAGCCCGGGCGGACGCCCCACCGGCCCCGCCCGCGAAGCCGAAACTCGGCAGCTATCGGCGCCACCTGCTGGTGTGCACCGGTCCGCGCTGCACGGCCAACGGTGAATCCCGGGCGCTCTTCGACAGCCTCGGCGAGACCTTCAAGGCGGCCGGTCTCGACCACGGCGAGCTACGCGTCAAGCGTACCCGCGTGTCCTGCTTCGCCGCCTGCAAGGGCGGCCCCATCGTGTGCGTACAACCCGACGGCGTGTGGTACTACAATGCCATTCGGGAGAACATGCAGCGCATCGTCGAGCAGCACCTCGTTGGCGGGCAAGCGGTCGAGGAACTGGTGTTCCACCGCGGCCCCTCCAGCCCCTGCTGAGCGCCGGCTCCGTCGATAGGCGGAGCCAATCGAATCTCCCATACGCATCCGTACGTTTTCCATACGCTTCAGTATGGACGCGACTATAATCGCGCCCGAATCGATACATAACAGTCGAAGCAAGGGAGAGGAAGGACATGAGCGTACACACCCAGTATCAGCAGAAAAGGATGAGCCCCGCGGACGCAGCTGGACTCGTGCGATCGGGCGACACCGTCGTCGTGCCCACCGGCGTGGGCGAGCCGCCGGCGCTGCTCGAAGCGCTCTCGGAGCGCCGCCGCAGCCTCGAGAACGTCGTCGTCAGCCAGATCCTGCCGCTGCGCAAGTACGGCTACTTCGATCCCGAGACGGTCGCGAATGTGCGCCACAGCGCCTACTTTTTCGGCGGCGCGTCGCGCCCTGGCGGCCAGGCCGGCTGGGTGGACTTCATGCCCAACTACTTCTCCGAGATCCCGCAGCTCATCGACCGCGGCCTGACGCCGGCCGACGTCGTCTTCTCGATGGCCTCGCCGATGGACGAGCACGGCTTCTTCGCGCTCTCGCTCGGCCCCGACTACACGATGGCCGCGGTGAAGAAGGCGCGCGCGGTGGTTCTCGAAGTGAATCCGAACGTGCCCTTCGCCTACGGCGACTGCCACGTGCACATCTCGCGGGTCGCCGCGCTCGTGGAAAGCGACGCCCCGCTCCTCGAAGTCGGCCTGCCCAAGATCGGCCCCGTGCAGGAAGCGATCGGCAAGTACGTCGCCGACCTGATCGACGACGGTGCGACGCTGCAGATCGGCTACGGCGGCATCCCCGACGCGGTCGTGATGCAGTTGAAGCACAAGCACGACCTCGGCATCCACACCGAGATGATCGGCGACGGCATCCTGTCGCTGATCGAATCGGGCGCCGTCACGAACCGCAAGAAGACGCTCAAGCCGGGCAAGATGCTCGCGACCTTCGCGCTCGGCTCGAACAAGCTCTACCAGTACATGCACCGCAACCCGACGCTGGAGATGCATCCGGTCGACGTCACCAACGACCCGTACTACGCCGCGCAGAACGACAATCTCGTCGCGATCAACGCGACGATGCAGATCGATTTCCTCGGCCAGTGCGGCTCCGAGAGCCTCGGCCCCTCGCCCTACTCCGGCACCGGCGGCCAGGTCGATTTCGTGCGCGCGGCGAACCGTTCCCGCGGCGGCAAGGCCTTCATCGTGCTGCCCTCGACGGCCAAGGAAGACACCATCTCGCGCATCGTGCCGACGCTCACCCCTGGCACGCATGTCACGACGAGCAAGAACGACATCAACTACGTCGTCACCGAATACGGCGTCGCGCAACTGCGCGGCAAGACCGCCAAGCAGCGCTGCGAGGCGCTGATCGGCATCGCCCACCCGGACTTCCGCGGCGAGCTGCGCGAGGCGGCGAAGCGCATGAACCTGCTGTAAATCACACCTCCACCCGTTCCGACGGGCGGGCGGGTTCGACTGCCGGGCTGTCGTGAGCGCCGGCGTGTTCGGGTCTGCGGGGGAAACAAGGCGACGCATGTCTGAGGCCGCGCAGCGGCCGAGTTTGCGTCGCCGCCCCCGCAGACCCGAACACGCCGGGAAGCCGAAGGCCGCGAGCGTCTGCCCGGCAGGCGAATCCGCCCGCCCGTCCCCCGCACACGTCCCGATGCCGCAAAATATCGCCCTGACAAGAAAACAGGACGACCTCGCCCCATGCACCCCCACCGCTACCTCGACGACTTCGCCCCCGGCGAGCGCTTCACCACCGCCGGCATCACCCTCACCGAAGGCCAGATCATCGACTTCGCGATGGTGTACGACCCCCAACCCTTCCACCTCGACACCAACGCCGCCGCCCGCTCCCCCTACGGCGGCCTCATCGCCAGCGGCTTCCAGACCGTCGCGCTGACCTTCCGCCTCTTCATCCAGACCGGCATCATCGCGGACTCCAGCATCGGCTCTCCCGGCATCGACGAACTGCGCTGGCTCGCCCCGGTGCGCCCGGGCGACACCCTGCACGCCGAACTCGAAGTGCTCGAAGTCAAACCCTCGCGCTCCAAACCCGACCGCGGCATCGTCCGCATGCAGTACAAGACGATCAATCAGCACGGCGACACCGTCGCCTCCTACATCGGCATGCACCTGCTCAAGCGCGCCCCGACACTGACTGACTGAACCGCACCCGCGCCCGCATGCTGCGCCGGATCCGCCTGCTGATCGCAGCCCTGCTCGTCGCGACTGCCGCGCACGCCACAGACGGCCGCTTCGAGCAGGGCCTGCTGTGGGAGATCAGCCGTCCCGGCGTCGCGCCGAGCTACCTGTTCGGCACCATGCACGTCGCCGATCCGCGGGTGCTCGCACTGCCGTCGGCGGTCGAGGAGGCGTTCGCCGCGGCGCGCACCGTCGTGCTCGAAATCCGTCCCGACGACGCCGTCGCGCGCCGCTTCTCGGAGTCAGGCCGGCTCGGAAGAACCGAACGCCTGTCGCAACTCGTACCGCCTGCGACCTTCGAACGGCTCGTCGAACATCTCGCCGAGCATGACGTCGGCCGCGACGTCGCCGACCGCCTCAAACCCTGGGCGGCGCTCCTGATCAGCACCGAGCATCCGGACAAGGGCAGCGAAAGCCTCGACGTCACGCTGTACCGGCGCGCTCGCGCCGAACACAAGCGGATCGAGGAACTCGAGTCGGCCGACGAAAAGATCGCCGCCTTCGACTCGCTGCCGCGCGACACACAGGTGGCCTTGCTGCAACGCGCCCTCGACCATCATCTCGCCCAAGGCAAAGCGACGGAGGAGGCCATCGGCGTCTACCTGCGCGGCGACCTCGCCGCCCTCGAGGCACTCGCGTGGCGCAACGGCGGCGCGGTGCGCGGCCACCCCAGCCACTATGCGCTCTTCGAAAAGAGGGTCGTACGCGACCGCAGCGTCGCGATGGCCCGGCGCCTGCAGCCGCACCTGCAGTGCGGCGCGGCCTTCGCCGCGGTCGGCGCATTGCACCTGCACGGCGAATTCGGCATGCTGAAGCTGCTGCAGGACGAGGGCTGGCAGATCCGCCCCGTGCGCTGACCCTGCCGCACCAGCCCGCATGACCATGCAACGCCGCATCGCCCACCTCGACATGGACGCCTTCTTCGCGTCCGTCGAACTCCTGCGCTACCCGCAACTCGCCGGCCTCCCGGTCGTCGTCGGCGGACGGCGCGGCACGCTCGCGGGCGACCGGCCCGAAGACTTCCCCCGGCTGCGCGACTACGTCGGCCGCGGCGTCGCCACCACTGCCACCTACCCCGCCCGCGCGCTCGGCGTGCATTCCGGCATCGGTCTGATGAAGGCCGCGGCGCTCGCCCCCGACGCCATCCTGCTGCCCGCGAACTTCGACGACTACATCCGCTACTCGCGCCTCTTCAAGGCCGCGGTGGCCGAGATCGCGCCGCTGATCGAGGACCGCGGCATCGACGAGATCTACATCGACCTGACCGACGTCCCGGGCGAGACGTTCGAACTCGCGCAGCGCATCAAGGATGCCGTGCGCGCGGCGACCGGGCTGTCCTGCTCCATCGGCGTCACGCCCAACAAGCTGCTGTCGAAGATCGCCTCCGACCTCGACAAACCCGACGGCCTCACCGTACTCGACTACGCGGACATCCCCACGCGCATCTGGCCACTCGCCGCGCGCAAGATCAACGGCATCGGCCCGCGCGCCGGGGAAAAGCTCGACGCGATGGGCATCCACACCATCGGCGAACTCGCTGCCGCCGCACCGGAAAGCCTGATCGAGGAATTCGGCCAGCACTACGGCCACTGGCTCACGGAAGTCGCGCACGGCCGCGACCAGCGTCCCGTCGTGACGGAACGCGAAACGAAGTCGGTCAGCCGCGAGACCACCTTCGAGCGCGACCTCGACGCGCGCGCCGACCGCGACATGCTGACCGACATCCTCGTGAAGCTGTGCGAGCGCGTCGCCGGCGACCTGCAGCGCAAGGGCTACGTCGGGCGCACGATAGGCCTCAAGCTGCGCTACGACGACTTCCGCACCGTGACGCGCGACATGACGATCGACCAGGCGACCGACGACGCGGCCACCATCCTCGCCACGGTGCGCAGCTGCCTCAAGCGTGTGCCGCTCGACCGCCGCCTGCGCCTGCTGGGCGTGCGCGTCGGCACGCTGCTACCGCCCGGCGAGGCCGGCCCCCGCCCGCCTCAGCCGGGCGAGAACCTGCGCCTGTTCGACTGATTACATCCGCTCGCCGCGCAGCGCGCGCAGATGCCAGCCGAACACCTCCTCCAGCAGGTGCGGCGTCTGCTTGCCGGGCGAGAACTCCAGCGCGCGCTTGTAGTAGTCCGCCAGCGCCGGACGGAAATTCGGATGCGCGCAGTTCTCGATGATCGCCTTGGCGCGCTGCTTGGGCGACAGCCCGCGCAGGTCGGCGAGCCCCTGCTCGGTGACCAGCACCTGCACGTCGTGCTCGGTGTGGTCCACATGCGAGGCCATCGGCACGATGCACGAGATCGCCCCACCCTTCGCCTGCGAGGGCGTCATGAAGATCGACAGGTAGGCGTTGCGCGCGAAGTCGCCCGAACCGCCGATGCCGTTCATGATTTTCGAACCCATCACGTGCGTCGAATTGACGTTGCCGTAGATGTCGGCCTCGATCATGCCATTCATCGCGATCACGCCCAGGCGGCGGATCACTTCCGGATGGTTGCTGATCTCCTGCGGGCGCAAGATGATGCGCTCGCGGTAGCGCGCCAGATCGGCGTTCAGTTCCGCCAGAGCCCCGTTGCTCAGCGAAAACGCCGTCGCCGATGCGCTCGCGAGCTTGCCGGATTTCAGCATCTCCAGCATCCCGTCCTGCAGCACCTCGGTGTAGGCCGTCAGGTTCTCGAACGGCCCCTCGTTGAGGCCCGCCATCACCGCATTGGCGATGTTGCCCACGCCCGACTGCAGCGGCAGCAGCTCGCGCGGCAGGCGGCCCTTCTTCACCTCGTACTGCAGGAATTCCAGGATGTGGCCGGCGATCCTCTTCGAACTCTCGTCCGGCGGGGAAAAAGCCGAATTGCGGTCCGGCGCGTGCGTCTCGACGACCGCGATGACCTTCTCCGGATCGCAGCGCAGGTAGGGCTCGCCGATGCGGTCGGAACTGCGCACGAGCGGGATCGGCTGTCGGTTCGGCGGCAGCTGCGTGCCATACCAGATGTCGTGCATACCTTCGAGCTGGGCGCTCTGCCACGAGTTGACCTCGAGGATCACCTTGTCGGCCTGATCCAGCCAGGTCTTGTTGTTGCCGATCGACGACGAGGGGATCAGCCGCCCGTCCTCGAGGATGCCCGCAACCTCGACCACCGCGACGTCGAGCTTGCCGAGGAAGCCGAACCACACGAACTGCGCGACGTGCGACAGGTGGATGTCGATGTACTCCATCTCGCCGGCGTTGATGCGCTTGCGGCAGGTCGGATCCGACTGGTAGGGCAGGCGCATCTCGATACCATCGACCATCGCCAGCGCGCCATCGAGCTCCGGCGCCGTCGAGGCGCCCGTCCACACGCCGATCTTGAAGCGCTTGCCGTTCAGGTTCGCGTCCATGATGTGCTTCGCCAGCGCGGACGGAACCGCTTTCGGGTAGCCCGAACCGGTGAATCCGCTCATGCCGACGTTCATGCCGGACTGGATCAGGCTCGCCGCCTCGGTGGCGGACATGACCTTGCTGCGCAGCGCCGCACAATGGATGCGGTTTTCTTTACTCATGTGATTCACGACTCCACAAAACGGGACGCCGGCATTCCGGCGCAAACGAGCGCCCGGCGGAGGAGTCCGCAAACCTGCCTGCATGGAATCCGGAGCCGGAACGACATGGCCAAGGCGCGGCACAGGGACAGGCCGCGCAGGCAATGCGCGCCACCGGTCACCCGATGGCGCGCACTCCGATCGATCGAAGATTCCCGGCGGCGGAGGAGGGAGGGAGGCCGCCGGACACCACGAAGGATGTGGAACGTAGTCTAGGCAGCGGCTGGCCCGGCGACAAACGACGGTTTATGATGCGACGGATTAGCACTGCTTAACCGTCAACGATGAGCTACCGGCTACCCGGCCTCGCCCTGCTGCGCACCTTCGAGGCCGCCGCGCGCCACCTCAGTTTCAAGCAGGCCGCAGCGGAGTTGTGCGTAACCCCCGCCGCCGTCAGCCAGCAGATCAAGGCGCTGGAGGACTGGCTGGGCGTGCCGCTGTTCCGGCGCATGACGCGCGCGCTGGCACTCACCGAACACGGCCGCGCGATGCTGCCCAAGGTGCGTGAAGGCTTCGACTGCTTCGCCGCCGCAGTCGAGAGCACGCGCCAGGCGGTCGCCGGACCGCTCACGGTGATCGCGCCGCCCTCCTTCGCCAGCCACTGGCTGGTGCCCCGCCTCGCCGGTTTCACCATCGCCCACCCGGAAGTCGCACTGCAGCTGTCGAGCACCGCCGGCACCGTAGACCGCCGCGGCCAGGCGGCGATCGTCGCGGCGCTCGCCGTCGACCCGCGCGACGACGAAAGCAGGGTCGCCATCCTGTACGGCACCGGCAGCTATCCCGGCCATGTCATCGAGCGGCTGTTCGCGCCGGACTACGTCCCGGTATGCGCGCCGGCGCTGCTCGCAGGCGACAGGCCGCTGCGCACGCCGGCCGACCTCGCGCACCACGTGCTGATCCACGACGACACACTGCGCGACGCCGGCCCCGGCATCGCCCGCTCCGGCTGGGCGCTTTGGCTGGACCGCGCCGGCGTCGCGGGCATCGATTCGGGCCGCGGCCCGCGCTTCGCGAACGCCGCCCTCGCGCTCGCCGCGGTGCTCGCCGGCCAGGGCGTCACCCTCGCGTCGCGCTCGCTGATCGAGTCGCGCGTCGCCGAAGGCAGCCTCGCGATCCCCTTCGACATACCGCTGCCCTCGCCCTTCGCCTATTATCTGGTCATGCACGAGGCGATCGCGCGGCGCCCCGCCGTGGCCGCCTTCCGCGCCTGGCTCACGGCCGAAGCCGCCGCGCAGGCCGTCTGACCCGGGAACACTGCCGCAATGAAAGCCATCCTCACCGGACACACCCAGGGACTCGGCGCCGCGATCGCCGAGGAGCTCCTCGCCCGCACGATCCCCGTTCTGGGCCTCGCACGGCATGCGAACGACGCCCTCGCCGAACGCTATCCCGACGACCTCTCGCAGGTGCAGATCGACCTCGCCGACACCGAGGTGGTCGCCGACTGGCTGGCCGGCGGAACGCTGCGCGCCTTCCTCGCCAACTGCTCGCAGGCGCTGCTGATCAACAACGCCGGCATGCTGCAGCCGGTGGGCCAGCTCGACACCCTGCCGCCGGAAGCGATCGCCCGCGCCATCGCACTGAACACCGCCACCCCGCTGATGCTCGCCAGCGCCTTCGCCGCCGCCAGCGGCGAGGTCGCCGACCGGCGCATCATGCACGTCTCCAGCGGCGCCGCGCGCAGCGCCTACGCCGGCTGGAGCGTGTATTGCGCCTCCAAGGCCGCCCTCGACCAGCACGCGCGCGCCGTCGCGATGGACGGCACGCCCGGCCTGCGCATCTGCAGCCTCGCCCCCGGCGTCGTCGATACCGCGATGCAGGCCGAAATCCGCGCCACCCCCGAGGACCGCTTCCCGGTGCGCGCGCGCTTCGAGGCCCTCAAGCGCGACGGCGCCCTCGCCCGCCCCGACGAATGCGCGTTCCGGCTGGTGAACTACCTGCTCGGCGACGAATTCGGCCAGGCCGCGACCGCCGACCTGCGCCAGCTCGCGCCCTGACCCCTTTTTCACTGCACAGGAAGACGCCATGCTGATGACCACCACGCCTACCGTCGAAGGCAAGACCATCCGCGCCTACCACGGCGTCGTCACCGGGGAAGCCATCATCGGCGCGAACTTCCTCAAGGACATGTTCGCTGCCGTGCGCGACTTCGTCGGCGGGCGCTCGGGCGCCTACGAGAAGACGCTGCGCTCCGCGCGCGACACCGCCTTCGAGGAAATGGCCGAAGCCGCGGAAAAGCTGGGCGCCAACGCCATCGTCGGCATCGACCTCGACTACGAGGTCCTTGGCGAGACCAACGGCATGCTCATGGTGGCGGTCAGCGGCACCGCGGTGACGCTCGGCTGAGGGATCGGCCGTAAGCTCACCGTGGGAGCGGCTTCAGCCGCGAATCGGCCTCAACGGGGCCGCGCGACTCGATTCGCGGCTGAAGCCGCTCCCACAAGGGGAAACAGCTCCGGCCACCCCTGCCCTCAGCGCTCGGCCAGCACCAGCCGCGCCGCCAGCCCCAGGAACACCAGCCCCGCCGACTTGTTCAGCACGCGCCGCGCGGTCGCCGAATTGCGCAGGCACTGCCCGATCGACGCCGCAAACAGCGCGATCGCGCCGAAGGTCAGCAGCGTCGCGACGATGAACACGAAGCCCAGCCACATCACCTGCAGCGCCACCGGCGCCGCGCCGGCCTCGACGAACTGCGGCAGGAAGGCGAGGAAGAACAGGATCACCTTGGGGTTGGTCAGGTTCATGACGATCCCGCGCACATACATGCGCCAGCCGTCCGGCGCCACCTCGGCCACGGCGGGATCGCCCCCGTCCGGCGCGCTGAGCACCTGCCACGCCAGCCACGCCAGATAGGCCGCACCGACGAACTTCAGCACCGTGAAAGCCGTCGCCGACGCCGCGAACACCGCTGCGAGGCCCACGGCCACCGCCGCGGTGTGCCCCAGCAGGCCCGTGCACAGCCCCAGCACGACCAGCATCCCGGCCCTGCGCCCGCGCAGCGCGGACTGCATCAGCACGAACAGGTTGTCCGGCCCCGGCGCCGCCCCGAGCAGCACCGACACGACGAAGAACGCGAGGGTGGTTTCGACCGAGGTCATGGCCGCTCCGTCCGCGCGGACGTCGGCCGGGAAGCGGATGCCCCCGCGCTCACAGCAGCCCGGCCACGATGCGCGGCGCGGTAGCCGCGAGATTCTCGGCGCTGCGCAGCTCGGGGAAGCGCTGCCGCGCCCGCCGCCCGTTCACGGCATAGTCGATGCCGAAGCAGTCCATGCCGAGCAGATGGGTTCCGGCCGGCACGCTGCCGGCGAGTTGCAGCAGCAGATCCGCCTCCGCCACCTCCGGCAGCAGCGGCAGCCCGGCCCAGCGCTCGTCCTCGATCCAGCCCATCTTCCCCGGGCCGCCGATGTAGCGGATGCGCTTCGGTTGCAGGCGGAAGAAGGCGAAATCGAGCTCGAGGTACTGCTTCGCATCCGGCTGGTAGCGCAGATAGCGCGCAACGAGCTCCGCCGACGGCTCGAAGCGCTCGACGTCGCCGATCACCGTCATGCGCACCCCGGCCTGGATGTTCCCGTTCTCGGCGCCGACCACCGACAGGCTGACGCGCCGGTCCGCGAGCAGGTTCTTCGTGTGCTCGGCGAGCAGGCTGACGCAGAACAGCGGGCATTGTCCCGCATCCACGACGCAGGGCACCGCCGTCGCATACGGGTAGCCCGCGAGCTGGGTCGAATGCGTCGCCAGCGTGGCATGCGCTGCCTCGTGCAGCAGGTGGATGGCGGGAGCAACGGTGATCTTCATGCCCGTCACTGTGTCGCCCCCGCCCGCCGGCGTCAATGAACTATTTCTGCCCCCGTCCGAATTTCGCCGCACCGCCGCTCACAAGGACTTCAGGAACTCCACCAGATCCGCCTTCTGTTCAGGCGTCAGCCCCAGCGCGAATTGCGTGTCGTAGTGATCCACCACGGCCCCCAGCGTCGGCGCACTACCGTCGTGGAAATACGGCGGATGCTGCCACAGCGCGCGCAGGGGCGTGCTGCGGTACTTCCCGGTTGCGCTGCGCTGCGCATAGCCTGGATCCATCCCCGTCTCCGCCGGGTCGTGCAGCAGCGGCGTGTCGGCGTCCGGCCCGTTGTGCACGTCCGTGTAGGTCGGCGCGATGTGGCACGTGCCGCAACGCGCCGCACCGTTGAAAAGCGCCTCCCCGCGCTGCGCCGCCACGACATCCACGCTGCCCTCGGGCGGCCGGGGTGCCGGCAGGCTCAACTGGTAGGCCAGCAGCGCGGGCAGCTTCGGCGTGACCAGATCCGGCGACTGCTCGATCGAAATGCCGAGCCGCGGGTCGGAGAAGTTGCCGTGCCCGCCCATCTGGGTCACGGCGACATAGTTGTTCCAGTACGAGATCGGACCGTCGCCGGTAAAGGTCTCGAAAGGCACGCCGGCGAGGCCATAGGCCGGCGGGATCACCAAGGGCCCGTTGATGCCGTCGATGCTGAAGCGCGGGTCGTAGCGACCGGGACCCCAGGAGTTGTAGACCGCCTTCACTTCGTCGGGCAGCGCGGGCGAGAGCGCAATGATCGCGCCCGGATTCAGGTCGAGATTCGGCCAGCCGTCGAGGCGCCTGCCCACCCCCGGAGCCACCGAGTTGTCGACGGTCGAGTGGCACAGCGCGCAGGTGATCCCCACCGAAGTCAGGCGCCGCCCCTTCACCTTACCCACCACGCCGACCACCGCATTGCGCCGCAGCAGCTCGACCGTCGTCTTCGGATCGTCGAGATCGTGCTTCGCGAGGAAATTCCGCGGCAAGGCCGTCGCATCCACCTTCAATCCGACCGCCAGCGCCGTGGCCGGGCTCACCGCCGCGGGGATCACCTCGTGCATGCGCAGCACGGTGGTCCATAGCTGCTGGTCGCCAAAGGTGTCGAAACGGAAGATGTACTGCCCCGTATGGCGGTTTCCGCCGGGCTGCGCGCCCCCGAGTGCCGGCGTCGCAGCAAGGGTGAAGGCCACGGCGGCGGCCAGCACGGACAGCGTGAAACCGGACGTCGCGATAACGCGGCCCCCGGTGTTTTTCCGGACTGCGGAAACCGGATCGTTGCGCTTGCTCATGATGCACTCCTCCTCGGCCGGGAGGAGCCATCGTCACGCGGGATGCGGCGCGCCCCTCCGCTTGCTGCCGATTGGATGAAGTGCGCGGGCGAAAGGTTACAGCGCGGCACCAATGTGCCGCAGCCGCCCGCCTAGCGCTTCACCTCCAGCAGCTCGACGGCGAAGTTCAGGGTGCTGTTGGGCGGGATCGTGCCCGGAATGCCGCGCTGTCCGTAGGCGGTCTGCGGCGGGCAGGAGATGCGCACCGCCTCGCCCGGCTTCATGCGCTGCAGCACCTCGGTCCAGCACGGAATGACGCCATTCACCGGAAACTCGGCCGGTTGCCCGCGGCTGTAGGAACTGTCGAACTCGCGACCGTTCGTGAGCGTGCCCTGGTAGTGGACGCGCACCACATCCGTCAGCGTCGGCGACGCGCCGGCGCCTTCGCGGTAGCGCTCCACAGTCACCCCGGACGGCAGGGTTTCCGTCGGACCGGCCGCGTGGGCGGCAATCGAGAAACAGGCAAGTACAAGTGCGGAAAACAGACGCATCACGTGGCTCCCATCCCGGCTGGCGATTCCAGCCGATCAAAGTGGAAAATTCGACACCGACGGCGGAGCTCCCGCTGTCGATGTCCCGGCAACTCTGGTCGAAAACGATGCTTTCGCCGCGACCGCGTCAGCGACTCAGCTCGCGAGCGATACACTTCTTCAACTGCCCCTTGGGCACGCGTTGAATCCTGCGCAGCAGCTCGACGGACACCTCACTCACCTGGTGCCGCTCACGCAGCTCCCCCTCCAGGCATAGCAACAGGCTGGCCGCCATTTCCGCATCGGCCAAGGCCCGGTGGTAGCGGCCTGCCACCGGCAGATTCGCATACTCGACCAGCGCCCCCAGCTTGTGGCTCGGCGCCAGCGGGAAGATCCGGCGCGACAGCAACAAGGAGCAGACGAACTCCTGCCGCCTGCTTCGCTCGATGCGTGCCAGCTCGGCATCCCAGAACTTGCTGTCGAAGGAAGCGTTGTGGGCCACCAAGGGACGGTCGCCGACAAAGTCCGACACGTCCTGCATGACCTGCGCCGCCGGCGGCGCACGCCGAACCATCTCGTTGGAGATTCCCGTCAGGGATTCGATGAAGGCCGGAATCCGGACACCTGTATTCATCAGGCTCTGGTAGCGATCGACGACCTTGCCCCCCTCCAGGATCACCGCCGCAACTTCCGTTGCACGGTCCCCCTGCGCTGGCGACAGCCCCGTCGTTTCAAAGTCGATGACTGCGACGACTTCCATCACCTCGCCCCTAAATCCGGCTTCCGAAGGCCGTGGCCCGGCACTTGTCGCACACCTCCCACGGGAGGCAATCACACACCCGCGGCAGCTCAACGTATTTGCTGCCGACCTGGACCGTGCCGGACGAGTCCTGATTCCTGCCCGAAGCCCCCTTCTGCGTTCGCACGTCGCCGGCAGAAGCATCGTGAGGCGTCGGCGACCATCTGGCAAACGGCGCCAGATCGTCCTTGCCCTCCACGTACCAGATCTTTCGCCCGGCATCCCACCGCGCACCAAGCTTCTTGGCCTGGTCCTTCTCCGCGAAGGGGACCTTCAGGTTCAGCCTCATGTTGCTCCGATGACGAGGGGTACGGGCAGGCATTATATGTTGCGTTACCGTGGACCAGCGCGTACTGGCAACGACCGGCACGGATCGGAGACACCAGCCTCCCGGATCTCGATCGGCCGGGGGATCGCCGATCAGGATTCAACCTGGGACAGAAGCGCGGCTCCCGGGTTGACTCGACCTCGAATCGCATCTATTCAGCCTGAAGGGGAGACCAATGCTTGTGGACATCGGCCCCGCTCGATGCGTGTGACTCGTCGCAAAGGCTGGGACGTGACCACGACAGGAAGGAGTGCGATCATGTTTCATACGCAATCACGCTCGACCGGATCGGCAGTCGTGCGAGCGGCGACCCTCGGCATGGCGCTACTGGCAACCGGCATATGGTCCGGTGCGACGCTCGCACAAACGCCGATCAGCGGCTTCAGTTCCAACCCGGACGGCGGCAATCCGAACGATCCGCTCGCGGTGACGCAGTGCAACGGCGCGCCGCAGTTCGGTGTCCTCTATCGCAATAGCGAGAGTGAGCCGCATCTCGCGGTCAACCCGCTCAATCCGGCGAACATGATTGCCGGGTGGCACCAGGACCGCTGGAGCTCAGGTGGCGCACAAAGCCTGGGGGCGGCGTACACGACCGACGGCGGCGTGTCATGGACCCGGGTGACAATCCCGTTCACGCGCTGCTCCGGCGCCGCGCAGCGCTCTGCGGGCGACTACGAGCGCGGCTCGGATCCGTGGATCAGCTTCGGCCCGACCGGCACGGCGCATTACATGGCGCTGGTGACCGACAGGTCGGTCAACGAGAACGCGATGGTCACCGCGCGCTCGACCGACGGCGGCAACACCTGGTCGGCACCGGTGGTGATCGCGCGCATGCCCGCACAGGATCCGGTCGCGCGTTCGCTGTTCCACGACAAGAACACCCTCACCGCCGATCCGTTCGACGAACGGCTCGTCTACGCGACCTGGACCTTGTTCCGCACCGGGATCACGTCGCTCGTGTTCGCACGCTCGACGGACGGCGGACTCACCTGGTCCAAACCCGCGCCGATCGCGACGATGGGCTCGGGCGTTGCGAGCTCCGACAAGACCATATTCCGTCAAGGCGCACAGATCGTCGTCCTGCCCGACGGAACCCTGGTGAACGCGTTCTTCCGCTTAAAATTCGACGACGCCACAGGGCGCGTGACCAACGAGCAGGCGATCCTGCGCTCGACCGATCGGGGCCGGCACTGGACACGCCTGGATACCCTGGTCGCGCCGTTCGAGAGCGCGTCAGCGGTCGATCCCGAACTCGGCATTCCGGTGCGCGACGCGGGCGGCTTGCCGAGCATCGCGGTCAACCCCGATAGCGGGCAGATCTACATCGCGTGGCAGGACCGCAATGCCAACAGCGCGGGGCTGGTGGGTGTCTTCGTCGCGACCTCCGACGACGGCGGCCTGACCTGGTCGGCGCCGGTGCGCGTCAACCAGGCGACGCCGGACGACGTCCAGGCATTCCTGCCGACCGTCTCAGTCAATGCCCAGGGGATCGTGGGGGTGCTCTTCTACGACTTCCGCAACGACGTGCCCGGCGACACCCGGTTGAGCACCGACGTGTTCCTGTCGCTGTTCACGCCGGAACTGAACTTCCTCGGCGACAGACGGCTAAGCGGGGGCTCATTTGACCTGCGTCAGATGGTGATCACCGGTCCACGCGGCTTCTTCCCCGGCGACTACGTCGGACTCGCCGGCAGCGACGGCGATTTCGTCGCGGCGTTCACAAGAAGCAACGACCTCGGCCTGCCAGTCGCCTTCCCCCAAGAGGAAAACGGCCTGTTCCTTGACAGCCACAACCGGCAGGACATCGTGTTCGTGCGCGAATCGCCGTAGGCGGTGAGCGCGGCCGAGATGCCGGCGCCGACCCGCGACAGCCGATCACCCGGCCCACTGACTCGGAAGTGAAAACGCCCGGACGAGCCGGGCGTTTTCATGAGGCAATCCAGTTTTCGACTTTAATGACGAGTTTTCGACTTTAATTGTCAGGAACAAACTTCAGGACCAACTGCCCCGCCTTACTCCACCGTCACCGACTTCGCCAGGTTCCGCGGCTTATCCACGTCAGTGCCCTTCACCAGCGCCGCGTGATACGACAGCAACTGCAGCGGCACGACGTGCAGCACCGGCGACAGCATGCCGTAGTGCTCGGGCATCTGCAGGATATGCACGCCTTCGCTTTGCGGGATCTCGCTGCCGGCGTCGGCGAACACGTAGAGCTCGCCGCCGCGCGCGCGCACTTCCTGCAGGTTCGACTTGAGCTTTTCCAGCAACTCGTCGGCGGGAGCAACCGCGATCACCGGCATGTCCTTGTCTACCAGTGCCAGCGGGCCGTGCTTCAGCTCGCCGGCGGCGTAGGCCTCGGCGTGGATGTAGGAGATCTCCTTGAGCTTCAGTGCGCCTTCCATCGCGATCGGCCAATGCTGGCCGCGACCGAGGAACAGCGCATGCTGCTTGCCGGCGAAGCGCTGCGCCCAGCGCTCGATCTCCGGCTCGAGATCGAGCACCTTCCGCACGGCGACCGGCAGGTGGCGCAGTGCCGTGAGGTAACGTGCCTCGTCTGCTTCCGGCAGGCGGCCGGCGAGCTTCGCGAGCGACAGGGTCAGCAGCGCCAGCGCCGCGAGCTGTGTCGTGAATGCCTTGGTCGAGGCGACGCCGATCTCCGGGCCTGCGCGCGTGATGAAGCGCAGCGCGGCCTCGCGCACGATGGCCGATTCGGGCACGTTGCAGATCGCCAGCGTGCGCGCCATGCCCTGCGCCTTGGCATGCTTGAGCGCGGCGAGCGTGTCGGCGGTCTCGCCGGACTGCGAGATCACGACCACCAGCGTGTCCGGATTCGCGACCGATTCGCGGTAACGATATTCGCTTGCGATCTCGACGCTGCACGGCAGCTTCGCGATCGCCTCGATCCAGTACCGCGCGACGAGACCGGCGTGGTAGCTCGTGCCGCACGCGAGCACCAGCACGCGCCCGACCCCGCCGAGGAGCTCGGGCGCGTGGGTGCCGAAGAGCTGCGGCGTCACCGAGCCGCCGCCGGCGATGATTTCGAGCGTGTTTGCCAGCGCCTGCGGCTGCTCGAAGATCTCCTTCTGCATGTAGTGACGGTACTGGCCCAGTTCGACCGCGTCGGCGGACAGGCTGGACACATGCGTCGCGCGCTCGACCGGCGTGCCGTCGGGGCGGGCGATGCGGTAGCCGTCGAGACGCAGTTCGGCGATGTCGCCATCCTCGAGGTAGATCACCTTGCGCGTGACCTGCAGCAGCGCCGCGGTATCGGAGGCCGCGTACATGCCGTCCTCGCCCACGCCCAGCAGCAGCGGCGCACCGTGGCGCGACACGATCGCGCGCGAGCGGTCGCTCTCGCTGATCACGCCGATCGCGTAGGCGCCGACGAGCTCGCCCGTCGCCAGCCGCACCGCCTCGAAGAGGTCCGGCTGCACCGCGAGCTTGCTGTGGATCAGGTGGGCGATCGCCTCGGTGTCGGTCTCCGAGACGAATTCGTAGCCCTCGGCCGTGAGGCGCTGCTTGATGGCTTCGAAGTTCTCGATGATGCCGTTATGCACGACGGCGAGCCCCGCCGACACGTGCGGGTGCGCATTGCGCTCGGACGGCACGCCGTGTGTCGCCCAGCGCGTGTGCGCGATGCCGATGCCGGCATCGAGTTTCTGCTCGTCGGCACGCGCGGCCAGCTCGGCGACGCGGCCGGCCGCGCGCACGCGCTGCAGACCGCCGTTGAGCACGGCCAGGCCGGCGGAGTCGTAGCCGCGGTATTCGAGCTTGCGCAGGCCTTCGAGGAGGACGGGGACGACGTTCTTCGTCGCGATGGCAGTGACGATGCCGCACATGATGGTTTCTCCGGCTTACTTCTGCTTCACCGGCCGCTTCCAGCCGGCGATGGTGATCTGCTTGGCCCGCGACACGGTGAGCTGCTCCGCCGGGGCGTCCTTGGTCAGCGTCGTGCCCGCGCCGAGCGTCGCGCCGCGGCCGACGCGCACCGGCGCGACGAGCTGGGTGTCGGAGCCGATGAACACGTCGTCCTCGATGATGGTGCGGAACTTGTTGGCGCCGTCGTAATTGCAGGTGATCGTGCCCGCACCGATGTTCACGCGCTGGCCGACGTCCGCATCGCCGACGTAGGCTAGGTGGTTGGCCTTCGAATGGTCGGCGATCGCGCTGTTCTTGACCTCGACGAAGTTGCCCAGATGCACGTCGTCGCCCAGCGTCGTGCCGGGGCGCGTGCGCGCGTACGGGCCGATCACGCATTCGCGCCCGGTGACCGTGTCCTCGATATGCGAGAACGGGGCGATCCGGGTGCCCGCGCCGATGCGCGCGTTGCGGATCACGCAGTTCGCGCCGATGCGCACGTCGTCGCCCAGCTCCACACGCCCCTCGAACACGCAGCCGACGTCGATCTCGACGTCACGGCCGCATTCGAGCTCGCCGCGCACGTCGATGCGTGCCGGGTCGAGCACCGTCACGCCCGCGTCCATCAGCGTCTGGGCGATGTTGCGCTGGTGGATGCGCTCCAGTTCGGCGAGCTGGGGCTTGCTGTTCACGCCCAGCGTTTCCCACACCGCATCCGGCTGCACCGTGACGATCTCCACGCCCTCGGCGACCGCCAGGCCGATGATGTCGGTCAGATAGTACTCGCCCTGCGCGTTGTCGTTGCCGATGCGCCCGAGCCAGTCGCGCAGGCGTGAGACCGGCGCGACGAGGATGCCGGTATTGACCTCGCGCACGCGGCGCTGCTCGGCGCTGGCGTCCTTCTCTTCGACGATGCGCGTGACCTTGCCGCCGGCATCGCGCAGGATGCGTCCGTAGCCGGTGGGGTTGTCGAGCTCCACGGTCAGCAGTGCGAGCTTGCCGCTGCCGGCCGCCGCCTGCAGGCGACGCAGCGTCGGCGCCCCGATCAGCGGCACGTCGCCATACAGCACCAGCGCCATCTCGCCGTCGGTGAGTTCCGGCAGCGCCTGCTGCACCGCGTGTCCCGTGCCGAGCTGCGGCTCCTGCCGCGCCCAGCGCAGCGCCGCGTCCTGCAGACGCTCGCGCACGACCTCGCCGCCATGGCCATACACGACGCAGATGCGCGACGCATCCAGCGCGCGGGCGGCCCCGATCACATGCGCCAGCATCGGCCGTCCGGCGATCGGCTGCAGCACCTTGGGCAATACCGAACGCATGCGCTTGCCCTGCCCGGCCGCGAGAATCACTACTTCCATGAAAGCCTCGTCCCTGTTCGAACAGGGCGCGATTTTAGCATGCCGCCCGAGCCGCCCCCGTGCCGCACCCGGCACTGTCGCACGGATGGGACAGGGATGCGGCAGCGCAAACATGTTTTTACAGCGATGCGGGCAAATCTCTGATAACGCGCCTAAAATGCAGTTTTTGCATCGCAACGGAAATACACCGACCATGGATCGCAACGTCACCGACTTCATCCAGAACCGCACCTTCGACGAGATCCAGGTGGGCGACCGCGCCCAGCTCGTCCGCACCCTGCGGCCGGACGACATCCACCTCTTCGCCGTCATGTCCGGCGACGTGAATCCGACCCACGTCGATCCCGAATTCGCGCGCTCCAGCCAGTTCCGCGAGGTCGTCGGCCACAGCATGTGGGGCAGCACGCTGATCTCCACCATCCTCGGCACCGAATTCCCCGGCCCCGGCACCGTCTATGTCTCCCAGGGGCTCAATTTCCACCGCCCGATCACCATCGGCGACACGCTCACGATCACCGTCACCTGCCGCGAGAAGTTCGAGCACAACCATCACATGGTGTTCGACTGCCTTGCGCTCAACCAGGACGGCCTGAAAGTCATCGACGGCGTCGCCGAGGTGCAGGCGCCCACCGAGAAGATCAAGCGCGCACGCGTCCACCTGCCCGAGGTCACGATCTCCGACCGCGAACTGCGCTACGGCCACCTGCTTTCCATCACGGCGGGCATGGCCCCGATCCCGATCGCCGTCGCCCACCCCTGCGACGCCGAGTCGCTGCGCGGCCCGATCCAGGCCGCACAAGCGGGCCTCGTCATTCCGGTGCTGGTCGGCCCCGAAATGAAGATCCGCGCGATCGCCGAGCAGGAAGGCATCGACCTGCACGGCGCGCGCATCATCGACGTCGCCCATAGCCACGAGGCCGCCGAAACGGCCGTGACGCTCGCCCGCGAAGGGCAGGTCGAGGCGCTGATGAAGGGCTCGCTGCACACCGACGAACTGATGGGCGCGGTGGTGTCGAAGGCAGGCGGACTGCGCACCGCGCGCCGCATCAGCCACGTCTTCCTCGCCGACGTGCCGACCTATCCGCACCCGCTACTGATCACCGACGCTGCGATCAACATCGAGCCCACCCTCGAGGACAAGGTCGACATCATCCAGAACGCGATCGACCTCGCCCACGTCATGGGCCTGCCCGAACCCAAGGTCGCGATCCTGTCGGCGGTCGAGACGGTCACCTCGAAGATCCGCTCCACCATCGACGCCGCCGCGCTGTGCAAGATGGCCGACCGCGGCCAGATCAAGGGCGGCCTGCTCGACGGCCCGCTCGCCTTCGACAACGCCGTCTCGCTCGTCGCCGCCAAGACCAAGGGCATCCGCTCGCTGGTCGCCGGCAACGCCGACATCCTGGTCGTGCCCGACCTCGAGTCCGGCAACATGGTCGCCAAGCAGCTCGAGTACCTCGCCAACGCGCTGATGGCCGGCGTCGTGCTCGGAGCACGCGTGCCCATCGTGCTCACGAGCCGCGCCGACACCGCCGAGACGCGCGCCGCCTCGTGCGCCATCGTGCAGCTCATGGCGCACAAGAAGCGCGAGGCGCGGCTCGCATGAAGGCTGTACTCGTCATCAACGCCGGATCGAGCAGCCTGAAGTTCGCGCTCTTCGCGGTCGAACCGGAACTTGCCCGCAGTCCCGCCCTGTCGGGGCAGATCGAAGGCATCGGCGCCACGCCGGTGCTGTCGGCGAAGGACGCGGCGGACAACCGGTATCACGAGCCGGTGCTGACCGGCGGGAGCCAGAGCGAACAGCACAAGGATGCGCTCAACCACCTGTTCCGCTGGCTCACCGCGCACAACCCCGCGCTCGACATCGTCGCGGCAGGACACCGCATCGTGCACGGCGGCGAGCTGTACAGCGCGCCGGTGCGGCTCAACGAATCGGTGCTGCGCGACCTCGAAGGCTTCATTCCGCTCGCCCCGCTGCACCAGCCGCACAACCTGCGCGCGGTGCGCGCCGTGGCGACGCTGATCCCCGAGATTCCCCAGGTCGGCTGCTTCGACACCGCCTTCCATCGCACCCAGCCGCCGCTGGCCCAGGCCTTCGCGCTGCCGCGCGCGATCAGCGCGGAAGGCGTCAAGCGCTACGGCTTTCACGGCCTGTCCTACGACTACGTGGCGCGTCAGCTCCCCGACGTGATCGGCGAGCGCGCGAACGGCGCGGTACTGATCGCCCACCTGGGCAACGGCGCGTCGATGTGCGCGCTGCGCGAGGGCAAGAGCGTCGCCTCCACGATGGGCTTCACCGCGGTGGAAGGCCTGATGATGGGCACCCGCACCGGCAGCCTCGACCCTGGCGTCATGCTCTACCTGATGGAGCAGAAGGGCATGAACGCCAAGGCCCTGACCAACCTCCTGTACAAGGAGTCCGGCCTGCTCGGCGTCTCCGGCATCAGCCAGGACATGCGCACGCTGCTCGCATCGGACGCGCGCGAGGCACGCGAAGCGGTCGATCTCTTCTGCTACCGCATCGCCCGTGAAATCGGCTCGCTCGCGGCGGCGGCCGGCGGGCTCGATGCACTCGTGTTCACCGGAGGCATCGGCGAGCACGCCGCGCCGGTCCGCGCGCAGGTCGCCAGACTCTCCGCATGGCTGGGCATCGCGATCGATGCGGAAGCGAATGACGCGCACGCACTGCGCATCGACGCCCCGGAGAGCCGCGTCGCGGTCGCCGTCGTGCCGACCAACGAGGAAGGCATGATCGCCCGCTACACGCTGGAACGGCTGGCGCACTGAGCGCCGGCAGACGGTGACAAAAAGGGCGACCCGCGGGTCGCCCTTTTAATTTCGTCCGCCGAAAACGGCTCAGCGCGGCAGGACCGTCTCGCCCATGAGGAACTGATCGACCTCACGCGCGCACTGACGACCTTCCCGGATCGCCCACACGACGAGCGACTGGCCGCGGCGCACGTCGCCGGCAGCAAACACCTTCGGCGCGCTGGTCGCGTAGCAGCCGGCACCGTCGGTCGTCGCCTTGGCGTTGCCGCGCGCATCCTTCTCCACGCCGAAGGATTCGAGCAGCTTGCCCAGCGGATTCGTGAAGCCCATCGCGAAGAACACCAGGTCGGCCTTCACCTCGAATTCCGAACCCGCAATCTCCGACATGCGGCCGTCCTTCCACTCGAGCCGGACCGCCTTCAGGCCGGTGACCTTGCCGTCCTTGCCGAAGAACTCCTTGGTCGCGACGGCGAAGTCGCGTTCGCAACCTTCCTCGTGCGACGAGGAGGTGCGCATCTTGATCGGCCAGTACGGCCAAGTCAGCGCCTTGTTCTCCTGCTCCGGCGGCATCGGCATCAGCTCGAACTGGGTCACGCTGGCCGCACCGTGGCGGTTGGACGTGCCGACGCAGTCGGAACCGGTATCGCCGCCGCCGATCACGACGACGTGCTTGCCTTCGGCCGAGATCGGGTTCGGGCCGTCACCGGCCACCGCCTTGTTCTGCGGAATCAGGAACTCCAGCGCGAAATGCACGCCGCCCAGCTCGCGCCCCGGCACCGGCAGGTCGCGCGGCACTTCGGAACCCGCCGCGAGGATCACCGCGTCGAACTCCTTCTGCAGCGCCTCGGCGCTGACGAATTCCTTCGCGTCGTTGGCAATGCCGGGCGCAGCAGTGTCGGACCCGACGATCACGCCGGTGCGGAAGCGCACGCCCTCGGCCTCCATCTGCGCCATGCGGCGGTCGATCAGGCCCTTCTCCATCTTGAAGTCGGGGATGCCGTAACGCAGCAGGCCGCCGATGCGCGTGTTCTTCTCGAAAACCGTCACGTCGTGGCCGACGCGCGCCAGCTGCTGCGCGGCAGCGAGGCCCGCGGGGCCGGAACCGACGACGGCGACCTTCTTGCCGGTCTTTGCGGCAGCCGGACGCGGCTGCACCCAGCCCTCTTCCCACGCCTTGTCGATGATCGCGTGCTCGATCGACTTGATTCCGACCGCGTCGGAGTTGATGTTCAGCGTGCACGCCGCCTCGCACGGCGCAGGGCAGATGCGGCCGGTGAACTCAGGGAAGTTGTTGGTCGAATGCAGAACCTCGATCGCCTCCTTCCACTGGTTGCGATACACGAGATCATTCCAGTCCGGAATGATGTTGTTGACCGGACAGCCGTTGTTGCAGAAGGGGATGCCGCAATCCATGCAGCGCGCCCCCTGCACCGCAGCCTGCTCGTCGCTCAGACGCAGCACGAACTCCTTGTACTTCTTCAGGCGCTCCGCAACCGGCTCGTAGGCCTCCGACAGACGCTGATACTCCAGAAATCCTGTGGGCTTGCCCATTTTTTACGCGGCCTCCAGTTGCTTCTGCTTCTGCGCGGCCATCTCGGCCAGCGCGCGACGGTATTCATGCGGCATCACCTTGACGAACTTGCAGCGCCAGGCGGTCCAGTTTTCGATGATCTCGCGGGCACGTGCGCTACCGGTGTAGCGGGCGTGACGCTCGATCAACCCCTTCAGGATGAGCTCGTCGCCCATCTCGAGGTGGTTGATGTCGACACGGCCGTGCGACTCGAGGTCGTCGCCGGACTCCGAGCCCTTGCGCGCCTCGATCTCCTCGGGCACAGGCTCCAGCGCGACCTGCGCCATGTTGCAGCGCTGCTCGAAGGTGCCGTCCTCGTCCAGCACGTAGGCGACACCGCCCGACATGCCGGCCGCGAAGTTGCGCCCGGTCTGGCCCAGCACGACGACGGTACCGCCGGTCATGTACTCGCAACCATGGTCGCCCACGCCCTCGACGACCGCGGTGGCGCCCGAGTTGCGCACCGCGAAACGCTCGCCACCGACGCCGGAGAAATAGGCCTCACCCTCGATCGCGCCGTAGAGCACGGTGTTGCCGATGATGATGTTCTCGGTCGAGGTGCCGCGGAACGAAGCCTGCGGACGCACGATCACGCGACCACCCGACAGGCCCTTGCCGACGTAGTCGTTGCCTTCGCCGACCAGCTCCAGCGTCACCCCGCGCGCCGTGAAGGCACCGAAGCTCTGGCCGGCAGTGCCGGTCAGGGTCACGTGGATCGTGTCGTCGGGCAGGCCGGCATGGCCGTACTTCTCAGCGACACGCCCGGACAGCATCGCACCGACCGTGCGGTTGATGTTGCGCACCGGCACATCGATGCGCACCGGCTCGCCGCGCTCGAGTGCGGGTTTGGCCAGGTCGATGAGCTGGTTGTCGAGCGCCTTCGCGAGGCCGTGGTCCTGGGTCTCGACGTGACGCTTGGCCACGCTCGCGGCGACCTTCGGACGGTGGAAAATGCGGCTGTAGTCGAGGCCGCGCGCCTTCCAGTGCTCGATGCCCTTCTTCATGTCCAGCAGCTCGGGACGGCCGATCAGGTCGTCGAACTTGCGGATGCCGATCTGCGCCATCAGCTCGCGCACTTCCTCGGCGACGAAGAAGAAGTAGTTCACCACGTGCTCGGGCTGGCCGGTGAAGCGCTTCCTCAGTTCCGGATCCTGCGTCGCGACGCCGACCGGGCAGGTGTTCAGGTGGCACTTGCGCATCATGATGCAGCCTTCGACGACCAGCGGAGCGGTCGCGAAGCCGAACTCGTCAGCGCCCAGCAGCGCACCGATCACGACGTCGCGGCCGGTCTTCATCTGGCCATCGACCTGCACGCGGATGCGGCTGCGCAGGCTGTTCAGCACCAGCGTCTGCTGCGTCTCGGCGAGCCCCAGTTCCCACGGGCTGCCGGCGTGCTTGATCGACGACCACGGCGAAGCGCCGGTGCCGCCGTCGTGGCCGGCGATCACGACGTGATCGGCCTTGGCCTTGGCGACACCCGCGGCGACCGTGCCGACACCGATCTCGGACACCAGCTTGACCGAGATCGAAGCGGCCGGCTGGGCGTTCTTCAGGTCGTGGATCAGCTGCGCGAGATCCTCGATCGAGTAGATGTCATGGTGCGGCGGCGGCGAGATCAGGCCGACGCCCGGCACCGAGTGGCGCAGGAAGCCGATGTACTCGCTGACCTTGTGGCCGGGCAGCTGGCCGCCCTCGCCGGGCTTCGCGCCCTGGGCCATCTTGATCTGGATCTGGTCGGCATTGACCAGGTACTCGGTCGTGACGCCGAAACGGCCCGAAGCGACCTGCTTGATCGCCGAACGCAGGCTATCGCCCGCCTTCAGCTCGAGGTCGCGTGCGATGCGGTTCTCGCCGACGATCTGCGACAGGCGCATCGCCTGCGTGATCGGCTTGAAGCGCATCGGGTCCTCGCCGCCCTCGCCGGTGTTCGACTTGCCGCCGATGCGGTTCATCGCCACGGCCAGCGTCGTGTGCGCCTCGGTCGAGATCGAGCCGAGCGACATCGCGCCGGTGGCGAAGCGCTTGACGATCTCCTTGGCCGGCTCGACCTCCTCGAGCGGCACCGGGGGACCGGCGGGCTTGATCTCGAACAGGCCGCGCAGCGTCATGTGGCGCTTGCTCTGGTCGTTGATCAGCTTCGCGTATTCCTTGTAGGTGTCGGCCTTGCCCGAGCGCGTCGCATGCTGCAGCTTGGCGATCGATTCCGGCGTCCACATGTGGTCGTCGCCGCGCACGCGGTAGGCGTAGTCGCCACCTGCGTCGAGCATGTCGACCAGCACCGGGTCGTTGCTGAAGGCCTTGCGGTGCAGGCGGATGGCTTCCTCCATCACCTCGAACACGCCCATGCCCTCGACCTGGCTGGTCGTACCGGTGAAGTAGCGGTCGCACAGCGACTGCTTCAGGCCGACCGCCTCGAAGATCTGCGCGCCGGTGTAGGACATGTAGGTCGAGATGCCCATCTTGGACATGACCTTCATCAGGCCCTTGCCGACCGCCTTGACGAAATGCTTGATCGCCTTCGCGCCGGCCTCGCCGCCACCGGCGATCTGCTGCAGGGTCTCCATCGCGACATACGGATGGACGGCTTCCGCGCCGTAGCCCGCGAGCACCGCGAAGTGATGCACCTCGCGTGCGGTACCGGTCTCGACCACCAGGCCGGCGCGCGTGCGCAGGCCCTTCGACACGAGATGCTGATGCACGGCCGAGGTCGCCAGCAGCGCCGGGATCGCCACCTTCTCGGCGTCGACCTTGCGATCCGACACGATCAGGATGTTGTAGCCCTGCAGCACCGCATCCTCGGCCTCGGCGCACAGCGTCGCCAGGCGCGCCTCGACGCCTTCCTTGCCCCACGCGACCGGATAGCACGCGTCCAGCTCGGCCGAGCGGAAGCGGCTGTCGGCGTAACGCGCGATGTTGCGGATCTTCGCCATGTCGTCGAAGTCCAGCACCGGCTGGGTCACCTCGAGGCGATACGGGGGGTTGATCTCGTTGATCTCGAGCAGGTTCGGGCGCGGGCCGATGAAGGACACCAGCGACATCACCAGTTGCTCGCGGATCGGGTCGATCGGCGGGTTCGTCACCTGCGCGAACAACTGACGGAAGTAGTTGTAGAGCGGCTTCTCCTTCGCCGACAACACGGCGAGCGGCGAATCGTTGCCCATCGAGCCGGTCGCTTCCTCGCCGGTCTTGCCCATCGGCTCGAGGATGAACTTGATGTCTTCCTGCGTGTAGCCGAAGGCCTGCTGGCGATCCAGCAGCGAGGCGGCAGGCTGCACCGGCTCGACGCCTTCCGGCACGGGCAGGTCGTCGAACTTGATGTTGATGCGACGGATCCATTCGCGATAAGGCTTGGCCTGGGCCAGCGACTCCTTCAGCTCGCGGTCGTCGATGATGCGGCCCTGCTCCATGTCGATCATGAACATCTTGCCGGGCTGCAGGCGCCACTTCTTGACGATCTTGCTGTCGGGGATCGGCAGCACGCCGGATTCCGAGGCCATGACCACGAGGTCGTCGTCGGTGACGAGGTAACGCGCCGGACGCAGGCCATTGCGGTCGAGCGTCGCGCCGATCTGCACGCCGTCGGTGAAGGCGACCGCCGCCGGGCCGTCCCACGGCTCCATCATCGCCGCGTGGTACTCGTAGAAGGCGCGGCGCTTCTCGTCCATCAGCGTGTGCGACTCCCACGCCTCGGGGATCATCATCATCACCGCGTGGGCGAGCGAGTAGCCGCTCATCACGAGCAGCTCGAGCGCGTTGTCGAAGGACGCCGAGTCCGACTGGCCCGGATAGATCAGCGGCCAGATCTTCTGCAGGTCGTCACCGAGCAGCGGCGAATGCGTGCCCTTCTCGCGCGCGCGCATCCAGTTGTAGTTGCCGCGCAGCGTGTTGATCTCGCCGTTGTGCGCGATGTAGCGGAACGGATGCGCGAGGTCCCACTTCGGGAAGGTGTTGGTCGAGAAACGCTGGTGCACCAGCGCAAGCGCCGACACCGCGCGTGCGTCGGCAAGGTCGCAGTAGTATTCGCCGACCTGCGTGGCGAGCAGCAGGCCCTTGTAGTTCACGGTGCGGGCCGACATCGACACCATGTAGAACTCTTTGCCATGCTTGAGCTGCAGCGCGTTGATCGCGTTCGCCGCGCGGCGACGGATCACGTACAGCTTGCGCTCGAGCGCGTCGGTCACGGTGACGGTCGGGCCGCGGCCGATGAAGACCTGGCGCATCACCGGCTCCTTGGCCTTCACGGCCGGCGACATCGGCATGTCGCGATTCACCGGGACGTCGCGCCAGCCGAGCACCACCTGGCCTTCCGCGCGCACGGCGCGGCCGATCTCTTCCTCGCACGCGAGGCGCGACGCCTGCTCCTTGGGCAGGAACACCATGCCGACACCGTATTCGCCCGCCGGCGGCAGGGCGATGCCCTGCTTCGCCATCTCTTCGCGATACAGCGCATCGGGAATCTGGATCAGGATACCCGCGCCATCGCCCTGCAGCTCGTCGGCGCCAACCGCACCCCGGTGGTCGAGATTCTTCAGAATCTCAAGCCCCTGGCTGATGATTGCATGACTCTTGACGCCCTTGATGTGGGCGACGAAGCCCACACCACAGGCGTCATGTTCATTGGTCGGGTCGTACAGACCCTGCTTCTGGGGGAGATCCATCACGTTCTTCCTCGACACAACACGTTTGCCGGAAAAGCCGGCGTTGATCGGGCGACGGCAGCGCCGCATGCAAATAACGCACCAAAATTGTGCAGGCGTCAAAAAGAGCCGGGATGCGCGCGCACACCGGCTCCTTCGGCCAATGCTTGACACACGGCCACTGCTTACCTTTCAGGCGGACTTAGGAATATACCTCCGCAAAACCGCTGTTTCAAGAAATTTTTGCGTTGCGGTAAGCCTATGATGCCTCAATGAATTTCGCCAACGGCGAAGAGGCGGCGGTGCTCTTTCATGGCGTAGCGGTCGGTCATTCCCGCGATGTAGTCGGCGATTGCACGCGGCGTGTCGGCGCGCGCCCGCATCTGGTACTGCGGCGGGAGCAGGCGAGGATCGCTCATGAAGGCGCCGAACAGATCCTGGATGATGCGGCGCGCCTTGTCCGTCATGCGCAGCACCTGATAGTGCGCGTAGAGGTTCTGCCGCAGGAAGGCCTTCAGCTCGCGCAGGCGCGGCGCCAGCTCTTCCGAATACGCGACCAGACGCCCGGCATGGCGCACGTCCGCAAGCGACTGCACGCCGGCGGCCTCGATGTTCGCACGCGTCGTGGCGATGAGGTCGAGCGCCATCTCGTTGATCATGCGCCGGATCGTCTCGTGGATCAGGCGACGCCCGCCCAGGCCGGGCCAGCGCGCCTCCGCATCGCGGCGGGCATCCGCGAAAACGGCGACTTCGTCGAGCTGCTCGAGCGTGATCAGCCCCGAGCGCAGGCCATCGTCTACGTCGTGGTTGTTGTACGCGATCTCGTCCGCGAGGTTCGTCAGCTGCGCTTCCAGCGAAGGCTGATGGCCGGCGAGAAAGCGCTGTCCCAGCTCGCCCAGCTCCTTGGCGCGCTCGCGCGAGCAGTGTTTGAGGATTCCCTCGCGCGTTTCGTAGCATAGGTTGAGGCCGTCGAACGCGGCGTAATGCTCCTCAAGAAGATCGACGGTTCGCAGGGATTGCAGGTTGTGCTCGAAGCCCCCGTGCGCCTTCATGCAGGCATTCAGGGCGTCCTGACCCGCATGCCCGAACGGCGTGTGCCCGAGATCGTGCGCCAGCGCGACGGCCTCGACTAGATCCTCGTTGAGCTGCAGCGCCCGCGCCACCCCGCGCGAGATCTGGGCCACCTCGATGCTGTGCGTGAGACGGGTACGAAAGAGGTCGCCCTCGTGATTGACGAAGACCTGCGTCTTGTACTCGAGCCGCCGGAACGAATTCGAATGGACGATGCGGTCGCGGTCGCGCTGGAACTCGGTACGTATGCCCGGCGAGGGCTCGGGATGGACGCGCCCGCGCGAATTAGCTTCGGTAACCGCCCAGGCGGCGAGCGCCATCATGCGCAACGCGCTTCGATAGCGGCCGCGATCGCCTCGTGCGTCGCATCGGCATGGATGACCGCCCTGCCGATGCCGCGCAACAGGATCAGCCGCAGCCGCCCGGCCTCCACCTTCTTGTCGTGGGCCATCAACTCCAGATAGCGCGACACGCCAAGCCGCGGGCCATGCACGGGCAAGCCGGCACGTCGGTGCAGCGCCTCGATCCGCACGACCTCATCGCCGCTCAACCACCCCAGCCGCGCCGACAGCTCCGCCGCCATCATCGTCCCTGCCGCGACGGCCTCGCCGTGTAGCCAGGCCCCATAGCCCATGCCGGTTTCGATCGCATGGCCGAAGGTATGGCCCAGATTCAGGAGCGCCCGCTCGCCCTGTTCGGTTTCATCGGCAGCGACGACCTCGGCCTTGTTCGCACACGAGCGCTCGATCGCGAACGCCAGCGCCTCGGGATCGCGCGCAACCAGGCGCTCGATGTTCGACTCCAGCCACTCGAAGAACGCCGGATCGCGGATCAGGCCGTACTTGATTACTTCCGCCAGGCCTGCCGCGAGTTCGTTCCCCGGCAGCGTTTCGAGCGTGCCCGTGTCGGCCAGTACGAGTTTCGGCTGGTAGAACGCGCCGATCATGTTCTTGCCGAGCGGATGATTGATCGCCGTCTTGCCGCCCACCGACGAATCGACCTGAGACAGCAACGTCGTCGGAATCTGGATGAACGGCACGCCCCGCTGGTAGGTCGCTGCGGCAAAGCCCGTCATGTCGCCGACGACCCCCCCGCCCAGGGCAAGGAGGGTCGTGGAGCGCTCGCAACGCTCGGCCAGCAGCATGTCGAAGATCAGGTTCAGCGTCGGCCAGTCCTTGTGCACCTCGCCATCGGGCAAGGTCACGGCGTGCACGCGCACGCCGCTGTCGCGCAGCACGCTCTGCAGCGGACCAAGGTATAGCGGCCCCACGACGTCGTTGGTGACGATCGCGACGCGCGGCGTCCTGAGGAAGGGAACAATCAGCGAAGGGTCGGCGAGCAGGCCGCGACCGATGTGAATCGGATAGCTGCGGTCGCCGAGGGCCACATTCAGGGTACGCATATCACTTCTTGAAGTTATCGATGGCCTTCTCGATCACCCGCACCATCCCCCCGGGGTTGCCGCGACCGCCATCGACGATGATGTCCGCGACGGAACGGTACAAGGGATCACGTTCGCGGTAGAGCGTCTCGATACGCTCGCGCGGATTGGGTACCTGCAGCAAGGGCCGGTTGCGGTCGTGCCGCGTCCGCTCCCACAGGACCGAGGTCGGGACGTTGAGGTAAACGACGATACCCCGCTCGGACATCATCGCGCGATTGTCGGGGTTGAGAACGACCCCACCGCCGGTGGCCAGCACCAGGTCGGACTCGTGCGTCAGCTCGTCGATGAGCTGAGTCTCGCGCCGCCTGAAACCTTCCTCGCCCTCAATCTCGAAGATCGTGGAGACCTTGACCCCCGTGCGAGCCTCGATCTCGTGATCGCAATCGATGAAGCGCATGCGATGACGCCGGGCATACTCGCGACCAACCGTGGTCTTCCCGGCGCCCATCATGCCAACCAGAATCACTAACACCAAACCGGCATCCGATACGTAATGCCAGCAACTATACAGCAGGCCAACGAGCCTGCGCGTACGCCGATCACTTGAGCGTCAGCGTGTCCGCAACGATGCGCGGCGTCAGGAACACCAGCAGCTCGCGACGTGCCGACTGCGTGCTCGTCGAGCGGAACAGGGCGCCGAGGTAGGGAATCTCGCCGAGCAGCGGCACGCGATCCACGTTGGTCGTCTCCTCTTCCTCGAACACGCCGCCGATCACCACCGTGCCGCCGTTCTCGACCATCACTTCGGTCGTCACGCTCTTCTTGTCGATGGGCGGATTGCCGAGAATGCTGCGCGAGAAGTCGGCCCTGTCCTTGCTTACCTCAACCTTCAGCTGGATGCGGCCGTCAGGCGTGATCTGCGGACGCACCTTGAGCATCAGCACGGCGTCCTTGAAGCTGACCGTAGGCGGCTCGGTGCCGCTGGAGGGCGTGACGTAGGGAATTTCCTGGCCCTGCTTGATCGTCGCTTCGACCTGGTTGGCAGTGAGGATGCGCGGGCTCGACACGACGCGCCCGCGACCGTCAGACTCGAGAGCCGCCAGTTCCAGGTTCAGGAAGCGCGTCAGCGAACGGTTGAAAAGGGTCAGGTTCAGCGCGCCGAAAGGGTTTGTCGGCAGGAAGCCATTGCCACTGACCGCGTTCTCGCCGACACGATGGATGATCGTGTTGATCGGCGTATCCGGGTCCGTGCTGATCGCGCCGGTCGAAGAATTGAAATTGCCGAACTCGGACGATCCGAAGCCGATCTTCGCACCATCGCCGAGGTTCTTCGCGCGGCGATCGCCGTAACCAAGACGCACACCGAGGTCGCGCGCAAAGTCCTTGTTCGCCTCGACGACCCGCGCCTCGATCATGACCTGGCGCGGCGGGATGTCGATGTCCTTGATGAGGCTCGCGAGGGCCGCGAGGCGGCTGGCGACGTCGGTGACGAATAGCCGGTTGCTGCGCTCGTCGACGACGACGACGCTGCCACGCTTCGATAGCATCGTCTGATCCTTGCTCTTCAGGAAATCGAAGATTTCCTTGGACTTGTGGTAATTGATCTGGAAGCTCTCGGTCTGCAGCGGCTCGAGGTCGCCGATCTGCGCCTTCGCTTCGAGCTGCAGCTTCTCGCGCGTCGCGAGCTCCTCACCCGGGGCGATCCAGATGACGTTGCCCGACTTGCGCATGTCCAGGCCCTTGGCCTGCAGGATGATGTCGAGGGCCTGATCCCACGGCACATCCTTGAGGCGCAAGGTCAGATTGCCCTGCACGGAGTCGCTGGTGATGATGTTGAAGTTGGTGAAGTCCGCGATGACCTGCAGCACCGACCGGACGTCGATGTTCTGGAAGTTCAGCGAGAGCTTCTCACCCTTGTACTGGCCGCGTGCGGCGCCCTGGACGAGCTTGTTCGGATCCTCGACGACACGGCGCACCTCGAGCACGAACTGGTTGTCGCTCTGGTAGGCGTTGTGCTCCCACTTGCCATTGGGAGTCACCTGCAGGCGGACGTTGTCGCCCTGCTGCTGGGCGGTCATGGAGGTCACCGGAGTGGCGAAGTCGGTGACGTCGGAGCGGCGACGCAGATGCTCGGGCAGCGAGGTCTTCAGGAATTCGACGACCAGTCCGCCGCCCTGCTGACGGATGTCGATGCCGGCATCGGAGCTCGAGAGCTGAACGACCACCCGGCCTTCACCGTCCTTGCCGCGGCGGAAATTGATGTCGCGGATGCTGCTGCCCTCGGCGACCGCGTCACTCTTCTGCGGCGCGAAATTGGCCATTGCCTGCGACACCTGGGTGGTCGTCGCGCCGACCGGCGCTGCGGCACCGAGAGAAATGATGACGGAGCGCCCCTCGATGCGCGACTCGAACGGCGTCACCTTGGAAACATTCAGGACAAGGCGCGTGCGGTCACCTGCCTGCACGATGTTGGCGCTGCGCAGGTCGCCCTGGTCGATTTCCTGCACGCTGCGACCCAGGCCATTGACGGTGCCGGGAAAATCGAATGCGATCCGCGCGGGGTTCGCAACGCTGAAACTCGCCGGCGGCGCCGCCAGGGGCTCCTTCAGCGTGAGTTTCAGCAATACGGATCCCCCTTGCCGGGAAACCTCGAGATCTTCGATGCGGTTCGGCGCGGCCTGGGTCTGCGACGACGCAGCTTGCGCCAGGACGGCGGGCGCAGGAACAGCGAGGGTGAACGCCGCACACAGCAGCGCAATCATGCGTTGTTTGTTCATTTCCGTGCCTCCTGCTGCTCCTGCAGCAGCAATGTGCTGATGCGCTCGACCCAATCGCCGTTCATGTCTTCAACCAGTTCCTTAAGGGTGACTTCCGACTCCGAGATCGCCGTCACCAGTCCGAAGTTCTGGCCCATGTAGTTGCCGACCCTGACCTGGTGCAGGTTCTGGTCGGCGCGGACCAAGGCGTGTACCTTTTTGTTCTGGGTGATCACGCCGACAAGTTGCAGGGATTCGAGCGGGTAGGATTCGAGCGGCTCGCGCCTCCGATCGAGATCGGGACCGCCGCGTCGGGAGGTCTTGGTTTCCGGTTCGATGCGGCTCGCAACAAAGGGGTCTGCGGCGCCTTCGGCTTCGTATTTCACGACTGGCGCGGGCTTCACCTCGGGCAGGGGCTTGATCGTCTGGGGCATGCCCTTTTCCTGCTCGACCATCCAGCCCTGGATGTCCTCCTGGTCGCCGGCACAGGCGGTGAGGACAAGGGCACTTGCAAGTATCAGAAGGCGTTTCATGGCTTTCTCACTTGCCTCCCTTTGCCTTTGCGGCCTTCTCCTGCTGGCGCTTCTGCGCGAGCTCCTCTTCGTCGAGGTAGCGATACGTGACGGCCTTCGCTTCCAGCTTGAGCCCGCCGTCCTTGAGGGTTTCGAGCGCGACATTGTCCAGCGTCACGATGCGGGACATGCGGGCGACGTCCTCGGCAAACGCGCCGAGATCGTTGTAGGCACCGACGATGCGCACATCGATCGGCATCTCGGCATAGAAATCCTTGACCGCTTCGGCGCCCGGCTTGAAGAGCTCGAACTGCAGCCCGCGGCCCACGCCGGCCTGGTTGATGTCGGACAGCAGCGAATCCATCTCGGCGCGATTCGGAAGCTGCTTGAGCAGCGCGCCGAACTGGCGGTCGGTCTCCTCGAGCTGAAGCTTGTAGGCATCCAGATTCACGGCAAGCTTCTTCTTCGTCACCCAGTCGCTGCGCAGTTGCACCTCTTCAGCCTCGCGCTGTTCGAGGAGCGCCACCTGATCGCGCCAGTCGAACCACCATGCGAGCGCAAGGGCCGCAACCAGCAACGCGACGAACACCGCGATGCGCGGCGCCAGCGGCCATGCGCCGGGATCGTTGGGATCGAGCCCTTTGAAATCCTGCGAGAGCCGCTCGAAATCGATGCCTTTGAGTTTGCCGGGATTCATTTTCTGGCCCCTTGATCGCCTTCGGCCTTGGGCCCTTCGATACCGATATTGAGCGCGAAATCGCTGACCCGCCGCTTGTTCACGGATGCGGACTTGATTTCCACCAGCCCCGGGTTGGCGAGATAGGGCGATTCGTCGAGGCTGCGCATCAGCGCCGAAACGCGCGAATTGGACTGCGAGTAGCCGAGCAGGGCAATCTTCGGCCCGGTCTGCTTGATCGATCGCAGATACACGCCGTCGGGCACGCGCCGGGCAAACTCGTTCATGACGTTCACCGCCTGGCCCCGCGTCGTCTGCAGGGACTCGATGACCTGCTTGCGCGCCAGCAGGGCGTCGATCTGCTCGCGCAGACGCTTGATTTCGGCGATCTGGGCGTCGAGCTTGGAGATCTCGGCCTTGAGGAAGTCGTTGCGGCGTTCCTGACGCTCGACATAGCCTGCGATGACGGTGTGCACGACCAGCGCGATCAGCAGGCCGGCCGCGACCATCGCGACGGACACGACGTAGAACTGCTGGCGCCGTTCACGGCGCTTGAGCTCCCGATGGGGCAGCAGATTGATTCGAATCATGAATCGAATCTCCGGAGCGCCAGCCCGCACGCGACCATCAACGACGGTGCATCGGCCAGCAGATTCTTGGGTCGCACACGCGACGACAGCGACATCCCGACGAAGGGATTGGCGACGATGGACGGGACCTGGGTGCGACCGGCGACGACCTCGGACAGCCCGGGCATGACCGAGCAGCCGCCCGCGAGGACAATGTGGTCGACCTGGTTGAACTGTGTGGATGTGAAGAAGAACTGCAGGGCCCGCGAGACTTCGAGGGCCAGGCTATCCATGAAGGGACGCATCAGGTCGCGCTCGTAATCCTCGGGCAGCCCTCCGGTCCGCTTCGCAGACTCGGCGTCCTCGACGCTCATGCCGTACTGCCGTGCGATTTCCTGCGTGAGCTGCATGCCGCCGAACGCTTGTTCGCGGGCATAGAGCTGCTGGCCGTTGCGCAGTACGCTGACGTTCATGACGTTGGCACCGACGTCGATGACCGCGACGATCTTGTCGGCACCTCCGCCCGGGAGCTGCTTCGCCACGAGCTCGAAGGCAGCCTCCGCAGCAAAGGACTCGACGTCCATCACGACGGCCTTGAGGCCAGCGGATTCGACGACGGCGACGCGATCCTCGACCTTTTCCTTGCGCGATGCCGCGATGAGGACTTCTACTTCCTCGGGGCTGCCCGGCGACGGGCCGACCACCTGGAAGTCGAGATTGACTTCGTCCAGCGCGAAGGGGATGTACTGGCTGGCCTCGGACTCGACCTGGAGCTCCATTTCCTGGTCGCGCAGGCCGCCCGGCAGGATCATCTTCTTGGTGATGACCGCCGAAGCAGGGAGCGCAATGGCCACCTGCTTGATGCCCCCGCCCATGCGGCGCACGGCACGCGACACGGCCTCGCTCACGCCTTCGAGATTGGCGATGTTGCCGTCGACGACGGCGTCACGCGGAAGGGATTCGATGGCATACCGCTCCATGCGGTATGCACCCTTTTCGCCCTCTGACAGCTCGACCATCTTCACGGATGAAGATGAGATATCGAGGCCGACCAGTTGGCGCGCCTTGGGGCGAAAGAGGGAGAAGTCCATCACAAAGAAAATCCTTAAATTTCTTTATGTTAGGCGCCGATACTGAATAAGCTTCTGAGATGCTAGCAACAAAGTGTTGCGAGTGCAAACACAGACGGCGGCGGATGCTTTGGAGGCTCAGGTCGCGCAAACGTATAATCGCGCTCCCGCCCTCCCTTTCTGGATTCCCGATGCGCTGGGTCTTGTATCCCCTCGCGGCACTGATCGCTCTCGTCGTTCTCGGCGCGGCAACCATCGCGGCCGTCTCTGCATTCGCATGGCCGAACCTGCCTTCGCTGGACGTTCTGACCGATTACCGCCCGAAGATTCCGCTGCGAGTATACACGTCAGATGGATATTTACTCGGGGAATTCGGCGAGGAACGACGCGTCGTCGTGACGATGGACGAAGTCCCGGCGATTCTGAAGCAGGCCATCCTCGCGGCCGAGGACGAGCGCTTCTATGAACACCCCGGCATCGACGTGATCGGCATCGCGCGCGCGGCGCTCGCGAACGTCGTGTCGGGCGGGCGCGGCCAGGGGGCATCGACGATCACGATGCAGGTGGCGCGCAATTTTTTCCTGACGCGCGAAAAAACCTTCAACCGCAAGCTCTACGAGATTCTCCTGGCACTGCGCATCGAACGCAGCCTGAGCAAGGACCAGATCTTCGAGCTCTACATCAACCAGATTTTTCTCGGCCAGCGCTCATACGGTTTCTCCGCGGCGGCACGTGCGTACTTCGACAAGCCGCTGAAGGACATCACCGTGGCCGAGGCGGCCATGCTCGCAGGACTGCCGAAGGCACCGTCCGCCTACAATCCGATCGCCAACCCGCGCCGCGCGACGCAGCGCCAGCACTACGTATTGCGGCGCATGGTCGAAGCGGGCTTCATCGACGAGAAGACCTACGAGACGGCCCGCGCGGAACCGCTGGTGCTAGCCAACGGGCGTTCGGCAGCGAGTCCGCTGCGTGGCGACTTCGTTGCGGAAATGGCGCGTCAGCTGGCCGTCGAGCAGTTCGGCGATCAAGCCTACGACTCCGGCATCCGCGTGATCACGACGGTGACGCGCGAGGAACAGCAGGCCGCCTACAAGGCGGTGCGGCAGGGCGTGCAGGATTACGACCGGCGGCACGGCTATCGCGGCCCGGAGGGCTTTGTCGACCTGAACGGCATCAAGGCGGGTGACGAAGAGCGGCTCGATGAACTGCTCTCCGACGCGGCGGACTACGATGACCTGCTCGCCGCGCTGGTTCTCGAGGCATCGCCGAAGTCGGTCACGGTCTATCGCCATGGCGAGAGCCTGAAGATCTCGGGTGCGGGACTGGCCTTTGCCGCGCCGATGCTCAACGAGCGTGCGCCGCAGGCACGCAAGCTGCGGCGCGGGGCGATCGTGCGCATCCGCGAGCTCGGCGAGAAGGGCTGGGAGATCGCGCAGCTGCCGGACGTGGAGGCGGCGCTGATCTCGGTGGACTCGAAGACCGGCGCGGTGCGGGCGCTCATCGGCGGCTTCGACTTCAATCGGAACAAGTTCAACCATGCGACCCAGGCGCTGCGCCAGCCGGGATCGAGCTTCAAGCCCTTCATCTACTCGGCGGCACTCGAGCGCGGCTTCTCGCCGAGCACGGTCGAAGAGGACGGTCCGCTGTTCTTCCCGGCCGGCATCACGGGAAGCAAGGACTGGGAGCCGAAGAACTACGACGGCAAGTATGAAGGGCCGATGACGCTGCGCGAGGGGCTGGCGCGATCGAAGAACATGATCTCGATCCGCCTGCTACGCTCGATCACGCCCGAGTATGCGCAGGACTACGTCACCCGCTTCGGTTTCGACGCCGCACAGCATCCGCCCTACCTGACGATGGCGCTGGGCGCCGGGATGGCGACGCCGTGGCAGATGGCCGCCGGATACGCAGTGTTCGCGAACGGCGGCTATCGCATCGAACCGTATGTCGTGAAGGAAATGATCGACGGACAGGGACATGTGGTCGCGAAGATCGACCCGCCGGTCGCCGGCGAGAGCGCACCGCGGGTGATCGACCCGCGCAACGCCTGGCTGATGAATTCGATGATGCAGGACGTGATCCGGCGCGGCACGGCGACGCGCGCACTCGCGCTCAAGCGCGCCGACCTCGCGGGCAAGACGGGAACCACCAACGACTATGTGGACGCCTGGTTCGCCGGCTACCATCCGGATCTCGTTGCGGTGAGCTGGATGGGCTTCGACCAGCCGCGCAACCTCGGACGCGGCGAGACCGGCGGTTCAGCGGCGCTGCCGATGTGGGTGAACTACATGCGGACGGCGCTGAAGGGACTCCCGGAGAAGTTCCCGCCGCGCCCGGAGGGCCTTCTTGCCGTCGATACCGGCTCAGGACGCGAGGAGTACATCTACGCGGAGAACCTGCCGGCGGAGCCGATCATGATACCGGCCGGCATCGAGAACCTCCCGCTGCCCTCGGAGGCGCCCGACGAGGCGCTACCCCAGACCCGGCCCGCGGCGGCGCCTGCCCCCGTCGTCGAGCGATCCCCGACGCCGATCCGCCGACCCTGATCTGCGGGCAGGCTGCCGGCAGATCAGCCGGCGGCCACCACCACCGGATTGCCGGACTGCTCGCTGACCAACCGGGACAGCAGCGCGTAGAGTTCGGCGCCGTCGCGCGTGGCGATCCAGCGGCCGGAGTCGGGGCGGAAGTGGAAGCCGCCGGACTTGGCGGCGACCCAGATCTCGCGCGCGGCGGAGTGGCGGTTGATCACCATCTTGCTGCCGTTCTCGAATTCGACCTCGAGCACGCCCCCGGGCATGGTTTCGATGTCCAGTTCGGCACCGCAGCTTTCGAGCGCCGCCTCTATGCGCGCGAGTTCGGCTTCGGCCAGCGCGTTGAACGCCGATTCTTCCATGTTCGCTCCTTCTGTTAGCATTTCCGTTTTTTCGACCGACGACACCATGCGAGCCATTCCGACCGCTGCCGCGCTGTGCTGTGCCATTGCCCTGTGCGGTTGCGGGATCAAGGGGCCGCTGTACCTGCCCCAGGTTCCGCCCGCACCGGCCAAGGCGGCTCCGGCCGCCGGCGTCGATCATAGCAAAGCACCCAAGGCTGCCGACGACTCCCGATGACCTCCCGATTTCCGATTCCGACCCTGACCGAGGGCAATGACGGCCTTCAGCTCGAAGGCGTGTCGCTCGCCGCGATCGCCGCACAGCATGGCACGCCCGTTTACGTCTATTCGCGCCGCGCGCTGACCGAGGCGTTCTCGGCCTACCGCGACGCGCTTGCCGGCCGCAAGGCCCTGGTGTGCTACGCGGTGAAGGCGAATTCGAACCTCGGCGTGCTGTCGGTGTTCGCGCAGCTGGGCGCGGGCTTCGACATCGTGTCGGGCGGCGAACTCGCGCGGGTGCTGGCCGCTGGCGGCGATGCCGGCAAGGTGGTGTTCTCGGGTGTCGGCAAGAGCCGCGACGAGATGCGCCTGGCGCTGCAGGCCGGCATCCGCTGCTTCAACGTCGAGTCGGAGGCGGAGATCGACCGCCTCAACGAAGTGGCCGGCGAACTCGGCAAGGTCGCGCCGATCGCGTTCCGCGTGAATCCGGACGTCGACCCGAAGACCCATCCCTACATCTCGACCGGACTGAAGAGCAACAAGTTCGGCGTCGCGGTCGATGCGGCGGCCGACCTGTACCGCCGCGCGGCGAGCCTGCCGAACCTGCGGGTGAGCGGCGTGGCGTGCCACATCGGCTCGCAGCTGCTCGATCCCGCTCCGATCGGGGAAGCCGCGGGCAAGCTGCTCGCGCTGGTCGACCGGCTCGCCGCCGAGGGCATCGCGCTGGACCATATCGATCTTGGCGGCGGCCTGGGCATCCGTTACCGCGACGAAAAGCCGCCGACGGTCGCCGAATACCTCGCTCCGCTGCTGAAGCTGTTCGACAGGCGCAAGGAGGAACTGTGCTTCGAGCCCGGCCGCTCGCTGGTCGGCAATGCCGGCCTGCTGCTGACCCGCGTCGAGTACCTGAAGCCGGGCGAAGAGAAGAACTTCGCGATCGTGGATGCGGCGATGAACGACCTGGCGCGCCCGGCCCTGTACGACGCCTATCACGAGGTCGTGGCGGTGCAGCCGCGCGCGGGAGAGGTGAAGAACTACGAGATCGTGGGGCCGATCTGCGAAAGCGGCGACTTCCTTGCGCACGACCGCGAGCTGGCCGTCGAGGAAGGTGACCTGGTCGCGCTACTGTCGGCCGGGGCCTACGGCATGGCGATGAGTTCGAACTACAACACGCGTCCTCGCGCGGCCGAGGTCATGGTCGATGGCGACCGCGTGCACCTGATCCGCCGGCGCGAAACCGTCGAATCTCTCTACGCGCTCGAGTCGCCGTTGACCTGAGCCCTCGGGTCCACGGCCCGTCCTTCGGCCTGCGCCTCCTGGATGAGGGCGCGGCCGAAGGCCTTCCAGGCCGGACCGCCGTGGGTGTGCACCCCGGTATCGGCGCTCTCCTCCATCACGCGCAGCATCAGCACGCCCAGCGCGAAAAGTTCGCCGCGCGCGCGCAGGCGCGCATCCGGGTCGGCGAGCAGCGCCTGCGTGTGGTCGGCCCCCCCTTCGAGGGCTTCGCGCGCGAGCTTGCGCATGATGGCCGCGTCATCCCAGTCAAGCTTGAGCAGCATGCCGCGCTTGAGGATCTCGCGCTCGAGTTCGCAGGCGTCGCGGGCGAAGTGTTCGAAACCGCTCATGATTCAGCGCGCGATGTCTTCCAGGCAGCGGCGCAGTGCGTCCTGCCATTGGGGCATCGCGATGCCGAAGCGCGCGGCGAGGCGGTCCGCCGACAGGCGGGAGTTGGCCGGACGTGCGGCCGGCGTCGGGTAGGCGGACGCGGGGATCGGTTCGACACTCGCGACCTTCATGGTCAGCTCCGGCAACGCGGTCCGGGCCGTGGCGAAGATCGCCTCGGCGAATCCGTGCCAGTTCGTTTCGCCGGCCGAAGCGAGGTTGAAGATGCCCGAGGCAAAGTCGCCTTCGCACCGCTCGCGCTGCGCCCGGGTGACGACGTGCGCGGTGGCGTCGGCGATGTTGCGCGCCCAGGTCGGCGCACCGTGCTGGTCGGCGACGACGCGCAGTAGTTCGCGCTCGGCGCCGAGCCGCAGCATCGTGCGCACGAAGTTGCCGCCGCGGGCGGCGAACACCCAGGTGGTGCGCAGGATGAGGTGGTCGCAACCGGACTCGCGGATCGCCACTTCGCCGGCGAGCTTGCTGCGGCCGTAGGCGTTGACGGGCGCAACGGGGTCGTCCTCGGTGTAGGGGCCGGACTTGGAGCCGTCGAACACGTAATCGGTCGAGTAGTGGATCAGCAGCGCGCCCACTGACTTCGCGGCGCGGGCGAGTTCGCCGGGTGCGGCGCCGTTGATGGTGGTCGCGAGCGCTTCCTCCGACTCGGCCTTGTCGACGGCCGTGTAGGCGGCGGCGTTGACGATGACGTCCGGTGCGAGGTCGGCGACCAGGGCGGCCAGCGTCTCGGGACGCGACAGGTCGCAGCGCCGCCGATCGAGCGCGATGACTTCGCCGAGCGGCATCAGGCTGCGCGCGAGTTCCCAGCCGACCTGGCCGTTTGCGCCGGTGACGAGCAGTTTCATTCGAATACCTCGCATTCGGCGAGGGGCTTGCCCTCGCGGTCCTTCGCCGACAATTGCGGCTCGCCCGCGAGCGGCCACTCGACGCCGACGGCGGGGTCGTTCCACGCGAGGCAGCGCTCGTGCTCCGGCGCATAGTAGTCGGTGGTCTTGTAGAGGAAGTCCGCGGAGTCGGACAGCACGACGAAGCCATGCGCGAAGCCGGGCGGGATCCACAGCTGGCGGTGGTTATCCTCGCTGAGTTCCACGCCCGTCCAGCGGCCGAAAGTCGGCGAGCGGCGGCGCAGGTCGACAGCGACGTCGAACACCGCGCCGCGCACGACGCGCACGAGTTTCCCCTGCGGCTGGCGGATCTGGTAGTGGAGGCCACGCAGCACGCCGCGCGCGGAGCGCGAGTGGTTGTCCTGCACGAACTGTTCGTCGAGTCCCGTGGCCTCGCGGAAGGCCCGGGCATTGAAGCTTTCGAAGAAGAAGCCGCGCGCGTCGCCGAACACTTTCGGTTCGATGAGCAGCACGTCGGGAATCGCGGTGGGGATGGCCTTCATCAGAACACCTTCTCTTCGAGCACGCGCAGCAGGTACTGGCCGTAGCCGTTCTTGGCGAGCGGCTTGGCGAGGTCGGTGAGCTGGGCGGCGTCGATCCAGCCCGAGCGCCAGGCGATTTCTTCCGGACAGGCGATCTTGAGCCCCTGGCGCTTTTCGATCGTCTGGATGAAGAGGCCGGCCTCGAGCAGGCTTTCATGGGTGCCGGTGTCGAGCCAGGCGTGGCCGCGGCCCATGACCTGCACGTCGAGCGCGCCCGCCTCGAGGTAGTGGCGATTGACGTCGGTGATCTCGAGTTCGCCGCGCGGGCTGGGCTTGAGGCCGCGCGCGATGTCGACGACGCGATGGTCGTAGAAGTAGAGGCCGGTGACGGCGTAGCGGCTCTTCGGTTTCGCCGGTTTCTCTTCGATGCTGATCGCGTGGCCGGCAGCGTCGAACTCGACGACGCCGTAGCGCTCGGGGTCGGTCACCGGATAGGCGAACACGGTCGCGCCATGCGCGCGCTGGCCGGCCTGCCGGAGGTCATCGGCGAGTTCGTGGCCGTAGAAAAGGTTGTCGCCGAGCACGAGGGCGGACGGGGAGCCGGCGATGAACTGCTCGCCGATCAGGAAGGCCTGGGCGAGGCCGTCCGGGCTCGGCTGGACGGCGTACTGCAGGCTGAGGCCCCAGCGGCTGCCGTCGCCGAGGAGCTGTTCGAACCGCGGCGTGTCCTGCGGCGTCGAGATGATGAGGATGTCGCGGATGCCCGCGAGCATCAGCGTGCTCAGCGGGTAGTAGATCATCGGCTTGTCGTACACCGGCAGCAGCTGCTTGGAGACCGCCAGCGTGGCCGGGTGCAGGCGGGTGCCGGATCCACCGGCGAGGATGATGCCCTTGCGTGTGCTCATGCTCGACGTTCTCCGTAGTTGCGCTCGACCCATTCGCGGTAGCTGCCGGACTGGACATGCGCGACCCAGTCCTGGTTGGCGAGATACCACGCGATGGTCTTGCGGATGCCGGTCTCGAAGGTCTCGGCGGGGCGCCAGCCGAGCTCGCGTTCGATCTTGCGCGCGTCGATGGCGTAGCGGCGGTCGTGGCCGGGACGGTCGGCGACGTAGGTGATCAGGCGCGCGTGCGGGCCGGCCGCGTCGGGGCGCAGCTCGTCGAGCAGCGCGCAGACCGTGTGCACGATCTCGAGGTTGGGCTTCTCGTTCCAGCCGCCGACGTTGTAGGTCTCGCCGAGGCGGCCGCGCGCGAGCACTTCGCGGATCGCGGCGCAGTGGTCGCCGACGTAGAGCCAGTCGCGCACGTTGCGGCCGTCGCCATACACCGGCAGCGCCTTGCCGGCGAGCGCGTTGGCGATCATCAGCGGGATGAGCTTCTCGGGGAACTGGTAGGGGCCGTAGTTGTTCGAGCAGTTGGTCGTGAGCACCGGCAGGCCGTAGGTGTGGTGCCAGGCGCGCACGTGGTGGTCGGACGCGGCCTTGCTGGCGGAATAGGGGCTGTTCGGTTCAAAGGCCTTGGTTTCGGCGAAGGGCGGGTCGTTCGGACCGAGCGAGCCGTAGACCTCGTCGGTCGAGACGTGCAGGAAGCGGAAGGCGGCCTTCTCCTCGCCTTCGAGCGTGGACCAGTAGCCACGGGCGGCTTCGAGCAGCGTGAAGGTGCCTTCGACGTTGGTGCGGACGAAGTCGCCGGGGCCGTGGATGGAACGGTCGACGTGGCTTTCGGCGGCGAAATGGACGACGGCGCGCGGGCGATGCTCGGCGAACAGGCGGTCGATGAGCGCACGGTCGCAGATGTCGCCGTGCACGAAGACATGGCGGCCGTCGCCCTGCAGCGCGGCAAGATTCTCGAGGTTGCCCGCATAGGTCAGCGCGTCGAGATTCAGCACCGGCTCGTCGCTTGCGCGCAGCCAGTCGAGTACGAAGTTGGCGCCGATGAAGCCTGCGCCGCCGGTCACGAGAATCATTGATCTACCTCTTCAGCCAGCTTGCCGCATTTGCGGCGGCGTAAAATGCCGGTCCGGACGAAAAACGGAATCCGTGATTGTATCGCGCCCGCATACCCGCCGCGTCCTTGCGCGCTTCGCAAGATGTTGCAGGATAACGACGACTCGCTCATGACGACGCACCCGATGCTCCAAAGCCTGTGCCATCTCCTGGCTGCCCTGCTGTTCTGCGGAGCGATGGCTTCCGCGCCTGCTGCGCCCCTGCCCCCGGCGGTGCAGCAGGCGCTCGACGGCGCCCGCATCCCGGCGGGCAGCGTCGCGTTATGGGTGCAGGCCGTCGACGCGCCGGCCCCGCTGCTGGAGGTCGGTGGCGACCGGCCGATGAATCCGGCGTCGGTGATGAAGGTGGTGACCGCCTTCGCGGCGCTCGACCGGCTCGGCCCCGCCTTCACCTGGACGACGCGGGTCGCGACGGGCGGCCCGCTGGCCGCGGGGGTGCTGGATGGCAACCTGTATCTGGCGGGCGGCGCGGACCCCATGCTGAACTACGAGCGCCTCGGGCGGCTGCTGCGCCAGGTGCGCGCGCTGGGCGTCACGACGGTGCGCGGCGACATCGTGCTCGACGGCTCGGCCCTGACGCTGCCGCCACACGATCCGGCGGCCTTCGACGGGCGCGCGCTGCGGCCGTACAACAGCGGCGCCTACGGCTTGCTGATGCACTTCAATACGCTGCAGCTGCGCCTCGTTCCTGCGGCGGAATCGGGGCAGCCGGTGGGGCTCGCGCCCTACCCGTCGCTGATCGGCCTCGACATCGACAACCGCATCACGACGGGCCCCGGCCCCTGCGGCGTGTGGTACGGCAATCTCGATGCGGCGTTCGAGCCGGGGCCGCAGGGGCCGCGGCTGGTGTTGTCGGGCAGCATGCCGGCGAGCTGCGGGCAGCGCGACTGGGCGACGGCGCCCCTGTCGCCGGAGGCCTTCGGGCGTGCGCTGGTCGCGGGGCTATGGGGGGAGCTGGGCGGCAAGGTGGAGGGCGCGGTGCGCAGCGGCGTGACGCCCGGCGATGCGACGACGCTGGTCACGGAGACGTCGCCGCCACTGGCCGAGGTGGTGCGCGAGATGAACAAGTGGTCGAGCAACGTGATCGCGCGCCAGTTGCTTGCGACACTCGGACGGGAAAGCGGGGCGAGCCTGGACATGGTCGCGGGCGGCGCCGAGGCGGTGCAGGCGCTCCTGGCGGCGGACGGGATAAGGACCGCGGGCCTGGTGATCGAGAACGGCTCGGGGCTTTCGCGCATCGAGCGCGTCACGGCGCGCACGCTCGCGGAAGTGCTGCTCGCGGCGTGGCGGCGGCCCTTCATGCCGGAGTTCATCGCGGCGCTGCCGATCGCCGGCGAGGACGGCACGGCGCGCGGGCGACTGCACGACAGCCCGGCGCGCGGCTACGCACACATCAAGACGGGATCGATCAATGGCGTGAAGTCGCTCGCCGGCTACGTGCTGGACCGCAGCGGCCGGCGCCATGCGGTGGTGATGATGGTGAATCACGCCGAGGCGGGGTCCAGCCAGGCCGCACAGGACGCGCTGCTGGAGTGGGTATGGGCAGGCGGCGGCTCGGCGCCGGCGCAGTAGCCCGGCGACGCGGGGAAACGGGCGCCGCGGATCAGGCGTCCGACGGCATCGGCATGGTGCTGCGGTCGAGCAGGTTCAGCCAGCCGCGGATGACGCGGTAGACGATCCATAGGCCGGCACCGATCAGCAGCACGAACGCCAACGGGATTCCGATCAGGGTGACGATCATGGCCGCCGAGACCAGGATCCACAGCAGCGCGAACCAGAAGGTACGGATCTGCCAGCGGAAGTGGCTTTCCAGCCAGGTGCCGCGCACCGCGTCGCGCTTCATGTAGTTGAGCACCACGGCGAGGATGGACGGCAGGCTGGCGACGAAACTGCCGATGATGGTCGCGGAGCCGACGATGCCCGACACCACTGCGAAAGCGTGCAGCCCATAGATGATGTGTGCGAGCGTGACGAGCCCGCCGAGGTCGGCGGGTGCGCTTTCGGTCCGATAGTCAGCCATGGCGGACTTCCCTTCTGGTCAGGATCACCCGGGCATCTTACAGCCCGAGCTCGCCCCACATTGCATCGACGCGCTGCTTGACTGCGGCGTCCATCACGATCGGACGGCCCCACTCGCGGTTGGTCTCGCCCGGCCACTTGTTGGTGGCGTCGATGCCCATCTTGCTGCCGAGGCTCGCGACGGGGCTGGCGAAATCGAGGTAGTCGATGGGGGTGTTGTCGACCATCACGGTGTCGCGCGAACCATCGACGCGGGTCGTCATCGCCCAGATGACTTCCTTCCAGTCGCGGATGTCCACGTCGTCGTCCACCACGATGATGAACTTGGTGTACATGAACTGGCGCAGAAAGCTCCAGATGCCGAACATCACGCGCTTGGCGTGCCCCGGGTACTGCTTGCGGATGCTGACCACCGCCAGCCGGTAGGAGCAGCCCTCGGGCGGCAGGTAGAAGTCGATGATCTCGGGGAACTGCTTCTGCAGCAGCGGCACGAAGACCTCGTTGAGCGCGACGCCCAGCATCGCCGGCTCGTCGGGCGGCTTGCCGGTGTAGGTCGAGTGGTAGATCGGGTCCTTGCGCATCGTGATGCGCTCGATCGTGAAGACCGGGAATTCCGACACTTCGTTGTAGTAGCCGGTGTGGTCGCCGTAGGGCCCCTCGGGAGCGGTGTCGTCCGGGTGGATCACGCCTTCCAGCACGATCTCGGCCGAGGCCGGCACCTGCAGGTCGGAGCCGAGGCATTGCACGAGTTCGGTCTTCGCACCACGCAGCAGGCCCGCGAACTGGTATTCGGACAGGGTGTCGGGCACCGGCGTGACGGCGCCGAGGATGGTCGCCGGATCGCAACCGAGGACGACGGCGACCTTGAAGGGTTCGCCCGGATGCGCGAGCTGATGCTCACGGAAGTCGAGTGCGCCGCCACGGTGGGCGAGCCAGCGCATGATGACGCGGTTGGGTCCGAGCACCTGCTGGCGGTAGATGCCGAGGTTCTGGCGCTTCTTTTCGGGGCCGCGCGTGACGACGAGGCCCCAGGTGATCAGTGGCGCTGCGTCGCCGGGCCAGCAGTGCTGGATTGGCAGTTTTGCGAGGTCGACGTCGGCGCCTTCCCACACGACCTCCTGGCAGGGCGCGGAGCGCACTTCCTTGGGCGACATGTTGAGCACCTGGCGGAAGGCCGGGAACTTCTCCCACGCGTCCTTGAGGCCCTTGGGCGGCTCGGGCTCCTTGAGGAAGGCGAGCAGCTTGCCGACTTCGCGCAGCGGCGTCTGCCAGTCGCCGTCGGTGAGGTCCTCGCCCATGCCGAGCGCGACGCGCTGCGGAGTGCCGAAGAGGTTCGCAAGCACCGGCATGGCCTGCGGCACGCCGCGCGTGACGGGTTTTTCGAACAGCAGCGCGGGGCCGCCGGCGCGCAGCACGCGGTCGGCGATCTCGGTCATCTCGAGGTGGGTGTCGACGGGAATGGTGACGCGCTTCAGTTCGCCACGTTGTTCGAGCTGGGCGATGAAGTCGCGAAGATCGTGGTAACGCATGGAATCCTTTCGGGTGCGGCGGTTCAGCGGTTGGCGTTGATCGCTTCGCGCGTCTCGCGCGCGACACGGCGTGCGGCCTCGGCGTAGTCCTCGCCCTGGCCGGCATAGAGGATCGCGCGCGAGGAATTGAGCATCAGGCCGGTGCCGGCGGCGGTGCCGCCCGCCTGCATGGTCTCGGCGATGTCGCCGCCCTGGGCGCCGATGCCGGGCACGAGCAGCGGCATGTCGCCGACGATGTGGCGCACGCGGGCAATCTCGTTGGGGAAGGTCGCGCCGACGACGAGCCCGCAGTTGCCGCTCCCATTCCAGTCGTTCGCGACCAGGCGTGCGACGCGTTCGTACAGGCGCTCGCCGCCGCCGACATCGAGGAACTGAAGGTCGCTGCCGCCGGGGTTCGAGGTGCGGCACAGCAGGATCACGCCCTTGTCGGCGTATTCGAGGTAGGGCTCGACCGAATCGCGGCCCATGTAGGGATTCACGGTGATCGCGTCGGCGCGGAAGCGCTCGAAGGCCTCGACTGCATACTGTGCGGCAGTGCTGCCGATGTCGCCGCGCTTGGCGTCGAGGATCACCGGCGTATCGGGGTGGCGCTCGTGGATGTGGGCGATCAGGTCTTCGAGCTGGTCCTCGGCGCGCTGCGCGGCGAAGTAGGCGATCTGCGGCTTGAAGCAGCACACGAGGTCGGCGGTCGCGTCGACGATGCCCTTGCAGAATTCGAGGATGGCATCGGGGCGGCCCTGCAGGTGGGCGGGGAAGCGCGCGGGATAGGGGTCGAGGCCGACGCAGAGGAGGCTGTTGCGGCTCTGCCAGGCGGCCCGGAGGGCGGTCATGAAGTGCATGGAGGCGTCCTGATGGGTTCGGGGCGAATGATAAGCCGGATGATGCCCTTGCGCGCCCCCGGATGCCTCAAAATGAAAAGGGCCGCGACGGCGGCCCAGGTCTGGTCGGCAAGTGTCGGCCTACATGCCGATATTGAGCATCTTCATCGCCTTGGCGAGCGTCGCCTCGGATTCGGGATGCTTGCCGGCCTTGTGCAGCTCTTCGCCTTCCGCGCGCAGCTTCTTCACTTCCATCATCTGCTCGGCGCTCAGCATCGGGTTCTTGGCGAGGGCCTCGTCGATCTTCTTCATGTCGGCGGGGCAATGACGGGCCAAGGCGCTCGTCGACAGCAGCATCGCACACAGGCCCGCGAACAACAGGCTTCTTCTCATTGCAGTCTCCTCTGGGGTTGCGCCGCAAAAAGAATCGGGCGCATGTTTTCGACCGTCATCGATGCGGTCGGTTCACCCTAGTTCAGGCAGAGGGAAACGCAATGTAATCAAGGACGATGCCGGCGAATATAACGGCCCCGACCCAGTTGTTGTGCAGGAAGGCCTTGAAGCACGGGGCGCGTTCGCGCCCGCGGATGAGCGTGTAGTGGTAGCCGGCGATCCCGCACGCCGCCAGCAGGCCGGCAAAGAAGAACGCGCCCCGCCCCGCGGCGACACCCACAGCCGCGAACAGCGCGAAGGCGAGCGCGTAGCACAGCATCACCGCAGCGACGTCGAAGCGGCCGAAGGTGATCGCGGAGGTCTTGATGCCGATCCTGAGGTCGTCGGGACGATCGACCATCGCGTATTCGGTGTCGTAGGCGACGGTCCAGAAGATGTTGCCGAGCAGCAGCCACCACGCGAGCGCCGGCACTTCGCCCTGGATCGCGGCGAAGCCCATCGGAATGCCGAAGCCGAAGGCGATGCCGAGGTAGGCCTGGGGAATCGCGAAGAACCGCTTCATGAACGGATAGCTCGCGGCGAGGAACAGCGCCGGCAGCGACAGCCACAGCACGATGGGCGCGAGCGGCAGGATCAGCAGGAAGGCAAGGAGCGAGAGGCCCGCGGCGAGGAGCAGCGCCTCGCGGGTGCCGATCACCCGGGTCGCGAGCGGACGGTTCCTGGTGCGCTCGACGTGGCCGTCGAAATCGCGGTCGGCGTAGTCATTGACGACGCAACCGGCCGAGCGCATCAGCACCGTGCCGAGGACGAAGATCGCGAGGATGGGCAGCGGCGGGAAGCCGTCGGCGGCGAGCCACAGCGCCCACAGGGTCGGCCACAGCAGCAGCAGGATGCCGATCGGCTTGTCGAGGCGCATCAGCCGCAGGTAGATGGGCAGGCGGGCGGACAGGGGGAGCGGCGCAGACATCATTCGGGCAGGTCCAGGATCGTGGGCAGGAAGGCCTCGCTGACGAGCAGCGCGCGACCGTGCAGGCGGAACAGCGAACGGCGCGCCCATGCGCGCGGCGGCATCGCCATCGGCGTGACCGCGGCGGCAGCGAGATGATAGCGCGCGTCGCGGCGGTCGAGGCAGGCGCAGGTCAGCGCGCGGCGGCTGATCGCGGGATCCGCGAAGAGTGCGGCGCCCAGCGGACGGGCGCCCATGCCGTGGAACAGGTTCCAGGCGCCGCGCACGTTGGGGCGCGGCAGCAGCGAGCGCGCGAACACCACCGGCACGCCGTCGGCGACCAGCAGCACTTCGCGCAGCCACGCGAGTTCGCCGCGGCGCAGGCCCAGCAGCGTCGCCTCGTCGCGGTGCGGCAAGGCGAGACGCTGACGCAGCACGCGTACGGCAAAAGTGCTGCAGCGGGCGCGGATGCGCGCGGTGAGCGAGTCCGGATCGGTGAGCCAGGGGCGCAGCGTGCGGGAAACGGTCGCGCGCGGCGGGCGCTTCAGCCAGGTTTCTTTGTGGGGACGGGTACGCATTGGGGGGAATTTCGGGACCAGCCGCATGATACCGGGTAGGCGTCGCTCGCCCAACCGGGGTGCGCGGGGCGCAGGATTTCGGCCGTGGGAGCAACTTCAGCCGCGAATGGGCGGTATCGCACGCTACCGGGCTGATTCGCGGCTGAAGCCGCTCCCACAGGAGGTTGCACCCATCGGTTCTGGCGGGATGCGCTGCGCTCCTCCCGCCCTTGGGTCCGTGCCTGCTCAGGCGCGCAGCAGGCCTTCCCGTCCGCCGAGCCAGCGCTCCATTAGCTGGGTCGCGACGTCCGGCGAGTCGCGCAGCAGGCGTTCGGCAAGCGCGCGCGCCGGCTCCAGGAGGTCGGCGTCGCCCTCCAGGTCGGCATAGCGCAGCAACGGCACGCCGCTCTGGCGCGCGCCGACGAATTCGCCGGGGCCACGGATGCGCAGGTCCTCGCGCGCAATCGCGAAGCCGTCGCTGTGTTCGTAGATGACTTTCAGGCGTGCGCGGCCGTTCTCCGACAGCGGGTGGGCGTAGATCAGGATGCAGGCGGACTCCTTGGTGCCGCGCCCGACGCGCCCGCGCAGCTGGTGCAGCTGCGCGAGGCCGAAGCGCTCGGCGTGCTCGATCACCATCAGGCTCGCGTTGGGCACGTCGACGCCGACCTCGATGACCGTCGTCGCGACCAGCAGGTGGATCTCGCCGGCAGCGAATGCGGCCATCGTCGCGGACTTCTCGTCGGATTTCATGCGCCCATGCACGAGGCCGATCTTCAGTTCGGGCAGCGCCGCGACTAGCGTCTCGAAGGTCTCGACGGCGGTCTTCAATTGCAGCGCCTCGGACTCCTCGATCAGCGGGCACACCCAGTAGGCCTGGGCCCCGCCGAGGCAGGCGTCGCGCACACGTGCGATAACCTGCTCGCGGCGCGACTCGGCGACGAGCTTGGTGAGGATGGGGGTGCGACCGGGCGGCAATTCATCGAGCACGGTGACGTCGAGGTCGGCGTAGTAGCTCATCGCCAGCGTGCGCGGGATGGGCGTCGCGGACATCATCAGCATGTGCGGATGCAGCGCGTCGGCGCCCTTCTCGCGCAGCGCGAGGCGCTGGCGCACGCCGAAGCGGTGCTGCTCATCGACGATCGCGAGGCCCAGGCGCGGCAGCGTCACCGGATCCTCGATCAGCGCGTGCGTGCCGACCGCGAGCAGCACCTCGCCGCTGGCGAGCCGGGCGAGCTCGGCCTCGCGCTCCTTCTTGCGCCGGCTTCCGGACAGCCACGCGATACCGACGCCGAGCGGCTCGAGCCACGCGGCGAGCTTCTTCCAGTGCTGCTCGGCGAGGATCTCGGTGGGGGCCATGAGCACCGCCTGGAAACCGTTCCCGGCCGCCTGCAGCATCGCCAGTGCGGCGACGATGGTCTTGCCGCTGCCGACGTCGCCCTGCAGCAGGCGCTGCATCGGGTGCGGGGTGGCAAGGTCGCGCGCGATCTGCGCGACCGCGCGCGCCTGCGCGCCGGTGAGGCTGAACGGCAGCTGTGCGAGCAGCGCGCCGGTGAGCTTGCCGCTGTCGCGCAGGATGGGGGCGCGGCGCGTGCGGCGGGCATTGTAGGCGCGGCGCAGCGACAGCTGCTGGACCAGCAGTTCCTCGAACTTGATGCGCTGCCACGCGGGATGGGCGCGGTCTTCGAGCGCATACGGGTCGATGTCGGGGGGCGGCTGGTGCAGCGTGCGCAGCGCATCGGCGAAGGGCGGCAGGTGCAGCCCCCCGAGCGCTTCGGGCGGCAGAAGCTCGATCGGCGACGGGCGCTGCAGTTCGCGCCCGATGAGCTTGCGCAGCGCCGACTGCGCGAGCCCCGCAGTGGTCGGATAGACTGGCGTGAGCGCCTGCGGCAGCTCCTCGCCCTCCGCCACCGGGTGCACGCGCGGATGCACCATCTCGTTGCCGAAGAAGCCGCCGCGCACCTCGCCGAACACGCGCACGCGGCGGCCGGGCGCAAGCTGCTTCTGTTGCGAGGGGTAGAAGTTGAGCCAGCGCGCGGTGAGCGTGCCGCTCGCGTCGCGGATCTGTGCGACGAGCTGGCGGCGCGGGCGCAACATGACCTCGCAGGACAGCACCTCGCCTTCGACCTGCACCGGCGCACCGGCGCGCGCTGCGGCGATCGGGGTCAGGCGGGTTTCGTCCTCGTAGCGCAGCGGCAGGTGCAGGACGAGGTCCTGCGGCCGGCGGATGTCGAGCTTCGCCAGCCGGCCTGCGAGTTGCGGGCCGATGCCGGCCCAGGCGGGCGGGCTGCGTTGCGAGTCAGGGGGCATGACGAAAGCGATGGATTGCGTCCTGTGGCAAGGCGCGAACCGCAGCAATAGTGGTTGCTATTGCGAGGATGAGCAACGCCGCCACGGGGCGCAAGACGCGCTTTCGTGCCTCCTGACTCGCAAGGCAGCCCGCCTTTAGCCAATCACCAGGATGGCGTCGGCCTCGACCACGCCGCCCTTGGGCAGCTCCTTGACGCCGACGGCGGCGCGCGCCGGGAAGGGCTCCGCGAAGTAGCGCGCCATGACTTCGTTCACCTTGGCGAAGTTGGCGAGATCGGTGAGGTAGATCGTCACGCGCACGGCGTCGGCGAGCGAGCCGCCGGCTGCTTCGGCCACCGCCTTGAGGTTCTCGAACACGCGCACGGTCTGCGCTTCGAAGCCCTCGACCATCTGCATCGTCGCGGGGTCGAGGCCGATCTGGCCGGAGCAATAGACGGTGTCGCCGACCTTGACGGCCTGCGAGTAGGTGCCGATCGCGGCCGGGGCGTTGGGGGTCGAGATGATGCTGCGGCTCATGCTTGAATTCCTTTGCTTGTACGAACGATCCCGAGCGGGGACCGGATGAAACAACGCCCCGGCACATCCTGCACCGGGGCGCGGGAGAGTGCGCCGATCAACCTTCGGCGCGCAGGGTCACGTCACAGCCGAGACGCGTGATGATCTTCTGGATTCCACGGCGGGCGGAGACGTTGATCACCAGCGGCGCCATGAAGTTTGCGCGCAGCCCGGCGGTTGCGGGGTTGCCCGCGTCGCCTTCGTCCTTGCGCACGATCACGGCGACGAAGGCATCGGCAGGGTTCGTGAGCTTGAGCTGCTCGGTTTCCTCGTCCGAGAGGCCGAACTCGTAGTTGACGCCAAGCCGGTCCGAGCCGGTGATCGAGAACACGGCCGCAGGATTGTCCAGGCTCTGCAGCTGGTACAGGGATGAGGTCGATCCATCCTCATGCACGAGGGCGAACTGCCTGCAGTCTTCGAACCCGGGAAGCCCGGCCGGGAACTCGATCACCTTGTCATCGGGAATATCGACCGTACCGAACACCTGACTTTCGATCTTCATTGCGACCTCCTCTGATTTGCCCCGTTGTTGGCGTCCTGGCTTACGCGCACCACGATGCGTGCAGGCGGATCCTGCCCTGCACCGCCTGCGCTGCTACTTGCGCGGACCCAAGATCATGCCATCCAGCTTGCGTTCGCGGCGAACTTTTTCCTGCGCGGCAATCGCGGACTCGCGGTCCGGATAGGGGCCGAGCACGACGCGGGCCTGCAGATGCGCAGGATAACCCTTGCGCTCGAGTTCGCGACGCATGCTTTCCGCATTGGCGGTATCGAGGAACACGCCAAGCTGGATGAGGTATCCGGGTCCCGGCGGCGGTCCGGCCTGCAAACGCGGCGGTTCGGCCGGCGGGGCTGCAGAGGGGCTGTCTCTTATACCCATCTG
>NZ_WTVK01000110.1 GCF_012910805.1 Aromatoleum evansii
GCACAGGATGATGGTCACCAGCGCCGGGATGTTGAGCCCGAGCACGAGCCAGCCGTCGAGCAGCGCATCGAGCCGGCGCCAGCGTCCCATGGCGATGCCGATCGCGGCACCGATCGCCATCGCCAGCCCGAAGGCGACGGCCACGCGCGCGAGGGTGATGGCCAGATGGGTGGGGAGCGCGAGCGAGGCGGTCTCCGCGGCGATGCGCGCGAACACCGTGGCCGGCGGGGGCAGCGTGGAACTGGCGAAGAGCGCTGCTGCGAGCTGCCACAGCACAAGGAAGGCGGCGAGCGACACCGCGCGCAGCCACCCTTCGCCCTGCGGGCCGCGGCGTTTCATCGCTCGCCTGAGCGGCGCGGCCGGCAGCGGCCAGGCGGGCACAAACCGTCGCAGCATTGATGCATCTCCATCGTTCTTGTCCCGACGCCAACCATCCGAGAGCATTCCCGCAAGACACCGCGAACGCGCGACGAATTCGAAACTGGACGCCGAAGACGCGCCGCTCCGCTCGCGGCAGGAAGTCAGATGGGAGACGTCAGCTCACGTTTCAGGTGTGCGGAGCCGTTGAAAGTGCGCAGGCCGACGCGCCCCTTCGAAAACACGATCTCGGTGGTGGATGCGTTGTTGATCACGCGGACGAGCGCGCACCACTGCGTATCGGGCAGGCCGAGAACGTCGCAGACGGCGGCGGCGATGACGCCCCCCGAGGTCACCGCCAGAATCTGCTGGCCGGAGGGAGCGCCGGGAGCGGCGACGACGTCCTGCATCCACTGGCGCACGCCTCGTCGGAACTCACCGTAGGACGCCCGTCCGGCGATGTCGACTTCGCCGCGGGACCACGCCTCGTATGCAGCCTCATAGCAGCGCAACTGCTCGGCGCGCGAAGGGGCCCCGGGCCCGCTCATCGGACGGCCGAACAGCAGGCTGGCCGCATCGAGCACTTCCTCGCCCTCGGCAAATTCGTCGAGCCCGGGCACGAGCTGGGCTTCCCGGCCGGTTCCGGCGCCCGACAGCAGCTGTGCCGCGGTCTCCACGTGCCGCTGGCGCGGCCCGTGCCATACGGTGGCGAGCGCGTCGCCACGCTCGCGCATCCAGGCCCCGGTCGCCCGAGCCTGGGCCACCCCGACCTCGGACAGCACGTCGTAGCGTGTCTCGCCGAACGCCGCCTGGCCGTGCCGCATGAAGAGCAGAATGCTCATCGCGGCTCCCCGGGGAGCACCTTGGGATTGCTTTCCGCCAGCCGCCTGCGGCCGGCCGCGCGCAGATGGGCGAACAGTGCGGCGCGTTGCGGTGCGCCGGGGTCGCCTGCCCCCGCGCGCAGCAGCCGCGCGAGCTGGCGGTTGCCTTCCGCCGGGCTTGCCTTCGAGTCGTCGAGCAGCTCGCGCAGTTCGGCGAGCTCCTGCACTTCGGGCGCATCGCCGTTACGCAGCTGGCGCTCGGCGATCGACATCGCATTCATCACCATCAGCAGCGCGTACTTGCGGTCGGCCGGCAGCGCCGGCAGCACATCGTCGCGCAGGATCTGGCGCGCGGTGGCCAGCAGCGCATCGCCCTTCGGTTGCTCGCGCATCAGTCGTTCTCCGTCATGTTGAGGATTTCCCATTCGAGCTCGGGGACGATATGGCCGGTCAGTGCCAACATGAGCGAATTCTCCTCGCCCGAACAGTGCCGCTCCGCCTGCTGGACCGCAATCACCGCCCATCCTGTGTGCGCCATGACTTCCCAGTATCGCACCGCGTCGCGATCCACGCGCCGCCCGGACTCCCTTTCATAGCCGCGATAGAAGTCCTCGCGTGCGCCGACGCCGCCGGCCTCCTCCGCGAAATTGCCGAAGCGCCAGCATTTGGCGCACAGCCAGCCGAGGTCCTCGTGCGGATCGCTCCAGCTGGCGAACTCCCAGTCCAGGATGCCGGTGAGGCCGTTTTCGTCGACCATGTAGTTGCCGGTGCGGTAGTCGCCATGGCACAGCGTGACGAGCCCGCGCGCCGGCGCGTGGCGCTCGAGCCAGCGCAGCCCCCATTCCAGCGCGGGGTAGGCCGTGTGGTGGCCATCGAGGAAGGCGCGATGCTGCGCCACGCGGTGCAGCGCGGGCGAATCCTCGTACTGCGGCAGGAAATCGAGCGCGGCTTGCGGCGGGCGCACCGAGTGGATGCGGGCCAGCTCGCGGCCGAGCTGTTCGGCCAACTGCACGCGGTCGCCACCGAGGCGGCGATCCTTGACCAGGACATGCGCGGCGGCCGTACCGCCGATGCGCCGCATCAGGAAGAAGGGCCGTCCGAACACCTCCTTGTCCTCGCACAGCCACAGGGGCTCGGGCACCCGCACGCCCGCATCGAACACCGTCTTCAGCAGCGCGAATTCGTGCGAGCGCCCGTGGCTGATCGCCACCCCTGCCGTCGGCGAGTCGCAGCGCAGCACGCATTCCAGCCGACCGGCGCGCGGCCCGCCTTCGATCTCCAGATCGACGAGCCAGTTTTCCTGCACCGCCCCGCCGGACAACAGCTTCGACCCGACGATCGCCACCGACGAGGCACCGGCCGAGGTCGCGATGAAGCGTTCGACCGCCTTGCGTGAAATTTCTTCCATTTGTCCTTCCACCATGCTCAAAGTCCGCCCACCAGGTGAGCGCGATCGACCGCCACGCAGGCCCCCGACATCGCTGCGCCGGCATCGGAAGCGAGCAGCAGCAAGGGTCCGTCGAGGTCCGACAGCTCGCAAAAGCGCCGGCTGGGGATGCGCATTCGCAGCTTGTCGCCCGCCTCGCTCGTGAGGAAATCCCGGTTCAGGTCCGTGATCACGTAGCCCGGCATCAGCGCGTTGACGCGGATGCCGTGGCGCGCGAGTTCGAGTGCCATCGCCTTGGTCGCCTGCAGCACGCCGGCCTTCGAGATCGTGTAGGGCGCGACGCCGCCGCCCACGCGCTCGCCGAGGATCGAGGCGATGTTCACGATGCTGCCGCCCTTGCCCGCATCGACCATGCGACGGGCCGCCTCGGTCGCGACGAGGAAGCAGCCCTTGAGGTTGGGGTCCATGACATTGTCCCAGTCGGCCCCGGTCTGCTGCAGCAGGGGCTTCGTGATCGTCTGGCCGGCGTTGTTGATGACGACGTCAGGCACGCCGGCCCCGGCCGCTGCCGCGTCGAACGCGGCTCTGACGCTCGCCGCGTCCGTCACGTCCATCGACACGGCCTGCGCCCGCCCACCCGCAGCCTCGATCTCGCCGACGAGCTCCTGCAGCTTGTCTGCGCGGCGCGCGGTGACGACGACCTGTGCCCCGGCGCGTGCGAGCAGCGCGGCGAAGTGCCGCCCCAGGCCGCTGGAGGCCCCGGTGACGAGCGCCACCTTGCCCTCGAGCGCGAACAGCCCGCCGAGATAGTCCTTGTCCATCAGCGCTGCTCCTGCGGCTTCACGCTCGCATCGCCACGGCCGGCGACGATCTTCTTGCCCATGCTGAAGCGGTGCACCTCGCTCGGGCCGTCATAGACGCGGAAGGCCCGCATGTCGGAGAAGATGCGCGCGACGATGGTCTCGTGGGTGACGCCCTGCCCGCCCAGTATCTGCACGCTGCGATCGACGATGCGCCATTCGGCCTCCGAGCACGCGACCTTCGCGCGGCTCGACTCGAAGTTGCAGCGCTCGCCCTGGTCGAGCAGCCACGCGGTATGCCAGATGTGCAGGCGCGCGGTCTGCAGGTCGATCTCGTTGTCGGCGAGCATGAAGCTCACGCCTTCGTGCTCGCCGAGCGTGCGGCCAAAGGCCTGGCGGCTGCGCGCGTGCGCCAGCGCCGCGTCGTGGGCGCGGCGTGCCTGGCCCAGCCAGCGCATGCAGTGCGTCAGGCGTGCCGGCGCGAGGCGGACCTGCGCGTAGCGGAAGCCCTTGCCCAGCTCGCCCAGCACGTCGGTCGCCGGCACGCGCAGGTTGTTGAAGCGCAGCACGCCATGCCCGCCCGTGAAGCAGGTGTCGAGCGCGTCCATCGTGCGCACGTGCTCGATGCCCGGCTGGTCCATGTCGGACAGGAACATCGTCGCCGAGCCGTCCTCCATCTTCGCCATGATGATCGCGAACGAGGCCCCTTCGGCGCCGGTGATGAACCACTTCGTGCCGTTGATGACGTACTCGTCGCCATCGCGCACCGCGGTCGTCGCGAGCATCGAGGGATCCGCGCCGGCGCCCGGCGGGGGCTCGGTCATCGCGAATGCGGAGCGCGTCTTGCCCTGCACCAGCGGGCGCAGCCAGCGCTCCTTCTGCGCCTCCGAGGCCACGACTTCCATCAGGTGGATGTTGCCTTCGTCGGGTGCGTGGATGTTCAGCGCCGTCGGCCCCAGCGTCGAATAGCCGGCCTCCTCGAACACCACCGCCTTCTCGACGTGCGACAGGCCCAGGCCGCCCATCTCGCGTGAGGCGTGGGGCGTCAGCAAGCCCGCTGCACGTGCCTTGGCGACCAGTTCGTTGCGCAGGTCCTCGCTCGGACCATGGACCGTCTGGCGCGCATCCTTCTCGAGCGGAATCACCTCGTCCGCGATGAATCGGCGCACTCGCAGCTGCAGTTCCTGCAGCGCCGGGCTTAGGGAGAAATCCATACCTGCTCCTTTGCGTTTTTGGATCTGTATTCGGGCCGGCGCCGGCAGTGATCACCCACCGCCGCCAGCATCCTTGCTGGGCGGAATCGTCCAGGTCTGCGCGCCAATCGCGGACAGCAGCGCGACGCGGCCACGCGGCTTCGCGCCCCGTTCCTTCATCCCGGGAAACAGGACCGGCGCGACCGCGCCGTTGCGCCCGCGAAGGTCGCGACCGCCACGAATTGTCGGTGGGTGAAGCCGGCCATGCTTGTCTCCTCCGTTATGACTCGGCAGGCAGCGGGTGCCCGAACCGGATCAGGTGGCAATGCCTGCGTGCGATATCCTGGGTGCGTTGTATTCAGAATTCGCTAACACACGGCCGAGTGTATTCTGAATTCAGTAAATGTCAACGGGCGAGATCCCGGGCACGCCCTGCATCGCCTTGCCCGCACGCTCGTTCGGGCAGAAATGCCCCTGCGGACCTTACCGTCGCCCCATCCGTAACAAGCTTCCGCGACGCGGAGACAAGCCACTTCCCACGGGCTATAAATCAAGTGTCGGCTGCGCAATCAAACGGGATGAAGGCTCCCCCGGCATCGCTCAGCCGGCTGCATGCAGTTTGCGGCTGACTTCCGCCCCGCTGCCGCCCCCGGCGAGTGGAACGGACGGGGGTCTCCGTCGATCCGACCTGGAAATGCAGCCCCTGGAGAGAGTGATGCTTCCACGTTCCGATGACGCCCCGCGCCGCGAGCCCCTGCCGCATCGCTGGCATGTGCTGCAGATGCTGCGGTCCATGCATGCGGGGCATCCGTTCATCCACTTGTGGGATCTCTCCTGTCTCACGCATCTCGAAGGTGCGCCCATGGCGGTGCATTACTTCGGCTTCCTCGAGCGCAACGGTTACATCGTGCCCTGCGCGAAGGAAGGGACGCGCGCGCACTATTACACCCTGTCCGCCGACGGAGTCGCCCTTTACGAGGCGGGGGAGCGTTGGTGGCGCACCTTGCGCTGGCCGCAGAAGTATTTCGTGATCTGGTACGGCTGAGGCCGCACCCGGCGGCGATCCGCCCGGACGATCTCATGATTTTCTGTAGGTCGATTCCGCGGACTTAAGGACGCGGGACTGTGCGCGGATCCTTAAAGTTGGTACAAACGCCACACGCGGCGTACTCCAACCGACAGGATCCGGAAACATGTTCGCTTCCACCCGCAATTCGCCCGCAGCCTCCCTGCATACCCGGCTTCGGCCCCTTCCCCTGGCGCTGCTCGCCTGTGTGGGAGCATCCCATGCGCTTGCCGCGGAGCCGACCCCGACGCTGAATCCGGTGGTCGTGACCGGCAGCCGCGTCGAGGCCGAAAGCTTCGACCTGCCCTTCTCGGTGGACGCGGTCGATATGCAGGCGGTGCAGGCGGGCAATCTCGGCGTGAACGCGTCGGAGGCGCTCGCGGGGGTGCCGGGGCTGGTGGTGCAGAACCGCCAGAACTACGCCCAGGACCTGCAGATTTCGGTGCGCGGCTTCGGCAGCCGGGCGGCCTTCGGCGTGCGCGGCGTGAAGATGATCGCCGACGGCATTCCCGCCAGCACGCCGGACGGCCAGGGCCAGGCGGCGACCTTCAATCTCGACACGGCCGAACGCATAGAGGTCATGCGCGGCCCCTTCTCCACCGTGTACGGCAACCATGCCGGGGGCGTGATCCAGCTGTTCTCGCGCGACCCGAAGGGTGCGCCGACGGTGCGCGGTGGGGTGCTGGGCGGTTCGTGGGGCACGACCAAGGTCGATATCGGTGCGGAAGGCGAGAAGAACGGCGTGGGTTATGTCGTGGATGCGTCGCGCTTCGATACCGACGGTTACCGCGACCACAGCGCCGCAACGCGCGACCAGCTCTTCGGCAAGCTGGTGTTCCGGCCCGACCAGGACAGCAGGCTGACGCTGGTGGCGAACGCGCTGCGCCAGGACGACACGGATGACCCGCTGGGCCTGACCTGGGATACCTTCAAGGACGATCCGCAGGACGTCGAGAGCGTCGCCGAGGCCTTCAACACGCGCAAGAGCATCGACCATCGCCAGGGCGGCGCGACCTACGAGCGGCGCTTCGGCGCGGGTCGGCTGCATCTGTCCGCGTATGCGGGCGAACGCAGCGTGACGCAGTTCCAGGCCATCCCCACGGCCGTCCAGAACCTCGCAACGCGGCCCCGTCATTCGGGCGGGGTGATCGATTTCGATCGCAGCTTCCACGGACTGGGCGCGCGCTGGACGCACACGCTGGCCGCGGGCCCGGGCGAGCTGACACTCACGGCCGGCGTCGACTACGACCGCTCGGAAGATGCGCGCAAGGGCTTCGAGAACTTTCTCGGCAGCGCCTTCGCCCCGAGCGCGGTGGGCGTGAAGGGACGGCTGCGCCGGAACGAGACCGACACGGTGACGAGCGTCGATCCGTACGTGCAGGGCAGCTGGAAACTGGACAAGTGGACCGTGCAGGCCGGGCTGCGCCACAGCGACGTGAAGTTCGAGGTGGACGACAAGTACATCGCCGCCGGCAACCCGGACGACAGTGGCGACATCCGCTATCGCAAGACGACTCCGGCGCTCGGCATCGTCTATCACCTGAGCCCGGTCGTGAACCTGTACGCAAGTGCCGCGCGCGGCTTCGAGACGCCGACGCTGACGGAGCTCTCCTATTCCGGCACGACCTCCACGGACGGCTTCAACTTCGGCCTGAAGCCGGCCACCAGCAAGCAGTACGAATTGGGGGCCAAGGCTTTCGTCGGGGAGAACACCCGCGTGAACGTGGCCCTGTTCGAGATCCGCACCAAGGACGAACTGGTGGTGGACAGCGCCCTGGGCGGGCGCACGGTGTTCAAGAACGCGGGCTCGACCCTGCGCCAAGGCGTCGAGTTTGCGGCCGATACGGAGTTCTCGCGCAACTGGCGCGGCAAGCTGTCGGTGACGAGGCTGCACGCGGTCTACGACGATGACTTCGTCGCAGGCGGCCGGACGATCGAGGACGGCAAGCGCATCCCCGGTATCCCCGCACTGTCGGCCTACGCCGAGCTGGAATGGAAGCCGCGCGAAGGTCTGGCGACGGCTGTCGAAGTCCTGCACCGGGGCAAAGTCTACGTCGAGGATACGAACACCAAGCGCACCGCGCCGGGTTACACGCTGGCCAACCTGCGCCTGACTGCCGAGCAGCGTTCGGGGCACTGGACCTTCCAGGAAATGGTGCGCGTGGATAACCTATTCGACAAGGAACACGTCGCCTCGGTGATCGTCGGCGACGGCAACGACCGCTTCTATGAACCCGGCCCGACCCGCAGCGTGTATGCGGGCATCAAGACGAGCTACCGATTCTGACCGGCCACGCACGCCTCCTTCGCGGCGTCCTCCTTCTTCACGGCGACCGCATCCGCCCTGCCCGGCTCGTTCGGGCGGGGCTCGTTTTCTTTGTCGCCGCCCTGCTCATGGCCAGCGCCGCGGTGCGGGCCGCGGACGAGGTCATCGTGCGCGAGCTGCAGCCGCTCGCCTACGCAGACGCCCGTGCAGCCCTGCTCGACGCGTTCGTCGATGAGGGGCTGGCTCCGCCGGCGGTGAGCCAGTTCGGCGAGATGCTCGCGCGCACGGCGCCGGATCTCGGCCATCGCGCGGACTTCTACGGCGAGGCCGAGATCTTTTCCTTCTGCAGCGCGCAGGTGTCGGGCCGGATGATCGCCGAGGACGTGCGCAACATCGCGCTGTGCCCGATGACGGTGGCGCTGTACACCCTGCCCGCCCGGCCGCGCACCGTATTTCTG
>NZ_WTVK01000111.1 GCF_012910805.1 Aromatoleum evansii
TGGAGCTGACCGGCCCCAAGGTGCGCGAGCTCTTGATGAAGTGCACGCCCTACGACGTGCATCCGCGCGCCTTCCCGGTGGGCAAGGGGGTGTCGAGCGTGTTTGCGAAGAGCTCGGCGGTGATCCGTCGTGTCGATGAGGAGCGTTGGGAACTGGTGATCCGCCGCAGCTTCGCGGATTACCTGTACAGCTGGATCCTCGATGCCGCGGAAGAGTTTGGGGTCTTCGTGGCGCCGGCGGAGCCCATCGGCAGCGGCGAGCGGGCCGCGGTGCGTGAGGCGGCGCTGCACGGCTGATCGCGGGTCGACGCAAGTCCCGAAAACGGAGCCGGTGGTTGTTCACCGGCTCCGTTTTCACGTGGAGCTGGTCGGTCTGTTCCGTGGGAGCGGCTTCAGCCGCGAATCGACGCCCATTCGCGGCTGAAGCCGCTCCCACGAAGCCGGGATGCTCGTCCCGCGACACGAACACGAAAGCCATCGTCGCTCGAGCGCTCGCGCTTGTCGCAAGACGGCATGTCAAGGTCAGGCTGCTGATTTATCTTGAGTTTTCGCAACATCAAACGGGAACGAACATGAACCAGATCTTCATCGACGACATCCGCGCAGACGCGCAGGTCGGCATCTACCCGCATGAGCTGGTCGGTTCGCAACCGGTGTCCATCACCCTGCGCCTCGGCATCGGTAGCCGTGCGGCGCGCAGCGACCGCATCGAGGACACCATCGACTATGCGGAATTGGTCGCACGCCTGCGCGGGTACCTCGCGGAGCGCCGCTTTGCATTGCTCGAACACCTCGCCGATTCGCTCGCCGGCGTGATCTTCGACGAGTTCCGGCCGAGCTGGATCAGCCTCTCAGTGCATAAGCCCCAGGTGCTCGAAGGCGTCGGCCGTGTCGGCGTGATGATCGAACGCAAGTACGACGAATACGTCGCACAGGCACCTTTCCCGCTGCAGCAGGCGGCCTGATCCGTTTTCAAAATGCCAAAGACCTCCTGATCGAGTTCGCCTGAGAACGACCATGGGACGCCGGGAAGAAGCCGTGCGGAGTGACGAAGCCGTGACGCGCCTGCGTTTCGACTTTCCGAACGCGGCCGGGCAGGAAGGGCCGCTGGTCTTCGAGCAGCCGTCCGAGATCATCGAAGCCCGAGAAGTGTCGCAGGTCCGCGCGGCGGTTGCCCGTGCGGATCGTGCGGCGCGGGAAGACAGGTGGGTGGCCGGTTTCGTCTGCTACGAGGCCGGTGCGGCCTTCGACCCGGCGTTTCGTTTCCGGGGCCGGGCCGACCTGCCGCTCGTGTGGTTCGGCGTCTTCGACAGGCCGGTCGGCGCGTATGCCCGAACGCATGCGTCGGCGCCAGCCTTCGACTGGGGCTTGTCGGCCGGGCGCGCACGATACGAGCAGGATATCGCGACGATCCTCGAGCACATTCGCGCGGGCGACGTGTATCAGGTCAACCACACGCTGCGCCTGGCCGGACACTACGTCGGCGATTGGCAATCCCTTTACGAGGGGCTGCGGGAGAGACAGGCGACAGGGTATTGCGCCTGTGTCGAGCTGGGCCGGCACCGCATTCTGAGCGTCTCGCCCGAATTGTTCTTCTCCCGCGAGAAGCAGCGCCTGACCTTCAAGCCGATGAAAGGCACGGCCCGCCGCGGCACGTCCGAGGAACTGGATCGCGCGCTGCGCGATTCGCTCGCGACGGCGGAGAAGGAGCGGGCCGAGAACCTCATGATCGTCGATCTCATCCGCAACGACCTGTCCCGCATCGCGCAGCCGCATTCCGTAGCCGTGCCCTCGCTGTTCTCGGTCGAGGAGTACCCGACGGTATGGCAGATGACCTCGACCGTGACCGCCGAGATCGCGCCCGAAATCGGGCTGGAAGAGATCTTCGCTGCGACCTTTCCCTGCGGTTCGATCACCGGTGCGCCGAAGATCGAAGCGATGAAGATCATCGCGGAACTCGAAACGGGGCCGCGCGGAATCTATTGCGGCGCAATCGGAATGCTGCGCCCGGGCGGCGATGCGGTCTTCAACGTCGCAATCCGTACGCTCGCCGTGGACACCGGTTCCGGCAGCGGCCAGTACGGCGTCGGCAGCGGCATCACGGCCGACTCGATCGCCCGCAACGAATACGACGAAGTCCTCGCAAAATGTCTGGTGGTGCAGGAATTGGTTTCAAGTACATAAGGCAAATCGGTTTCATGGAAAGACGCCGACGAGCACACGAAGGCAGTTCTCCCTCTCCCCCTATGCTCCCTCGCGTGTGGCGTCTTTCCCTTTTATTCACGGCAGCAAAAGCCCCAGGAGAACACTGTGCCCAGGGATGTCGCAAGGAAACTGAAGCAGGCGTTCAGCGCCGCGCAGGACGAGGCGCAACGCAAGGCCGCGGTCGTGGCATTGCTGCGGCACAGTCTCGACTTGGGGCACCGCCGGCTATCGTTGAAGCGCCTGGAGGCCGCGGTCAGTTGTGGGGCCGCGCTCGAAGCGGAGGATCTGCACCGCTGTGCAGACCTTGCGCTGCGGATCAGTGATCCGCGCATTCATGCCCGACTGGCGCTGCTGAGCCGTCAGCTTGACGGCGGGCGGCGTCTATCCGCGTTGTAAGCAAGGCAATTCGCTCATGCAGATCGAAGAGATGACTCCGAGCCTGGGTTACAAAGTCCCGGAGCATGGAGGCAGGCTGCGGGCCGCGGCGGCCCGCTATGGCATTCCCCATTCCGAATGGCTCGACTTGTCCACTGGGGTGAGCCCCTTCGGCTGGCCGGTGCCCATGCTCACCGCCCGCGCGTGGGCGCGGTTGCCCGAAGAGGACGACGGTCTTGAAGACGCGGCCGCAGCCTACTACGGAAATTCGAACGGGCTCGCGGTGGCCGGCTCGCAAGCCGCGATACAGGCGCTTCCGGCCTTCTTTCCGCGTAGTTCCGTGGTCTGCCTGTCCCCGCTCTACAATGAACACCCTCACGCATGGAGGGCACACGGACACGCGGTCCGCCTGCACCCGTCCGGCGACCTGCGCGGTGCGTTGGCCTTCGGATCGCAGCACATCGTCCTGTGCAATCCGAACAATCCGACCGGTCATCGCTACGACGCTCCCGAGTTGCTGGAGGTGGCCGCATCGCTCCGAGCGCGGGGCGGCGTCCTGGTCGTCGATGAAGCGTTCATCGACGTGAATCCCGAGGAGAGCCTTGCTCCGATAGCCGGTTCCGACGCTGCGCCGAACCTCATCGTGCTGCGCTCGCTGGGCAAGTTCTTCGGTCTGGCCGGTGCGCGTGTCGGGTTCCTGTTCGCGTCGACGGGATTGCGCGAACGCCTTGCATCCCGACTCGGGCCGTGGACGATCGCGGGGCCGTCGCGCGAGGTTGCGCGTCTGGCGCTGTCGGATCGTTCATGGCAACAAGACATGCGCCCTTGCCTGCGTGCAGCCGGGCTGAGGCTGGTGCAGTTGCTTGAACCGCTCGGCGTGGTGGGCGCGACGCCGCTGTTCGCGACGGTCTTTCAGTCGCGCGCAAGAGAAGTCCACGACGAGCTCGCCAAAGCTGGCATCTTCACTCGATATTTCAAGGATCACGCCCTGGTCCGCTTCGGTTTGCCCGATTCGGAAGAATCATGGGAAAGACTCACGGCCGCGCTGGGCCGCGTGACCCGTGCCCCTGAGTGTCCGAGACAGGACAAGCTCGCCTCGCCCTGCGCGTAGTGTCCTGAAGTGTGTGCGGAAGCGCCTTCGCCCGGAAGGCGCGGGTGGCCATGGCTAAGCTTGCGGCCTGAGTCATTTGCGTGGGGCGTCGTGATCCTCTTCGCGGATTTCCCGCAGCACTTCCCCTTCGATCACCAGATTGTCCGCCGACCGCGGGCCGCGCCGGGCCGTCCCTTCCGCCTGCGCTTGCTGCATCGCCTTGCGCAGATTGCGAGTCTTCCACCAAACGTATCCCCAGATCAGCCCGCCGGCTGCGACCACGACGGCAAAGAACAGGACGGAGAAGGTCAGCGCCAGGCCGAACACGAGCACGGTAGCGGCTATCGCCGCGAGCTTTTGCAGCGGACCGGCAGGTTTGGGCGGGCTTTGCTTGAAGTTGTTGAACAGGGCGTCGAGTCTGGGATCGCGTTGCATGCAGGTTCCTGCGTGTGAAGTGGCTTGCAGATGGACGGGAGATGGCGAAGAGAGTTCCGGCAAGGTGGAGCCGATTCTGCTGGATCGGCGCCACGGCACTGCAGCGACAGGTGCCACGAGTCACCTGCAGCCCTCAGGCGTGCTGGTCGAGCGACCTGATCGCGCCGTGGATGGCGCGCTCGAAGATCGGCCGGTCAATCTTCACGATCTGCGCCGTGCCGTTCCTGAGGCGCACCGCCAGCGCTTCCGGGGTGATCGAGATCGCGCAGGGCGAGGCGCTGTTGCTGAACAGGAAGAGCGTGCGGCTGCGGTTGATCCAGTTCAGGCGCTCGCGGCGGGTTTGGCGCGCGGTCGTGAAGTCCACCCAGTCGCCTCGCACCAATTGGCGCACCCGGCGCAGGTCTGCACGGTCCGGCGTGTTTTCCCGGTCGAGCCCCTCGCTCGTCGGTAGCGAGATGTCCTGGACGCGAATGCCGAGGTCCGTTGCGTGGCTGACCTGAAGGGTCGGTCCGCCGCCGCGCGTGCGTGACGTCGAGGAACCCTTGCGCGTGCCGGCCTTTTTCGCGCGCATGGCGGCAAGTTGCAGGTCGAGCAGGGTGTCGAGGAAGGCCTTGCGCTCGGTCGGCGCGGCTCCGATCTCGTCAAAACCGGCGTTGATCCTGCTCAGTAGTGTCGGTACCCCGGCGGCCTGCCGCTGCCGCTCTTCCGCAAGGTGTTTCGGCGTGACCGACCACAGCAGGTCGGTGGCGACCTGCATGGCCTCGGCGGTGGGGGCGCCTTCCTGACCGGACTGCGAGATCCGGTTCTGGACGACGTCGCGCCAGTAGCTGCGAAGGAACTCCTCGATCTCGGGCGGCGTCTCCGGCTCCACTATGCGGGCGATGCAGGCGTCGGCCATCTGCTGCGCACGGATCTGGGCTTCGCGCTTGAGGCGCATTTCTTCCTCACGAGCGAGCACCGCGTCGGCCAGGGCGCGGTTCTGCTGCTCGTCGTGTTCCTCGCGTTCGGTGAGGAAGGCGTCGAGCTCTGCGTTGGCGGCATCGAACGCGGCCAGATCGCCGTCGTAGGTGCTCTGCACCTTGTCGACCAGCTCGGACAGCTTGAGATAGAAGGGATCCTCGGCGTTGACGACCTTTCCCCAGCGCACGGCGACGATTGAGATGCTGTCGAGAAAGCGCCGTGCCGGGTGGCCGCGGTCGGCGAAGAAGCGCTGGTTCAGCATCGCGGCGCGCAGCACCGGCGTCTGCAGGCGGGCGACCAGTGCCTTGATTCCGTCCCCGACGTTCGGGTCGCTGAAGATGAGATCGAACAGCTTGACGACGATGTCCAGCGTCACCGCCTCGAGCGGCATGACGTTGCGTGCGGCGCCGCTGTCGCGCACCATGCGCACGACGTTGGTGTGCTTGCCGGGGGCTTGCGGCGTCGCGGCAGCCTGCAGGGTCTTCAGCGAGTTGAACAATTCCTGGCTGATGGTGCCCGGCTTGGGCGTTTCTTTCGCGGCTGTTTCCTTCGTGCGCGCCTGAACGAGGCGCTCCAGGGTGCTAGCCAGCTTCGACGACTCCTCCGCAACTTCATTGGCGTCGACCGGCGTCGTGTCGCGATAGCTGCGTTTGAGCGAAGGCAGGATGTCCGCCTCGATCATGGTCTCGTTGACCACGCGGTAGAGCTGCGGCATCTCCGTGGCCATCTGTTCGCCGACCAATTGCAGCAGCAGGATGAGTGCGCCCGTATCGGTCGTGAGCTCGGCGCAGGCGGCTTCGATGCACGACCACAAGGACGCGACATTGAAGGTCTTGTCGCCGGGTTGCATCACCCTGCGCAACACGAGGTAGTTGATTCGCCGGTCCAGGGGCTTGGTTTCGTCGCGGCAGGCCAGGGTCACGCGGTCCAGTACCTCGCGCATCGCAAACTGGACAGACTCCTCTGCGGCGCTCAGGAGCCGCAGGTTCGCCTGGTCGGCCGAATCGAATTCGGACCGCGCGACATGGACCGCGCGCGCGGCAAGATTGGCCTTCAGCGCAGCGCTCACCTTGTCCCAATGCGTCGGAAGGGTCTGTACGAGCGCGGCGGCGGCGATGTTCCGGGCGCGATCGCGGCCGGCGTTGCCGCTCTCGGTCGCCGCCTGCGTCAGCGAGGGCCCCATTTCCTCGAACAATTCGCACAGGTCGTGTTCCAGCTGCGTACGGCAACCCGCCACGAGCCTGGCGAGAGGGGCGTCTTTTTCGGTCATCTCGGGCCGGATTGCGGGAATCGTCATAGCCGATTATTACATTTGCCCATGGCGAAGAACGCGGGGAAATTCAGGATTTTCGGATTTTGGCATGATCGTTCGGCGAGCAGCCGGGGGCAAGTCAAATAGCCGAAGGGGCGCTTCTCATGCGCGACGCGCGTATTGTGGTCATGCTCGTGGATGGATCCGTCCACCATGCCGATCGTCGCGTATAAGGCGCGCATAGTCCGATTTCATTGACCGTGTCCCGCTGCTTCGGCAAGCTTCGCGGTTTTGCGGAGTCGGTGAATGCAAAACGAGCGGCTGGTCGGTGCGGCATACGTGGCGGTATCGGCAGCGGCCTTCGGTGCGATGGCGATCTTTGCCCGTTTTGCGAGCGCCAGCGGTGCCGACGTCGTGACGGTGCTGTTCCTGCGCTTCCTCATTTCGGCCGTGCTCATGTCTGCCGTGATGCTGGCGACCCGGCGCCGCTGGCCTTCCGCGCGCAATGCGGCGATTCTCGTCGCAATGGGCGGAATCGGCTACGTGGCGCAGTCGTACGCCTTTTTCGAGGCGCTGAATTTCGCCTCGGCAGGCTTGGTTGCCCTGTTGCTATACCTTTATCCGATCCTTGTCACGGTCCTGGGCGCAGTGTTCCTGAGCCAGCGTCTCACGACGGGGCGTGTGCTGGCAGTGCTGACTGCCCTGGCGGGAACGGCGCTGACGATCGGTGGGGAGCTGAGCGGACGGCCGCTGGGGATCATCCTTGGCGTGGCCGCAGCACTGATCTATTCCATCTACATTCTCGTCGGAAATCGTGTCATGGCGCGGGAAGCGCCACTGGCGAGTGCGACGGTGGTGATGATGGCGGCGGCGGCGGTGTATGGGGGG
>NZ_WTVK01000112.1 GCF_012910805.1 Aromatoleum evansii
GCACGCTCGACGGAAAAGTCCGCTTGAATCGGAATGATCACGGGGCAGGCGCGCGCTTTTCAATGTCGATTTTTTTCCAGCAAGCTGGAAACCGAAGGTGAAGACGAGATTTTCAACGCCCTGCTAGCGATCAGGCGCAGAGCAGCCATGGACGTACTTCAACTCCAGTCACTTGTGGGGCGGGCACTGCGTGCCCACGTAGCGGGTAGTCATATCGGTTCGTTGAAACGCGTGGGCTTACCGAGCGCACCCTACCAGGCTCGCCTATTCTCCTCCGACACTGGCATCAGCCTGCGCAAAATGTCTGCACCGGAATAGAGCTCGACTTGTGCCTGTAGCGCACGCCTTCGATCACGTGGAATGAGACGGCATCGATCGAGATCGCTAGGTGGAATGTCGGACGCCAGTCCGGTGCAACCATCGCCTCAGGCGCGCCCCTATCGAAGAGCACGTAGTTCACGCCGCCTTCGCATTGCACCGATCGAAAGGCTATGCCGTCGAACGCCCACTTCTTGTCATAGCGAATGAACTCTGCCAGCGCCTGCGTCACCACATATTCCGTGTCACTGGCCCGGACTGGGCGTGCAATCTCTTCGTGCAGATATTCCAGAAGCAGTCGATGCTCGCTGCGCTTCTGGTAGCTAGGATCGAAGAAGCTCAGAGGTGCGTGCCGCAGCCGGTTGCTCAGCATCGTGAAATCGAAAAACTTCAAAGGTGCCGTGGAATGGAAGCGCCCCACCACCACAGTATCGCCGATCGAGGGGCGAACCTCGGCGATACACGTATCGATTTCGCGAGAAACGTAGAGTAGCGGAACGCCGGCCGGGCTCATGCGGTTGTTGGCTGCTCGCTCCTTGGGGGCTGCGCCCAGTGCAACCGCAGCGTTCTCCGCAAACGATCGTGCCTCCAGCTCGCCGCTGGCAATGCGAGAACGGTAGACGGCCGTGCCGGGGTCGAGCATGGTGACCAAGGCAGGTGTCCCGGGGCGCTCCGGGTCTTCGGCCTCGAGGGCCTCCCCGATCAGCCACTCGAAGAATGCACGAGCGGTGTCATTGAAGAAACGCCGGCCATGGGCCAGCTCGTGTGCAATGTGGTGCCAGGGGCCGACCGCATACCAGCGCTCGTGGTCCTCCGACTCGAAAGGGCTTGGTGTGCGGCAGTATTCCTGCCCCGGCCAATAGAAGTCCTCGTCATCCGCATTGGGATCCTCAAGGCACGCCGAGACCGCCCTCCGGAGAGTCTCGGAACTGCATCCGATGGCGCAGCCCACCACGTCGTCGAGTGTCAGCTCGTACCCGGGATAGAGCCCGTGGTCCGGCTGAAAGTGCTTCGGCAAGTGTTCTCGGATAAATCGTGCGATGCGCGCGGGCGTCAATGCGCTCCTGGTCGTCTTGCCACAAGCGCAGCAGGCTCGCTCCTCCTGAAGCGCACCATTCAGGTTCTTGAGCATGTAGTCGTCCAAGCAGGCTTGACATACCCACATCGGCTCGGCGCTTTCCACGTCGTACCCCTGATTCCAGATGTTCGAAATTCCGACATTAACGGGGGCCGCCCATCACCACAACCTCTGAACAAGTTCGACCGTAAGCGTCGCGACATCGACGACGACCGCGGGCTGGTACTTCTCCGCGTAGGTGAGCGCATCAGAAGGAAGGAGGCGGCCGTCGGAGTCGGTATCGAGGACTTCCCCGGGCTGGCCGGACATCGTATCGTCACGACGTCGCCCGGCTTCATCGCGTTGCCATCGGGTATGTTCTCCGCGGCCGGAATGATGCCGACCACGTTCACCGCCAGCTTCATGAGCGCGGCCGCGTTCAGGGCGCCGAACACACTGGCCGCGCCCCACATGTCGAACTTCATCTCCTCCATGTTGGACCGGACTTGATGCAGACGCCGCCCGTGTCAAAGGTGATTCCCTTGCCGACGAAGGATCATGGTGCCTGCTAGGCATTCGCAGTCCGAGTCCGATTGGCTATCTCAGCATATGCGCGTTCGAGTTTGGTATCGTAGGAATTCACACGGAATTTCGGTCCGTTGTAGATTTCGGCGAAGGTTGCCCACTGCTTGTCGCGCAATGCGTCGAGGGCTTTGCCGCCCCTGTGCTTCTGAAGGAAAGCGAAGAAAAGTTCCAATTGCACGGTTTCGCTGGCGCTCATCTGGTCGACGAAGGTTTGCAGGTCGGCAACCCCGCACAGCTTCCAGTTGGAGCCCATGATTTGGAACAGCCCCCATGAGGTTGCCAGGTCGGCGAGTTGGCCTGCCCTGGTCACGCCGATGTCGTTGGGTGGCACGCCAGCTTCGAGCATCTTGTCGCAAAGTTTGCGTGCCTCCTGCAAGCGCTCGAATTCCGCCTTCCCGCGCCGGACGAAGCGGTTACTTAGATCCCTGTGCAGCAGACCGAAACCCACATCGGTCCAAGACGCTGGTTTGACATTCAGCTTCTCTGCGTACTCCCAGAGCTTGTGGCCTTCCAGACGCACCACCGGCACGCCGTCGACAAAGCCGCGACCTGACGACTCCACTTGCAGGACCGCTTCGATCAAGGGGACCCCAAGATCCATCCCCTTCGCCTTGAGCACACTCTCGATGTCAGCACGGCTGAGCGGTTGCTTTACCGCCCCGGCCGCACCCGCATCTCCGCCAACCCCACGTCCACCTGCCGAGGCCTGAAGCAGGAGATACCAGGTCGCCGGATCGGCGATCCCGCTCACCGGCACCTTCATCTTCTTCTGGAACTCGATCAACGCGTCCTGCGTTTGCTTGCCGAAGATGCCGTCCACATCGATCTGCGCTACCTGCGTGGAGGCGTTGAGCTTGGATTGCAGGCGTGCGATGGCTGTTCGGTCGCCGCTGCCGTATTCGAGCGTCGGCTCGGTCAGGGTTTCGGCGACGAAACGCGAGGGCGCGACGCCAGTTTCCGTATCTTCCGGCGCGGCGGCAGACTGCGGTGGCACTTCGATAACGCCCTCTTCCTTCGGCCAGCGCATTGCCAGGCATCGCCAGCTGGACTTCGGAAAGGCAGTCAGGCAGACGCTCCCTGCGCCTTCCTTGCCCTGGTTGCCGCCGATTACGAAGTAGCGGTCGGCGGTTTCACGGACTAGGAAGCCGACGTGTGCTCCGGGGCCGTTCCTTCCTGGGATGGGCTTGCCAACCTGCAGCACGACGATCACCGCACCATAGCGTGCCGGCGTATCGACTTCCCATTCACGCCAGGAACTAGCGACCGCGCTGCCACTCGGTTTGATACCGGCGCGCTTCATGACCCAGTTCGCGAATGAGGAGCACCAGGGAATCTCGTCATCGGGCGTGGCGCCGGTCTCGCGCTGGTATTCGCCAATGCGCGGGTTGTCCTGCCCTGTGCCGGCCAGCTCGGTGATCCCGATCTCGTGGATCGCATAGCGCATCCAGACCGGCGTGCTGAAGGCTAGCGGCAGCTTGTGCGGCTCGTTAGTCAATTTCAACCAGGTTGCCGGCCCCACCACACCGTCGAAGGACAAGGCGTTTTCCTTCTGGAATTCTTTGACCGCGCGATCCAACTCGTCATCAAAGGTCTCGGCGGCGGAAGAAGGCGCGCCAAGGAACCCCACCGCGGCGAGCAGACCCCGCAGACGGACCACTTCCGGGCCCTGGCTGCCGAGTTTGAGATCCGCCAGGGGCCCATCGGTCGCCGGCAGCACAGTCGTGGACGGCAATATTGATGCGTCGCGCGACAGCGGGTCGGGCGTCTGCCACAGGAGTTCGCGCACCATGGGTTCGTCGAGTTCCCAACTCGGCTCGGCGCCTGGTCGGTGCATCTGACGCCAGGCATAGATCTTGTCGCGCGTCGCGGCGTCGAGCCGACCAGAGATCGGAATCTCCTTCAGACGGCTCTGCAGTTGTCGAATCTGCTCGGCGGACAAACGCCGCTCGACGTCATTGACTGCGTCAGAGAACCAGCCTCCTCCTGTCGGGGAACTAGGGCTAGGTGCCGGCCCGCCGTCGAGCTGTTGCGCTGGGGGTGGCTTGCCTTGGCCAACGCCGGTGGTCAGGCCTTCATCGCGTCGCGTCCCGGCCGCCCGCAATGACACCACGCGACGCAGCACATCAAACCAGAAGGGCGCCCCCAGCATTAACGCCAAGGCCGTGAGTACGAGACCGAGAATGTTCTCGCCTGAGAGCCACACGCCAAAGACGGTGGTGCTCCATTCTGCGTTGACCGACTGTTTCTGGAACTCCCTTAGGTCGGCAGACCATCCGATCGGAAAGCCAATCTCGCCAGCCGCCGCTTTTTCGTAGAGTTCGACGCATTTGATCGTGTCGGTCGCCTTCTCGCCACACACTCGCTGAATGCTATCCTTTACCGCCTTGTCGGCGTCCAATTGTCGCTGCAGTAGTTGCGCCGCTTCATCAATGGACGGCCGCAGGGCAGTGAGCTGCTTCTTGATTTCCGCGTCCTCCTTGCGGACGGGGTCTGGATAGGCGAGATAGAGATTGGCAGAGAGACTGCGGAGATCATTTGCTAGATCAACGATTGCCTTGGGCGTTTCAGGCTTGTCCCTTCCAGACGTTGCACCTGCCTTATCTGAACTGCTGACCGCCGACCCCGGGCTCAAGGCATCCCAACTGCTGCGCCGCAACTCGTCGAGTTTTTCGTACCATTTGTATGGATTGAAATCACACTGCTCTGGGTTGGGACAACGCCTATACAAGGCGGTGCGCAGCGGCACACTGTCGAGAATCGAGTTACGCAGACCGACTAGCGCGGAGACCAACCGCGCGTCGACCTGATCGCGCAGCTCCATGCGTTGCACCGCTGCTGATTTCGGGGCCGTTATCGACGCGGCCGGTTTGCCTTCAGCGTTGGCGACGACATTTGCGGCTTGGCTCGCCAGCAACTCGCGATGTTGCTTGTCCAGTTGCAGCATTCGCATGATGAACAGGGTGTCCACATTGCCGATTACTGCGAGGCCGAGCGCTAGCACGAGGATGCGCCGATCAAGTTTGCGCTTGTACCAGCCTTTGGAGCGATCACCGACCTGGGCGAACCAGTTGGCAACGTTGCGCTCGTAGTTTTCCCAGGATGTCTCCGTCCCGGGCAGCAACTGGTCCAGCACCCCGACGAGCCGCTCCCGATTGGGCAGATTGTTGTCGCGCTTCAGTTTGTTGAGCAGTTCCGCTGGTGTGGCTGGCCGATCGGCTGGCCCTGAATAGTCGCCAAGAACGGCCAGAAATGCCTTCGAGAACATGTCCGCAGGTATCTCGGACGGAACCCGCTTGCCCTCGTACAGTGACGCTATTAGCCCATGGGCGAAGAATCGGTCGACTAGCGAATCAGCCGTCTTATCGCGGCCGTCCACTGCGCCAAATGCCGACTTGATGGCGACCTTGAGGTTCTTCCCTCGTAGCCCTAAACCATGGTTATAGACAAGCTCGGCCAGACTCGTCAGCAGAATGCTGAACAACAGATAGATAAAGACGAGTCCGATGATCACATCGAGCGCGACATTGTCCATGCTCGTGATCTCCTTTCACTCGACTCGGTAGAAACGCAAGCCTGCAATGGAGGGGGCCGAAGGCTGGCGCTGCTCGGCCCAGACGGGCATCACCCATTCCGGGTGGTAGCGCGTCGCGCCACCAGTCGGGTCGGGAACAATGCCGCCTGCAAGCGCCACCTGAGCGATTGTCCTCGCCTGCTGCAGAGCGGGATCGTCTGCCGGTGGCAGGCGCATACGGTGGATGGCTGGCGACGATGCATCCCAGCAGCGAAATTGGTAGGGCCTAAGGCACACCTCCAGCGCCGTGCCGCCCATCCATTTGCCGTAGGCGCGGCGGTTCAGAATCACTGCCGCCACCGCGCGCATAGCCTCCGCGCCCAACTCGCCAGCCTCACCCCAAATCGTCCTGGCCACCACATCGAGTTCTCTTTCTCCATTGATGGGTGGTGCCACTGCGTCGGGTGGGGCGGGCGGCGGGATCGGCGTCAGCTCCGTGACGGATGCCCGAGTGAGCACGCGCACGCCGAAAGCCTCGACGATCGGATCAATGGCACAGAAAAAGGCATTGCTGAGTCCGCTTGGATCGCCTTCCAGGCCGCCACAATGGATCCCCACCAACCGGCCACTTTCGTCCCACACCGCGGCGCCGCTGTCACCGGGTCGGGTGCTTTCGGCGGCTCGAAAGGTGTGCACGGCGCGCAGGGTGTATGTGCTGTCCGACGCGGTTTTGACGTTGAAATCGGCGTGGATGCCGACAAGCACCCCGCGGATCGGTCCGCGGCCCGTCTGCAGGACAAGTGACATTCGGTCCGAAAGCGCATCGCTGCCTACGCCGAGCGGACGTAGATAATCGTACGCAAGTGCCAAGGTCCGGGCCGTCTCGGGGGCGATTTCCACGAGTGCGGCGTCAAAGGCCGCGGCCTTGCCTAACGGCGCCGGCTCGCACTGGTCCACCCTGCCCTGCGCTATTGTGCGCCCATTGCCGTCGAGCACATCGATTCGTGCCAGCATATCTAGACCCACGTCGAGAAAGGCATGCCCACAGGTCAGGATGAAACTTCGGGTGGCCGATCTATCCTGGCACAGGGCTGTGACGCAGGCTCCATCGCGCAGACCGTGGGGCACAAGGTCAAGCGTGGCCGATTGCGCCTGGCCGCATGCGGTATGTGCCCATCCTGCGCGCGGCCGTCCGCGGGGCGCCCGTACGGCGATTAAGGGTTGGTGCGGCCGATTCTTCATTTGGCGCCCGCCTTGTAGAAAACGACCGGTACGGTGACGGACACTGCGCCAGGTGCACTGAACTGCAGTCGAGCGACGACGTTGCTATCAGCCTTCTTCAGGGTAAGTACGACCTTGAGTTGCTTGCCGCTCGGCTCGCTCTGAATGAGCTTGCCCCCATAAAACGGACGCCATGAAGTGCGGTTCTAAGGCTTCATGGAGGAACGTGAGATGAAAACGAGGATACCGAAGCGGGTCTACACCGAGCAGTTTCGAGAGTCCGCGGTGCGGCA
>NZ_WTVK01000113.1 GCF_012910805.1 Aromatoleum evansii
AGATGTGGATAAGAGACAGGTGTCGGGGGAATGTTCCGCCAATTCGCGGACGGTGGCAATCGCAAACGGGCGAATGTCCCCGCCTGCCAGGGGTGGGGGTGTTCCACCCTGTAACAACTGTATCGCCGGGAGCCGGCGCGCTGTGTCAAAGCGGATCAGATGTGTGCGGCGATATGGGGGTGATGCGTAGCGAAAATCGCGAAAAAAGTGGTCAAAGTGCAGCAATCCGGACTTGGCCCGGAGTTTGCGATGTGCGCCCAGGCCCGCCCACCGGCGAGGCTGCACGCACCGGTTGGCGCCCTGCGGGACAGGGGCGCGGGGGCGGAACGCAAACAAACAAGGCAGCAAAACCAAAGGCCAAGGAGGAAGACATGACTATTCGTGCGAAAACGGGTGTGCTGAAGCGGACGGCGATGGCGGGTGCACTGTGTGCGCTCGGTCTGGGGCAGGCCCATGCGGTGAGTTTCTCGCAGGGCGACTCGACGATCGATATCAACGGGACGATCAACGGCTTCTATTCGAACCGCACGTCCGAGTCCGGTGGCGTGAAGACTCACGACTCCGCGCTGACCAACGGCCTGCTGCCGGGCTGGATCAACTTCGTGTTCACGACCAAGGTCGAGGGGCTGGACATCAAGGCGCACGTGGGTTTCGCGCCCGGCATCAACGACAAGTCGGACGTGGTCGGCCTGCCGACGAACCCGGGCTGCGGCGGGGCGACCGGCTGTGACAGCCCCTTCTCGCAGATCGATACCCGCAACCTGTACTTCCAGTTCGGCGCGCCGGACTGGGGCACGATCAAGCTCGGCCGCGACATCGGCCTGTTCGGCCAGAAGATCATCCTTTCCGACATGACGCTGCTAGGCCTGGGCGGCAACAGCTACGCGGCGACGCCGTTCAACACCACCTTCGGCATGATCGGCCACGGCTACATGTACACCGGCTTCCAACCGCAGATCACCTACACGACGCCGACGATGGGCGGCTTCTCGGCCTCGGCCGGCATCTTCGATCCGAACAAGTTCGCCGGGGACGAGACCAAGGACCCGGGCTTCCAGGCGATGCTGAACTACGACTGGAAGGCGAGCGAGACGACGACCGGGTCGCTGTGGGCCGGCTACATCCACCAGGGCACGAGTGGCGACGGCAGCTTCGATGCCAACGGCTACGAGCTCGGTGCGAAGATCGGCATCGGCAACTTCGAGGCGGTGGCCTACGGCTTCGACGCGAAGGGGCTGGGGCTATCGACGGTCGGCGCGCTGTACTTCTCGCCCTTCGAGAAGACCAAGGGCAAGGGCTACTTCGTGCAGGGCACGTACAAGTTCGGCAAGACCAAGGTCGGCCTGAACTACGGCGAGAACCGCGACAGCAGCGGCACGCTGAGCGAGACCAACAAGTTCCGTTCGGCGACGCTCGGCGTGTATCACAGCCTGAACAAGTACATCACGCTGGTGGCCGAGTACAACCGCGAGAAGGGCACCGGGGCGGAGATCTTCCCGGGCGATCTGAAGACCCGCACCATCTCGCTGGGTGGCATCCTGTTCTTCTGAGTCGCACGCAAGTGGTGGCCCCGGGCAAGGCGCCCGGGGCCTGCGGGACAGGTCGATCCGGGGGGAGCGGGAATCCCGATATAATCGGAAGCGCGTCGCACCGGCGGCGCGTCCGACATGCCGTTCATCCTCCACCTTCCTCGCCGACCTTGATCGAGAATCGACCCGCCAGACTCCTCGTCGTCGACGACGACCCGGTGACCCGTGCCCGGCTCGAGGCCTACTTCTCGAACGAGGGCTACGAGATGCTGGCCGTGTCGAACGGCGAGGACATGTGGCGCACGCTGCAAGCCGAGCCCATCGACGTCGTGCTGCTCGACGTCGGCCTGCCGGGCAAGGACGGGCTGGAACTGGCGCGCGAGCTGCGGGCGCACGACGAGCGCCTGGGCATCATCCTCGTGACCGGGCGCAGCGACGAAATCGACAAGATCGTCGGCCTGGAGTCGGGCGCCGACGACTACGTCACCAAGCCTTTCAATGCGCGCGAACTGCTTGCGCGCGTGAAGATCATCCTGCGCGGCAACCGCAACCGGCCTGCGACGCAGGAGCGCAGTGCCTACCGTTTCGGCGGGTGGACGCTGGAGGTCGGCCATCGGCGCCTGGTCGCGAGCGACGGCAGCCGGGAAAGCCTGACCCGCGGCGAGTTCGAGCTGCTGGCGAGCTTCGTGCGCCGCCCGGGCGTGGTGCTGAGCCGCGAGCGCCTGATGCAGACCGTGAGCCACCGCGCGTGGGACCCGAACGACCGCACGATAGACGTGCTGATCTCGCGCCTGCGCGAGAAGCTCGAGGACGACCCGAGGAACCCCGAGCTGATCGTGACGGTGCGCGGCGAGGGTTACCTGTTCGCGGGTGACGTCACCGCCGTTTAGCCGTCGGCGTCCCTTTGATTCTTTTCGCCCCTTTCCTGCGCGCCAAGCCAGTCTTCGAGCGCGGCGCAGGCCTCGCGGCAGTCCGCGCGCAGGGTTTCGACCAGCGGTGCCAGCGTGGTGACGTCGGTCGCCGACTCCGTTGCGGCGTTCTCCAGATGGCGCGTTGCCGCCATCACCCGCAGAAAGCCCAGATTGCCGGCGGCGCCGCGCATGCGGTGCGCGCGCTTGCCGAGCGCCAGTCCGTCGTTCGCCGCGAGATGGGCGTCAAGTTCGGCGAGCGCCGCGTCGGTGTCCGCGCGGAAGAGGCCGAGCAGGCGCGCGAGCGTCGCGGCGCCGAGGCTGTCTAGCTCCGCGGCGAGGTAGACCTCGTCGAGCACCGGTTCGCCGGTCGCGGATGAGGCGGCCTCGTCCGGCCGGGACGGTGTGGCGGGGCTGGCGGCGGTCGCGGCCGCGAGGGCGCGTGCGAGTTGCCCGCGGTCGAAGGGCTTGCTGAGGAAGCCTGCCATGCCGGCGTCGACGTAGCGGGCGACGGCATCCGCAGACACGTGTGCCGACATCGCGATCACCGGCACGGCCGCCCAGCGGCCCCCGTCGAGCTTGCGAATCTCCCGCGCCACCTCGACGCCGGAGGCGCCCGGCAGGCTGATGTCCATCAGCACGGCGTCGAGCGGGGCTCGGCGCTGGCCGAGCAGCGCAATGGCTTCCTCGCCGTCGCCGGCGACGAGCGGGCGGTGGCCGAGGGATTCGAGGTAACGCACGCACACGATGCGGTTGATCTCGTCGTCTTCGACCAGCAGCACGTCGAGCGCGCGCTGCGCGCTGTCGGGGCGGGTGTCGGAGGCTGCCTGCGGGAGCGCCTCGGCGAGCTCGAAGGGAAGGTCGAAGGCGACCTGCGTGCCCTGTCCGGGCGCGCTTTCCAGCGCGATGCGCCCGCCCAGCAGTTCCACCAGGCGCTGGCAGATGGCGAGCCCGAGGCCGGTGCCGCCGGGGCGGCGGTGGCGGGCGTCCTCGACCTGCACGAAGGGTTTGAACACTTCGGCGCATTGTTCGGACGGGATGCCGATGCCGGTGTCGGTGACGGCGAAATGCAACCGCGCCGGTCCGCCCGCTTCGACGCCATCGGCGCGTACGGAAACCATCACCGAGCCTTCGTCGGTGAACTTGATCGCATTGCCGATGAGGTTGAGCAGGATCTGATTGAGCTTGCGCCGGTCGCCGACGAGGATGTCGGGTACGTCGGGGGCGATGTCGCGCACCAGCGCGATGCCCTTGGTGCGTGCCGCGACGCCCTGCAGCGCGAGCATGTTGTCGATGGTGTCGCGCAGCGCGAACGGTAGCTGCTCGAAGTCGAACTTGCCGGCCTCCAGGCGCGAGAAGCTCAGCATGTCCTCGAGGATCTCGAGCAGGGTCGTGTTGGCGTAGCCGATCATGCGCACGTATTCCTGCTGGCGCGCGTCGAGCCCGGTGTCGCGCAGCAGCTGCACGCTGCCGCTGACGCCGGAGAGCGGGGTGCGCAGCTCGTGGCTGAGGGTGGCGAGAAACACGGCCTTCGCGCGGTTGGCTTCCTCGGCCTCGCGCCGCGCGACCGCGTGTTCGGCGACTTCGTGTTCGAGCAGGGTGTTGCTCTGTTGCAGCTCCGCGGTGCGCGTGGCGACCTGATCCTCCAGTTCCTGCTGGTGGCGCAGCAGTTCGCCTTCCAGGCGCCGGCGCTCGCGCGCATGGTCGCGGAACTGCTCCAGTGCACGCGCGAGGGGGGTGAGGGGATCGTTGCCGGTGGCCGGGATGGCGACGTCGAGCTGGCCGCTCGCCAGCGCGCGCACGGTGGCCTCCATGCCCTGCAGGCGGCCCAGCACGTGGTAGCGGAACAGCACCCACAGGGTCGCCATGAGGGCGAAGAACAGGATCGCGCCGACCGCGAGGAAGCCGACGATGCCGCGTTCGACGGCGCGCTTCGACTGCTCGCCGGCGAGGTCGATCGCGGCGCGTGCGGCGACTACCATGGCCCCCGCCTGCTCGGTGAGCCGTGCCGCCTGCGCGGCCCCGTCGTCGCGCAGCTGCCGCAAGCTGCGTAGCAGCTCGAGGCGCTGCAGGCGGGTCGCGAACAGGCCGTCCGCCGCCGTCGCGGTGGCGAGCACGGCGTAATGCGCGGCGCCGCTCGCCTTGCGGCCGGGGTCGATGATGTCGTCGAGGCGGCGGCGCAGGATCTCGCGGTTGCCGTCGAAGCTCGCCTGCAGCGCCGCGAGCGCGTCGGGGGCGTCCTCGCGCTCGAGGCGTTCGAGCAGGGTCTTGAGGTTGAAGCAGGCGAGCTGGAACTCGGCCATGCGCTCCATGCGATCGAAGTTCACCTCGACCAGGCGGTCCAGCGATTCGAACACGCGTTCCCTGGGCGGGTTGCGTTCGATCAGCGGGTAGAGGCTGGAGATCGTTGCCGTCGTCGAGGTCGAGGCGTTCGCCGCGAGCGACTCCGGCAACATCACCAGCGCCAGCACGGCCTGCTGCTGGGTGGCGAAGAGCTCGCGTTCCCGCCGGTCGAGCGCGAGGCGGCGGCGCACTTCGTCGGCCTGGCGGGCGAGGTTTGCCGCGATCGCATCGAGCGTGCCCGCAACGACCGCGCCGAGGCCCGGTTCGAAGCGGCGCTGCTCCAGTCGCTGCAGCAGGCCGCGCAGCTCGGCGAGTTGTTCGCCCGACGTCCGCTGGAGGCGATCGACCTCCTCGGGCGATTCCGCGCGGCCCAGCCGGTCGACGACCGCGCCGACGCGCATGTTGAGGCGCGCGACCGCCTGCACGGCGTCCATCGCCGGCACCGCGTCGTCGATGATCGCGCGCTGCGTCGCGACGACCTGCTGGAAGCTGAACCATGCGATTGCGGCGACCGCGAGCGTGAGCAGCGCGGCTGCGCCGAGCACGACGACGAGCTTGCCGATCAGGCCGAGGCGCGCATCCAGACGGGCGATCCAGGCTTTCATCGGCTGTGTCGGTCCGGTCGGGGCGGGGGTGGCGGCATATTGGAATTGCGCGTGGGGGATATTCCTGTGGGAGCGGCTTCAGCCGCGAATGGGCCGCGACGCGTGCGATGGCGCCGATTCGCGGCTGAAGCCGCTCCCACACGAAGCGCTGCCCTGTGGTTTGTACGAGTCCTCTCGACTTTGTCCCCGCATTGCGATTGGAATACCATTCTGCGCGCAAGGTGCGAACTCAGGCAACGCGGGCGTTTGCGCCTTCCCGCGGCGGCAGTCTTGTCGCCTGCGCACCTCGACACCTCCGGAACACCTGCATGCGGCGTATCCCTGTCGTCATCGCGAGCGCGCTGCTGGCACCGGCCAGCGCTGTCGCTGCGGGCCCCGCGCCGCGCGAGATCACGCGCTGGGAGGCTCCCTACGATTACTCGCAGGCGGGCATCGCCGCCTCCTACGTGCCGGCAAGGCCGGCGACGCGGCGCTGGACGCTGTGCGCGGCCTTCCCGCACATCAAGGACGCCTACTGGCTGGGTGTGAACTACGGCATGGTCGACGAGGCGCGACGGCTGGGCGTGGCTTTGCGCCTCGTCGAGGCAGGCGGCTATCCCAACCTGCAGCTCCAGCGCGAACAGTTGAAGGCCTGCGGCAGCGATCCGCAGGTCGATGCGGTGATCCTCGGCACGGTGTCCTTCGACGGCCTCACCGACGTCATCGGCGAGATCGCGCAGCGCGTGCCGGTGCTCGCGACCGTCAACGACATCGCGGGCGAGGGCATCGCGGCGAAGGTCGGCGTGTCGTGGCACGAGATGGGGCGCCTCGCCGGCGAGTACCTCGTGCGGCGCCATCCGGGGCGCGGCGAGGAGGTTCCGGTGGCATGGTTCCCGGGGCCGCAGGGGGCGGGCT
>NZ_WTVK01000114.1 GCF_012910805.1 Aromatoleum evansii
CGTCGATCAGACGGTGTAACGCGCCGGTAGGGATATTGGATCAGGCGCAATTCGTTTGCGCAGGGTCCAAGCTCAAGCGAGTGTCAATTTTCGCGCAATTCGGTGCCAATTATCGCGCGCCGCTACAACCACCCTCCGTATGAGCACCGATGGCGGGAGGAGCGCAGCGTATCCCGCCAATCCCGCCCCCGAAGCCGGGATCGGTGGCACGCCGTGAACGCAAAAAAGGGGAGGTCGCCCTCCCCTTCTTCGTTACGGCTTCAGACCAGGATCAGCTGAAGAAACCCGTCACCACCAGCACCAGCAGCACGAGGCCGACGGTGATCAGGGTCAGGCCGAGGATCACCGAGCCGACGTGCAACTGGCGCGACGGCGCATCGACCAGGTACTTCTCCAACTCGCCCGACTCGACCAGACGCTGGTAGTGCGCCGGATGCTCGCGACTGAACTCCTCCAGCGACTGCGTGCCGGTGAACATCACCACGTCCGGGGGCGGCAGCTTGTCGGGGCGGAAGTGGTTGTTGAAGAAGTGCACCGTGAAGAGGAACACGGCCGCGAGGAAGGCTTCCTCGCCATGCACCAGCGTGCCGACGTTGAACACCCAGCCCGGCAGGAAGCTCGCCGTCACGTGCGGGAAGGCCAGCATCAGGCCGCTCCAGCCGATGATGTTCACACCCCAGAACACCGCCCAGTAGTCGAACTTCTCGAAGTAGGTCCAGCGGTCGAACTTGGGCTTCGGCCCCTTCCCGAAGAACCACTTGAACATGCCCACGCAGTCGGCGAGGTCCTTCCAGTTCGGGATCAGCGAATCCGGGCCGAACCAGCGGAACTTGCGGTCGCGCAGCAGGCGCGACATCACGTACACGAAGTGGATCATGAAGATGCCGACGAAGAGCACGGCGGCCACGCGGTGGATGAAGCCCATCACCTTCGGCCCGCCCAGCATCGCGGCAACGGTCGGCGCCCAGGCGCTGTCGGCGAACATCACGGTCGTGCCGGTCAGCACCAGGGTCATCGTCACCAGCGCGAACGCGAGGTGCGCGATGCGCCAGCCCTTGGCGAAGCGCACGAAGTGCTTGCCCTCGTTCACACCCAGCTCGCCGGTGCGCACGTGCGGCACGGTCTTGCGTTCCTTGCGCTCCTGCCACTCGCGGTAGTACCACAGGCCGCTGTGCGCCCAGAAGAAGGCGAACACGCCGATCAGCAGCCAGGTCATGAACTTGCCGGCCACGTACATCTGCGGGTACTTCTCGAAGTCGTCGGTGTTGGCGTGCGGGCCGAAGGTCACGAAGCCCGCGGTCGCCTTCACCATGCCCGGCTTCTTGTCGTCGTGGCACTTCTGGCAGGTCTTCAGGCGGTTGTCCGGATGCACGCGCGACTTCGGATCGTCTCCGGCCTTGATGCCGTGGCTGCCATGGCAGTCCGCGCACTTGGCGGTATAGGCGAAGCCGAGGCGATTCACCTGCCCGTGGTAGGTGTCGCGATAGCTCAGCAGCTCTTCCTTGTGGCAGTCACCGCAGGACACCACGTTCTTGAGTTTGAAGAGCTCCGTCGAGGTGCCGCGGATCTCGTGCGTCGTGTGGCAGTCGATGCACACTGCGCCCTTGGGGTCGCCTTTCGCGGTCAATTCGCCGTGCACGGACTCGGCCAGATCCTCGAGATGGTCCTCATGGCAGGAAGTGCCGCAGGTCTCGGGAATCGTCAGGCGCCACTGGTCGCGCTCGGGCGTGCCGGCGGGCGGCACGGCGAAGTCGTGTGTCGCATGGCACTGGTTGCACGCAGCCTTCGGGCGGTCCGGATAATCCGCGTCCGGCCGCGCGTGGAAGGATTCCTTGTAGGCCGCGATGTTCTCGACAACGACGCCCAGGCGCGGCTTGTCGGTGGCCTGGTTGTTCTTCTTCGCCTCGTCCCACAGCTTCTCGTGGCAACCGGCGCAGTCGGGTTTGACGGCATTCGCCGCCTTCTCGTGCTTCTCCTGCGCGTCGACGATGTCCGTGTGACAGGCGACACAATCCAGCTTCGCGTGCACGCCCTTCGCGACCTTTGCCGGATCGACCGCAGGCAGATCCACCTTCTCGCCTTCCGAATCCTCGATCTGGATCGCAGCCTTGCCCTTCTCGTGACAGTTCAGACAGCTGGCATTGTCGAGCTTGGCCGGCGCCTCGCCCCCCCCGGCCGCGAGGCCTGACAAGGGCCACAGCAACGCGGCAGACGCGACCGCCGCCAGCAGGCCCCGAATGTTGCGTATTTTCACTTTATTGCTCCCCTTTTCGCAGCGCAGCCCGCGCGCCGCAGACGAAAAAGGGGGCCGGCACGTCGCACGCCAACCGCCAGACGCACAGGCGTCATATGTGCTCGTGGGCCCCCTGCCGGGCGACTTGCTATCCCCGGATGAAAGCCGGGCCGTCTTCGGCCCGGCCGTTGCTGCCGTCAATCAGAATGCATGCGAGACGGTCACCGCGATGACGCGCGTGATCTGGTTCGGATCCACGAAGACCTTCGTGCCATCCGAATAGCTCCAGCTCGACCATGTATAGTCATCCATCTCGCGACGATCCCAGACATAGTCTAAACGAATAGCCGTAGCCTTTGTGAGGGCATAGCGCGCGAAGAGCCGCAGGGTGTTCAGCGTGTACTCGGTATCCGGGAGGATCCCCGCCCCCTGGCGGATCGACGATAGCGCACCGGCATCCGCGTAGGAGATGTCGTACTCGCTCACGTCGCGGCTGTATAGATATTGCCCACCGACGGAGAATTTCGAGCTGATCTGGCCGTCGAATCCCGCGCCGACCCCATTCGAGCTCAGCTTGAGGTCGGCCCCCCACGGCACGCAGGTGTAGGGGAGCGTCGTGCCGTCGCACTTCGAACCGTAGGTGCTGTTCAGCGACTTCTGCTCGATGTCGTTGCTGGAGTGCGAATACCACAGGTTCGCCTTCCAGCGGTCATTGAAGCGGTATGACGCATCGAGCGAGAACAGCTCCGAGCGGCCCTCGTTCAGACCGATGTCGAAGATGCGCGTCTTGTAGTCGTCCATCGCGTACTCGTAGGCGAACTGCACCGACAGCGGCTCGACCGGCATCCAGTCGAGCATGAGCTTGAGCTTGTCGCGCTCGCGGTCGGAGAACTGCGCCGGCGCCGTCCAGTGCTCACCCACGGCCGTCGTGGCGGTCTTGACGAGCACCGGCGTGGTGCCCCAGCTCGAACCGTCACGCTCGCTGTGGGCGAGGGTCACGCTGCCGTTCAGGGTGTCGCTGAGCGACTTGCGCAGGTCGATGCGATAGGTGTTCTCCGTCATTTCGTCGCGGTACAGCTCGTCCATGCCCTCGTACTTCCTGAAGTCATAGTCGTAACCCGCGGTCAGGTTGTAACCCTTCGGCAGACGGTAGCTCGCCTCGAACTTGCCGCGTTGCGTCGTCTGCGACTCGGGGTTGTTCTGCAGGATCCTCCCGTTGTAACTCGCATAATCGAGCTGCGGCGTCCGGTCGTCCCGGTCCTCGTACGCCCACGATGCGAGCAGGTTGAGCTTGTCGGTGACGCGCGACGTGATCGAGCCGAACACGTTGGTCGTGTCGACCTTGCCGCCGAGATCGCTACGGGTCATGCCCGGCAGGTAGGGCACGACGGTTGACGGCAGGAAGCTGTCATCCTGGGTCGCGAAGCTCTTGCTCACCTTCAGGTTGGCGCGCGTGTCGCGGCTGAAGTTGTAGCCGCCGGCCAGCGCGATCTGGTGCATCTGGTTGTCGGGCGCGAGCGACAGCGGGCTCATCGCAGTCGGGGTGCCCTGGACGGCGACCGGGTTGCCCGTGCCGCCGGTGGTGCCGTAATTGACGAACAGCCCCTTGCCCGCCTTGTTCTCGTAGAAGCTGGCGTAGTAGCTGCCCGAGACGTAGAACTTCTCGGTTGCATAGTCCAGCGAGGCCTCGATCTGCTTGTGGTTCGAGTCGATCGGCTCGGGCGCGAACAACTGGCCGAGGTAGCCGCCAACGTTGCCGTTGGAGCCGAACAGGCGCTCGCCCTTCTTGTCCTCGTTCTTGAACGTGACGTTCGCCTGCAGGTTCTTGCTGATGAACTTGGTGGCGGTCAGGGACGTGGCCGTGCGCTCGGTCTTCAGGTCCTTGTCGTCGAAGCGGGTGCCGAGGTTGAGCGAGTCGTGGCCGATTCCGGTCACGCGCGTCGACACCTCGAAGGGTGCGTAGCGCGGGATCTGGTTGTAGTCGATGCCGAGCTTCCAGTCGCCCTGCTGCTCGATCGACGCGCCGAACTCCTGCGTGCGCAGGCCGAGATCGCGGCCCTCGATGCGCAGCCAGCGTCCCTCGTCGGAGCGGCGGATGACCTTGAGGTCGGCGCTACCGTGGATACCCTCGTCATTGATGCCGTAGTACTGCCGGTACAGCGGATTGACCTCGTTGAGGTGCTGCAGCCTGATGCTTGCTTCGGCGACGTTCGGGCTGATCAGTTCCGCGACCTCGTCTTCCTGCGCGAGGGCGGACGACACGGGGAAGGCCATCGACACGGCCAGGGCAAGCACCGTCCGCTTGAAAATGCGATTGTTGTCCATTTCGTTCTCCCTGACTCTTAACGCCAGAAGCGGGCAGCCTTCGAGCTGGCCGACGGACTATTGCTGCCATGGATTTCGGTGTGGCAGTTCAGGCAGGCACGCCCCTGGGTCACACCGACCGAGTTGAGGCCGTTGTTCTGGCTAGCCGGCGAAGCGATCACCGTGCCGTTCACGTTGCGGCTGAGATCGGTATTTGCCGCGACACCCGGGATCGTGCCGAGGTGGTTGGCGGGGTCATGGCACTGCTGGCACAGGAAGGGCGGACGGGTCTTCAGCATCGCGTCGGCGACGGTGCCGTGCGGGTTGTGGCAGTTGGCGCAGTCTTCGGTGACCGGTGCATGGTTATGCACGAAGGGGCCGCGCTTCTCCGCGTGGCAGGTGTAGCAGGTCGCGTTGGTGCTGTCCTTCACGAGCAGCTTCGGACCGGTGGTGCCGTGCGGGTTGTGGCAGTCCGAGCAGGACATCTTGCCTTCGGGGATGGGGTGGTGCGACGGCCGGTTGACCTGCGCGCGCTGCTCCTTGTGGCAGGCGAAGCACACTTCGGCCTGGGTACGCTTGTCGCGGACCTTGTCGTCGGCGGCGTGCGTGTCATGACAGGAGCTGCAGGCGACGTCGCGGCGCTCGTGCGTGCTGCCGGTCCACAGGTGACGCTTCGGGTCGGTCTGGTGACAGGACAGGCAGGCTGCGTTGCGCTCGGCAACGGGGGTCGCAGACTTCTTGTCGAAGGTGCGATCGGGCTTGGGCGGCTTGTCGCTGCCCTTGTATGTCACGTGCTTGTCACTTTCGCCGTGACAATCGGTACAGGTCGGCGTGCGGCCGTCGGCGCGCGTGCCGTGCTTCGTCTTGCCGATGTGCAGCACGCCCGGGGCGTCCGCCTCGTCGTGGCAGGACGTGCACTTGGCATCGCCCTGCAGAACGATGTCCTTGGGCGCCTCTTTCGGCGCATCGGCGGCGAATACCGCCCCCGAGCAGACGCTGCCGATGACGGCCAGCGCTGCAAGCAAGCTTCGCATTTTTCTCATGTTATCCCCTTGGTTCCGAACGTCATTGCCGCACCGCCCGGCCGGGCGGTGCGATTCAGGCCACGCGGCTTACTGCGAAAGAATCCATTCCATGAGGTTCTTGATCTCGGCCTCGTTCTTGGTGTTGATGATCTTGTGCTCTTCCTCGGTACCGTCCTCGAGCTTCACCTTCGGGCCGGTGGTGATGTTCTTCTTCATCTTCTCGAAGCCCTCGGCTTCCTTGCCCTTGTACTTGGCGGCGATCTTCTGGTACGAGGGGCCCTTCTTGGTCTTGTTGACGGCGTGGCACTTGAAGCAGTCGTTGTCCTTCGCGAGGGACTTCGCGGCGTCGGCGTCGACGGCAAATGCGGAGGAAGAAGCGAAGATCGCGGCGGTGGCGGCAACGAGCAGCGACACGCGGTTGAGACGGAATTGCATTTGGGCTCTCCTGTTGAAGCTGGAATTTCGTCGTTTCGGCCGCAACATGGGCGCGGCCTGACGTGACTGGATTTTCACGAATTCGCGCAATCCCCCATATCGGACAGGGTTTAAATTGCGTGTAGGAAAATTCCTATTAGCCGACGACGAAATACACAACGACTGCTCCGGCACCTTGTTTCTCCCCCTTCAAGGGGGCGGAACAGGGGTTTCGGCCAGCACTGCTGGCCCCCTGTGGAGCGGCGAGGCGCAGCCGAGACTATCGGTTAGGAGGGGGATGGGTTTCCGCGGCGCCTACTTAACCCAGCCCCACCCCAGC
>NZ_WTVK01000115.1 GCF_012910805.1 Aromatoleum evansii
AGCCAGGCGAAAAGTGCCAGCGACGCTGCGGCCGGTAGCAACAGCCAGGCGGTCCTGGCCTGCTTGAGCACCAGCCAGGGTAGATAGCACCCGATGATCTCGGCCAGTGCCGTGACGGCGAACAGCGCGCTCAGTTTTGCCAGTTCGATCATGTGTTCCCCTGCAACGAGGCGATGAGCGGACAGGTCACCGCGCCGCGGGTCGCCCCACACCGGGCCACAAGCTGGCTGAGCGCGGTCTCGATGCTACGCAGATCTGCGAGTTTTGCCCGCACGGCCTGCAGCTTGTGCTCGGCGAGGTCGCGTGCTTCGTCGCAGTGGGCGCCATCCTCCAGCTTGAGCAGTTCGCTCACCTCATCCAGGGAAAAACCAAGCCGTTGTGCGGACTTGATGAAGCACACGCGTGCAAGGTCATCATCGGCGTAGCGGCGAATGCTGCCGCGCGGCCGCTCAGGTTCGGGAAGCAGACCCTTGCGCTGGTAGAAACGAATGGTCTCGACATTGACGCGTGCCGCCTCTGCCAGAACACCGATGGAGAAACCGTCGGATAGAGTTTTCATCGTGCTTGACTCCGTACTTAAGTACGGAAGTAAGCTTACACCATGCAATCGAAGACCTTGATCGGAAAACCCCCTCGCACCCGCAGTGATGGGCGCGGCGCCTTGCTCGCCGGTGGCGTGGCAGCCATCCTCGCGTCAACCTGCTGCCTGGGGCCGCTGCTGCTGATCACGCTCGGATTCTCCGGGGCATGGATCGGCAATCTGAGCGTCCTCGAACCCTATCGCCCCGTCTTCATTGGCGTGGCGCTGGGCGCACTATTGCTGGCTTGGCGACGAATTTGGCGGCCGGCCGTTGTCTGCCAGACAGGCGAGGTATGCGCGGTGCCGCGGGTCAGGAGCATGTACAAGCTGCTTTTCGGCATTGTGGCCGTGTTGGTGCTGATCGCGCTGATCTTCCCGTCCATCGCTCCCCGGTTCTATTGAAAGGAGATCTGAAAGTGAGAACATCGCTACTGGCGCTGGCGTGGATGGCGGCAATGCTGACGGCACCGGTCTGGGCGGCACCCAGGACGGTCACGCTGTCCGTACCGACGATGGACTGCCCGGTTTGTCCGATCACGGTCAAAAAGGCGCTGAGCAAGGTTGCCGGGGTGGCCGAGGTCACGGTGGATTTCGACAAGCACGAAGCGACCGTCAGCTTCGACGACGTCAAGACCAATGTCGAGGCTCTGACCCGCGCTACCCGGGACGCGGGCTATCCTTCGACCTTGGCAGGCAGCATGAAATGAGCGTTGTCGTTCTCGAATCGACATTGTCCTGTCCGGCGTGCGGTCACGCGAAGACCGAAACGATGCCGACGGACGCGTGCCAGTGGTTTTATGAGTGCGAGCATTGCCACGCCGTATTCAGGCCGCGGCCGGGGGATTGCTGCGTGTTTTGCTCGTACGGTACCGTGCCGTGCCCGCCGGTTCAGACACATGGGAAGCGATTGACTTGTCACAGGGAATGAGCACACGTCCGCTTCCTGTCATCGAACGGCACCCTGATCGTCAGCGATACGCGTCGGCGAGACTTTCCTGGACCAACCGCTCCAACTGCTCGTAATCAAAGCTCGGCATTGGGCGTCCATTGACGAAAAGCGCGGGAGTCTTTGTCACGTTCAAGGCGCGCGCGTCCGCCATGTCCTGCACGATCAACCGCTCGATATCCGGCGCCTCCATGTCAAGCCGAAGTTGGTCAAGGTTCAGTCCCAGCTGCTGGATCTGCGGCCACACCAGTTCAGCATGCGCCGTGTCGTTAACCACCCACCGAGGCTGCGAAGTCAGCAGCGATTCCAGCGTTTCCCAGTACTTGCCCTGCTTTCGTGCGCCTTCAAGCAGTTTCACGACGTAATCGGATCCGGAGTGGAACGGGGCGTAGCGCAGTGTCAGCCGAATCCTGCCCGGGGCCGCTGCCATCAGTTTCTTGACCAGGGGATCGAAGCTGCGGCAGGTCTCGCAGGCCGGGTCGAGGAACGCCACGATATGCACCTTCGCGTCCGTGTCGCCAAGCGTCGGGGAATGGCTTCGCACGAGAATCTCCGGGTTTCTCCCGGCGAGTTGCGTCGTCGGATCGTGCGTCTCCCGTTGCCAGAACTGGGTCGCGATGATGAGCACCAGCAGAAGCAATGCGGCGGACGCAATGAGCACGACTCTCGAATTCATCTTGAATTCTTGATGTGCGCCACCACCACCAGCGCGGTAATGAGGGAGAATGCAGCGAAGGACAACAGCGGAACGGGCACGAAACCGAGCCAAGTAATCTGCAATTCAGAACATGGTACGCCTTGGGGGCAGGCCTTGAACGATTCCGGCACGACACCGGCGATCCGGAGCAGGTGAATAACTGCGATTAGCCAACCGATGACCGCCAGTCACAGCGCGTCCATGGATTCGGAACTCGGCAATGGTACGTCGGTGATCGAATGGAACGAATGTGCTGGCTTAATGGTTTCCGGCCGACAAACTGAAGCTGACGGTCGTCCTGCCGGCGGATGAGTGGGCGAACGTGCTGCCCCCATGCATACGCGCGATCGCTGCGACGATCGACAAGCCGAGCCCATGATTGGTATCCCCATGTTCGCGTGCCCGATCCGCCCGATAGAAGCGGTCGAACAGGCGCGGCAGGTGTTCGGCGGGGATCGTGGGCCCGACGTTGCCGACGGCAAGCTGGACGTCCCCGGATGGCGCCGGCTCGATGACCACATCGATGACCGAGCCACGCTCGGCGAACCGGGTCGCATTGGCGAGGAGGTTCGACAACGCCCGGCGCAATAATGCCGCATCAAAGATCCCCCGGGCATCGCCACGGATGCGAACCGCCACACCAGCCTCCTGCAGTGAGGCATCGTGGAATTCGATGACCTCGGCTGCAAGCGCGGCAAGACTGCCGACAGGTTCCCGACGGGCCCGCTCGCCGCGATCGGCCTTCGACAGAAACAGCATGTCATTGACGAGCCCTGCGAGGCGGTGAAGGTCTTCGAGATTCGATCCCAGGACCTCTCGCAGATCTGCGACGCTCCGCTCGCGGCTCAACGCCAGCTCGGTCTCGCCGATCAGCGTGGCGAGCGGCGTGCGCAACTCATGGGCGACGTCCGCATTGAAGCCTTCGAGTTGCTGATAGGCGCTTTCCAATCGAGCGAGCAGGGCATTGAACTGCGCGACCAAGGGCTGCAGTTCTTCGGCCTGTGCGGAACCGTCCAGCGGCTGACCGACGTTCTCTGGCGCGAGCGCCGCCGCCTGCCGCGCCAGGTCATGCACCGGCGCCAGGGCGCGCCGCACCAGCCACGCGCCGCCCGCCGAAACGATTCCCGCGCCGGCCAACGCACTCGCCAGCAGCGTCCACGCCAGGCGTTTCAGCAACTCGGCATCGGAACCGGTATCCAGCGCCATCTCCGCACGCAGCGTCGTGCTGCGCGCCCACGGCGAAGGAATGTCGAACGCGATCCGGCGCTGATGCTCGGACACGCCGGCCGTCGGTGCGGTCGTGTAGATCAGCGCGTCGGCCCTCTCAGTCAGACGCAGGCTCAGATCGGTATGACCAAAGAAGAAATCGTCGAGCTTGTGTCGCAGGCTCGCCAGATCGTCCTGCCCTGCGATTTCGTCCACGAGGTGGCGGATCACCTGCTGTTTGTGCCGGAGTTCCTCATCCTGCCGGGCCGAAAAATTGAGGCTCGTGGCGACGTAGACGACGATGCAGACGAGACCGAGCCCCATGAAGGTCTGCACGCCCAGCCACCACGACAGCCAACGGCCGAGCGAACGCGGACTGCGCTTTTTCACGGTTCCCGCTCTTCCAGCACGTAGCCCATCCCCCGGACAGTGTGCAGCAATTTCTTTTCGAAGGGATCGTCGATCTTGCTGCGTAATCGGCGCACGGCGACCTCGACGACATTCGTGTTGCTGTCGAAATTCATGTCCCACACCTGCTCGGCCAGCGCGGTACGCGACAGGATCTGCCCGTGCCGGCGCAGCAGCAGCGTCAGCAGCGTGAATTCTTTCGCCGTCAGATCGAGTCGCTGTCCGGCGCGGGTGGCCTTGCGCCGGACCAAATCGAGTTCGAGGTCGGCCAGTTCAAACACTGTGGGATCCTGGCCTGCCGCCGAAACGGCGCCGCGTCGTAACAGCGCCTGTACGCGGGCGAGCAGTTCGGAGAGGGCGAAGGGTTTAACCAGATAGTCGTCCGCCCCCTCGTGCAGCCCCTTCACCCGGTCCTCCACCTTGTCCCGCGCGGTCAGCATCAGCACCGGGACGTTCTTCTCGCGCCGCAACTCACGCAGGACGGTGAAACCGTCCAGACCCGGCAGCATGACGTCGAGCAGGACCAAATCGTAACGTCCTTCGAGCGCCAGGTAGCGACCGTCAATGCCGCCATGCGCGACATCGACGACGTAGCTGCTCTCGGTCAGCGCCTTGCGCAGGTATTCGGCGAGCTTGGGCTCGTCTTCGACGACCAGGATTTTCATGCGCGGATTATCGCGGAGTGCGTGACGTGCCGACATTACGAATTCGTAATCGGAGTGTTCGCGAATCGACGTGGACGGTTTCCTACAGTACGTCCCGTGCCCGGCCTCACGGCGCCTGACGACGCCTTGGCCGCGCGGAGCACACTTACCGACGAAAGGAGTCCCATCATGCCGAAGATCCGTTCCGCCACCCTCGTGCCGCTGTTCGCCGCCGTCCTCGCCGCACCCACCGCCGCGCTGGCCGATTCGCTGTGGCACCCGGCAAACAACGAAGCCGGCTTCACCTTCCATCCGGACCATTCCACGAGCACCAAGACCCGCGCCGAGGTACTGAAGGAACTGGAGCAGGCGAAGGCGGATGGGAGCTATTACTATCTGCAGCGAGGTCTGCCGGTCCCGTCGAGGAATACCGGGCCGGGCAAGACACGCCAAGAAGTCATTAACGAACTGCTGAACATGTCGCCCGAAGAGCGCGCGCGCATGGACGAACTCTATGGTGACAATTGAGGTGAGCGGCGCGTTGAAGGCGCAGGTAAGACGCCCTCCCGGTACTCAACTTTGCATGACCGGGTACAAGCGGTGGCGCCGCTCGGATGCATTGGTCAAAGTGCGTCCGTCCCGCCGCGGCCGCGCTGGCGAAGTGACGGCAGAACCGCGGTAACCTACAATCGGCTCCGTGCGTAATCTTGTGATCGCTTTTTTCGTGTTGTTTCTGCCGCTGCAGTGGGGAACCGCTGTTGTGGCAGCGTATTGCCTACACGAAGAGAGTCCGGCTACCGTCCAGCATGTCGGTCATCACGCACATCACCATGAGCATCAAGGCAATTCCCTGAAAGCGGACGGGGGGCAAAAAGGCAAGGCGTGGGACGCGAGTTGCAGTGCCGAACACGAACACAGCCATTGCACTCACGCCATCCTTCACGAGTCACGCCTGCCCGAGATCTTTGCATCCGGGACGGATGACAGCCCTTACGGGGCTTTTGTCTCCGATGCTCCGCGCGACAACCTGCTTCGTCCGCCCCAAGCCCCCCTCGCCTGACAAGCCGGCGAGGGTAAGCAGTGTGATCTGCGTACCGATCGACTTTCGATCGCCCACTCCCTCTCGTCGGTATTCCATGATCCGTCTCGTCGCGCCCATTGCCCGAGCGGATTGGACCCATTCCCGACGAGGATTGCATGAGAAGAGTACTCCCGAGGGGCGGCGTGACGCTGTGTGTGGCGTTGTGTCTTCCCGTAGCCGCATGGGCCCAGGACCGGCCCACGACCCCCTCCCCGAACATTGAATCGGTACCGGCTGCGCTTGCACCGACATACAGCCAAGCGCCGACCGCGAGCACTGCGGCGGGAGTGCAACGACTCTCGTTGCGCCAGGCCATCGAGCTTGCGTTCACCCATAACCCGGATCTCGCGGCGGCCGCGCTGGAGGTGAACGCCAACGAAGGCGTTCGCCAACAGGCGGGCGCATACCCCAATCCGGAAATTTCTTACCTTCAGGAAGATACGCAGCGCGCAACACGCACCGCGACGCTGCAACTGAACCAGCCGAT
>NZ_WTVK01000116.1 GCF_012910805.1 Aromatoleum evansii
CGCCCGCGCCAAGCCCCCTCAATAGAATGAAATCGAGACCGCAACCGGTCAGCGCCCATTCCCGAAGGAGCCAAGATGAGCAACCCCCTGCACACTCCCCTCTGCGACAAGCTCGGCATCGAGTATCCGGTCGTCGCCTTCACCCACTGCAAGGACGTCGCCGTCGCCGTCATCAACGCGGGCGGCTTCGCGGTGCTGGGCGAGGCGCTGCACACCCCCGACCAGATCGCGGCCGACATCAAATGGATCCGCGACCGCATCGGCGGCAAGCCCTTCGGCATCGACCTCGTGCTGCCGTCCTCCGTGCCGGAGGAAAAGACGGTCGACGAACTGCTCGCGATGATCCCGCCCGAGCAGCGCGAGTTCGAGCAGATGATCAAGCGCAAGTACGACGTGCCCGACCCCAAGGTCGCGCCGGACATCCACCACTGGGGCGGCCTCGACCAGAAGCGCGCGCTCGACCAGCTCGAAGTGATCTTCGACGAGCGCGTGCCGGTCTTCGCCTCCGGCCTCGGCTCGCCGGCCTTCCTGCTCAAGCGGGCGCACGAACTCGGCATGCAGGTGTGGGGCCTGGTCGGCAAGCCGAAGCAGGCCAAGAAGCAACTCGCCGCCGGCACCGACGTCATCATCGCGCAGGGCTACGACGCCGCCGGCCACACCGGCAACATCGGCACCTTCTCCATCGTGCCGCAGGTCGTCGATGCCGCGCGTGGCACCGGCGTGCCGGTCATCGCGGCGGGCGGCGTCACCACCGGGCGCCACCTCGCCGCGGCGCTCGCGCTCGGCGCGGACGGCGTGTGGACCGGCTCGCTGTGGCTCGCGTCGCGCGAGTCCGACGTCAATCTTCCGCTCAAGGAGCGCCTCATCGAGGCCGAGACCGACGACACCGTCTACTCCAACTGCATCTCCGGCTACACCATGCGCACCACGCGCAGCCCGTGGCACAACGAATGGAGCAGCGATGCCGCGCCGGACGTGCTCAAGCCGCCGCTGCAGATGATCCTGTCGTCGAACTACATCCAGGGTTCGCTCGACTACCAGCGCAAGGACCTCATGACCGAGGCCGCGGGGCAGGGCATCCATTACGTCACCGAGATGAAGCCCGCGCGCCAGATCCTGTCGGATATCGTGGAGGAGGCACTCGATGTCTTCGACCGCTTCGCAGCCTGACCCGCTGGCGGGCACGGCCTTTCGCCCCGGTTTCGATCCGGCTGTGAGCGGCCGCGTCGCCGACTGCGACGGCGGCCGCCACATTGCCGGCACCAAATTCGCCGGCCGACAGGCATTCACCGGCACGCTCACCGGTGCCTACCGCGACTTTGGTCCCTATCCCTGGCGCTGGTACCTGCTCGCGCGACTCACTCGCAAACCCGCAGGCTTCGCGCACGACGCCGTGTGGTGCGACGCGGACAGCCTCGACCTCACCGGCGCGCTCGATCCCGCCGGTCTCAGCCAACCCGAACAGGAGTGACCCGCCATGCGAATCGTCGTATGCGTGAAGGAAGTGCTCGACCCGGCCGCCGTCAACAACTACGCGCTCGCCGGTAACCTCAAGATCGGTGCCGACGGCTGCACCCCCGACGTCGCCGCCATCCCGCGCCTCATCAACGGCTATGACGAACAGGCGATGGAAGCCGCCCTGCGCATCCGTGACCAGGGCGTCGCCTGCACTATTACCGCCGTCACCATCGGCCAGGACTGCAAGGACCTGCTGAAGCACTGCGCCGCCCTAGGCGCCGACGAGATCGTCGCCATCGACCCAGGCAGCGCCGCGCTCGACGGCCAGGTCGTCGCCAACATCCTCGCCGCCTACGTGAAGCACACCGGCGCCGCCGACCTCGTCCTGTGTGGCCGCCAGGCCTCGGACGACGACCAGGGCATCGTCCCGCTGCTCCTCGCCGAAAAACTCGGCTTCGCCTCTGCCACCCTCGCGCGTGCTGTCGAGGTGGACGGCAACAGCGTCACGGTGATCCGCGCCACCGCCGACGGCGACGAAACCGTCCGCGGGACGCTCCCCGCCGTCGTCACCGTCAGCAACGAACTCGGCACGCCGCGGTTTCCCACCGCGAAGGCGAAGATGGCGGCGCGGAAGATGAGCCCGCTCGAACTCGCCCCCGCCGCGCTGGGCCTCACCGCGCAGGATCTTCAGCCGGCGGTCGTGATGCTGCGGCAGTACGTTCCGAAGGTGCAGGGGAATTGCCAGTTCCTGACCGGGTCCGCGGTGGAGATTGCGCGGCAGTTAATGGAGAAGATTCGGGCGGCGTAGGGGAGGGATGCAGTCTGAGTGATGGAGCCGGCGCGTTTGGAATGAACGCGCTGGCTTTTTGCGTTTACCTAGCCTCTTGACGTGGCAGGCGGCTGGTCGGCCTGACCGGACGGCCAACCTTGGCGAAATGAGCGGCAGCAATACCGCATACTGCTGCCTCCGAAGCTCCATGATCGCGCGCGTCCGCGCCTTCGTCGCAGAGTTCGGAGTCGGGAGAAGACGAGGAAGGAGGCCCAATTACTACACGTGAGACACCTCTGAGCACTCCTACCCAGCGCGCGCGACTGTCAGGCCATTCACCTCCACGATCGAGAACCCCGGTTGTTCGTCTGAATGATCGTTATAGAGAATCGCATGGGCGTTCTCAATATGACCGCCTGGCGGCGGTGCGCCATCAAGGGGCCGAACCTTTGATCCAATCTTGCTAAAGTCGGGAACTTGAAGAGCATTGAAAGAAACGTGCCGCACGACGATGGACACGTATTCTCCGCTCGGAAGTGTCATGTACAGGATTGGCGTTGCGAGTTGCCGCACGAAGCGCGGCTCCAGGTTGGCTGGCTGCTCAATGGAATAGAAGAGGCCGACCTCGGTCGCTTGACCAAGCGGCGCCATCGGAAGACTAAATTTCAGTTTTCCGGTGGACTTCGCGACGCCCTCTCCACGCAAGAAGTCGGTCGGGAAGAAGATGGATGCCACATGAACCGCTCCGTGCTCCGGTGTCTGAGGTCGCTTCCACCGAACCGGTCGCGTCGCCGTCAAGCCATTACCGGGAAGCTTCTCTCTGTAGCTTCGCACCATCCCGCATTGGCAAGTCTGATCGCGATGCATACTGAGCTTCAGGCGGCCGCCCAGTCCCAGCGCGCCTACGTATACGTCGTTGCCCCGATGATGGGCAAACCATACCGAGGAGCACTGACGATCCTCTTCGTCTCGGATATAGAAGCGGAATTTGTCGATCTCGATTTCTGCCACTGGGATTTGGTTCTCCAATGCTGGAAAGGTCTCCGCCCCCTTGCTGACGGACGTGGTCAGTTCGGCCACCGGCGGCTCAGGCCGACCTGCCGATCTCTTAAGGTATCGGCACCTGTGGAAAACACAATAAGATTGATATGGTCGCCGTGGAAGTAGACGGGAGGTCCTTGCTCTGCAGCGGCACGGACGTCATGGCGAATTGAATCGCTGATGCTGACGCTGCAGTCTCTGTCTGTTCGGTCAAATAGCACCGGCGGCTTGGGATTTTTTGATCTTGGCACCTTCGCTATCCAGCACTGCAATGCAAAAATCCTGTAATTTCTCGGCAGCGGTAGCCCCCTCCCGACTGGCTCGGCCATCTCTGGCGCGAGTGGATAGGAAGTCTATGCACATCTGTTGAGTGTCGTCCCCGGCGATGATCTGGCTCACGATCGTCTCAACCGTTCCTGCGACTTTGGTGAGGGCATCGTGATTCTGTTTCCAGCCTGACTCGGCGATGATTTGAGCACTCGCGAGCCCGCCCGCGGCAAGTCCACCAGGATTGCGGATCGCATCTTCGTGTAACTTCAAAGCATCGTCAGTCGTAGCGATACGAGTTTGAAGTTGCCCAAGTTTGGATTGCGCATCTGCTTTCTTGACGGAAAGCTCTCTTAGCACGCTTGCTGACGGGGGAGGTGTTTCGGCAAGGCGAACATCATAATCTGCGATGTCTGCGAGAATCTTGGCGCGGTCTTTTGTGAGCGAGTCCTTTTCATTGAGCAACTTCTTCTGCGATTCAAGAAGCTGCTCCGTCCCTTGTGCGACGCTTGCCATTCCCTGAGTGTTGATTGTTACCGGGGGCGCCTTTACGGTGCCGGTCAGTTGCTCGATTGCAAGCAGGGCAACCATGTTCTTCTGGTACCGACGGGCCAGCAGATCGAATCGATGTTCGGGAATCGCTCCGTTTGCGTATGCCTCACATAGACGGTAGAGCGAGTCGCGAAGCAACTGGATGCTTTGTGTGCGCAAACCTACGGTGGCAGCACTTTCCTGCGATGCCAGACTGCCTTTCCCCACAAGGTCCTGGGGCGTCTTGATTTGCCCTGCCACTTCGAGTGCGTAGGCAGCCATCGCGTCCGGACTGGGCTCCGCGCAAATGACCGTCCGATTTCCTATGTTGGTGCTGATGATCGCGCGCTGCTTCACGTCGACCATTACGCTTTGTGTACCGTCGTAGGTACGAAACGCAGTGGTGAACTGAGCGCAGCCCGTCAGGGTGAGCGCACACGAAGCGAGCAGAACACAAGAGCGCATGGTTGCCATTATTGACTCCTTCTCGTTGTTATCGAGCAGTTCGGGTCGCAGACATGCCCATATAGCATAGCGCGATCGCATGAAACTAGAATAGTTGATGGCGCGGTAGAAGCAAGCGGATTGACACCCGGCATAGATCTGTCGTCGCGGAACTGCGCCGCCCAGTGCCACGGCACTCAATTCGAGGCAGGTCACGGGCAACCTATGGACAGTTGAGTAGAGAGGATGCCGATGGGTCGAGCCGCCGTACGTCGAGATCTTCACGCCTACGGCGGGTAAAGGATCGCGACCGGTCGCTAAACCCTCAGTAGTTCAGCGACAGCATTGGCCGAGGAGCGGGCTACCGCTAACGTGCTGTGATCCGTCAGCAACAGAGCTCGCAGTAGTGTGCGGATCAAGTATTTGCCGTATCCACGGTCAGAATTTCATCGATCTCGTCTACCAGCGCGCTGCAGGCCCTTGCTGCGTCTTGTAGGTCCACATAACGCAACTGCAGCTGCACCGGTTTGTCCGCCAACGTGTTGTACTCATAGTCGATCCTTTCGGGGTTGCCACTTGCCCTCGGAAAGATCAAGACAAGGCGCCTACAACCGAGTCCGTGTCCGTATGCGAGCATCTGGTATGCATCGGATGGATCGAGAGGCTTGTTGTCGTGCAGCTTCCACTTCGTGTCCAGGATCATCAACGGCTGCTTGCCGTGAACGATCTGGAGATCGGGTTTCAACCGCAAGGTGGGCGAGAGGCCGTCCGTAGAAGGTCTAAGGAGGTGGTGCGCGCCGTGTTGAGAAAGCAAAGTCACAGTTCGGCCGCTGCTGGAGGCTTGGTGGCCTGCCCCCGATTCTCCGGACAGTTTCGGTAGCTACACAGCCACCATATTTTCTTCAAACTGAACCGGGCTGAGATATCCAAGCACGGAGTGACGCCGCCGCGGATTGTAGAAGCGTTCAATG
>NZ_WTVK01000117.1 GCF_012910805.1 Aromatoleum evansii
CAGAATCTCTTTCTCGCTGCTTCGGCGGCGGTTCTTTAAAAAATTGGACAACCGATAAGTGTGAGTGCTTGGTTGGCGCGACCGAGACTGCTTCGGCAGTTTTAATGTTGCAAAGATTGAGTGCTCAACTGTAAGTCAGTAATGATTTCTTTGAGTGCTTTGTTGGATTGAACTTAAGAGTTTGATCCTGGCTCAGATTGAACGCTGGCGGCATGCTTTACACATGCAAGTCGAACGGCAGCGGGGGCTTCGGCCTGCCGGCGAGTGGCGAACGGGTGAGTAATGCATCGGAACGTACCCAGTCATGGGGGATAACTACGCGAAAGCGTAGCTAATACCGCATACGCCCTGAGGGGGAAAGCGGGGGATCGCAAGACCTCGCGTGATTGGAGCGGCCGATGTCGGATTAGCTAGTTGGTGGGGTAAAGGCCTACCAAGGCGACGATCCGTAGCGGGTCTGAGAGGATGATCCGCCACACTGGGACTGAGACACGGCCCAGACTCCTACGGGAGGCAGCAGTGGGGAATTTTGGACAATGGGGGCAACCCTGATCCAGCCATGCCGCGTGAGTGAAGAAGGCCTTCGGGTTGTAAAGCTCTTTCAGACGGAAAGAAAACGCTTCCCCTAATACGGGAGGTGGATGACGGTACTGTCAGAAGAAGCACCGGCTAACTACGTGCCAGCAGCCGCGGTAATACGTAGGGTGCGAGCGTTAATCGGAATTACTGGGCGTAAAGCGTGCGCAGGCGGTTGTGTAAGACAGGTGTGAAATCCCCGGGCTTAACCTGGGAACTGCGCTTGTGACTGCACGGCTAGAGTACGGCAGAGGGGGGTGGAATTCCACGTGTAGCAGTGAAATGCGTAGATATGTGGAGGAACACCGATGGCGAAGGCAGCCCCCTGGGCCGATACTGACGCTCATGCACGAAAGCGTGGGGAGCAAACAGGATTAGATACCCTGGTAGTCCACGCCCTAAACGATGTCGACTAGTCGTTCGGAGAGGTAACTCACTGAGTGACGCAGCTAACGCGTGAAGTCGACCGCCTGGGGAGTACGGCCGCAAGGTTAAAACTCAAAGGAATTGACGGGGACCCGCACAAGCGGTGGATGATGTGGATTAATTCGATGCAACGCGAAAAACCTTACCTACCCTTGACATGCCTGGAATCCTTGAGAGATCAGGGAGTGCCTTCGGGAGCCAGGACACAGGTGCTGCATGGCTGTCGTCAGCTCGTGTCGTGAGATGTTGGGTTAAGTCCCGCAACGAGCGCAACCCTTGTCGCTAATTGCCATCATTTGGTTGGGCACTTTAGCGAGACTGCCGGTGACAAACCGGAGGAAGGTGGGGATGACGTCAAGTCCTCATGGCCCTTATGGGTAGGGCTTCACACGTCATACAATGGTCGGTACAGAGGGCTGCCAAAGCGCGAGCTGGAGCCAATCCCTTAAAGCCGATCGTAGTCCGGATCGTAGTCTGCAACTCGACTACGTGAAGTCGGAATCGCTAGTAATCGCAGATCAGCATGCTGCGGTGAATACGTTCCCGGGTCTTGTACACACCGCCCGTCACACCATGGGAGTGGGTTTCACCAGAAGTAGGTAGCTTAACCTTCGGGAGGGCGCTTACCACGGTGAGATTCATGACTGGGGTGAAGTCGTAACAAGGTAGCCGTATCGGAAGGTGCGGCTGGATCACCTCCTTTCAAGAGACAGGTCCGCTGTCCGAGTACTCACAACTTATCGGTTGTTCAGGCAAGAGCCTCGAGATGGACGAGAGGGTCTGTAGCTCAGCTGGTTAGAGCACCGTCTTGATAAGGCGGGGGTCGTTGGTTCGAACCCAACCAGACCCACCACCGCATCATGAGGGGGATTAGCTCAGCTGGGAGAGCACCTGCTTTGCAAGCAGGGGGTCGTCGGTTCGATCCCGTCATCCTCCACCACATGTTCGGGTGGGCTCGAGAGTAGGGCTAAGCCGTGCGCACGTTTGGTGTGCAGGGCTTAGGCCTAGTGCCAGTGTTCTTTAACAAAGTGGAAGAAGTAAAGTGTGCGATCTTCGTTGCGCTGTGTCAGCGGCGCGTGAAGACGAAGATCGAACATGGGTTGTGTGATTGCATTGCAATCGTCTGCGCTTTGAACCAGCAGCAGGCGGTTGCGCACAAGCGTGAGTTCGCCTATGACTGGGTCCCTGGCGACAGGGTCCAGGGTTATAGGATCAAGCGACTAAGTGCATGTGGTGGATGCCTTGGCGATCACAGGCGATGAAGGACGTGCAAGCCTGCGAAAAGCGGGGGGGAGCTGGCAATGGAGCTTTGATCCCCCGATATCCGAATGGGGAAACCCACTCCTTCGGGAGTATCCCGGACTGAATCCATAGGTCCGAGGAGGCGAACGCGGCGAACTGAAACATCTAAGTAGCCGCAGGAACAGAAATCAACCGAGATTCCCCAAGTAGTGGCGAGCGAACGGGGAGTAGCCTGCACGACTAAACCATTTACTTAGCAGAACGGTCTGGAAAGTCCGACGATACAGGGTGATAGTCCCGTATGCGAAAAGTAGGTGGCGGGTCTGAGCGTGCGACAAGTAGGGCGGGACACGAGAAATCCTGTCTGAAGATGGGGGGACCATCCTCCAAGGCTAAATACTCGTGATCGACCGATAGTGAACCAGTACCGTGAGGGAAAGGCGAAAAGAACCCCGGGAGGGGAGTGAAATAGATCCTGAAACCGCATGCATACAAACAGTGGGAGCCTCCTTGTGGGGTGACTGCGTACCTTTTGTATAATGGGTCAGCGACTTACGTTCAGTAGCGAGCTTAACCGAATAGGGGAGGCGTAGGGAAACCGAGTCTGATAAGGGCGACATAGTTGCTGGGCGTAGACCCGAAACCGGATGATCTATCCATGGCCAGGATGAAGGTGCCGTAACAGGTACTGGAGGTCCGAACCCACTAATGTTGAAAAATTAGGGGATGAGCTGTGGATAGGGGTGAAAGGCTAAACAAATCCGGAAATAGCTGGTTCTCCCCGAAAACTATTTAGGTAGTGCGTCGTACGGACACTTGCGGGGGTAGAGCACTGTAATCGTTGGGGGGGTCACTGCGATCTACCCCGCGATAGCAAACTCCGAATACCGCAAAGTGATATACGGCAGACAGTCCTGGGGTGCTAACGTCCTGGGACAAGAGGGAAACAACCCAGACCGCCAGCTAAGGTCCCAAATACATGGCTAAGTGGGAAACGAAGTGGGAAGGCATAGACAGCTAGGAGGTTGGCTTAGAAGCAGCCACCCTTTAAAGAAAGCGTAATAGCTCACTAGTCGAGTCGTCCTGCGCGGAAGATGTAACGGGGCTCAAGCCATGAACCGAAGCTGCGGATCTCGAAAGAGATGGTAGGGGAGCGTTCCGTAAGCCTGCGAAGGTGTCTCGAGAGGGATGCTGGAGGTATCGGAAGTGCGAATGCTGACATGAGTAGCGATAAAGGGTGTGAAAAGCACCCTCGCCGAAAGCCCAAGGTTTCCTGCGCAACGTTCATCGACGCAGGGTGAGTCGGCCCCTAAGGCGAGGCAGAAATGCGTAGTCGATGGGAAACGGGTCAATATTCCCGTACCGGTTTTAGATGCGATGGGGGGACGGAGAAGGTTAGGTCAGCCGGGTGTTGGACGTCCCGGTTTAAGCGTGTAGGCGTGCCCCGTAGGCAAATCCGCGGGGCTGAGCCAAGGCGTGATGACGAGGGCTCTTTGAGCCCGAAGTGATTGATACCATGCTTCCAGGAAAAGCCTCTAAGCTTCAGTCTAAAATCGACCGTACCGCAAACCGACACAGGTGGGCAGGAAGAAAATTCTAAGGCGCTTGAGAGAACTCAGGAGAAGGAACTCGGCAAATTGATACCGTAACTTCGGGAGAAGGTATGCCCCACTAGCTTGTAGGAGTACATCCGAAGGGCGAAGGGGCCGCAGAGAATCGGTGGCTGCGACTGTTTATTAAAAACACAGCACTCTGCAAACACGAAAGTGGACGTATAGGGTGTGACGCCTGCCCGGTGCCGGAAGGTTAAGTGATGGGGTGCAAGCTCTTGATCGAAGCCCCGGTAAACGGCGGCCGTAACTATAACGGTCCTAAGGTAGCGAAATTCCTTGTCGGGTAAGTTCCGACCTGCACGAATGGCGTAACGATGGCCACACTGTCTCCTCCTGAGACTCAGCGAAGTTGAAATGTTTGTGAAGATGCAATCTACCCGCGGCTAGACGGAAAGACCCCATGAACCTTTACTGTAGCTTTGCATTGGACTTTGACGGGACTTGTGTAGGATAGGTGGGAGGCTTTGAAGCGGTGACGCCAGTTGCCGTGGAGCCAACCTTGAAATACCACCCTGGTGTCGTTGAGGTTCTAACCTGGGCCCGTGAATCCGGGTCGGGGACCGTGCATGGCAGGCAGTTTGACTGGGGCGGTCTCCTCCTAAAAGGTAACGGAGGAGTACGAAGGTCGCCTAGGTACGGTCGGACATCGTACTGATAGTGCAATGGCAAAAGGCGGCTTGACTGCGAGACCGACAAGTCGAGCAGGTGCGAAAGCAGGTCATAGTGATCCGGTGGTTCTGTATGGAAGGGCCATCGCTCAACGGATAAAAGGTACTCTGGGGATAACAGGCTGATTCCGCCCAAGAGTTCACATCGACGGCGGAGTTTGGCACCTCGATGTCGGCTCATCACATCCTGGGGCTGTAGCCGGTCCCAAGGGTATGGCTGTTCGCCATTTAAAGTGGTACGTGAGCTGGGTTTAAAACGTCGTGAGACAGTTTGGTCCCTATCTGCCGTGGGCGCTGGAAGTTTGAGAGGACCTGCTCCTAGTACGAGAGGACCGGAGTGGACGTACCCCTGGTGTACCGGTTGTGACGCCAGTCGCATCGCCGGGTAGCTAAGTACGGAAGAGATAACCGCTGAAAGCATCTAAGCGGGAAACTCGCCTCAAGATGAGACTTCCCCGGGGCCTCGAGCCCCCTGAAGGGTCGTTGAAGACCACAACGTTGATAGGTCGGGTGTGGAAGCGCAGTAATGCGTTAAGCTAACCGATACTAATTGCCCGTGAGGCTTGATCCTATAACCCTGGATCACAGCGAACAACACGCTAAACAATCACACCCCCACACACTTCACTTCTCCCCCTTTGTCACCCCTTACAGTCTGACGACCATAGCGTCCCGGAACCACTCCTTCCCATCCCGAACAGGACAGTGAAACAGGACCGCGCCGATGATAGTGCTCTTCGTGAGTGCGAAAGTAGGTCATCGTCAGACTAACTA
>NZ_WTVK01000118.1 GCF_012910805.1 Aromatoleum evansii
CATTGAACGCTTCTACAATCCGCGGCGGCGTCACTCCGTGCTTGGATATCTCAGCCCGGTTCAGTTTGAAGAAAATATGGTGGCTGTGTAGCTACCGAAACTGTCCGGAGAATCGGGGGCAGGCCACTACGCCGCGTCCGACGCGTTGCGCCGGCTGGAGAAAGCCGGACTCATCAAGGTTTGGCGCCTACCTGGCCGGGCTCCTATGGTGACCGCGGTAGAGCCGGGGACCGGAGTCCCCCTCCAGCTAAAGGGCTCAACATGAGGGGTGAGGCGCGCAGTCGCCCCTGTTTTTTGATTTGCAGAGCAGGACGGATGACGGCAGACGTTGGTGCTCAATTGCTTCAACACGAGCAACAAGAAGGTCCAAACGGCACTCGCCGTTCGACCTTCTCTATTACACCATCAAGGTTTGATGGCGATGGCGTATGCATGAGGTAGGATGTCGAGGAGACGCCCCGCCTGCAACAACCACCTAAGTGCCATGCCTTACACGCTGATTTTTGTTGATGCGGACAACCAACCCCCGGCGCTGGCTGGCGCGCTATGCCGCTTCCTTAAGGCCGTGGAGCGACTGGAGGTGCGCGCCATCATTGCCGGTAACGGTACGGGCGATCGCGTCCGGGGTTGGGAGCAAGCCCTCAAGGGGGCTTTGCCAGACACCGTAGTAAGCTGCCATGTCGCGCCGGTCCGCAAGCAGTCGGCCGACGCACGGCTTATGTTCGAACTGGCACCCTACTATCACAGCGAGCCCGATTCTGCAGTGCTCATCCTCGTCATCTCACGCGACGAGCTGTTCATAGCGGCTACGGAGTGCCTCGTCGCGCGTGGACATAATGCCATGCTCGCAGTCGGTGCAGCGGCGAACGGAGCACCGCTGACAGTGGATGTCCCGGTTGTTCTGCTGTCGCCACCGCAGGCACCCCCGACGCCGGCCGTGGTATCCCAGGCTGCTCAGATCGCGCCTGCGCCTGTGCCACGTCCTCAAGCCGTGAATGGTACGCCGGCAAAGATCGATGCGAAGATCGTCACTGCCGCGATAACCAAGATCCGACAGACGTTGAGTCCGAACAAGCAGGGCGGCTATGCCGCATCGGCCGTCGGGCAGGTCCTCTCCCAGATGGGGCACGACAAGGCGACGCGGACGAAAATCGTTAGCGCCATTCCAAACCTGAAGGAAGTGGGCGCGGGGTCGGAGAAACGCCTCGTCTTCTAAGGGGCGCTTTGATGTCGGATCTCAAGGCCTAGCCGCAAACATAGACGGCACCGCCCACAGTGACGAGACTGAGCGTGGCACCAGCCAGTACGGCCGGCGCGGTAAGGATCGCTACGGCCCCGGCGCCAAGGGTACCAAGGGTGCCGCCAATATACCCGGCACTCCCGGTAAGGATGACCGCTCCTGAGCTGTGCGTCACCGCGGTTACGCCTGCTGCAGTTGCAGCGGCAGTGGCCCCTCCCGACGCGCCTGCGCCAAGCCCCGCAAGGGCCAACGCGGCCTCCTTCTTCGCATTGACGAATTCACAGACCCGGCCGGGGGTACTGCATACGCCGTAAGCGTTACGTTGTCCCAGCGAAATGCCGCGGTAAGTGCCGGCCTGCGCATCAAAATTCAGACAGAACGGCTCACGCTGCTTGTCGGTCAGCGTTGGAGTCAGATGTTGCAAAATGACGTAACCGGGGCAGATGCCTTGCGTTCGCGATGCAGCCAAATCGCGGATCGACGTATCCTGCTTGAAGTAATCCAAGCTGCTGTAAGCCAGTCGAACTGATCGACCCTTAATGCTCGAGGTGCAATCGGCAGCACGAGCTAGGGCGGGTACGAGCAGTAGGGCGATGAGCCCAAGGAGTAGGCGACGCAACATCAGAGGGCCCCTTAACGGACGTGGGTTCATATGTCTTTTGGAAATGATAGCGCTCGCCCCGTAAGCATTGCCAGCCAAACTCCGATTGAATGCGACAAAAAAATCCCCCTCCGTTTCCGCAGGGGGCAAACTCAGGCGCCTCGGATCCCCCGGGACGCCTGGGTGGCTACTCAAGTGTGGAGGGTCGCCTTCGCTACCGCATCCGCTACTGCTTGGCTCGCTTCGCGCAGCGTGCCGTTGGCGATGTGGGCATAACGCATGGTGGTCTGCGGCGACGCATGCCCGACGAGTCCCTGGACGACGTACAACGTTTGCCCGGCGTTGATCGCGAGCGAACAGAATGTATGCCGCAAGTCGTGAAGTCTCGGCCGATCGCTGATGCCGGCCGCATCGAGCAGCGTCCAGAACGTTTTTCGGGGGTCGCACAGAGGCTTCGACGCATCCCGCCGGCTCGGGAAAATCCATCCGTTTCCGGCCCGCGACGGGAGATCCGCGAGCAGCGCGATCGCAGCATCGTTGAGCTGCACATACTTCGAGCGCCCGCTCTTCGAATGCGGCACGAAGAGCACCCGCCGCTCGAAATCCACGTGCTCCCAGCGGGCATGCAAAGCCTCCCGACGGCGAACGCCGGTGAGGAGCAGGAACTTGAGCGCCGCCACCGCGATCCGGACTTCGGGCGGCGCGAGCTTCATGGCGGTGAGGAGTCGCCCGATTTCATCGTTCGACAGAAAGCGCTGACGCAGATTGTTCTCGGTCAGGCGCTGAACGCCCGCGCACGGATTCCGCTCCAGGCACTCCACCAGCACCGCACGCTTGAAGATTGCCGACAGCAGCGACAGATAGCGATTCGTCGTGGCCGGCGTGTGCGTCTTCCGCACATCCATCAGGAAGAGCTCGATCTCGCGGCGACTGATCTCGCTCAAGCGGTGACCGCCGAAGCGCGGCAGGATCGTGCGTAGCCGCCCGACGTCATCCTTCCACGAGCGCTTGTGAGCCCGCGCGTAGGCAAGATACTCGGCGACGAACGCCGAGAAGAGCGGGGAGGCCCGATCGCGGTCGCGGCCTGATTGAGGATCGATATCGCGATCGAGTTGGGCGCGCATCTCCAGCGCAATCTTGCGCGCATCGACGAGCGAGGTCGCCGGGAACTCCCCGATGCGCACCGCGCGCTTCATCTCACGATAGGTATAGCGCAGCAGGAAAGTCTTTCGCCCAGCTTTGCTCACGCAGACCTTGAAGCCCGCGACCTCCGTATCGCTGAACTCCAACGCCTTCGCCGACAACGTGGCCGGACACGCCGGCAGCTGCTCGATCGCCCGCGTCGTGAATTTGAATCGCGTGGGGCGTGACATAAAGAACCTCCTTGAATCGATGACACCCCGCCGCCAGCGCAGCGAAGCAGCCCACAGTCCTTTAGATCCGGTGTACCGCGTCCGCGAGAACGCCGCCGCCGGCCATCAAACCATGGGCCGCTTCGAGCAATGGGGGAGGGGGGTAAGTAAAGGTGGCGGGGGCGAATCCCCGCCGGTGCATTGCCGGTGTTTCGCGCGCCGCGTCGACGCATCCGCGCTAGGGCGCCCCGGCCAGAAACGCCAGACCCCCAAACCGGGATCGGACGACGACATCGAGCGCCTCCTCGATCGGCTCCGGGTAACCCGACGCGCGGAGCCGTGCGCAGGCCGAAGCCGGATCGCTCGCCAGCACCCAGATCGCGCGCCGGTCCATCTCCGTTCGCAGCACACGCATGGCACCGCCCACGGGGAAGCCGTAATGCGACAAAGTCTGGATCAGAGCCAGCCGCTCGGCCTCCAATCGAGCGAGCTTCGCGTCGTACTCCATGATTGCCGCGCGCTCCTCGAAGGCCTCGCGTCGGTTCGCGTCGAGCCAGCCGACGATGCGCGCCACCCCGGCATCGAGGGGCGGCGGATAAGCGTTGCCCGCCATCGTCAGTACTCCTCGGGCCGCAGCAAGGTCGTTACCGAGCGGTCACACTCCGTGATGACCCACACCCGCTCGCCCCCGGGCAGCCGATACGCCGACAACAAGCGCCCTTCCTCCCGCAACGCGGCGAGGTTGGCGTGCTGATCGGCCGCGCACACCTCGCCCCAGTCGCCCGCCGCATGGCGCGCGAGATACGTCTTGGGCGAGACCGCGTACGCCTCGAGCAGCCGCAGTGCCCCTGGCGTCGCGACCACCCGCCCCAACGGGAAGAGGGGCCCCACGGCCGAAGCCGTGCCCGACTCGGGCGTCTTCATCACCATCATGATTGATCCTCCTGAAAGCAAAACGCCCAAGGCCGATGAGCCTTGGGCGTGAAAGAAACGAAGCAACGGAACGAAACAGCGAACCAGCAAAACAACGAACGGCGATGGCGCCGACGGCTACAGCTCCGGCGGCTCATCAACCGCATGCACCGCGCAGTAGGCAAGCAGCCGCGGATCGATCCCGTCTTGCTTGGGCACGATCACCCCGACGAACTCGCCGCCATCGCTTTGCACGATGACCGCCTCGTAGAAGGCGCCGTGATCGACCACCCACTCGAAGGGCGACTGGAAACCTGGCTCGCCGTAGCGCAGGCCACCCGTCGGGCTGGTGAGCAGCGGAAAGCAATCGAAACACCGATCGGCCGCGTCCGGATCGTCGCCCGGCTCGACAACGAGAAACCACCCGTGGGTGTCCGGATCGAAGACCTCGCCCGACTCGACCATCCCGTCAAAGCGCTCCAGAAGGAAGGCGGCGAGCCCCTCATCCGGAAACGCCGAGACCGCCTCCGGATCACGAATCGCGCGCATCGCCATCTCCCCGCTTCGCGCTACGACGCCCCTTCGGCACCGCCACCTCGGCATCGACCGCGCCAAGCTCAGCAGGCGCTGCCTCGCCCACCGGGGCCACTGCGTCGTTCGCCCGACATTCTTCCGGCGGCGCCTCGACCACTTCCGCTGGCATCGCCGGTATCGCCAGCACCGCACGACGCCACTCGGCCCAATCCCCGACCGCGATCAGGTGATGTTTGACGCTGGGTGCCGGCTGAACCAGCCCCTCGCGCGCGAGCGCCGCCGCGAGAAAGCCCGGGTTGTTGACCGAGCGTCCGACGAACGCCCCGGCCAGCCGCCGGGTGGGGAAGGGATCGCGGCCGGTCAAGGCGACGACCTCCTCGACGTCGCTGAGCGGCACCACCTCGCGGCTCCAGCAGCCCGCGCCGTCGTTGCCAACGATCGTGATGAAGAGCCGGTCGCGCGCGTCGTTGGCGAGCAGCTCGTAGGTCACGCCGCCGATGGCGCGGGCGCCCAGCTTCATCGCATGCTCGCGCCGCAGGCGCACGTACGGCGTCTGAGTCAGAGTGTTCATGGAAACCTCCTGAAAATTCGCCCCGTAAAAGCAAAATCCCCCATGACGGGTGACAGTCATGGGGGATCGGCAGGGCGGGGAAG
>NZ_WTVK01000119.1 GCF_012910805.1 Aromatoleum evansii
CTCATGGGGCGGGGCTCACAGGTCCAGTTCGACGACCACCGGGGCGTGGTCGGAGGGGCGCTCGAGCTTGCGCGGGGCCTTGTCGATGGTGCAGCCGCGGCAGCTTGCGCGCAGCGCCTGGGAGACGAGGACGTGGTCGATGCGCAGGCCGAAGTTGCGGCGGAACGCGCCCATGCGGTAATCCCACCACGAATAGCTTTTCTCCGGCTGCTCGAAGAGGCGGAAGGCGTCGGCAAGTCCCAGCTCGGTCAGGGCGGCGAAGGCGGCGCGTTCGGGCGGCGAGACGTGGATCTCGTCCTTCCAGTCGGGGTGGGCGTCACGCTCCTCGGGGGCGATGTTGAAGTCGCCGGCGAGGACGAGGCGCTCGTGGGTCTTCATCTCGTCGCGCAGCCACTCGGTGAGGGCGGCAAGCCAGCGCAGCTTGTATTCGAACTTGTCGGAACCAACGGCCTGGCCATTCGGGAAATAGGCGCTGACGATGCGCACGCCGCCTATGGTGGCGGCGATGATGCGCTTCTGCTCGTCGGCGAAGCCGGGGATGTCCCGCGTCGTCGCGTCCGGCGCCTGCGGGCTGAGGATCGCGACGCCGTTGTAGGTCTTCTGGCCGTTGAACACCGCGTGGTAGCCGGCCGCTTCCAGTTCGGCGACGGGGAAGGCCTTGTCCTCCATCTTGAGCTCCTGCAGGCACAGGGCGTCCGGCTGGTTGGCGGCGAGCCAGTCGAGGACGTGGGGCAGGCGGACCTTGAGGGAGTTGACGTTCCAGGTGGCGATTTTCATGAGTTCTTCGTGTCGGGGAGTCAGCCGGATGCAGTGCGCGGCCGGATGCGCCATTGTGCACGAGCTGCGGCGCGGTGTGGCGCTGCAGCGCCCCCCGGGAACTCAGCCTTGGCCTTGAGCGCCGCAGTCGGCGCCGATCCAGCGTGCGTCCGTGTCCATCTGCATGTCCCCGCGCGTGGAATTCATATGCACCCGCGTTGTGAAGCGCTCGGGCGTCTGCACGTGCGCCTCGAAGTTGCCAGTGGCCGCCGGCCGCGTGCAGGTGAGCTGACCGCGCACGGTGCTGCCGGATTTCACGACCTGGTCGAGCGTGCAGTTGCCTTCGGTCTTGCCCGAGTAGATGGTGTCCGACTTCGCCTGCTCAGGCGTGATGCAGCTGCGCACCGTGCCGTCGTTGCCCAGTTTGACGCCGCGTGTGCTCATCTCCTGTTCGACCATCCGGCGCATGTCGGGCGGAAGGTTGCGGAGGTATTGCTGCGCCTGGGCCATCTGCGCGGACATGTCGGGCAGGCCGGCGATGTTGAGCCGGGTCGAGCGGAATTCCCACAGGCCGGGACGGATGTCGGTCGGTTGCGCGGCGCCGGCGATGCCGTTCGCGGTCAGGCCGAGCAAGAGGAGAAGGAGGGGGCGGGCAGGGATCATGGTCGGGTTTCGGTAGACAGCGGTTTGACGGTGCGCGGCGCGGCGAGTTTCGCGCCCGCTCACCTCAGTATGCGTTCGGGTCGCGCACGACCATGAGCGCCGTCTTGACGATGATCCAGAGGTCGAGGCCGAGCGACCAGTTGCGCAGGTAGTCGAGATCGTACTCGATGCGCTTCTCCATCTTGTCGAGCGTCTCGGTCTCGCCGCGGTAGCCGTTGACCTGCGCCCAGCCGGTGATGCCCGGCTTGACCTTGTGCCGGATCATGTAGCCCTTGATGAGCTTGCGGTAGGCCTCGTTGTGCGCGACGGCGTGCGGTCGCGGGCCTACGATGCTCATGCGCCCCTGCAGCACGTTGATGAACTGCGGCAATTCGTCGAGCGAGGTGCGGCGAATGAAGGCGCCGAAGGGGGTGATGCGGCTGTCGTTGCGCGTGGCCTGCCGCACGCTCGCGCCATCGTCGCAGACGGTCATCGAGCGGAACTTGTAGACGAGGATCTCGCGGCCGTCGAGGCCGTAGCGGCGCTGCTTGAAGACGACGGGGCCGGGGGAGGAGAGCTTGACGCCGGCCGCGACGGCCAGCAGCAGGGGGCTCAGCAGCAGTAGGATCAGTAGCGCGAGGAGGAAGTCGGAGCCGCGCTTGACGATGTTGTTGAAGCCGGTGAAGGGCGTCTCGCAGACGGCGACGACGGGCATGCCGCCGACGTTGTCCAGGCGTCCCTGGATCAGGTCGGTGACGAAGATGTCGGGCACGAAGTAGATCGACGCTGTGGTGTCCTTGAGGTCGTCGAGCAGGGCAAGGATGCGGGGCTGCGGGGCCATCGGCAGGGCGAGGTAGATCGCTTCGACGCGGCGGCGCTTGACGAACTCGGCGAGCCCGGCGAGCGGGCCGAGCAGGGGGATTTCGCCGTTGTCGGGCAGGCGCGCACGCGGTCGGTCGTCGAAGAAGCCGACGACGCGGGTGCCGAGGTAGGCGTGCTGGCCGAACTCGCGCGCGAGCTTCAGGCCGATGTCGTTCACGCCGGCGACGACCGCGATGCGCTGGTTGTCGCCGATCGCCATCCACCTGGGCAAGGCCTGTCGGGCGACTGCGTGAACGGAGAGGAGCGCGAGCGGGGTGGCTGCGATCCAGCCCACGAGCATCGACTGCGGAAAGTAGTGCAGGTAGCCGCTGGCGTAACCGAAGGCGCCCACCGCCGCTACGAACAGGAGCCAGTTGGTTGCGACCTTGCGCACCATGGTGCGCGCGTCTTCATGCAATCCGATATTGCCGGGAAAGGTGAGCGCGAACGCGAGCGCGCCCAGGATCATGTAGGGCGGACTCAGCAGGCGTTCGCCGTGCCATGCGGCGCAGGCGTACAGGACCGCGACGACGGTGAGCGGGTCGATGAATGCCTCGATTGCGCCGCTCAAGGTGAAGCTGCCGCGCAGCAGGCTGCCTTGTCTATCCAGGGCTGCAAGCATTATTTAAGGAATTTGAGATTTGTGCGCCGCACGATCACGTCCATTCGCTTCGATTCGGGTGTGATGAATGTGCCGCGAGCGATTTACGGTAGCGTCCGGCGCATCTTACTGGACGGGCTCCGATACGACTGCCGATATGTAAAAGAAAATATTTGCGCAAATGAGAGACGGGTTGGGAGGGTGACGTTCGCCATAACAATACTATTGTCATTTGTTACATCGGGTTGCTAGTTATTTAAGCTATAAAAATACATTTTAATCAGTTTGTTAGGTTGATAAACCATCGTCACGACATGGTGTTTTATGTCGGTGCAGGTGTCGCTGCAGCCGCTGCGTTTTCTCGCGATTCATGGATGCGGGCGTTTTTTAATGTGCTTACAAGCTCAATTTTCTTCCGATCCGTTTCGACTATTCTTGTGCCGAAGCTAATGGCAAGCAAGGCATGCGATATTTCAGTTCGATTACGTGCGTGATGACCTTTGCATCGGTATGTGTACACCAGGTGGCGCGAGCCGATGAAGGGGATGCACTCAATTTCAGTGTCAGTCAATCGATCCGCTACGAGAGCAATCTCTATCGGCTCGACGACGGCGAGCGTGCGCCCGAAAACAAGGCGCACGATACGGTGAGCGAAACGGGAATTGGACTGAAGTTCGATCGCCGTTATGGCCGTCAGCGCTTGTTGGCGGATCTGAATCTCGTCAGTGCGCGCTATGCGGTGCACAGCGATCTCGATCACGACCGTCCGGATGCGCGGCTGGCCTGGGAATGGCAACTCGGGAACCGCTGGAGCGGAGAGCTGAGCCACCTGTATCGCGAATCGCTGACGGGCTTCGACGAGGCGGGCGGGAGCGAGCGCAACCTGAATGCCTATGCTCGCACGCACGCCAGCGCAGACTTCTGGTGGCATCCCCGCTGGGCGGTCGGAGCCGGCTTCGCCCATACGCGGAGCAGGTTCGATCGCAGCGATGCCGATGCGGCGGAGTTCGATGCCGATACGGTGGATCTGAACCTCACCTACCGGCCGCCCACGGGCAATCGGGTGGTGCTGAAGCTGCGCGACACCGACGGCCAGTACGCGAACCGGCCGGCGGTGGCGGGCTCGATCCGCGACTACCGGCAGCAGGAGGTGCGCCTCGGCGGGGAGTGGCAACTCTCAGGCGCTACGCGGGTTTCCGGCTACATCGGACGGACGCGGCTGGAGTACCGCCTCGCGCCCGAACGCGATTTCCACGGGACGATCGGGCGCCTAGGGGTCGTCTGGGACGCGACGGCGAAGACGTCGGTGGAGCTGAGCGCGCGGCGGGAAATCGGCGCCCAGCAGGATCTCGCCGCCAACTACGCGGTGACCGATGCGCTGCGGCTGGCGCCCAGATGGAACGTGACGGACAAGGTCAGCCTGGGGGCGGGACTGGAGTGGCGCCGACGCGATTACCGCGGCGACCCGGACTTGATCGGGGCGGGGGCGGTGCGCGAGAAGCCGGAGGACCGCAGCCGCCGCTATGGCCTGCACGCGGAGTACCGGCCGATGCGTGCGCTGAGCTTCGCCTTCAGCGTGCAGCGCCAGGAGCGCGACGGCTCGCGCAGCCTGCGTGCCTATTCGGCCGATACCGCGGATTTGTCGATGCGTTTTCGTTTCTAGCCGAAAAGGATGGAAATGCCCCGCAAGGGGGCGTCGCCGCGCCGGATGCTTGTTGGATTGCACCTGCCTGGTGCCGATTGCACGGATATGGGGCAGGTAATAGCGGAATTTGTTGCGTGATTTTTACAATTGAATTGTGAAATGAAAACGAAGCTCTCTTGCATTGACTGGCACCTTTTAATTTCGTTATGGTGCGATGCAATATCCAAAAACAGTTCCGGAAAATTTTCCAAAGGCAATTGTTCGTGATTGCCTGATGGACGGAACAGTGCAGGCGCAAATGAATCGCCTGCACCCCGAGAGAGAGGTGATGCCCATGTTCATCATCGATAAAAAAGCAGTCCTTATTTCGATGTTCATGCTTGTCGCCGCGCCGGCGGCGATGGCCGATGCCGTGACCCTGTCGGGGCGCGGCGTGACGATCCATTACGAGGACCGGGCAGCTCGACTGACGGGTGCCCCGTCGTTGATCGCAACCGGGATGATGAGTTCGCCGGCCAGTCTCGCCGGCACCGGATTCGACCTGACGTCGCCGGCGGTCGGGCTGCAAGCCGCGCCGGGCTTGGCGTTGAAGGGTGAAACGGCGGCGGTCTCGGCGGTCGGTCGCGAGGCGACGCCGCGCTCCTTTGCCGAAGGCGTGGCCCTGCGCTTTTCCCTTGACGGGACGGATGACGGGGAGGGC
>NZ_WTVK01000011.1 GCF_012910805.1 Aromatoleum evansii
GGGCATTGGCGCGTCGGCGGGACGGGGGGATGTCCTGCCGATGGGCCTGCTCATCCTCGCGGTTGTGCGGTGGAAGGACCTGCGGGACAGGATGTCCGGGTGACGCGGCAATGATGTGCGGTTATCATCGCGAAAGCCCGGAACCGGAGAACAACTGCGATGGCAATGCACTTCTACTACAACGGACACACCTACGAGATCGAGCCGGCCCCGCTGAGCTGGGATGATGCCTCGTCGAATGCGCTGGGGCTCGCGTGGAACGACGGCGGACGCCTGACAGGGGTGGAGGACGCTCCCTTTGTCGTGTCGTCGTATCTGTCGACCATCGGGGCCGCCGGGGAGAACGCCGCGATCCTGAAGAACATCAAGGCTTCCGTCGCCAAGGGCGCAAGCACGGCCGCGGACGGTGGAGGCGCGAGCTATCTCTGGCTCGGTGCCTCGGACGTGCAAAGCGAAGGCAGCTGGCAATGGCTGGATGGCACGTTGGTCGGCTCGGGCTACCAGAACTGGGGCTCGGGCAGCCTCGGCAGCGAGCCGGACGATTTCCTCGGCATGCAGGACTTCCTCGCCATTGCCACGGGCAAGTGGCCGGCGCCCGCCGGCGGCATCGGCGTGCCCGGGCAGTGGAACGATCTGGACGGCGCGAACCTGCTGTGGTCGGTCGTCGAGTGGGACGGGCTGATCGGCACTCTGGGCAACGACAAGCTGGTCGGCACCGCGGACGACGACGTGATCGACGGCAATGCCGGCAACGACACGGTCAAGGCGGGTGAAGGGCATGACCTCATCTACATGGGCAAGGGCAACGACAACGTCCATGCGGGTAATGGCGACAACATCGTGTTCGCCGAGGTCGGCCTTGTCGACGATGACGACGGCAACGACCGTGTCACCGCTGGCGGCGGCGACGATTTCATCGCTTCGGGAACGGGCAACGACATCGTGAAGGCCGGCGACGGCAACAACGTCGTGATCGGCGGTGAAGGAAATGACATCATCACCACCGGCGCCGGGAATGACATCATCGATCCGGACGGTTACTACGTCGAGGATGGCGTTGAATCCTCTGGCAACGACACGATCCGGACCGGCGCCGGCGACGACCTGATCTTCCTCGGCGAGGGTGAGGACAAGGTGTGGGGCGGCACGGGCAGCGACACCTTCGTGTTCGACAAGCTGTTCACGCCGCCAAGCGAGACCGTGTTCAAGCAGGACGGCACGCAGGTCGTCAAGACGTCCGTGCATCGCATCAACGACTTCGATGCCACGGTGGATAAGCTGGGCTTCGATGTCGAGGAGTTCGAGTCCCTTGCCGGCTTCACCGCGGCCAACTTCTTCAAGGGCGCCGGAGCCAGCCCGAACCAGACCGGCGCGGACGATTTCCTGATTTACGACACGACCTCGGGAAAACTCTATTACGACGCGGACGGCAACGGGCAGGAATCGTCCGCCGTGCTGCTGGCCATTGTGAAGGGACGCATGGCCGACCTGGATGGGTCGGATATCGTGATCTTCGAGTGAATAGGGTTCGCGGCGCCCCCCCGATCGGGGCGCCGCGAGCGAAATTGCTCGCGCGGCAATGTGAAAGTCGGCCGCGATCATGCGGAGCCTCTGCAACGGAAGGCTCGGCGAGCACCAGAACTGCTGCAAGGCCCCTTCTTCCCCGCCTTCGTCCTGAACCGGCGTATCAGTTTTCCCCTTACTTGATTCGCCTCCGCTCCTGTTCATGGCCGAGGCTCTCAGCCACGCCCGTCTGGAGAAAGATCGTTCCCCACGGCGTATCGATCGCTGCGATGTTGTGGTGCAGCATCCGCTTGAATGCACCGGCATGGTGCCTTCCCGTTCAACCGGATGATTCGGCGGTTTTAAGGTAAACATAAATAAATTCAGTGTGTTGGCGTGATTTTTGGGGGCTGGCACCCATTTTGCGATAGGTGAACCGCAAGCCGGGGCAATGAGGCTCCGGCGAAGTGCTTGGTGCAGAGCATGCGGACAACGGCGTCCGTCGTTTCTTCGGGAAATCAGTTCCCGGGGGCGACGTGGCGCCGTTTTTTTTCGCCTTTCGGAGTGGAGAACGATCATGGCCAAGGTGTTTCTCGTCGGTGCCGGCCCCGGAGCTGCAGACCTGCTGACGCTGCGCGCGGCCCGCGCCATCGGGCAGGCCGACGTGCTGCTGGCCGATGCGCTGGTGACGGACGAGGTGTTGGCGCTGGCGAAGCCGACGGCGCGCGTGCTGCGGGTCGGCAAGCGCGCGGGGATGAAGTCGGCGGCACAGGAGTTCATCCACCGCGCGATGGCGCGTTATGCGCGGCGCGGGCTGACGGTCGCGCGGGTGAAGGGGGGTGACCCTTTCGTGTTCGGGCGCGGCGGCGAGGAGATGGACTACCTGCGCGCGCTGGGCATCGAGGTCGAGGTGATCCACGGCCTCACCGCCGGCGTTGCCGTGGCGGGTGCCGCGGGGATTCCGGTCACGCATCGCGCGCATTGCTTCGGCGTGACGATGGTGACCGGCCACACGGAGGACGGAACCGAGCCCGACTGGTCCGCGCTGGCGAAAAGCGGCACGACACTGGTGATCTACATGGGGCTGGGCGCGCTGCCGCGCATCGCCGAGCGGCTCGCCGCGGGCGGCCTGTCCTGTTCGACCCCCGCCGCGGTGATCGCCCACGGCACGCTGCCGACGCAGCAGCAGGTGGTCGGCACGCTCGCCGACATCGCCGAACGCGCCCGCGAAGTCGCGCTGCCCGCGCCCGCGCTGGTCGTCATCGGCGAGGTCGCGGCCTACGCCGAAGCCCGCCTTGCTCTCCCCAACACTGAATTCGCATCCCGCGCTGCTTGAAGGAGCCCGCCATGAAAAAAATGAAACTCGTGATGATCGGCAACGGCATGGCCGGCTGTCGCACGCTCGAAGAACTGCTGAAGCTCGCCCCGGACCTGTACGACATCACGGTGTTCGGCGCCGAGCCGCACGGCAACTACAACCGCATCCTGCTCTCGCCGGTGCTCGCCGGCGAGATGACGCTGCCGGAGATCATGCTCAACGATCTCGACTGGTACCGCGACAACGCCATCACGCTGCACGCCGGCAAGATGGTGACGAAGATCGACCGCATCAAGCGCAGGGTCATCGCCGCCGACGGTACCGAAGCCGAGTACGACCGCCTGCTGATCGCGACCGGCTCGACCCCCTTCATCCCGCCTATCCCGGGTGCGGACCTGCCGGGCGTGCTCGCCTACCGCGACATCGGCGACACCGAGGCGATGATCGAGGCTTCGACCAAGTACAAGCACGCGGTCGTGATCGGCGCGGGCCTGCTGGGCCTGGAGGCCGCGAACGGCCTGATGCTGCGCGGCATGAGCGTCACCGTCGTGCATCTGGCAGACTGGATCATGGAGCGCCAACTCGACAAGCCGGCCGCCGACATGCTGCAGGCTTCGCTCGAAGCGAAGGGCATGAACTTCCTGCTGTCGAAGCAGACCGAAGGGCTGGTCCGCGGCGAGAGTGGGCGCGTCGGTGCGGTGCGCTTCAAGGACGGCATGGAGATCCCGGCCGACCTCGTCGTCGTCGCCGCCGGCATCCGCCCGAACTTCGCGCTGGCGGAATCGGCGGGCATCTACTGCGGCACGGGACGTGCGCGCGGCATCGCGGTGTCCGACACGCTGCAGACCGTGACCGACCCGCGCGTGTATGCGGTCGGCGAATGCGTCGCGCACCGCGGCATCGCCTACGGGCTGGTCGCGCCGCTCTTCGAGCAGGGCAAGGTGTGCGCGAACCATCTCGCGAACTTCGGTATCGGCCGCTACGAAGGCTCGGTGACCTCGACCAAGCTCAAGGTGACCGGCATCGACGTCTTCTCGGCGGGCGACTTCTCGGGCGGGCCGGACACCGAGGACATCGTGCTGCACGACAAGCAGGGCGGCGTCTACAAACGCATCGTGATCAGGAACAACCGCATCGTCGGCTCGGTGCTGTACGGCGACACCGCGGACGGCTCGTGGTACTTCCAGCTGATGAAGGATGGCCAGGACATCCACGAGATCCGCGACCACCTGATGTTCGGCCAGAACCATCTGGGCGACGCGGGCCACAAGGGCGAGAACAAGGCCGCTGCGATGGCCGACACGGCCGAAGTGTGCGGCTGCAACGGCGTGTGCAAGGGCACCATCGTCAAGGCGATCAAGGAGAAGGGGCTCTTCACTCTGGACGAGGTGAAGAAGCACACCAAGGCCGCGTCCTCCTGCGGCTCCTGCACGGGCCTGGTCGAGCAGATCCTCGCCTCGACGGTCGGAGGCGCCTATCAGGCGGTGTCGGCGCACGACAAGCCGGTGTGCGGCTGCACCGAGCTGTCCCACGGCGACGTGCGCAAGGCGATCCGCGACCACAAGCTGTTGAACATCCCCGATGCGATGGAGACGCTGTCGTGGAAGACGCCCAACGGCTGCTCGACCTGCCGGCCGGCGCTCAACTACTACCTGATCTCGACCTGGCCGCACGAGGCGAAGGACGACCCGCAGAGCCGCTTCATCAACGAGCGCGCGCACGCCAACATCCAGAAGGACGGCACCTATTCGGTCGTGCCGCAGATGCTGGGGGGCGTGACGACGCCGGCGGAGCTGAAGCGCATCGCCGAGGTCGCCGAGAAGTACAAGGTGCCGACGGTGAAGGTCACCGGCGGCCAGCGCATCGACCTCCTCGGAATCAGGAAGGAAGATCTGCCGCATGTGTGGAAGGACCTGGGCATGCCCTCGGGCCACGCCTACGGCAAGAGCATCCGCACGGTGAAGACCTGCGTCGGCGCCGAGCACTGCCGCTTCGGCACGCAGCGTTCGATGGCGATGGGCATCGACCTCGAGAAGATGCTGTTCGGCATGTGGAGCCCGCACAAGGTGAAGCTCGCGGTGAGCGGGTGTCCCAGGAATTGCGCCGAGGCCGGCATCAAGGACGTCGGCGTGATCGGCGTCGATTCGGGCTGGGAGCTCTACGTCGCGGGTAACGGTGGCATCAAGACGGAAGTGGCGCAGTTCCTGTGCAAGGTGCAGACGCGCGAGGAGGTGATGGAGTACTCGGGCGCCTTCCTGCAGCTCTACCGCGAAGAGGGCTTCTACCTCGAGCGCACGGTGCATTACGTCGAGCGCGTGGGGCTGGAGCATGTGAAGAAGCACGTGCTGGAGAACGCCGAGAGCCGGAAGGCCCTGTTCGAGCGACTGCTCTACGCGCTGCAGGACGCGAAGGACCCGTGGGCCGAGCGCTACGCCGCCGATGCCGTGCCCGCCGTGCGCCGCGAATTCGAAATCCTTGAAGCCTGAGAGCGGAGCGAATCGATGAACACCTTTGAAATCAGCGCCGAAGCCGGCTGGAAGGACATCTGCGCCGTCGAGGACATCCCCGTGCTCGGTTCGCGCGTCGTGAAGGCGGCGCGCGGCGGCGACATCGCGATCTTCCGCAACGCGGACAACGAGGTCTTCGCGCTGCACGACAAGTGCCCGCACAAGCAGGGCCCGCTGTCGCAGGGCATCGTGCATGGGCGCCAGGTCACCTGCCCGCTGCACAGCTGGAAGATCGAGCTCGACTCGGGCAACGCGGTTGCGCCGGATGTGGGTTGCACGAAGCCCTTCGCGGTGAAGGTCGAGGGCGGCCGGGTGCTGCTGAAGGTTTGATCACGCCGCTCTCGGCGCATCACGGCGAGCGCCCGATGCGCCCTTGGTCGAATTCAAGATTCTGGAGCTGTAAATGGACAAGCAATCCTTCCTCAAGGCCGGCCACCCGCCGACGCTGCTGGCCTCCTTCCTGTACTTCGACCTCGCCTTCATGGTGTGGGTCATCCTCGGGCCGCTGGGCGTGCAGATCGCCAAGGACCTGGGCCTGGACCACGCGCAGAAGGGCCTGATGGTCGCGGTGCCGGTGCTGGCCGGCGCGATCCTGCGCATCCTGATGGGCGTGCTGGTCGATCACCTGAAGCCGAAGATGGCCGGGGCGATCGGTCAGGTCATCGTGATCGGCGCACTCTTCGTCGCGTGGCAGTTCGGCATCCACAGCTACGAACAGACACTGCTGCTGGGCGTGTTCCTAGGCTTTGCCGGTGCAGCCTTCGCAGTCGCGCTGCCGCTTGCCTCGCGCTGGTATCCGCCGGAGCATCAGGGCACGGCGCTCGGCATCGCCGGCGCCGGCAACTCGGGCACCGCGCTCGCGGCGCTGTTCGCGCCGGGGCTGGCGATGGCCTATGGCTGGACCAACGTCTTCGGCCTCGCGCTGATCCCGCTGGTGCTGGTGTTCGCGTTCTACCTCGTCGTCGCGAAGGACGCGCCCGAATGCCCGCCCGCGAAGCCGCTGACCGAGTACTTCAAGGTGCTGAAGGACAAGGACGCGTGGTGGTTCATGTTCTTCTACTCGGTGACCTTCGGCGGCTTCGTCGGCCTGGCGTCCTCGCTGACGATCTACTTCAATACCCAGTACGGGCTCGATGCGAAGATGGCCGGTTACTTCACCGCCGCCTGCGTGTTTGCGGGCTCCCTGGTGCGCCCGATCGGCGGTCGCGTCGCGGACCGTGTCGGCGGCATCAAGAGCCTGTCGGTGATGTACGTGTTCGCGGCGCTCTTCCTAGCCATCGTCGGGCTGGGCCTGCCGGAGGCGTGGATGGCGCTCGCGGTGTTCGTGGCGGCGATGCTGGCCCTGGGCATGGGCAACGGTGCGGTGTTCCAGCTCGTGCCGCAGCGTTTCCGCAAGGAGATCGGCGTGATGACGGGCCTCGTGGGCATGGCGGGCGGTGTGGGCGGCTTCTACCTGGCGTCCTCGCTGGGCTACGCCAAGCAGGCGACCGGCAGCTACCAGATGGGCTTCATGATCTTCGCCGGGCTCGCGCTGGCTGCGCTGATCGGGCTCACGTCGGTGAAGACGCGCTGGCGCACGACCTGGGGTGCGGCGCACCTCACGTCGGCGCGGATCTGAGTCCGGGTTTCGGCTCATAGGCGGAGAGCGCAGGCATGAACAAGGCGGCAATCATCGACGTCCCGACCGCGGAGCCGGCGGCTGCGCCCGCTGCCGGGCGTCGTGGGGGCAGGACGATGCCGCTCTCCGTGCGCCTCGGACACGCCACCGAGCAGGGCCTGCGGTCGCGCAACGAGGATTTCGTCGGCGCGGCGACCCCGGAAGGGGTGGAGCTCGAAGCGAAGGGGTTGATGCTCGCGGTCGCGGACGGCGTCGGCGGCCATGCGAATGGCCGGGAGGCGGCGGAATACACGGTGCGTGGCCTGCTCGCGGACTACTACGCGACGCCCGACACCTGGAGCGTCGAGAAGTCGGTGAATACGGTGGTCGGCGCGATCAACCGCTGGCTGCTCGCGCAGTCGGCCAAGTCGCGCGACTACGCGGGCATGGCGACGACGCTCACGGCGGTGGTGCTGCGCGGCCGGCGCTACTACGTCGCCCACGTCGGCGACTCGCGCGCCTACCTGTGGCAGGACGGAGTGCTGCGGCGGCTGACCGAGGATCACACCTGGGAGCACCCCGAACTCGACAACGTGCTGCGCCGCGCCGTGGGACTGGACGCGCAGCTGCTGGTCGACTTCGCGGACGGGGAGCTGGCGGTCGGCGCCCGCTTCGTGCTGGTCAGCGACGGTGTGTGGAACACGCTGGGCGACGCGCTGATGGGCGAGCTCGTGGCGCGCGTAGAAGACCCGCAGGCCGCCGCCGATGCGCTGGTGCTGGAGGCTCTGCGTGCCGGCGCGACCGACAACTGCACGGCGCTCGTCGCGAACGTGGACGCCGTCCCCGCCGACAACCTGCGCGACCGCCTCGCGAGCGGCCGGCGCCTGCCCCTGCCGCCGCGGCTCAAGGTCGGCGAGACGCTGGACGGCCTGCGCGTCGAGGAGCTGCTGCACGAGTCGCGCGTGACGCTGCTGTACCGCGTGACGCGTCTTTCCGACGGCGCGGCGCTGGTCTTGAAGACCCTGCGCCAGGAGGAGGGCGACGAGGAGGCGATGGCGTCCCTGGTGCGCGAGGAGTGGATCGCGCGCCGCGTGCCCGGGCAGGGTTTTCCGCGCGTGTGCGAGCACCCCGGGCGCGATCACCTGTACTACCTGATGAGCTGGCACGAGGGCGAGACGCTGAAGGCGAGCCTCGCTCGCGGCCACCGCTATGCCGCGCACGAGCTGGTCGGCATCGGCATGGCGCTGCTGCGCGCCGTCGCGGCGCTGCATCGGCTCGGTATCGTGCATCGCGACATCAAGCCCGACAACATCCACGTCGACCGCAAGGGCGAGCTGCGCGTGCTCGACCTCGGCGTCGCCGCGTCGGACGGCGAGGATCTGCGCGAGATCAACAACCCCGGCACGCCGTCCTACATGGCGCCGGAGCTCTTCGCGGGACAGCAGGCGAACGAGTCGAGCGACCTCTATGCCTGCGGCGTGACGCTTTACGAGCTGCTGACGCGCAAGTACCCCTACGGCGAGATCGAGCCCTTCCAGCGGCCGCGCTTCGGCGAGACGGTGCCGCCGACGCGCTACCGCCCCGATGCGCCCGAATGGCTGGAGAGCGTGCTGCTGAAAGCCTGCGCGCGCGAGCCGAAGGATCGTTTCGAGACCGCCGAGGAATTCCTGCTTGCACTGGAGCGCGGTGCGCACCGTCCGCTCGCGACACACAGGCGGGCACCGCTGGCCGCGCGCAATCCGACGCTGACGCTGAAGATCGTCGCGGTCGTGTCGCTGCTGGTGAATGTGGTTTTGCTGTACTTGCTGAGCCGCCACTAGAAGAACATGACGACCCCCGGAGAGATCACGATGGAAACGAAAGCCACCTGCCCCTACTGCGGCGTCGGCTGCGGCGTCCTCATCGAGCATGACGGCGCGCGCATCACCGGCGTGCGCGGCGACCCCGAGCACCCGGCGAACTTCGGCCGGCTGTGCACCAAGGGCGCGACGCTGCACTTCACCGCGCGCCCCGAGACCCGCCTGCTGCATCCGGAACTACGCCCCACAAAAGGCGAGCCGCGCCACCGCGTCGGCTGGGACGAGGCGCTCGACTCGGCCGCACAGCGCTTCGCCGACGTGATCAAGGAACACGGCCCGGACGCCGTCGCCTTCTACATCTCCGGCCAGCTCCTGACCGAGGACTACTACGTCTTCAACAAGCTGATGAAGGGCCTGATCGGCTCGAACAACGTCGACACCAACTCGCGCCTGTGCATGTCCAGCGCGGTCGCGGCCTACAAGCAGACGCTGGGGGCCGATGCGCCGCCCTGTTCCTACGAGGACTTCGCCGAGACCGACTGCCTGCTGATCGCCGGCGGCAACCCATCCTACGCGCACCCCATCGCCTTCCGCCGCATCGAGGACGCGAAGGCCGCGCGCCCGGACATGAAGCTCATCGTCGTCGACCCGCGCCGCACCGACACCGCGGCCACCGCCGACCTGCACCTGCCCATTCTGCCCGGCACCGACATCTGGCTCTTCAACGCGATGCTCAACGTGCTGCTGTGGGAGGGGCTCGCCGACAACGCCTTCATCCGCGAACACACGGCGGGCTTCGATGCGTTGCGCGAGCACGTGCGCGAGATCACGCCGGCGGTCGCGGCGGAGGTGTGCGGGGTGAAAGCGGACGACATCCGCACCGCCGCGCTGTGGTGGGGGCAGGCGCCGCGCGCGATGTCGCTGTGGTGCCAGGGTCTGAACCAGTCCACTCACGGCACGCACAACGGCGCCGCGCTGATCGCGCTGTCGCTCGCCACCGGCAAGATCGGCAAGCCCGGCTGCGGGCCGTTCTCGATGACCGGCCAGCCCAACGCGATGGGTGGCCGCGAGGTTGGCGGCCTCGCGAACCTGCTCTCGGCCCACCGCGACCTCGCGAACCCCGAGCACCGCGCCGAAGTCGCCCGCCTGTGGGGCGTGCCGGACGTGCCCGAGAAGCCGGGATTGACTGCTGTCGAGCTCTTCGACGCGATGCACGAAGGCCGCATCAAGGCGCTGTGGATCGCCTGCACCAACCCCGCGCAGTCGTTGCCCGAACTGGAACGCGTGCGTGAGGCGCTGGCGCGCTGCGACTTCGTCGTGCTGCAGGAAGCCTACGGCAACACCGAGACCGCGCTCTTCGCCGACCTGCTGCTGCCGGCCGCGACCTGGGGCGAGAAGGAGGGCACGGTCACGAACTCCGAGCGCCGCATCACGCATGTCAATCGCGCCATCCCCGCGCCGGGCGAAGCGCGTGCCGACTGGGACATCGTGTGCGACTTCGCGCGCCGTCTCGGGCCCCTGATCGGCAAGCCGGAGGCCGCACGCATGTTCGGCTACGCCGGCCCCGAAGCGATCTTCGCCGAACATGCGCAGACGACGCGCGGGCGCGACCTCGACATCACCGGCCTGTCCTACGCCGTGCTCGACGGCAAGGGGCCGCAGCAGTGGCCCTTCCCGGAAGGCGCGAGCGAAGGCCGTGCGCGGCTCTATGCCGACGGCCGCTTTCCGACCGCCGACGGCAAAGCGCGCTTCGTCGTGCCGACCGCAAAACTCACCGCCGAGCGCGCCGACGCGCGCTACCCGCTGCGCCTGACCACCGGCCGGCTGCGCGACCAGTGGCACGGCATGAGCCGCACCGGCAAGGTCGCGCGCCTCTACAACCACGTCGACGAGGCACGCATCGAGCTCAACGCCGACGACATGCACCTGCGCGGCCTCAAGGACGGCGATCTCGTGCGCGTGAAGAGCCGGCGCGGCGAGATCGTGCTGCGCGCCGCCGCGTCGAACGAGATCCGCTCCGGCCAGGCCTTCGTCGCGATGCACTGGGGCGCCAACGCGCTCAACTCGGCCGGCATCAACGTGCTGACGCTGCGCGAGTTCGACCCGTACTCGAAGCAGCCGGAACTGAAACACGCGACCGTGCAGGTCGAGAAAGCGAATCTGCCGCACCAGGCGCTGATCATGCGCGGCGAGCCGGGCGAGGCGACGACGGGAGAGGGAGAAGAGGAGAGGGATCCCGCCGGCGTCACGCTCGAGCGCGCCGCGCGCCTCATCCCGTGGCTGGAGCGCTTCGCCTACGCGTCGCTCGCGCTCGCCGGCCGCGACCATCCCGCCGTCGTGCTGCGCATTGCGCACGACCAGCCGATCCCGCCGGTGTGGCTCGCCGAGCTCGACGCGCTGCTGGGCCTCGACGACGAGCACTGCCTCGCCTATAGCGACGCGCGGCGCGGGATCACCAAGCGCGCGCGCATCGAGGACGGCCTTCTGGTCGGCCTGCGCCTCACCGGCGAGACCGCCGCTGCCGGCTGGTTGCGCGACGTGCTGGTCGAGCGCCAGCCGACCGCCGAGCTGCGTCGCTGGATCCTCGCGCCGCTCGCGAGCCCGCCGGCCGCCGCGAAGAGCCGCGGGCGCATCGTGTGCAACTGCCTCAACGTCTCGGAGAGCGACATCGTCGCCGCCATCGCCGGCGGTGACGGCTTCGATGCGCTGCAGGACAAGCTCAAGTGCGGCACCAGCTGCGGCTCCTGTGTACCGGAGATCCGGCGGATGCTTGCCGCGGGGCGGACCGCCGCCTGAAAGACGGCATCGTGCCGCCGGCCCGATGAGGCGAGACGGATCGCCCGTCGGGCCGGCTGCCCAAGGGGGATATCTCGCTCCAGGGCTCCCTGCCCGCGGCGACCGCATTTCCGCATGACGCGGATTTGACGAATTCTTGACACCCTGCTCGCTAGAGTCGCGCCTTGCCTGCGGGTGGCCCTTGCGCCGCCTCGTGGCGACCCCGAGGTCCATGACCGTCGCAGCGCACGCCTGCCAGGATTGTTCCTGATTGGTCTCGTGCCGGGTGGCGGCTCGAATCGAGAAAGGCATGCGCGACGACACCCAAGTTTCGGTCCTCGGTCCGGCTCCATTCCGGCGCCCCTTTGTATTCACGTTAAACCATCCGCTCGCCGAACTGATCGCGCTGATGCTGCTGGCGCTGCTGCTGATCGGCGCCGGTATCGGCTTGCGCGAACCGGCCAATGTCGACGAGGAGCGCTTCCTCGGCATCGCGCTCGAAATGCTGCAGCACGGCTCGTGGATCATTCCGCACCGGGCCGGTCAGATCTACCCGGACAAGCCCCCGCTCTTCATGTGGGTCGTCGCGTTCCTCGTCCGCGCCACCGGCTCGCCGAAGGTCGCCCTGTTCCTGCCGGCCCTGGTCGCCGGGGCGGTCACCACCGGCTGTCTGTACGACCTTGGGCGGCGCCTGTGGAACCGCCGCACAGGCGTTGCAGCGGCGCTGCTGTTCCTCGCCTGCTTCCAGACTTACAACGTGCTGCGCGCGGGCCAGCTCGACGGGCTGCTATGCCTGTGGATCGCGCTCGGCATGTACGGCCTCGTGCGCCACCTGATGGCCGGCCCGGCCTGGGGCTGGTACTACGTTGCGTGTGCTGCGATGGGTTTCGGCGTCATCACCAAGGTCATCGGCTTCCTGCCGCTCTTCATGCTGCTGCCCTACGCGTGGGCCGTGCGCAAGGACTGGCATGGCCTCGCCCCGGTGCCGCGCGACCCATGGCGCTGGGCGCTGGGCCTCGCCGTGATGCTGGGGGCGGTGGCCGTGTGGGCGGTGCCGCTCGCGACCACGGTGCTGCTGCAAGGTGACGCCGAAAGCCTCGCCTACGTGCGGGACGTGACCCTGCACCAGACCGCCGAGCGTTATACCAATGCATGGATGCACCGCGAACCGGCATGGTACTTCGTCGCGAACGTGATCCCCGAGGTCTGGCTGCCGCTCGTCCTCGGCCTGCCGTGGCTGGTGCCGGCGTGGCGACAGCAACTCGCCCGGCGCGATGGCCGCCTGCTGGTGCTGCTCGGCTGGGCCCTGCTGATCGTGCTGTTCTTTTCCCTGAGCACCGGCAAGCGCAAGCTCTACATCTTCCCCGCGCTCCTGGGCGCCGTGCTGGCGGTCGCGCCGCTCATGCCCTGGCTGCTGCGGCGCTGGTTCTCCGGCCGTCCGCGTGCGTTGCGCATCTTCCGCTGGATCGCCGCGAGCTGGTTCGTCGCCTGGTTCGTCGCCGGCTTCGTCGAGCCGCTTCGGGAAGGTCCGAATCCCCATCAGGACGTGATGCGCTCGGCCGCCGACCTGACCGGCGGCGCAGAGCTCCTCCTCGTTGACTGGCGCGAGGGGCACTGGCTGTTTGCGCGCCAGCCCATCGTGCATTTCGGCTTCCAGTCCCGCGCCGGCCTCGGCGAGGCCGCCCGCTGGCTGCGCAGCCATCCGGATGCCTATGCCCTCGTGCCGGAGCGCGAACTCGCACGTTGCTTCATCCTGGGCAAGGCTCGCAGGGCGGGGAGCACCTCGCGCGCGGAGTGGTACGTCGTCGCTGCCGATGCCGATAACGGACAGTGCCGCAGCGATCTCAAGCCGCGCGAATTCCGCTTCGCGTGGCAGTCGCCGCTCTGACACACGAACGACTAGGAGGAGGAGACCACCATGGCCGGAGCCGCCCGTGCAGCACGCAACACCCGCAGGAGCCTGTATGGGCTCGCGCTGATCACCGCCCTTGCGATCATCGGCATCGCGAACCACAGGCTGCACTGGGGCCGGACGATCTCGCCGCATGCTGCGACAGCGCTGCACGCGGCGACCCCGGCGCTCTCGCTGCAGGACTACGAAGTCGTCATCGATGCGAAGCCGATCCCCGGTGCCGCCGAGCTGTCCGGGATCACCTACGACTTCGATCGCGACCGCCTGCTCGCAGTGAGCAACGACGGACCCGCCGAGGTCGTCGCGTTGAGCCGCACGGGCGAGGTGCTCGAGCGCTACCGCCTGGAAGGCTTCGACGACACCGAAGCGATCGCCTACATGGGCAACGGCCGGGTCGCGATCGCCAACGAAACCCTGCAGCGCCTCAATTTTGTCGACCTCCCGCCGCAGTCGGGCACGATCGACGCGAAGGGGGCCCCCTTCCTCACCCTCGGCCTCGACATGCATCGCGGCAACAAGGGCTTCGAGGGGCTCGCCTACGATGTGGCCGGCGATCGCGTCTTCATCGCCAAGGAGCGCGATCCGCGCCAGCTCTTCGAAGTGCGCGGCGTCGCCGCCTCGCTCGGCGGCCGGCTGCAACTGGCCCTGCAGGATCACACCGACTGGATCGACCGCGATGTGTCCACGGGCGACCTCGCGGACGTGTCCTTCGATCCGAAGACGGGGCACCTCGTGCTGCTGAGCGAGGAGTCGAAGGAACTTGTCGAGCTGGATGCCGAAGGCCACTTCGTGAGCTCGCGCCCGCTGGCGGGCCGGAGTTCGGGCCTCGCGAACGACGCGCCCTCGCCCGAAGGCGTCACGATGGACGCGGACGGCAACCTCTACGTCGTCAGCGAGCCCAACCTCTTCTACGTGCTCCGCAGGAAGCCATAGGGACGCCCTGAATCGGCGCGCGCGCGGCGCGAGCAGGGCCGGTGACCGGTCGGGAAGGGGGCGATCGTCGCTTCGGGGGGGATGCTGCTAAGCTCCGCAGCCGGAGCATCGAACCCATCGCATCCCCAGCACCCACAAGGTGACGAAACCATGACCGAGACCGCATCCCCGACCCACGGCTACAGACTGCAGTTCGCCAGCGACAACACCGCCGGCACATGTCCCGAGGCGCTCGCCGCCTTCAACGAGGCCAATCGCGGCTTCGCCTCCTCCTACGGCAACGACGAGGCCACCGCGGCCGTTTGCGATCGCCTGCGCATGCTCTTCGAGCGCGACGCCGAGATCTTCTTCGCCTTCAACGGCACCGCCGCGAACTCGCTCGCGCTCGCGTCCATGTGCCAGTCCTACCAGGGCGTTGTCTGCGCCGATACGGCCCACGTCGCCACCGACGAATGCGGCGCCCCGGAATTCTTCTCCAACGGCGCGAAGCTGCTCCTCGCGCCACACCGCCACGGCAAGCTCACGGCCGCCGGCGTGCGCGAAGTCATCACGCGGCGCAACGACATCCACTATCCGCGCCCCAAGGTCGTCACGCTCACCCAGGCGACCGAACTCGGCACCTTGTACCAGCAGGGCGAGATTGCCGGCATTGCGCGGGTCGCACGCGAACACGGCCTGAAGGTGCATATGGACGGCGCGCGCTTCGCCAACGCCGTCGCATCGCTGGGCCTCGCCCCCGCCGACATCACCTGGCGGGCAGGTGTGGATGTGCTGTGCTTCGGCGGCACGAAGATGGGCCTGCCGGTCGGCGAGGCGATCGTGTTCTTCGACAAGGCGATGGGCGAGGAATTCGCCTACCGCTGCAAGCAGGCCGGCCAGCTCGCATCCAAGATGCGCTTCCTGTCCGCGCCCTGGCTTGCGATGCTGGAAAACGGCGTCTGGTTGCGGCACGCCGCGCACGCCAACGCGATGGCGCAACGCCTGCGCGACCGCATCGCACCGCTCGCCGGCGCCGAGATGCTGTTGCCGACCGAGGCCAACGGCGTGTTCATCAACCTGCCGCAGGCTGCGATCGAACGCCTGCGCCGTCGGCTGGGTGTTCTACACCTTCATCGGCGGGGGCGCCCGCTTCATGTGCTCGTGGGCGACGACCGAGGCGGCGGTGGACCACCTCGCGCGCGACCTCGCGGAAGCGCTGGAGGGCTAGGAGGCGCCGCGGAGCGGGCTCCCGGATGGGGACGCCCCGCGCGCGGGACTTGCGGCGCCGGCCCGCGCAGACTCCTGCTCCCGCTCTCAGGCGCCCTTCAGCGCATAGATCCCGGCCGCGTTGCGCCAGTAGCCCTTGTAGTCCATGCCGCAGCCGAAGAGGAAGCGGTCGGGGATGTCCAGGCCGTGGAAGTCCGGCTTCATGTCCGGGCGGGCCTTGCGCCCGTGCTGCTTGTCGACGAGCACCGCGGTGAGCACCTCGGCCGCGCCTTCCTCGCGGCAGTGCGCGACGATCGCATCCAGCGTGTGGCCCTCGTCGAGGATGTCGTCGATGACCAGCACCGTGCGCCCCTTCAGGTCCTGCGTCGGGCGCACGCGCCAGTCGAGCATCGTCTGGCCGTTGAGCGCGTGGCCGTAGCGCGTCGCGTGCAGGTAGGCCACTTCCAGCGGGAAATTCAGCCGCGACAGCAGGCGTCCGGCGATCACCAGACCGCCGTTCATCACGCAATAGCACACCGGGTTGCTGTCCGCGAGGCGCGCGGTGATCGCGCTCGCCATGCGGTCGAGCGCGGCGCTGACTTCGGCGGGCGTGGCGAGGCAGTCCGCCTCGGCCATCGCCAGTTTGATTTCGTTGAGATCGACGCTCATTGGTTCAGTGTCCGGAAAAATCGCAAACGGTAAAGATTTCGAGCCCCGCATCGCGCAGCAGCTTCGAGCCCCCGAGCTCGGGCAGGTCGACGATCGCCGCCGCCTCGACGACCTCGGCGCCGAGACGTGCGAGCAGGCGCGCAGCGGCCATCATCGTGCCGCCGGTCGCGATCAGGTCGTCGATCAGCAGCACGCGGTCGCCCTTGCGTGCGGCATCGGTGTGCATCTCGACGGTCGCGTTGCCGTACTCGAGTTCGTAGTCCTCGGCGATCGTCGTGAAGGGCAGCTTGCCCTTCTTGCGCACCGGCACGAAGCCCACGTTGAGCTGGTGCGCGACCACGCTGCCGAGGATGAAGCCGCGCGCATCGATGCCGGCGACGACGTCGATGGCGCGGTCCATGTAGCGCAGCACGAACACATCGACCAGCAGGCGGAAGGCCTTCGGGTCCTGCAGCAGCGGCGTGATGTCGCGGAACATCACGCCCGGCTGCGGCCAGTCCGGCACGGTGCGGATCGCGTTCTTCAGGAAGGCGGTGTCGAGCTGTATGGTCATGACAGGAAGGCGAACTTGAGGACGAATACGATGGCGATGCCGACCACCATCGGCGAGAGGTCGCGACTGCGGCCGGCGAGGACCTTGAGCGCAGCATAGGACACGAAACCGAAGGCGATGCCGTGCGCGATCGAGAACGTGAACGGCATCGTGATCGCCGTCACCACCGCCGGGGTCGCCTCGGTGAGGTCGTCCCAGTCGATCTCGGCGAGACCCCGGATCATCAGCACCGCCACGTAGCACAGCGCCGGCGCGGTCGCGAAGGCGGGCACCGTGCCGGCGAGCGGCGCCAGCACCAGCGCGGCGAGGAACAGCACCGCGACGGTGACGGCAGTGAGCCCCGTACGTCCGCCGACCGACGTTCCCGCCGCCGATTCGATGTAGGCGGTCGTGGACGAAGTCCCCAGTCCCGCGCCGGCGACGATCGCGGCGGAATCCGCGAGCAGGGCGTTCCTCAGCCGCGGCAGCTTGCCATCCTTGTCCAGCAGCCCCGCCCGGTGCGCGACGCCGATCAGCGTGCCCGAGGCGTCGAACAGCTCGACCAGGAAGAAGGTCAGGATCACCGTCAGCAGGCCCGCATTCAGCGCCCCGGCGATGTCCATCTGCATGAAGGTCGGCGCGATCGAGGGCGGTGCGGCGACGATGCCGTTGAACGGCGTCAGTCCCAGCGCGATCGCGATCACCGTGATCGCGAGGATGCCGATGATGATCCCGCCGTGGATGCGCCGCTGCTCCAGCGCGACGATCAGGATGAAGCCCAGCACCGCGAGCAGCGGCCCCGGCTGGTGCAGGTCGCCCAGCGTCAGCAGCGTCGCCGGATGGCCGGTGATGATCCCCGCGTTCTTGAGGCCGATAATCGCGAGGAACAGCCCCACGCCGGCCGAGATCGCGAACTTCATCGAGCGCGGGATCGAATTCACGATCGCCTCGCGCAGCCGGAACAGGCTCACGAGGACGAACAGGCAACCGGAGATGAACACCGCCCCGAGCGCCGCCTGCCACGTGAAGCCCATGCCCTTCACCACCGCGAACGCGAAGTAGGCGTTGAGGCCCATGCCCGGCGCCAGCGCGATCGGGTAGTTCGCATACAGGCCCATGATCGCCGAACCCAGCGCGGCCGCGATGCAGGTCGCGACGAAGACCGACTCCCTTGGCATCCCCGCAGCGGACAGGATGTCGGGATTGACGAAGATGATGTAGGCCATCGTGAGGAAGGTCGTCAGACCGGCCAGCAGCTCCGTCCTGACGTTGGTGCCGTGCGCGGAGAGCTGGAAGAAGCGTTCCAACATCTTGTTCCCCAAGCGAAAAAGCGGCGGAGTCTACCCCTCGCGCCGGCCCCGGACAATTGTTGTTACACACAATGCCGGCTGGCCGGGGCTCGCTTCCGGCGTGGATGCCGGGCGTCGCGCGCACCGTCGGCGGCTGCTCCCGCTGTCCCGCGCGCGGATGGTCAAAATGGGCAGGCCGGAGGCGAACGATGGTTGCATGACGTTTACGTCAACGTCAAAATACCGCCCGGCGTTCCATCGGGGCGTCGCAATCCAATCAAAGTCGCCTGCGGCACGCGACCCCGGGTGTACGGCCGGGGGCCCCGGGGCAAGCGGGCGTACATCGGGCGTGACGGATATGCATCCGCTACGCCGCTTCTGGGAAAGGAGAGGAAATGACTGCTGTTGCCGAGTTTCTGAAAGCGCGCGACTTCCTGCTGGCCAACCGCACCGACTACGCGACCGCGTACGCCGGGTTCCAGTGGCCGCAGCTCACCGAGTTCAACTGGGCGCTCGATTACTTCGACTCCATGGCGCAGGGTAACGACAAGCCCGCGCTGTGGATCGTCGAGGAAGACGGCCGCGAATCGAAGCTCTCCTTCGCCGAGATGTCGGCGCGTTCGAACCGCGTCGCCAACTGGCTGCGCGACCAGGGCGTGGCGCGCGGCGACCGCATCCTGATCATGCTCGGCAACGAAGTGCCGCTGTGGGAAACCATGCTCGCCGCGATCAAGCTCGGCGCCGTCGTGATCCCCGCGACCACGCTGCTGACTCCGGACGACCTCGCTGATCGCCTCGAGCGCGGCCAGGTCAAGCACGTCGTGATCGGCAAGGCCCACACCGACAAGTTCGCCGATCTCGCCGGCGCCTACACCCGCGTCAGCGTCGGCGGCGCGACCGCCGGCTGGCTGTCCTTCGAGGACGCCTACCAGGCCTCGCCCGAGTTCAAGGCCGAAGGCGTCACCAAGGTCACCGACCCGCTGCTGCTGTACTTCACCTCCGGCACCACGTCCAAGCCCAAGCTCGTGCAGCACAGCCACCAGTCCTACCCCGTCGGCCACCTGTCGACGATGTACTGGATCGGCCTGCAGCCCAACGACCGCCACATGAACATCAGCTCACCGGGCTGGGCCAAGCACGCCTGGAGCTGCTTCTTCGCCCCGTGGAACGCCGGTGCCTGCGTGTTCCTGTACAACTACAATCGCTTCAACGCCAAGGCCCTGCTCGACGTGTTGGTGAAGTACGAGATCACGACCATGTGCGCGCCCCCGACCGTGTGGCGCATGCTGATCCAGCAGGATCTCGCCTCGGTGAAGACCAACCTGCGCGAACTCATCGGCGCCGGCGAGCCGCTCAACCCCGAAGTCATCGAGCAGGTGAAGAAGGCCTGGGGCATCACCATCCGCGACGGCTTCGGCCAGACCGAGACCACCGCCCAGATCGGCAACACGCCCGGCCAGAAGCTCAAGCCCGGCTCCATGGGCCGCCCGCTGCCCGGCTACACCATCGCGCTGCTCGACGCCGACAGCAAGCCGGTCGACGAAGGCGAGATCAGCCTCGTGCTCGCCAAACGCCCGCTCGGCCTGATGCTCGGCTATGCCGGCGACGAAGCGAAAACTGCCGAAGTCATGCGTGACGGCCACTACCGCACCGGCGACGTCGCGAGCATCGACGAGGAAGGCTACATCACCTACGTCGGGCGCGCCGACGACGTGTTCAAGGCCTCCGACTACCGCATCAGCCCGTTCGAGCTCGAATCGGTGCTGATCGAGCACCCGGCCGTCGCCGAAGCCGCCGTCGTCCCGAGCCCGGACCCGGTGCGTCTCGCCGTGCCCAAGGCCTACGTGATCCTCGCCGCCGGCCACGAGCCGTCGAAGGAACTCGCGAAGGACATCTTCGCCTTCACGCGCGATAAGCTCGCCCCGTACAAGCGCATCCGCCGCCTCGAGTTCTCGGATCTGCCCAAGACCATCTCGGGCAAGATCCGCCGCGTCGAACTGCGCAAGAGCGAAGAGGGCAAGGACGCCAGCGTGCGCGGCGCGCTCGAGTTCTTCGAGGAGGACTTCCCCGAGCTCAAGGGCTGAGTCGCGGCGCATTGCGCATTGCATCAAGGGGCGCGTGCAGCGGCCATTAGCTGCTACAATGCGCCCCGTGGCGGGTCTCCCCGCATTGCAGCGCGGTGAACCTGGTCAGGGCCGGAAGGCAGCAGCCACAGCCGTTCCCTGCAAGTGCCGGGGGTCGGGCTCGCCACCCTCATTCGCGAACGGGCGCCTCCGGAAACGGGGCGCCCGTTTCATTTTGTGCTTCCTTGGCGGACTTCCGTTACGTACACGCTACGGTCGATACGGTATCGTCGGTCCATTCCTTCGCCGAGCACGCGCTTGAACCTGCGTCCCCTAGTCCTGTCCCTGCTGTGTCTGGCCGGCCTCGCCGCCGCGCCCGCGTGCGCCGAAGCAAGCAAATCGCCGCAGGGCGTCGCGCTGGTGCTCTCGGGTGGCGGCGCGCGCGGCATCGCCCACGTCGGCGTGCTCAAGGTGCTCGAGGACATGCGCATTCCCGTCGACTGCATCGTCGGCACCTCCATGGGTGCCATCGTCGGCGGGGCCTACGCGGCGGGGATGGAGCTGGGCGACATGGTGCGCGAGATCCACGCCGTCGACTGGGTGAACATGTTCGCCAGCAGCGTGCCGCGCGAGGACCAGCCCTTCCGCGACAAGCAGGACGCCGCGCGCAACCGTTCGGCGATCACGCTGGGCTATGGCGATGGCGCCCTCCTGCTGCCGCAGAGCGCTATCTCGGGCCAGGCGATGGACCGCTTCCTCACCCGGCTCGCTGGCGACGCCGAAGTGCTCGACACCTTCGACAGCCTCGCGCTCCCCTACCGCGCGGTTGCCACCGACCTCGAGACCGGCGAACTGGTGCTGCTCGACAAGGGGCCGCTGTGGCGCGCGATGCGCGCGAGCATGGCCGTGCCCGGCGTGTTCCTGCCGATCGAGCAGGACAGGCGCCTGCTCGTCGACGGCGGCCTCGTGATGAACCTGCCCGTCGACATCGGTCGCGAGTTGTGCGGCGGGCGCGTGATCGCCGTGAACCTCGGCACGCCTCCGCACGCGCGCGAACGCCTGCGCTCGGCGACCGACATCGCGCTGCAGGCGATCAACCTCGCGCTCGAACAGAACGTGCGCCAACAGCTAGCACGCCTCGGCCCCGAGGACGCACTGATCCAGGTCGAGCTGCCCGGCATCACCTCGCGTGATTTCGAGCGCGTGCTCGAGACCATTCCCTACGGCACCGAGGCCGCGTTGCGCCAGTCCGCGTCGCTTGCCCGCTTCAGCGTCGATGAGGACAGTTACGCGAAGTGGCAGACGCTGCGCCAGTTCCGTTGGCACAAGCGCGCGCCCGTCGTCGCCGACGTCAAGGTCGAAGGCCTCAAGTTCGTGCCCGAGCGCCTTTTCGGCGCCACGCTCACGCAGAGGGCCGGCGAGCCGCTCGATCCCCAGAAGCTCGAGCAGGACATCGCCCGCATCTACGAGCGCGGCGACTTCGACCGCCTGCGCTACAGCGTGCTGCACGACGGGCCGCGCGCCACGGTGCAGCTCGACGCCGACGAGAAGGCCTCCGGCCCCAATCTGCTGCGCTTCGGCGGCGGCCTCGCGGCCGACTTCGAGGGCGGCTCCCAGGTCGGTCTCTACGCCGGCTTCTCGCGCCGCTGGCTCAACACCCGCGGCGGGCGCTGGGACACCGACCTGCAGCTCGGCACCACGAACCGCATCCGCAGCGAGCTGTTCCAGCCGCTCGACCTCGACAGCGGCTGGTTCGTGGCGCCGTCCGTGGAGTTGTTCAATCGCGTGCTGCCGGTCTTCGTCGACGGGCGCAAGCTGTCGGAGAACAAGGAGAAGGGCGGCGTCGTCGGCCTCGACGCGGGCTACGAGATGGGCATGTGGGGCGAGCTGCGCGCCGGCTGGCGGCGCGGGCGGCGCAACTCGGAGGTGATCTCCGGACCCGAACTCTATCCCGAGCGCCTCATCGAGGACGGCTGGGTGCATGGCACCGCCACCATAGACCGCCTCGACAGTCCCTTCTTCCCGCGCCGCGGTTACGCCGCGCGCCTGCGTGCGGAGCTGCACTCGCCGGCCTTCGGTGCCGATCAGCGCTACTTCTTCACCGAGCTCGACGGCGACACCGCGACCTCCTTCGGACCCAACGTGTGGCGCCTGCGCGGGCTGTTCGCCGGCAGTCCCGACCGCGACCTCCCCGAGGTCGGCCGCACCCTGCTGGGCGGGCCCTTCCGCCTGTCCGGCTACCGCTATGGCGAGCTGGCCGCCGACCAGGTCGCGCTCGTCAGCGCCGCCTACTATCGCCAGATCACCCGCCTGCCCGACACGCTCGGCCGCGGCGTGTATGCCGGTGCGACCGCCGAATGGGCAGAGCTGCGCAACTACGGCACCTCGCTCACGCCCGACCCCGGTCGGCACCGCGCATACTCGATCTTCCTCGGGGCCGACACCGCGCTCGGCCCCATCTACGTCGGCGCGAGCTACTCGCCCGAAGTCGGCGACGTGCGCTACTACCTGCAGGTGGGGCAGCCCTGACGTCGCAGCACGTGCAGCGAATCGCCCCGGAGGCGTGCCCGGCGCTCTGTTAGAATCCTGCGCCATGAGCTATCAAGTTCTCGCCCGCAAGTGGCGGCCGAAATCCTTTGCGACGCTGGTCGGCCAGGAGCATGTCGTGCGCGCGCTCAGCCATGCCTTGGCGACCGGCCGGCTGCACCACGCCTGGCTGTTCACCGGCACCCGCGGCGTCGGCAAGACCACGATCTCGCGCATCCTCGCCAAGGCGCTGAACTGCGAGACCGGCGTCACGGCCGAGCCCTGCAACCAGTGCGCCGCCTGCCAGGCGATCGACGCCGACCGCTTCCCCGACTATGTCGAGATGGACGCTGCATCGAACCGCGGCGTGGAGGACATGGCCGCGCTGCTCGACAAGGCCGTCTATGCGCCAGTGCAGGGGCGTTACAAGGTCTACATGATCGACGAAGTGCACATGCTCACCGGGCATGCGTTCAACGCGATGCTGAAGACCCTCGAGGAGCCGCCCGAGCACGTCAAGTTCATCCTCGCGACCACCGATCCGCAGAAGATTCCGGTCACGGTGCTGTCGCGCTGCCTGCAGTTCAACCTCAAGCAGATGCCGCCGGGCCACATCGTCGAGCACCTGTCGCGCATCCTCGAGGCCGAGGCCGTCCCGTTCGAGGCCCCGGCGCTGCGTCACCTCGCCAAGGCCGCCAACGGCTCGATGCGCGACGCCCTGTCGCTGCTCGACCAGGCGATCGCGCACGGCACCGGCAAGGTCGAGGAAGAGCAGGTCACTCACATGCTCGGCACGGTCGGCGACGACCACCTGTATGCCGTGCTCGACGCGCTCGCCGCCGGCGACGTCACGGCGCTGCTTGCCGTCGCCGATCGCATGGAAGCGCGCAGCCTCTCGTTCGACGCCGCGCTGCAGGCCCTCGCGTCCATCCTGCACCGTGTCGCCCTCGCGCAGTTCGCCCCCGCGGCGATCGCCGACGAGGCCGAGCGCCAGCGCCTGCAGCCCTATACCGAGGCCTTCGACGCGGAGTTCCTCCAGCTCGCATACCAGATCGCGATCCACGGTCGCGACGAGCTGCCGCTCGCACCCGACGACTATGCCGGCTTCACGATGACGCTGCTGCGCCTGCACGCCTTCCGCCCCGACCAGCCGGCGGCCCTCGGCAGCGCCGCGGCCGAAGGCGGGGGAGGGGGTGTCGCGCGCAGCCTGCCGCCCGCGCCGCCGCGGCCCGCGGCAGCCGCGCGACCCGCTTCCGCGAACGCCGGCGCCCCGTCCATGCAGGCCGCCCCGTCGGCTGCCGCGACTCCGGCGCCATCCGTTGCGCCTGCGTCGTCCCCTGTGTCCGCGGCCGTGTCGGTGCCGCCAGCCCCGGCACTGGTGGCCGAATCCGCGCCGCGCCAGGCACCGGTCTTGAAAAGCGCCCCGGCGGAAAGTCGTCCCGAGCCCTCCAACTCGGTGCCTCCCTGGGAGGATCTCCCGCCGGAAGCCTTCGTCGGCCAGAGCGCCGAGCTAGCGGTCCTTCGAACTGAACCGCCGGCCGAAGCAGCTCCGCCCCCGGTTGAAACGCCGCCTGCGGCGGCTGCGCAGCCGGAGAAGGCCGCGCAGCCCGCTCCGCAGCCCGAAGCCCCCCCCGTGTCGCCGGCATCTGCGGTCGCGGCGGCGGTGCCTGTGCCCGTCGACGGCGACGCCGCGGGGGACTTCGCGGCCGGCAACTGGCACGGGCTCATCCGCCGTCTCGGCCTCGGGGGGCTCGTGCGCGAGTTCGCCCAGCATTGCGAGTGGCTGGGCCTCGTCGACGGCGTGATTGACCTGCGCCTGTCTAACGCCCACCGCCACCTCCTCGACATGAATCCGGGCGTGGTGGAGCGTATCCAGGACCAGCTCGTCTCCCTTTACGGGGCGCCGCTCAAGCTGCGCGCCACGGTCGGCGCGATCGCCGGCGAGACGCCGGCGCAGCGCGACGAGGCCGACCGGCGTGCGCGCCACGCCGAGGCCGTGGCGGCGCTCGAAAGCGATCCTTTCGTACGCGAACTGATCGAACGATTCGACGCAACCCTCGTGGAAGCGTCGGTAAAACCTCTTTGAATCCCTAATTGCGGAGAATCGCACCATGATGAAAGGCGGAATCGCCGGCCTGATGAAGCAGGCCCAGCAGATGCAGGAAAACATGAAGAAGATGCAGGACCAGCTCGCCCTCGTCGAAGTCGAGGGGCAGGCGGGGGCCGGCATGGTGAAGATCCTCATGACCTGCAAGCATGACGTCCGTCGCGTCACGATCGATCCCTCGGTCATGGACGACAAGGAAATGCTGGAGGATCTCGTCGCCGCGGCGATGAACGACGCGGTTCGCCGCGCCGAGGCCACCACGCAGGAGAAGATGGCGGGCTTCACGTCCGGTCTCAACCTGCCGCCCGGGATGAAGCTCCCGTTCTAATGAGCTCCCCCTCGAGTCTCGACGAACTGATCGAAGCCCTGCGCGCGCTGCCCAGCGTCGGCCCCAAGTCGGCGCAGCGCATGGCCTACCACCTGTTGCAGCGGGACCAACGCGGCGCCGGCCGGCTCGCGCGGGCGCTCGCGCACGCCCTCGAAGTGCTGCGTCACTGCGAGCGCTGCAACACCTTCTCCGAGACCGACGTCTGCCAGCGCTGCGCCAACCCGCAGCGCGACCACTCGCTGCTGTGCGTCGTCGAGATGCCGGCCGACCTTGCAATGATGGAGCAGACCCAGCTCTACAACGGCCTGTACTACGTCCTGATGGGGCGCCTGTCGCCGCTGGACGGTATCGGGCCGCGCGAGCTGCGCCTCGACAAGCTCCTCGCGCGTGCCGCGGACGGCGACGTGAAGGAAGTGATCCTCGCGACCAACTTCACCAACGAAGGCGAAGCCACCGCGCACGTCATCGCCGAGTTGCTTGCGGCACGCGGCGTGAAGGTGAGCCGCCTGTCGCGCGGCGTGCCTGTCGGCGGCGAGCTCGAGCACACCGATACGGGCACGATTGCGCAAGCCCTGGTCGAGCGTCGCGCGCTCTGACAAAGAGGTTTGCTGCGCTGCGAAAGCTGCGCTGCAGCAATCGGTTTCCATCGAATCCGCGCTGTCATGCGGGGGTGCGTCCGGAGTCGATGTCAATGGCATGGATTCGGCATGCCCTCTTTTTATGTATCAGGCTTTTTGCTAAAATCCCGCAGTTTTTTTGTATCCGGAAACGGGTTTCTTTTCAGGGATGAGGTCATGAGCGTGGATCAGAAGATGGACAGTGGCCGCCGGCAACTGCTTGTCGCGACGTCGGCCGCCGGTGGCGTGGCTGCGGTGGCGACGGCTGTGCCGTTCGTCGCCAGTCTGACGCCGTCGGAGCGTGCGAAGGCTGCGGGTGCGCCGGTCGAGGCGGATATCAGCAAGCTGGCGCCGGGCGAGATGATGACGGTTGAGTGGCGTGGCAAGCCGGTATGGATCCTGCGCCGGACCCCGGAAATGCTGGCTTCGCTCGACAAGACCGATGCCGCCGTCAGCGATCCGGAATCCGCCAAGGAGATGCAGCCGGAGTACGCTAAGAACAAGAGCCGCTCGATCAAGCCCGAATACCTCGTCACCGTCGGCATCTGCACCCACCTCGGCTGCTCGCCCAGCGACAAGTTCAAGGTCGGCGCCGACAGCGGCATGGGCGACGACTGGCACGGCGGCTTCCTGTGTCCCTGTCACGGTTCGAAATTCGATCTTTCCGGTCGCGTGTACAAGAGCATGCCGGCGCCGGACAACCTCGAAGTGCCGCCGCACAAGTACCTTTCCGATACCACGATCCTCATCGGTGACGACTCCAAGGCCTAAGCGATGACCACAAAATCACAACAACTGCTCAACTGGGTCGATGAGCGTTTCCCGCTGACGTCGACCTGGAAGGCGCACCTGTCCGAGTACTACGCGCCGAAGAACTTCAATTTCTGGTACTTCTTCGGTTCGCTGGCGCTGCTGGTGCTGGTGATCCAGATCCTGACCGGCATCTTCCTGGTCATGCACTACAAGCCGGACGCCTCGCTCAACGCCTCGGGCATCCCCGTCGCGTTCGCCAGCGTCGAGTACATCATGCGCGAAGTCCCCGGTGGCTGGCTGATCCGCTACCTGCACTCGACCGGTGCCTCGGCCTTCTTCATCGTCGTCTACCTGCACATGTTCCGCGGCCTGCTCTACGGTTCCTACCGCAAGCCGCGCGAGCTGATCTGGATCTTCGGCACGCTGATCTTCCTCGCGCTGATGGCTGAAGCCTTCATGGGCTATCTGCTGCCGTGGGGTCAGATGTCCTTCTGGGGCGCGCAGGTCATCGTGAACCTGTTCTCGGCGATCCCGGTCATCGGTCCCGACCTGTCCGTCGTCATTCGCGGCGACTTCGTCGTCTCCGACGCCACGCTGAACCGCTTCTTCTCCTTCCACGTCATCGCCGTGCCGCTGGTGCTGATCGGCCTCGTCGTCGCGCACATCGTCGCGCTGCACGAAGTCGGCTCGAACAACCCCGACGGTGTCGAGATCAAGAAGAAGAAGGACGCGAACGGCATTCCGCTCGACGGCATCCCCTTCCATCCGTACTACACGGTGAAGGACATCGTCGGCGTGGTCGGCTTCCTGATCTTCTTCTCGGCGATCGTGTTCTTCGCCCCCGAAGGCGGCGGCTACTTCCTCGAGTACAACAACTTCATCCCGGCCGACCCGCTGAAGACCCCGCCGCACATCGCTCCGGTGTGGTACTTCACCCCCTTCTACTCGATCCTGCGCGCGGTGACCTACCCGCTGTTCGGCATCGACGCAAAGTTCTGGGGCGTGGTCGCGATGGGCGCCGCAGTCGTCATCATCGCCTTCCTGCCGTGGCTCGACCGTAGCCCGGTGAAGTCGATCCGCTACAAGGGCGGCCTCTTCAAGGGCATCCTCGCGGTCTTCATCGTTTCCTTCTTCATCCTCGGCTACCTCGGCGTTCTGCCGCCGACCCCGGGTCGTACCTTGGTGGCGCAGATCTGCTCGGTGATCTATTTCGCCTTCTTCCTGGCGATGCCCTGGTACAGCAAAATCGACAAGTGCCAACCCGAACCGGATAGGGTGACTTTCAAATGACAATCAACGTGATCAAGACCCTGAAGCGCCTTGCCGCTGCGGCGCTGTTCGCGCCGACGCTGGCGCTGGCCGCCGGTGCGGTGCTGCACCTCGACAAGGCCCCGGTGAGCAAGGATCCGGCCGCCCTGCAGGCGGGTGCGAAGACCTTCGTCAACTACTGCATGAACTGCCACAGCGCGAGCTTCGTCCGCTACAACACGCTGACGCAGATCGGCCTGACCGAGCAGGAAATCCGCGACAACCTGATGTTCACGGGTGAGCGCGTGGGCGACCTGATGAAGATCTCGGCCAGCCCGAAGGAGCAGAAGGCGTGGTTCGGTGCGACCCCGCCGGACCTGACCCTGATCGCGCGCCAGCGCGCCTCGGAGTTCGGCAGCGGCGCCGACTGGCTGTACACCTACCTGCGCCAGTTCTACCGCGACCCGAACCGTCCGACGGGCTGGAACAACAAGGTGTTCGAGAACGTCGGCATGCCGCATGTGCTGTGGGAACTGCAGGGCGAGCAGATCGCCAAGGTGACCGAGCATGACGGTGCGAAGTCGATCGAGCTCGAACTCGCCAAGCCCGGCAAGCTGTCGGCGCAGGAATACGACAAGACCGTCGCCGATCTCGTCTCCTTCCTCGTGTGGATGGGCGAGCCCGTCGCCGAGAAGCGCAAGACCATCGGCGTTGTCGTGCTGATCTTCCTGGCCGGCCTGTTCGCGCTCAGCTTCGCGCTGAAGAAGAACTACTGGAAGGACATTCATTGAACGTCCGCGCGAACTGATTCGGCGCCTTGAAGTCTGACGCACCACGCGAGCCTCGCGTGGTGCGCTTTGTTTTTGTATCGGGAGCTGTAACACCATGATGAACCTCTATTCCGGCACCACCGATCCGTTCAGCCATCGCTGCCGGATCGTGCTGTTCGAGAAGGGGATGGACTTCGAAGTCATCGACGTCGATCTCTACAACAAACCGGAAGATATTGCTGTCATCAATCCGTACAACCGCGTGCCGGTTCTGGTCGATCGCGACCTCATCCTGTACGAGTCGAACATCATCAACGAGTACATCGACGAGCGCTTCCCGCATCCGCAGCTGATGCCGCCCGACCCGATCATGCGTGCCCGTGCGCGGCAGCTGCTGCACACCTTCGAGCACGAGCTGTTCTCGCACATCGAGGCGCTCGAGAAGAACCAGAAAGGCACGGTCGAGAAGAGCCGGGCGCACGTTCGGGACCAGCTCGTCCAGCTCGCACCCATCTTCACGAAGCAGAAGTTCATGCTCGGCGACGAATTCTCGATGCTCGACGTCGCGATCGCGCCGCTGCTGTGGCGCCTCGAGCACTACGGCATCGAGCTGCCGAAGGCCGCCGCCAACCTTCAGAAGTACGCCGAGCGCATCTTCAGCCGCCAGGGCTTCATCGACGCCCTGACGCCGTCCGAAAAGGTAATGCGTCGTTGACGCGCAGGTGGCCCCGCCAGCCGGGGCCCCACGGATCCCATCCATGAGCAAGGTATCGACCAAACCCTACCTGGTGCGCGCCATCTACGACTGGTGCCTGGACCAGGGCTTCACGCCCTACATCGCGGTTGCCGTCGACGAGCGCACGGTCGTTCCGCCCGGCTATGCACGTGACGGCCAGATCGTGCTCAACCTCGCGCCGGACGCGACCAACCATCTGGTGATGGGCAACGACCTGATCACCTTCCAGGCCCGTTTCGGCGGCGTCGCGCATGCCTTGTCCCTGCCCGTGGCCAATGTCCTGGCCATCTACGCCCGCGAGAACGGGCATGGCATGGCGTTCGAGCAGGAGATCGCCGGTGGCGAGGCTCAGTCGGACGAGGAGGTGAGGGAGGAGGCCGATTCCGGTGCGGGTGACGGCGATGGGCCGGATACGCCGTCGGCGGCGGGCCGCAGCGCCGGTCGCAATCACCTCAAGGTCATCAAGTAGCAGGCAGCGGGACGGCCGTCCGGCCGACCCGTCCCGATGCGCGGCGACGGGCGCTCAGCGGCGCCCGTCGAGGAAGGGAAAATGCTCGACCGGCGGGCGCTGGCCGCGGATGAGATCGGTGATCGCGCTCGCCGATCCGCAGGCAAGCGTCCAGCCCAGCGTGCCGTGGCCGGTGTTGTACCACAGACGGGAGATGCGGCTGCGTCCGATCAGCGGGATGTTGCCCGGGGTCGCCGGACGCAGGCCGGTCCAGCGCTCCGCCCGGTCGAGGTCCACTGCGCCGGGAAAGCGCGCCTCGATCCAGTCCAGGATCGCCTGGCAGCGTGCTGCGTTGATGGTGGTGTCGAAGCCGTTGAGCTCCGCGGTGCCCGCCACGCGCAGGCGTTCGCCGAGGCGCGAGCAGACGATGCGGCGCGATTCGTCGGTGAGGCTGACGCTGGGTGCGCGCGCGGCATCGACGATGGGGGCGGTGATCGAATAGCCCTTCACCGGGTAGATCGGCAGCGTCTCGCCCAGCGGGGCGACGAGCGCGCGGCCGTAGCTTCCCAGGCAGACCACGTAGGCGTCGGCGGTCAGCGCGCCCGCGCGGCCCTGCGCATCCCGCACTTCGACCGCCTCGATGGCACCGATCGAGCGTGACAGGCCGGTGATCGTCGTGTCGTAGTGGAAACGCACGCCCGCTTCGGCGGCGAGCTGCGCCAGCCCCTGGGTGAAGCGACAGGCGTCGCCGGATTCGTCGTCGGGGGCGTACAGGCCACCGGCGAGCTGGGTACGCACGGCGCCGAGGGCCGGTTCGAGCGCCACGCACTCATCGGACTCGCAGGCGCGTGCGGCAATGCCGTAGGCGGCCAGCTCGGTGACCCGTCCGCGCGCGTGCGCGAACTCCGCCGGCGTGAAGAACAGGTGCAGGATGCCGCGCTCGAGGTGGTCGTAGGCAAGGCCCGTCTCGGCCCGCAGCTGCCGCAGTTTCTGCCCGCTATGCACGGCCAGGCTGGCGATCGCGGCCGTGTTGCGGCGGGTGCGCCCGGGCAGGCATTCGCGCAGGAAGGACATGGCCCAGCGCCATTGCGCGCTGTCGGCATGGGGGCGGAACAGCAGCGGAGCGTCCTCGCGCCCGAGCCAGCGCAGTGCGGTGAGCGGTGCGCCGGGGTTGGCCCAGGGTTCCGGGTGGCTGATGGAGACCTGGCCGCCGTTGGCGCGGCTGGTTTCGAGTGCCGCTGCGGGCTCGCGATCGACGACGCTGACTTCGAATCCGGCCCTGGCGAGAAACCAGGCCGTCGTGACGCCGGTGACGCCGGCGCCGAGAACCAGAACGTGCATAGTGAGTGATCGGGTCTTGCGGTCGCCGGAAGGGGCGTCGCCGCCACTGCGCGGGGAAGCCCGCGGAGTGACGATCATAACCTCTTCGAGCGTTGCGGGTGCGCGGATCTTGATGCGTTCTGCCACGGTACGCGGGATAATCCGCTTTTTTCAGTTTGCGCCACTATCTGCATCCGGCCCGGCCGGATCCACAAGGAGTCATTTCATGCGACGCGTCACGCTAACCCAGTTTCTGATCGAGCAGCAGCGCGCGGGCCGGACCACGCCCGAGCTGCGCCTGCTGATCGAGGTCGTCGCCCGTGCCGTGAAGGCGATCAGCGTCAATGTGTCGAAGGGTGCGCTTGCCGGCGTGCTCGGCGAGGCGGGCACGGACAACGTGCAGGGCGAGGCCCAGAAGAAGCTGGACGTGATCGCAAACGAGATCCTGCTGCAGGCGAACGAGTGGGGCGGTCATCTGGCGGCGATGGCCTCGGAGGAGGTGGAGGAGGTGCACCAGATTCCCTTCGATTATCCGAAGGGCGGTTTCCTGCTGCTGTTCGATCCGCTCGACGGTTCGTCGAACATCGACGTGAACATCTCGGTCGGCACGATCTTCTCGGTGCTGCGCAACCCTGAGGGCGTGGGCGAGCCGACCGAGCAGAACTTCCTGCAACCGGGCCGTGAGCAGGTTGCCGCGGGCTATGCGCTGTACGGGCCGTCGACGCAGCTGATCCTGACCGTGGGTAACGGCGTGCATGGTTTCACGCTGGACCGCGAGATGGGCAGTTTCATCTACACCCACCCGTTCATGACGGTGCCGGAGGAGACGCAGGAGTTCGCGATCAACGCCTCGAACGCGCGTTACTGGGAGCCGCCGGTGCAGCGCTACATCGCGGAGCTGCAGGCGGGCAAGACCGGCCCGCGCGGCAAGGACTTCAACATGCGCTGGGTGGCGTCCATGGTCGCGGACGTGCACCGCATCCTGACGCGTGGCGGCATTTTCATGTATCCGCTGGACGAGAAGTGCCGCGACAAGGGTGGCAAGCTGCGCCTGATGTACGAGGCGAATCCGATGGCGATGATCATCGAGCAGGCGGGCGGCGCGGCGACGACGGGCCGCGAGCGCATCATGGACGTGCAGCCGACCAAGCTGCACCAGCGTGTGCCGGTGGTGCTGGGCTCGGCGGCTGAAGTCGAGCGCGTGACGCAGTATCACTTGGAAGCTTGAGGCTGAGAAGGCGCCCCCTCGGGGCGCCCGCCCGAGCGCGGTCCGGGTTCTGGCCCGGGCAGGCGCTCGTGGCCTTCGGCTTCCCGGAGCTGCGTGCATTGCGGGAGAGGCGACGCAAACTCGCCGGCTGCGCCGGCTCAGACATGCGTCGCCTTTTTTCTCCCGCAATGCACGCAGCTCCGGCACTCGCGGACAGCCCGGGCCAGAACCCGGACCGCACTCGGGCGGAAAGTCGTCCATCTCCCAGCCTACCAAGGCAGCTCGAACATCTCAGGGCTTCGATAAGCTCGACTCGATCGGTTTTTTGCGTTTAACCGATCACTTAACCCTTACGCAACGACATATCGCTCACATTTCAGGCGGTCCGGTGTCCTCTGCCGGGCTGTCCGTAAGCGCCGGTCCGATGCGGTCTGCGGGGGAAACGAGGCGACGCATGTTTGAGGGCGCAACGCGCCCGAGTTTGCGTCGCCGCCCCCGCAGACCGCATCGGACCGGGAAGCCGAAGGCCGCGAGCGCCTGCCCGGCAGAGGACACCGGACCGCGGGCTCGTTCAAGTAGGCACCGACCGGACGCTTGTTGATCGGGAACGACGCCCCTCACCCCGGCCGTCGCCCCTCGCCGGTCCGGATCTCTATCGTCTTCTCGTCCTTCACGACTTCCATGACGACGTAGGTGTGCGTCTGCTTGACGCACGGCAGCTCGGAGATCTTCTCGCCCAGCACGCTGCGGTAGGTCTGGATGTCGCGCGTGCGCACCGTCAGCAGGTAGTCGAAATCGCCCGCGATCATCTGGCAGGTCTGTATCTCGGGGATGCGCTGCACCGCCTCGTTGAAGAGCTTCAGTTCGTGTGCGGTCGTCCCGCTCAACAGCACCTGCACGATCACGACGTGCGAGCGGTCCATCGCGACCGGATCCAGGTCGGCGTGGTAGCCACGGATCACGCCGCTTTCCTCCAGCTTGCGCACCCGCTCGGCGCACGGCGTCTTGCTCAGGCCGACGCGGCGCGCGAGCTCGACGAATGACAGGCGGGCATCCTTCTGGAGTTCGGCGAGAATCTTGAGATCTATGCGGTCCATTCCCTTCGCTGCCAGTCTCTTCGTCTAAAAATGATGATTTCGTCAGGAATTATGACTTATTGGAAGCGAATTTCGGAGCCATAAACTACGATTCCGGGTGAAGAATCGGGTTTTCGACGGGCGGGTTCGCCCGTCCGGGCCGGCGGCTGGAGACCCCGCCGGGAATCCTTTGCGGAGTTTTCGCCCATGAGCACCCACAACAATCCTGACCTCCTCGCCGCCATCCCCGCCCAGCCGCGTTCCGAACTGCGCCGACGCATCTTCGACGCCTATCGCAGCCCCGAGCCGCAATGCGTGCCGCCGCTCGTCGACGCCGCCCGCGTTGACGCGACGCTGCAGCGGCGCATCCACGATCTCGCGCGCCAGCTCGTCGTCGGCCTGCGCTCGAAGCGCGCCCGTTCCAGTGGCGTCGATGCGCTGATGAAGGAGTTCTCGCTGTCGAGCCAGGAGGGGGTGGCGCTGATGTGCCTCGCCGAAGCGCTGCTGCGGGTGCCCGACAAGGCCACGGCGGACCGCCTGATCCGCGACAAGCTGTCGCGTGGCGACTGGCGTGCCCACCTCGGGCAGAGCCCCTCGCTGTTCGTGAATGCGGCAACCTGGGGTCTGCTGATCACCGGGCGGCTGGTCGCGACGCGCAGCGAGGAAGGGCTCGCGAGCGCACTCTCCAAGCTGTTGACGCGCGGCGGCGAGCCGCTGATCCGCAAGGGCATGGATCTCGCGATGCGGCTGCTGGGCGAGCAGTTCGTGACCGGGCGCACGATCGAGGAGGCCCTCGAGCGCGGCGCCGAACGCGAGACGCGCGGCTACCGCTATTCCTTCGACATGCTCGGTGAGGCGGCGATGACCGCGGCCGATGCCGAACGCTATTACAAGGACTACGAGCACGCGATCCACGCGATCGGAAACTCCTCGGCGAAGCGCGGCGTGGTCCAGGGCAACGGCATCTCGGTGAAGCTCTCGGCGCTGCATCCGCGCTACAACTGGGCGCAACGCGACCGTGTGCTCGGCGAGCTGCTGCCGAAACTCAAGCAACTGTGCGTACTGGCGCGCGGCTACGACATCGGTCTCAACATCGACGCCGAAGAGGCCGACCGCCTCGACATTTCCCTCGATCTCCTCGAAGCACTGGTCGAGGACCCGGATCTCGGCGGCTGGGACGGCATCGGCTTCGTCGTGCAGGCCTACCAGAAGCGCGCTCCCTTCGCGATCGACTGGATCGTCGATCTCGCCCGCCGCAACGCGCGGCGCCTGATGGTGCGCCTAGTGAAGGGCGCCTACTGGGACGCCGAGATCAAGCGTGCGCAGATCGACGGCCTGGAGGGCTATCCCGTCTATACGCGCAAGGTGTACTCGGACGTGTCCTATCTTGCGTGCGCGAAGCAGCTGCTGGCCGCGCGCGACGTGATCTACCCGCAGTTCGCCACCCACAACGCGCACTCGATGGCTTCGGTCATGCACATGGCCGAAGGCGACTACCGCGACGGCGACTACGAGTTCCAGTGCCTGCACGGCATGGGCGAGCCCCTGTACGACCAGATCGTCGGCGATCCGGCGCTGCGCCGCATGGTGCGCATCTATGCGCCGGTGGGCAGCCACGAGACCCTGCTCGCCTACCTGGTCCGTCGCCTGCTTGAGAATGGCGCCAACACCAGCTTCGTGAACCTGATCGTGGACGAGAACGTGCCGGTCGAGGAGCTCGTGCGCGACCCGGTGGCGCTGGCCGAGCCGCTCGCCGGTTCGCCGCATCCGCGCATTCCGCTGCCCAAGGACCTGTACGGACAGGGGCGGCGCAATTCGCAGGGCTTCGACCTGTCGAGCGAACCGGTGCGTTCCTCCATCGCCGCCGCGCTGGCGCACAGCCGCAGGCAGCGTCACTCGGCCGGGCCGCTGGTGGCCGGTGTGGTGATCCAGGGTTCGCCGCAGCCGGTGCGCAATCCGGCCGACCTGGAGGATGTGGTCGGGGAGGTCATCGAGGCGGACCTGGCCGAGGTCGAGGCGGCGCTGCGCGCCGCCGAGGCGGCCGCCCACGACTGGGCGGCGCGCCTGCCGGTGCAGCGGGCCGAGTGTCTCGAACGCACCGCGGACCTGCTCGAACGCGACGGGCCGGCACTGATCGCGCTCGCGGTGCGCGAGGCGGGCAAGTCGTGGTCGAACGCCATCGCCGAGCTGCGCGAGGCGGTGGATTTCTGCCGCTACTACGCACAGCAGGCGCGTGAGCTCGACAATGCCCAGCACCTGCCGCTCGGGCCGGTGCTGTGCATCAGCCCGTGGAACTTCCCGCTGGCGATCTTCGCCGGGCAGGTCGCCGCGGCGCTGGTGGCGGGCAACCCGGTGCTGGCGAAGCCGGCGGAGCAGACGCCGCTGATCGCCGCCTGGGCGGTGCGCCTGTTCCGCGAGGCGGGGGTGCCGGACGCGGTCGTGCAGCTGCTGCCCGGCCGCGGCGAGGTCGTCGGCGCTGCGCTGGTGCGCGATGCGCGCGTGCGCGGCGTGATGTTCACCGGCTCGACCGAGGTCGCGATGATCATCAACCGCACGCTCGCCGAGCGCGGCGGCGATGTGCCGCTGATCGCCGAGACCGGCGGCCAGAACGCGATGATCGTCGATTCGACGGCGCTGCCCGAGCAGGTCGTCGGCGACGTGATCGCGTCGAGCTTCGATTCGGCCGGCCAGCGCTGCTCGGCGCTGCGCGTGCTGTGCCTGCAGGAGGACATCGCGGACCGCGTGATCGAGATGATCGAAGGGGCGGTGCGCGAGCTGACGGTGGGCAACACCGCCGACGTGCGTGCGGACATCGGTCCGGTGATCGACGCCGAGGCGCAGGCCGGGCTGCTCGCGCACATCGAGGCGATGCGCAAGGCCGGCGCGAGGGTGTTCCAGCTGCCCGTGCCCGCGGACTGCGCGAAGGGGACCTACGTGCCGCCGACGATGATCGAGATCCGCTCGCTGTCGCAGCTGCAGCGCGAGGTCTTCGGCCCCGTGCTGCACGTGCTGCGCTTCCCGGCGCAGGAGCTGATGCGCGTCGTGGACGAGGTGAACGCCACCGGCTACGGCCTGACGCTGGGCATCCATTCGCGCATCGACGAGACCATCAACGACGTCGTCGCGCGCGCCCATGTCGGCAACATCTACGTCAATCGCAACATGATCGGCGCGGTCGTCGGCGTGCAGCCCTTCGGCGGCGAGGGACGCTCGGGCACCGGACCGAAAGCGGGCGGCCCGCTGTACCTGCACCGCCTGCTGCGCCGCAGCCCGGGCGCGGAATTCCCGACGGCGAGCGCGGTGCCGGAACGTTTCGAACGCTTTGCCGCGTGGGTCGACGAGGCCGGGCGCGCGCTCGTGGAGGGCGACGACACCATGGCGCTGCGCCTGCGCGCGGAAGCCTACCGCAGTCATCACCTCGCCAACTTGCGGCTCGCTCTCCCCGGGCCGACCGGCGAGGACAACAGCCTGAGCTTTCGGCCGCGCGGCACCGTTGCGGCGGTTGCGGCTTCCATGGCGGGCTACTTCCACCAGCTGATGGCGGCGCTCGCGACCGGCAACGGCCTCGTGCTGGGCGACGACGCGCTCGCGCGCCGGTTCGTCGCCGCGCTGCCGGCGGAGATCGGACAATGCGTGCGCGTCGACGCGAAATGGTTCGACGGCGAATTCGGGGCGCTGCTGTGCGACGGCGACGAGGGCTCTGCGGACGAATGGCGCGTGCGTCTCGCGCGCCGCGACGGGCCGATCCTGCCGCTGGTGCGTCCGTTGCCCGAGTACGACCTCGGCCGGCTGGTGGCCGAGCGCACGCTCAGCATCAACACCGCGGCGGCCGGTGGCAATGCGAGCCTGATGGCAATGGGCAACTGAGGGGGAACTGAGGGCAACGCAAGGTAACGGCCCGCAACGGCGCTCGCCGGCACGCCCGGGGCGTGGCCATGGCCGGTACAATCCGGCCATGACCGTCCGTCGTGTCCGAGCGTCCGGCGCGCGCGTGCTTGCCGCGCTGTGCCTTGCCGTGCTGCCGCCCCTCGCCGCGGCGCAGCAGCCGCTGCGCGTGCAGCTCGCGGCGCCCGAGAGCGTGCGTCCGCTGCTCGAGCGGCACCTGCGCATCCTTCGCAGCGACCAGACCCTACCCGCCGAGCGTGCCGATCGCGTGGCGCTCGCCCGCCGGGCGCGGCGCGAAGCAACCGAGCTGCTTGCGACCGAGGGCTATTTCTCACCCGAGGTGAAGCTGGAGCGCGAGGACGAGGGCGACTGGAAGCTCACCGTCGTGCCCGGCACACCGGCGAAGGTCGTCGCGGTCGACGTGCAGTTCGAGGGGGCGCTGGCGGGCGAGGGGGAGGCGCTCGTGGCGCGGCGCGCGCAGCTGCGCAATGCCTGGGCGCTCGCCGCCGGGCAGGTGTTTCGCCAGTCGGCCTGGGACGACGCCAAGCGGCGCCTGCTCGATGACGTCTCCTCGCGCGACTACGCGGCGGCGCGGATCGCCGACAGCCGCGCGGAGGTCGATCCGGATGCGGCGACCGTGCGCCTGGCGGTGACGGTCGATTCCGGGCCACCTTTCTTCCTCGGCCCCATCGAGGTGTCGGGTCTGAAGCATCTCCCGCCCGATCTGGTCGCGCGCTTCAGCCGGCTGCAAGCCGGCCGCCCCTTCAACCAGGACGAGCTGCTGGCGCTGCAGGGGACGCTGCAGAACGTCCCGCAGTTCGCATCCGTGGTGGTCGACATCGAGCGCGACCCCGCGCTTGCCGCAGCAGTGCCGGTGCGCGTGCAGGTCTCCGAGGCGCGTTCGCGCCAGCTCGGCTTCGGCGCCGGCTATTCGAGCAATACCGGCTTTCGTGGCGAGATCAGCTGGCGCGACGTAAACCTCTTCGGTCGCGGCTGGGAGCTTGCCAGCGCGCTGCGCCTGGAGCAGCTGCGCCAGTCGCTGTTTGCCGACGTGTTCCTGCCGCCGGCGCCGGAGGGCCATCGCGACAGCGTCGGCGCGGCGGCCGAGCGCAGTACCGTGGAGGGGCTCACGCTGACCACCCAGGCGGTGGGTGTGGCGCGCACGAACACCCGCGCGCTGGCCGGCGGCACCATGGACACGCGGGTCGCGTTGCGCCTGCAGCAGGAGGAGCGCAAGCTCGACGGCGGCGATACGACCCGGCGGAAGGCGCTGACGCTGAACTGGGCGTGGACACGGCGCATGGTCGATGATGCGCTCGATCCGCGCCGCGGCGACGTGCTGCAGTTCGAGATCGGCGGCGGTTCGCGTGCCCTGCTGTCGGATCAGAACTTCGTGCGCCTGTACGGCCGTTATGTGCGCTACGTGCCGGTGGCCGCGCGCGACGTGCTGATCCTGCGTGCGGAGGGCGGCGCGACGCTGGCCAAGAGCCGCGACGGCGTGCCGCAGGATTTCCTCTTCCGCACCGGCGGCACGCAGACGGTGCGCGGCTATACCTACCAGAGCCTCGGCGTGCAGGAGGCGGACGCGATCGTCGGCGGGCGCTACCTCGCGGCAGCGAGCGCCGAGTACGTGCACTGGTTCCGGCCGCAATGGGGTGTGGCGGCCTTCGTCGATGCGGGCGATGCGGCGGATGATCGCGACATCTTCGAGCTGAAGAAGGGCTACGGCGTCGGTGCGCGCTGGAAGAGTCCGGCCGGCCCGCTCGCGCTCGACCTCGCCTGGGGGCAGGCCGAGCAGCGTCTGCGCCTGCACTTCGGCATCGCGATTGCGTTCTGACGGCGGACGCTGCGCGGCCTCACTCCCCGTTGCGCGCCTTCACCCAGGGTGTGAAATCCGACGCCGGCATCGCGCGGGCGTACAGGAAACCCTGCGCGAGGTCGCAGCCCATGCGCTGGAGTTCGTCGGCGGTCGATTGGTCCTCGACCCCTTCGGCCACCACGCGCATCCCGAAACCGTGCGCGAGCGCCTGCACCGTCGCGACGATCGCGTGGTCGCGGCTCGAGTTAAGCATGTCGCGCACGAAGAGCTGGTCGATCTTGAGCTCGCTGACCGGCAGGTCGCGCATGTAGGCGAAGGAGGAAAACCCCGTCCCGAAGTCGTCCAGCGACACGCCGCAGCCGAGCGCACGCAGTCCCTGGATCACGCGCGCGGCGCTGTCGCGGTCCGAGATGAGTGCGCCCTCGGTCACCTCGAGGACCAGGTTGGGCGCGGGCACGCGCCAGGTTGCCAGGGCCTGGGCGACCAGGTGGGGTAGATCCTCGTCGTGCAGGTCTTCGGCGACGAGGTTGAGCGCCACGGGGATGTCGATGCCCTGCGCATCGAGTTCCGACAGGATGCGCACCGTCTGGCCGAGGATCCAGCGCGACAGGTCGGGCATCAGCCCCAGGCGGCAGGCGATGTCGATGATCTTCGGCGGGGATACCCATTCGCCGTCCTCGCGCTGCCAGCGCAGCAGCGCCTCGGCGCCCGCGCAGCGGCCGGTGGCGAGATGGATCTGCGGCTGCAGCCAGACCTGGAACGGCGGATGCGCGATGGTGCGCGCGATGTCGCGCTCGAGGTCGAGCTCGTGTTCCATGCGCGCGATCATGTCGGCGTGGAAGCACACGACCGGCATGTCGGCGCGGATCGCGCGCAGCAGTGCGGCGCGGGCGGCGTGCTCCAGATCGTGGGCCGTATCGCCGTCTTCGGGGGCGCATGCGGTGCCCGCATGGATCGCGCCGCGCAGATGCGGGATGCCGTGTTCGGGCGAGCGCTCGCAGATCTCGATCAGCTTGCGCGCGGCCAGCTGCACCTGGCCGGTGCTGCGCAGCTCGGGCATGATCAGCGCCCATTCCTGGTCCGCGATCGAGCACAGCATGTCGACCGGGCGCAGCGCGCTGCTCATCGCATCGCTGAGCTGCCTGCGCAGCCGGTCGCGTTGGGCACTGAGCTGTTGCGGGCTTCCCGCGCCCCAGGTGACGTGCAGCAGCAGCAGCCCGACCGGTTTCCGCTCCGCCTGATTCATCCAGCGCTCGAGCGTGTGCACGAACTGCGTGCGCGTGGGCAGGCCGGTGAGCAGGTCGACGCCCTCGCCGGCCGCCAGGCGCTGGTCCACGCGTGCCAGCGCGGCCGTCGCCAGCGTTGCGTGCACCGCCTGCGCGAGCTTCGCGGCGGCGACGATGATGTCGCAGTCCGCACTCCCCGGGGGCTTGCCGTCGACACGCAGCGAGGCGCGTACCGCTTCGATCAGGCAGGCGCAGGCGGTGGCCGGCAGGGTCGGCGGGCTGCCGTGCTGCTGACAGTCGAGCCAGGTCGCGGTGAGCGCGTCGAGCCATTCGTGCGTACCCCACTGCGGCCGGTCCAGGAGTCGCGCATACAGCACGGTATCGGCGGGCGCAGGCGGATGGACGTTGCTGTGCGCGAGGCTCGCGGCAAACGCGGTGTCGAGCGCGCCGGCAGGGACGGTGAGCGCGAACGCCCGCAGGGCCGCTGCATCGGCCGCGGAATAGGCCACCGCCGTGAGTGCATCGGCGGCTCGGCTCTGGGGGGCGGGCTGGGTCGCGTTCAGGATAGGTAGAACTCCGACGAGTTGATGCCGTAGGCGCCGCTGGGCAGTGCGCGCAGGATGCGGTAGGGCTCGCCGGCCGGGGTCAGCGGCGAATAGAGCAGGTCCAGTGTCGGTGGGTGGCGGTTGGGCGTCTTGTCGGCGCACAGCAGCACCAGCACTCGCGGCTGCATGCGCCGCACGCGGTTCTGTGCGATGACGACGGCCACTTCGCCGGAATTGAGTTCGACCAGCGTGCCGGCCGGATAGAGGCCGATGCACTGGATGAAGCCATCGACGACGTTGCCCGAGAAGCGCGTCTCGCGCAGCCGCACCAGCGCTTCGAGCGCGCGCTGGGTGCTCAGCGGTTCGTCGTAGGCACGTTTGCTCGTCATCGCGCAGAAGGTATCGACGAGGCCGGCCATCTCGGCGCGCAGGCCGATGGCCGCGCCGCGCAGCCCGTCGGGATAGCCCGAGCCGTCGATGCGTTCGTGGTGGCGGCTGACGATCTCGATCAGGCCGGGCATGGGGTTCGGATCCTGGCGGATGATCTCGATCGAGAAGTCGACGTGCGACTTGGCGATCTCCATCTCGAGCCGGCTCAGGCGCCCGGCCTTCTGCAGCACGCGCTCGGGCAGGCGGATCTTGCCGATGTCCTGCATCATGCCGGCCACGCCCAGCACGGTCGCGCCGTCTTCGGAAAAGCCCATGCAGTGGGCGAACACCAGCAGGTGCACGGTCACGTCGAGCGCGTGGTGGTAGCTGTAGCGGTCGTACTGCTTGAGCCGGATAAGCCACAGCAGGGCGTCGGGGTTGCGCTTGACGCTCTGCAGCATGTCATCGACGCTCTCCGTCACCTGGATGATGTCCGGCTTGCGGTTCTCGCGCACGTCCGCGATGACCTGCTCGAACACCGCTTCGGCCTCGGCCATCACGGGAGATGCGCGGACCAGCTCGCGTTCGACGGATTGGGTTTCGGGCCGGTCGGCGATCGCTTCGCCGGCGAGCCGGCGTGCGGCGGCTGCGTCGAGGCCGCCCTTGCGTACGATCGCAAGCGCTTCCATGAAGCCCAGCTGGTTTCCGCCGGCACCGGCATCGCTCACCGCCCGGCCTGCGGCAGCGTGGCGGGGTTGCGGCATGCCTGCATCTTCCTGCGGCGGGGCATAGTGCTCCCCGACCGAGCGGCTGCGGTCGATGTAGATGAAGCGGCAGCATTCGCCCAGCTGCTCGAGCGTCCTGGCGTCGTCGATCAGGAAACCCTGCATCAGGAATGGCGTGCCGATCCACGGGCGGTCGAGCTCGACGACGAACATGCCCAGGCGCGCGTCGGTCGCCGCGATCAGCTCCCTCCGCCCGCCCGGTTTGCCCTCTGCTTCCGGTCTACCCGATCCCGTTGCGCCGCCCTTGCCCATGTCCTCTCATGATTTCGATGCTCGACGGATAGGATTGTGCACCCAATCTGCAACAAAATCTTCAGGCGGGATGGGTGGGCCGAAAAGATATCCCTGCAGCACGTCCGATTCCTGATGGGCGAGGAAACGGGACTGCACCTCGGTTTCGACCCCCTCCGCGACCACGCGCAGGCCCAGCGCGCGTGCCATGCGGATCGCCGCGACCACCAGTGCGCAGTCCTCGGCGTCTTCGGAGAGGTCGCGGATGAAGCTGCGGTCGATCTTGATCGTATGGAAGGGGAAGGCGCGCAGGGAGCTCAGCGACGAGTAGCCGGTGCCGAAGTCGTCGAGGGCGACGGTGACGCCGATCTTCTCGAGTGCGAGCATCGCCTCGCGCACCTCGGCCGGGTTGCGGATCAGCAGGCCCTCGGTGACCTCGATCTCGAGCTGGTTGCGCGGAATCGCGTGGCGATCGACGCAGGCCCGGATGGTGTCCACGAGGCCGGGGGCGGCGAACTGGCGCGGCGAGACGTTCACCGCGATCACGAACTCGCCGTCGCAGGCCTCGCGCCAGCGTGCCGCGTGGGCACAGGCCTCGTCCAGCACCCAGTTGCCGATGGTGACGATCAGGCCGCTCTGTTCGGCGATGGGGATGAAGCGATCCGGCGGCACGCGCCCGAGCACCGGATGATTCCAGCGCAGCAGCGCCTCCGCGCCGACCAGGCGACAGTCGCGCGCGGCCACCAGCGGCTGGAAATGCACCTGCAGTTCCCCGCGCTCCAGCGCGCCGCGCAGCTCGCGCTCCATCTCCATGCGCGCGACCGAGTCGTCGTGGATCTTCTGGTTGAAGAAGCGGAAGGTGTTGCGGCCCGCATCCTTGGCTTCGTACATCGCTAGGTCGGCATTGCGTAGCAGCACGGACGGGTCGTTGCCGTCGTCGGGGAAGAGCGAGACGCCGATGCTGGGCGAGGCCGCGAACTCGCGCCCCTCGATCTCGAAGGGCGGTGTGAAGGCCTGGATGATCTTGGCGGCGACCGCATCGGCGTCGCTCGCCTGCGCGATGCCCAGGATGATCAGGAATTCGTCGCCGCCCAGGCGCGCGACGGTGTCCTCGGCGCGGATCACCGAGCGCAGGCGCACGGACGCCTGGCACAGCAGCTCGTCGCCGGCGACGTGGCCGAGCGTGTCGTTGATCTGCTTGAAGTTGTCGAGGTCGATGAACATCACGGCGCACATCGTGCCTTCGCGCGCCGCGCGCCCGGTCGCCTGTTGCAGTCGGTCGAGCGCCAGCGTGCGGTTCGGCAGCGCGGTGAGGCTGTCGTAGTACGCCTGGTAGGCGACCTTCTCTTCCTGCGTGCGCCGTTCGGTGATGTCCTCGCGCATCAGCAGGAGGTGCTCGGGCCGCCCCTGCTCGGTGCGCATCGTGACCAGGCGCAGGTGCTCCCAGTATTCGCTGCCGTCTGGGCGGCGGCTGCGCCGTTCGCCGTCCCAGTCCCGGGCGGCCAGCAGGGCGGCGCGGAATTCGGCGTCGACTTCCCGGCTGCGTTCGGGGTCGGCCGCCTCAGGCAGCGCGCTTGCCAGTTGCGTGTCCGCCGGACGGCCGGTGACCCGTACATAGGCCGCATTGGCGTACTCCACGCGCCGGTCCGCGCTCGCGATCAGCACCCCGATGGGGTTCTGTTCGACCGCCTGCGACAACATCCACAGCCGCGCATTGGCGGTCGCCAGCGCCTGTGTGCGCTGCGCCACGCGATCCTCGAGTTCCTCCTGGGCGGCGCGCAGGCTCCGTTCGCGCGACACGACGATCTCCTGCATCGCATTGAACGCCTGGCCCAGGTCGCTGATCTCGTCGTCACCGGAGATCGCGATCGGCGTGCGGTGTTCGCCCGCTGCAAGTCGGCTCGCGGCATCGCGCACCGTGCGCAGCCGCCGCGAGAGCGAGCGCGCGAACACGACCAGGCCGGCCGCGAGGAACAGGAAACCGCCCAGCGACAGCATGAGGAAGAAGCGTTGCTGCCGCTGCTGCTCTTCACGCGCCTGCCGGTAGGCTTCGGTTGCGGCCTGCTCGGTCGTGCTCACGAGTTCACGCAGGATCGACGAGATCGCCGCGTGCGCGGTGCGCGTGCGCGTGCTGGTGATCGCTTCGGCCGCTGCAAGATCCATCTTGCCCGCGAGATGGATGACTTCCTGCAAGTCGCCGCGGTAGTTCGCCCAGTGCCTTTCCAGCCGGCGCGCGTCGTCCGGACGGGTGGAGGCGAGCACGGCGAGGAAGGGCGCCAGCTCTGCCGTCATCGCCTCGATTTCCACCTGCATGCGTTCGGCGTACTGTGGGAGCGCAAACACGTCGCGCACCGTGGGCAGTTCGAGTTCCAGCGTGCGCAGTTCGTGGCTGCGCGTCTGCAGGCGATGGGTCGCGGCGAGCGGCTGCACTTGGCGGATGACGGTGTTCTCGAGCCTCTGCTTCGCATCCTCGAGCACGCGGTTGCCGATGACCAGGATGGCGGCCACGAGCAGCCCGCCCAGCGCGAACATGATGGAAAGGCGTACCAGCAGGGACTGGCGGAAGGGGCTCCGGCGGACTGGTGCAGCGGCGGCGGGGGAGGGGGCGTGCGGCAGACTCATTGGCGCTTACCGAACTGGCGACGGAACTCCGCCCACTGCCGGATCTGCTCCGCGCGGCCGAGCTTCTCCGTGATCTGTTCCCACTCCGTAGCGGTGCGGCTCATCGCCTCCTGAGCGCCGATCTCGCCGCGGGCGGCGGCCGTGAGGTTGCGGTCGAGCGCAGCGAGATACAGCGCATCGCCGCGCAGCCCGGTGCCGGCCGGCTGCGTCACGGCCCATTCCGCGCTGAAGGTCTCGAGGGTCTCCGGTGTGTAGATCTTGCGGACGCGCGCGTCGCGCAGGTGGTTCCAGCGATACGGGTCGGCAAATCCGCCCGCCACGCCGATCGAGCGCGTCGATACGTCGGGGTCGGTCAGCCACATCGCGTACAGGAAGGCGAGGCGCGCATTGCGGGCCGATTTCGGAATCACAAGGTTGTTGCCGTAGATCAGTGTGTTTTGCCGCACGATGCGGTTGTCCACGCGTGTGCCGGGCAGGGAAACAGCCACGAACTTACCGCGCACCGTCGAACCTTCGGAGTTGAACATGCGTGCGCCGGCGATGGTGTTCATCGTCGCGAACGCCTTGCCCTGGGCAAACAGTGGCAAGGTGAAGTTGTAGTTGCGCCCCGGATCCGTGATGCCCGGCGGCGAGTACTTCACCAGCGCGACGTAGCTTTCGGTTGCGGCGACGGCGCCGGGGGTGGTCAGGCGCGGCCGCATCTGCTCGTCGAACAGTTCCGCGTGCGGCGCGGCCGAAGACAGGAAGCGCGGCATCCAGTTCATCCACGCCCCTTCCTCGTCGCGCTCCTCGGCCACGCCGTAAAGGCCCTGCGCCGGGCGGTGGAAGAAGCGCACCAGCTCCTCGTACTCGGCCCAGGTCTTCGGTACCGCGAGCGGACGCCCATATGCCTTGCGGAAAGCGGCCTGCTCCTGCGCGTCGTCCATCAGGTCGCGCCGCAGGTAGAGCACCACCACGTCCCCGTCGGCCGGAATGGCGACGGTGCGCTCGCCCACCCGCGACTGCAGTTCCGGTCGGATGTAGCCGTCGTTGGCGTTGTCGTCGAAGCGATAGCCGTATTCGGCCATGAACGGCCCGACTTCCGTGATCAGCCCGTCGGCCAGCAGGTCCGGGTACTCGTGGTTGCGCGCCACAGCGATGTCGATGTCGGGCGTGCTGCGCAGCGTCTCGCGGATCGGCTGCTGCGGCACGATGAGCACGTCGAGCACGATGCCGGTCAGGCTTTCCCATTCCTTCTGCAAGGCCAGGTCGTTGCCGAGGAAGGCGTTCATGTTGCCCTGCTTGAATCCCAGGGTGAGCCGCGAACCCGCCGGCACCTCGCCCGACGCGATCAGCTTGCGCACCGCGGCGACGGCCTTGAAAGCCTGCTCGCCGGCCGATGCAGCGGGCGCGACGAGCACTGCGCTCGCGCACAGGGCGGCGGCGAACAGCGGAACAAGGATTTTTCTCGATGGCATCGCTGGTTGCATCCGTTCGTTTGGCTATCACCTAAGGCGTACTCGCGCTATTGTCACACAAAGTTACGGATTTCATGTCGTAGGGATGTTTGCAGGCGCCGTGGCGGCTCCCGGTGGCGTGCGCTATCGTGAGTGGAATGCCCTCTTGACGGGCATCGCGGAGCCCGATGCTGGAGAGCCTTGCATGAGCGGAACGACATTCACCGGAGACCATGCTGCAGATCCGTCCTCGGCTTGGGTATTGCGCGACGAGTCCTTTCTCGCCGCGCTGCGCGGCCAGATGTTGCGCTTCGCCTCCTTGCAGCTGTCTGACTCGCAACTCGCCGAGGATGCGGTGCAGGAGGCGCTGATCGGCGCGCTGCGCAACGCGGAATCGTTTTCCGGTCAGGCTGCGTTGAAGACCTGGGTGTTCGCCATTCTCAGGCACAAGATCGCGGACATCCTGCGCCAGCGCATGCGGCTCGTGGACGCTTCCAGCCTGCTGCGCGAGGAAGAGGAGGACGAGGATTTTTCCGTGCTGTTCGACCGCAGTGGTCACTGGCAGGTCGATGAACGTCCCGCCGCGTGGGGGAATCCGCACGAATCCCTGCGCGAACGCGAGTTCTGGCAGGTGTTCGAGGTCTGCCTGGAGAACCTCCCGGCCAATCAGGCGCGGGTGTTCATGATGCGCGAGTTTGTCGAACTCGAATCGGACGAGATCTGCGCGGCGGTCGGGGTGAGCGTGAGCAATCTCAACGTGATGTTGTACCGTGCCCGCGTGCGCCTGCGCGAATGCCTCGAAAACCGCTGGTTCCTCGACGGAGAGCGAGCATGCTGAACTGCAGAGAAGCAACGCGCCTGTATTCCGAGGCACGGGAGCGCGAGCTGACCTTCAAGGAGCGGGCGCTGCTGCGCATGCACATCGCGATGTGCTCGGGCTGCCGCAATTTCGGCGAGCAGATGGCGTTCCTGCGCGACGCGATGCGCGCCTACGCGAAAGGGCGCGACGAGAAAGACAAGTAGCCCTTGCGCGCGGGGTCCTTCAGCGACGGCTGCAGCGCTGCGCGATCCAGTGGTCGAGCGAGATTCGGCCCGGGCCATGCGCCATAAGGTACAGCAACACCGCCGCCCAAGTGCCGTGGGTGGGGTAGGCGTCCGGATAGACGAAGAGCTGGATCGTCAGCGTCATCACGAGCAGCGCCGCGGCGCTCAGGCGCGTCGCCAGACCGACGAGAAGCAGCAGCGGAAAGACGTGCTCCGCCGTGGCGGCCAGCGGTGCGGCGATCTCCGGCGGGATCAGCGGCAGGCGGTACTCCTCGCGGAAGAGGAACAGCGCGTCGTCGGACAGGCGCGGCAGGCCGAGCCGGAATTCGCCGCTGACGAGGTCGATCGCCAGTCCCTCGATCTTCGTCTGGCCGGATTTCCAGAACACCGCGGCGATCGAGAAGCGGGCGACGAAGGCGATCAGCGAGTCCGGAATGCGCGACAGCAGCGCGAGCGCGCGATGCAGGACTTGCGGGGCGATCCGTCCGTTCCGATGCGGAAGGGTCTCAGGTATGGAGCTCATTATCTTGTCCTCCGGGTCCGGAATCGATCGCGACGATCATCTGCCGGTGCAGCAGCGTCGCGAAGGCCAGGGCGAGGTCGAAGCCGCCGTCGACGGACTGCCCGGCCTGCGCGGCAGCGGCCAGGTGCTCGCCCCGCTTCAGCGCAGCGATGAAGGCGGCGCCCGCGTGCGGCAGCCCTACCGTCGCGACTTCGAAGCCGCTACGCACGATCAGCACGGCCTCCGGCCGGCACGGATCCACCGCCGACGGATCGCGATCGTCCTGATGGGCTTCCCACAGCGAATGCACCGCCCACGACGAGCGCAGGATGGCGGCCGACGGGTGGCAGCGCAGGCGCAGTCCGGGCAGGCGCCCGGGGTCGGCAAGCAGGGCCGCGATCGCCGCTGCCGGCAGCGGCTCGGCATCGGCTGCGTGGTAGGCCTCGACGCGCAGCATCTCCAGCCGCGCGAGGTCGGCCAGCCAGGGCACGCACGCGGCGGGCGCGAAAGCCGCGACGAAATCGGCGAAACCGCGGCCATGGAAGCTCAGCAGCGGCGAGCGCGGCGGGTGCGCGAAGACGAATTCGCGCGCCATCGCGCGGAAGAATGCATCTCCCACCGTGGCGAGCGTCACCGGAAAGGTGTCCGCCAGCGCATCGACCAGCGATACGACGACGTTGTTGCGATACACCGCGAACCGTGAGGCGGGGTCGGACCCGTTCCAGGCGACGAGGCCGGCGGGGCAGGGGTGTGCCGGGTCGAGCAGCGCCGCGGCGAAGTCGGCTTGCGTGTTCATGCCGCCAACTCCGGGGGCAGCGCGGTGCGCAAGGCGCTCAACCGGCGCTCGGCCAGCTTCGCCTCGGCGAGCAGCACCGCGAAGGGCGGGATGTCGTTGTCGCGCTCGATCAGCGTCGGCTGCGCACCGACGCGTTCCAGCGCGGCGTCGTACAGCGCCCACACCGCCTGCGCCACCGGAGCCCCGTGGCTGTCGATCAGCAGTGGTGCGCCGGCTGCGTCCTGCTGCATCGCGAAACCGGCGAGGTGGATCTCGCCCACCGCGTCGAGTGGAAGCGCGTCGAGACAGGCGAGCGCGTCGCGGCCGTGGTTCACGCAGCTCACATGGAGGTTGTTCACGTCGAGCAGCAGCCCGCAGCCCGTGCGCCGCACCACCTCGGCAATGAAGTCGCCCTCCGCCCAGCTCGACGCCGCGAACTCCACGTAGGTCGCGGGATTCTCCAGCAGCATGCGGCGGCCGAGGTGCTCCTGCACCGCGTCGACGTGTTCGCATACGCGCCGCAGCGTCTCGCCCGTGTAGGGCAGGGGCAGCAGGTCGTAGAGGAACACGCCGCCGTGGCTCGCCCACGCCAGGTGCTCCGAGAACGACTGCGGTTCGTAGCGCCGCAGCAGCGCCGCGAGGCGCTCCAGATGGGCGTCGTCGAGCGGGCCGGTGCCGCCGATCGACAGGCCCACGCCGTGCAGCGACAGCGGATAGTGCTCGCGGATGCGCGTCAGCGCATGGTGGAAGGGGCCGCCCGGCACCATGTAGTTCTCCGCATGCACCTCGAAGAACCCGAGGTCGGGCAGCGTCGCGAGGATCTCCCCGAAGTGCGCGGGCTTCAGGCCCAGGCCCGCGCGGGCGGGCAGGGCAGTGGCCTGCACGGACGAAGGCCGTGCGTTCATGGTCGTCATGCCGGACGCTCCCCTGTCATGCAGCCGCGCTCAGCTCTTCTTTTCCTTGAAGGCCATCATCTGGCCGAAGCCGGTCGGCGAAGTCTGCGACATCGTTTTTTCGCACGTGCCCTTCGGCACCAGCGACCACGCATTGCCCTGGTGATCCATCTTCGACGTCCCGGCGCAGCTCGTGCCGGGGCCGGCGGCGCAGTCGTTCTTGCCCTTCATCGCGACGCCGAAGCACTTCTCCTTGTCGGCCGGCGGATCGGCGGCGAGCGCGGACGACATCGACAGAGCGCTACCCAGCGCGAGAGCGAGGGCGGCGGCGGAAACCTTGTGGAGGGTTGTGGCGGACATGTTCGTCTCCTTGGTTCGGTTGGGGAAACACGCGGATCGGTTGATCGTCGTGTTGCTTCCGTAGTCGCGCGAACCCGTCCGTTTCTTACACCGCGCGCGAAAATATTTTTCCGGCCGACTGCGCTCGCCGTTCGACATCGCCAGGGCCTCCGACGCGCCGAGCCGATCGGATACACTCCCGTAACTGCTGCCCGCGCGCGCCGTGTCATTTCTCCGGCGCCGCCAGCGACCATACAACCCGACCGATCACCGCGGAGCTGCCTGCCCATGTTCGAACACGTCGACGCCTACCCCGGCGACCCCATCCTCACCCTCGTCGAAACCTTCATGCAGGATCCGCGCGCGCAGAAGGTCAACCTCGGCATCGGCCTGTACTACGACGAGGAAGGCCGCATCCCGCTGCTCGGCTCCGTGCGCAAGGCCGAGGTCGCGCTCGCCGCGACGCCGCTGCCGCGCTCCTACCTGCCCATGGAAGGCGCGACCGACTATCGCGCCGCCGTGCAGCGCCTGCTGTTCGGCCCGGAACACGCCGCGCTCAAGGCGGGGCGCATCGCCACGATTCAGACCATCGGCGGCTCGGGCGCGCTCAAGGTCGGCGCCGATCTCCTCAAGCGCTACTTCCCGGCGAGCGAGGTGTGGGTCAGCGATCCGACCTGGGACAACCACCGCTCGATCTTCGAGGGCGCCGGCATCGCCGTGAATGACTACCCCTACTACGATGCGGCCACGGGCGGCGTGCGCTTCGCCGACATGCTCGCGACGCTCAAGACCCTGCCCGCGCGCAGCATCGTCCTGCTGCACCCGTGCTGCCACAACCCGACCGGCGTCGACCTGTCGCAGGAGCAGTGGCGCGAGGTCATCGTGGTGGCGAAGGAACGCAATCTCATCCCCTTCCTCGACATCGCCTACCAGGGCTTCGGCGACAGCCTCGACGACGACGCCTTCGCGATCCGCGCGTTGGCGGATGCCGGCGTGAGCTTCCTCGTCAGCAATTCCTTCTCCAAGAACCTGTCGTTCTACGGCGAACGCTGCGGCGGCCTGTCCATCGTGTGCAAGGACGCCGAGGAAGCCGCGCGCGTGCTCGGCCAGATGAAGTTCACCGTGCGCCGCAACTACTCCAGCCCGCCCTTCCACGGCGGGCGCGTCACCGCGATGGTGATGGACGACCCCGCGCTGTATGGGGAATGGACCGGCGAGGTGGACGCGATGCGCGACCGCATCCGTGCGATGCGCCAGAAGCTGCATGAAGTGATTAGCGCACGCGTGCCCGGGCGCGATTTCAGCTACTTCATCAAGCAGCGCGGCATGTTCAGCTACACCGGCCTCAGCCCCGCGCAGGTCGACCGCCTGCGCGAGGAGTTCGCCGTGTACCTCGTGCGCTCGGGCCGCATGTGCGTTGCCGGCCTCAACACGCGCAACGTCGAATACGTCGCCGAGGCGATGGCCGCGGTCCTCAAGGACTGAGGCCGTAGCGCGCCGCCCCCCGGTCCGCCGGGGGCGGTCCTGCGCAGACTGTCAGAGCACGCCGGCGGCGCGCAGACGCCCGATCTCCGCGTCCGTCAGGCCCAGCGTTCCGCCCAGGATCTCGTCGGTATGTTCGCCGAGCGCCGGCGGCGGAAGGCGGTAATCCGGCGGCGTCGCCGAAAGCTTCATCGGGTTCGCCACGAGCGGCACTGTGCCGGCGACCGGGTGCGGCATCGTCACCTTGAGTCCGCGCGCCTGCACCTGCGGGTCGGCGAACACGTCGGCGAGCGTATTGATCGGGCCGCAGGGCACGGCGAGGGATTCCAGCGCCGCGATCCAGTCGGCCGTGCTGCGCAGCACCGTGAGCTGCTTGAGCTGCGGAATCAGCGTGGCGCGGTGCCTGACGCGTTCCGCGTTGGTCGCAAAGCGCGGATCGTCGGCCAGCGCCGGCCGGCCTGCTTCCGCGCAGAAGCGCGCAAACTGCCCGTCGTTGCCGATGGCCAGGATCATGTAGCCGTCGGCGGTGGGAAAGTCCTGGTAGGGCACGATGTTCGGATGCGCATTCCCCAGCCTGCCCGGCGAGCGGCCGGTCGCGAGGTAGTTGGCGGCCTGGTTGGCAAGGCAGGCGACCTGCACGTCGAGCAATGCAAGGTCGATGTATTGCCCTTCGCCGCTGTGCTCGCGCCATGCCAGCGCAGCGAGGATCGCGTTGGAGGCATACAGTCCGGTGAGGATGTCCGTCAGTGCCACGCCGGCCTTCATCGGACCGCCCCCTTCCTCGCCGTCGGGCCGGCCGGTAACGCTCATCAGGCCGCCCAGGCCCTGGACCAGGAAGTCGTAGCCGGCGCGCGATGCGTACGGACCCTCCTGGCCGAAACCGGTCACCGAGCAATACACGAGGCGCGGATTGACCGCCTTCAGCGATGCGTAATCGAGTCCGTACTGAGCGAGGCCACCGACCTTGAAATTCTCCAGCACCACGTCGGACTGGGCGGCGAGCCGCCTCACCAGCGCCTGTCCCTCGGCGCGCGTGATGTCGATTGCGACCGAACGTTTGTTGCGGTTTGCGCACAGGTAGTAGGCGGCGACATCGGTGTCGGCGCCATGCTCGTCCTTGAGCCACGGCGGCCCCCAGCCGCGCGTGTCGTCGCCCGTGCCGGGGCGCTCGACCTTGATCACGTCGGCGCCGAGGTCGGCCAGCATCTGGCTGCACCACGGCCCGGCCAGGATGCGCGAAAGGTCCAGTACGCGGATGTGTGAAAGTGCGCTTGCCATGAGGCCTCGACCTGCGGAAAACCCCGTCGCCTGCGGCGGCGGTCGACGTTGTGAAAAAAGCGAACTGCTGGCGTGCAGGCGACGAGCCCCGCCGGGTATGTGCGCGGTGCGCGGCGATCCGCCGGCCCCGCTCCTGCGGCGCGCGGACATTCGGGCGCTGTGCCGGGATCATGCTAGGGAATATGACCTGGCGGAGCAAACGACATCTTCGAAGCGATTTGTGCGTCTTTGTCACTTCGCTGGCGCACACAACTCCCCGGGCGCTGCCGCAGCGTTCGCCGGCGGTGCGACTGTCGCAGGCCCTTCCGACGCGTGTTTCCCGCGCGGTGCCGTGAGATTCGAACCACACCCGGGGGATTCGATGCTGCAGCGAATCGCAAGATATGTACATAATCGGTTCTGCCGGCTTGCCACTTCGGCGCGATGACGGGCCGGACGGTGGCGACATGTCGCTCCGGAGCGCGGCACGGTTGCCGCAGTCATGGGACCAAGCTAGATGAAAAGCCAGCAAAACCTGAGTGCGATGGATGAGCCGACGATCCTGATCGTCGATGACACGCCACAGAATCTGACCGTGCTTGGCGAACTGTTGCAGCCGCTGTGTCGCGTTCGCGCCGCAAATTCGGGCGAACGGGCGTTGCGCGTGGCGAACACCGCGCCCAGGCCGGACCTGATCCTGCTCGACGTGATGATGCCGGGACTGGATGGATACGAGGTCCTCGGGCGGTTGCGGGAGGATCCTGCAACGCGCGACATTCCGGTGATCTTCGTCACCGCGATGGATGCGGCGGAAAACGAGGAGCGGGGGCTCAAGCTCGGTGCCGTCGATTACATCGTCAAACCCTTCAGTCCCGCCATCGTCCTCGCGCGGGTGGCAACTCATCTCGAACTCAAGCGCGCGCGTGACCGCCTGTCGGCCCAGAACAACTGGCTGGAACGCGAGATCTCGCGGCGCATGGCCGAGAACCTCCTCATCCAGGATCTCGGTATCCGGGCGCTTGCCTGTCTCGCCGAGGCGCGCGACAACGAGACTGGCCTGCACATCATCCGTACGCAGTCCTACGTCGAAACGCTCGGGCGCCACCTCGGGAACCATCCGCGCTTTGCCGAGGCGCTCGCCGGAACGCAGCTCGAACTCATCGTCAAGGCGGCGCCCCTGCACGACATCGGCAAGGTCGGGATTCCCGACTCAATCCTGCTCAAGCCCGGTCCGCTCGATGCCCGCGAATGGGAGATCATGAAGACCCACCCCTTGATCGGTACGGCCGCTATCAGCAAGGCGATGGAAGAGGCGCTCGCGGACGCCAGCGACGATGTTGCCGAGCACGCCCCGGGGGCGTTTGCATTCCTGAAGGTGGCGAACGAGATTGCGGGCGGGCATCACGAGAAATGGGATGGCAGCGGTTATCCGCAGGCGCTGGAAGGCGACGCCATCCCCGTGTCGGCGCGCCTGATGGCGCTCGCCGACGTGTTCGATGCGCTGATCAGCCGTCGCGTGTACAAGCCGCCTATGCCCCTCGAACAGGCCACCGACATTATCCTGGCCGGTCGTGGCCGGCATTTCGACCCCGATGTCGTGGACGCCTTCCTCGCATGCAGAGACGAGTTCGCGAGCATCGCCACGCGCTACGCCGAGCCCGAGCCCGAACACGAACCGGAGGCGCAGACCTGAAGGTCGCGATCATGATCGCAGACATCGGAGTATGTCGGGGGGGCCGGCCGTGAGCCCGAAGCGCGCGCGCATTCCGCCCTTGCTGTTGGCCGTGTTCCTGCCGATCGCCCTCCTGGCGCTGCTGGTCGGAGTCCTGGTGATCGCGTCCTTCACCGACCTGCGCGACGCGCATCGGGCGGCGAGGTTGGCCGAGTCCGGGCATCTGGAGCTCATCGGTCGCCTCACCGGCATCAACAAGGACATGAGCGAGGTCCAGCACCTTGTCAATCTGGCAGTCGAAGGGGCCGCGGTCGGGCGCCTCGATGGTGCCGCCGCCGCGCGCCTCGCTGAGGATGTGCAGCGCCGCCTCGTCGAGCTGGACGGGCGTGTGGCGGGTCTCGCTGAACTCGACGTTTCGCGCCACGAAGCGCGCGAGGGACGATTCCACTTTCAGGACTACCGCGCGAGCGTCATCGGGACGATGGGCTTGCTGATGTCCGATCCGCGCGCCGCGATGAGCAGCGGCTTCGAGGCGTCGCGGCACTTCGTGGAGTTCACGACCCATACCCGGGCGCTCACCCTGCGGACAATCGAAGACGAGCGGGCCCGTGCGCACGCCGACGAGAGCGACTTCGACGCCTATATCCGTAACACCCTGATCGTCGGGGGGGCGCTCATGTCCACGTTGGTGCTGGCGTGGTTCGTTCTCAGCTCCTGGCTCAGCGAACGGCTGTTCGCCCTCGGCAGCGCCTTGCGCGCATTCGCCCGCGAAGAACAGGATCCCGAGTCCCTGCCGCTGGTGCGTGAGATCGCCAAGCAGCCGGGCAGTTTGCTCGGGGATATCGCGAGTGCGGCGCTGGCGTTCCGCGATTCGCTCATTTCGCGGGAGGATGCCGAGCGCAGGTTGCGCGAACGCCTCAAGGAGATGAGCTGCGTCTATGATGTCGCGCGCATGTGCGACCGTGCGGACATCGCGCCGGACCTGCTGGTGGACGCGGTCGTCGAGCGGCTGCGTGCCGCGATGCGTTTCCCGGCCCTTGCCGTGACAAGGGTCGAGGCGGCGGACGGCGCCAGAGCCCCGGACGGTCGGCCGCTTCTGGTGGCGGAGTTCTCCGACATGGCGGACAAGCGCTGGCGCATCTGTGTCGACCCGATTGCGCCGCCTGGCGCCGAGGAGGCGGCGCAGTTCCGGGACGAGAAGCGCCGCCTGCTCGAGTCCGCCGCCGCGCATCTGGGGGCCGCGCTGGAGCGCAGGCGGGCAGCCGCCCTGGAGGCAGCAACGCAGGCCGAGGTGCGCAAGCTCTCGCTGGTCGTGGAACAGGCCCCGATTGCCGTCCTCGTGGCCGATCTGAACGCGCGGATCGAATACGTCAATGACGCGTTCGTGCAAGTGACGGGTTACTCGCGCGCCGAGGCCATCGGTCGCAATCCGCGCTTCCTCAAATCGGGCAAGACGCCCGCTTCGACCTACAGCGACCTGTGGGCCACGCTCAAGCGTGGCGAGTCCTGGCGCGGTGAGCTGGTCAATGTCACGCGGGACGGGCGCGAGGTGATCGAGAGCGCGACGATCATTCCGCTGCGGGAACGCGGCGGCAGCGTCACCCATTATGTCGCGATCAAGGAGGACATCACCGAGCGCAAGCGGCTTCTGGAGGAGCTCGCGGCCCACCGCGAGAACCTCGAGCAGCTGGTGGTGGCGCGAACCGCAGAACTGAATGCGGCGAAGCTCGCGGCGGAGGCTTCGAGCCGCAGCAAGAGCGAATTCCTCGCCAACATGAGTCACGAGATCCGCACGCCGATGAATGCGATCATCGGTCTCACTCACCTGCTCGAGCGCGACATCGGCGAGCCCGAGCAACTCGACCGGTTGCGCAAGGTCTCGTCGGCGGCCCGGCATCTGTTGCGGATCATCAACGACATCCTCGACCTCTCCAAGATCGAGGCCGGCAAGGTGCAGCTGGAGGCGGTATATTTCGAACCGCCTCACGTGCTCGCCAACGTCTTCAGCCTGCTGCGGGACCGCGCCGAGCACAAGGGCCTGCAACTGGAGGCGGACCTCGCCGCGCTGCCACGCGGGCTGCATGGCGATGCGCTGCGTCTGGAGCAGGTGCTGCTCAACCTCGTCGGCAACGCCATCAAGTTTACCGAGCGGGGGGCGGTGCGCGTGAGCGGCCAGGTCGTGGGGTTCGAACTCGAACGGCTATGGGTGCGCCTGGAGGTGAGGGATACCGGCATTGGCATTGCCTTCGACGAACAGGAGCGCATCTTCCACGCCTTCGAGCAGGCCGACAGCTCCACGACGCGGCGCTTCGGCGGCACCGGGCTCGGGCTCGCCATCTGTCGCCGTCTGGTCGAACTGATGGGCGGGCGCATCGGCCTCACGAGTCAGCCGGGCGGGGGTTCGACCTTCTGGCTCGAGGTGCCGATGGGATATCCCCACGCCGAGGCATGCGGGGCGGCGGCGAGCCCGCCAGCAAACGATCAGGGCGAGTTGTCCGTGCAGTCCGAACTGGCGCCCGATGCGCGGGTGCTGCTCGCCGAAGACAATGCCGTCAATCGCGAAGTTGCGCTCGCGCTTCTCGCGCGTGCAGGCATCGTGCCCGACGTGGCGGAAAACGGCCGCATCGCGCTCGACAAGTCCGCATGCGAGGCCTACGACCTCATTCTCATGGACATCCAGATGCCGGTCATGGGGGGGCTCGAAGCCACTCGCGCGATACGCGCGTTGCCAGGCTACGCGACCACCCCCATCCTCGCGATGACTGCCAATGCCTTCGACGAGGATCGTGCTGCCTGCATTGAAGCGGGCATGAACGACCACATCCCCAAGCCGGTCGATCCCCGGAAGCTCTACGCCGCGCTGCGCCGCTGGCTGCCGGCGGACGGCGGTAGCCAGCGCAGGGCTCCGGTGCGCGATGAATCGCCCGGCCGGGCCCCCGCCAGCGATGCGTCTGGGCTGGGCGCAGGGCTCGAGAAGGTTCCCGATCTCGCCGCGCTGCGCGAGGTCGCCGATTTGCTGGAAGCCCTGTTGGCGTGCGATGACGTGTCGGCATGTCGGGTCTACCGGGAACACCGCGCGGACTTCGAAGCGGCTTTCGGCCCCCTGGCGCGCCGAATCGAGAGCGAGATCGACGCGTTCGCCTTCGCCGAGGCACGCGCCTCGCTGCGCGAGGCTCGTGAGCACCTGGAGACCGCCTCATGAGCGGATTCCTCTCGCTGCGGCGGCTTGTCCTGCTCGCGGCGGCCTTTCTGGCCGTTCTGCTGGCGGCCGGCGCGAGCCACGCCCAGCCCCGCGCCGAGCCGCGGGTGCTGAGAGTGGTCAGCGACTACAACTATCCGCCCTTCCTGTTCCTCGACCCGGCGGGCGCACCGACCGGTTATCTGGTGGACTACTGGCGCCTCTGGGAGCAAAAGACCGGCGTCAAGGTCGAGCTGCAGGCCATCCAGTGGTCCGAGGCGCAACGCAGTCTGCTGGAGGGTGAGGCGGATGTCATCGACATGATTTTCCGCACGCCCGCGCGCGAACCCCTGTACGAGTTTTCTCCCCCCTACGCGAAGGTCCCGGTAGGGGTCTATGCGGACGAGTCCATCCAGGGGATCCACGACGTCGCCGGGCTGCGCGGCTTCATGGTTGGCGTGATGGCCGGAGATGCCTGCATTGAAGAGCTGGGCAGACAGGGCGTCGACAAGTTTCGCGAGTACCCCGATTACGCCCGCCTGATCGTCGGTGCCCTGGCGGGCGAAGTGCGCCTGTTCTGCCTGGATGAATACCCGGCAAACTACTACCTCTACCGCAATGAAGCGCAGCAACTGTTCCCGAAGGTTTTCACGCTCTACGAGGGGCGGTTTCACCGGGCAGTGAAGAAGGGCAATGTCGAAGCGCTGCGGCTTGTCGAGCGCGGCATCGCCGCCATCAGCGCCGAGGAGGACGCGGCCCTGCGCGCGAAGTGGATGCCCCCCCCGGCGGTCGAATACGGTCGATATCTGCGCTACCTCGCCGCGGCGCTCATCGTCCTCGCGCTCGCGGCGCTCGGCCTCATTGTCTGGCTGCGTGCCTTGCGGCGTGCGGTGGCCCGGCGCACGGCCGAGCTGGAGGCGAGCGAGGCGCGCTTCCGGCGCTTGTTCGAGGAGACGCAACAGGGCGTTACGCTGATCGAGGACGGGCGTATCGTCGCTGCCAACAAGGCGTCGCTGAAGATGTTGCGGATGGAGCGGCTAGACCAGGTCCTCGGTCGCTCCCCGGCCGACATTTCCCCCGTGCTGCAGCCCGACGGCCAGCCCTCGGCGGCCAAGGCAGCGGAAATCATCGCGCGTACGCTTGCGGAGGGCAGCAGTCGCTTCGAGTGGCTGCACCTCAGGGCAAACGGCGAGACCTTCCCCGCCGAGGTGCTGCTCACGGTGATCCCCGAGGGCGAACGCATGCTGCTGCACGCGGCTTGGTCCGACATCAGCGCGCAGAAGGAGGCCGAGCGGGAGGTTCAGCGTTATCGCGAACGGCTCGAAACCCTGGTCGCCGAGCGGACGGCCGAGCTCGCGGCGGCCACGGATTCCCTCAAAGCTGCAATCGATGAGCAGCAGGCGATCTTCGACACGACTTCATCGGGCATCGCCCTGATCAGGGATCGCGTGCTGGTCCGCTGCAATCGGAGGCTGCACGAGATGCTGGGGTGGCCGCCAGGCGCGATGGCGGGGCAGTCGACCGCAATCTGGTATCCCGACGAGGCGGCCTGCGAAGCGGGCGGCGGCGAGGTGTACGAGACGATCTGGCAGGGCAGGCCGCATCGGCGCGAACAGCAGCTGATGCGGCGCGACGGGTCGCTGTTCTGGGCCCGCCTGACCGGCATCGCGGTGGACGTGCATGACCGCAGCAAGGGTACGGTGTGGGTCATCGACGACATCAGCGCGGAGCACGCCGTCCTCGAGAACATGGAGTGCGCGCGAGCGCTGGCCGAAGAGGCGGCGAACGCCAAGTCGGCCTTCCTCGCCAATATGAGCCACGAGATGCGCACGCCGCTCAACGTCATCATCGGCATCACCCATCTGGTGCTCAAGGGCGATCTCGCAGCGCAGCAGCGCGGGCTGCTGGAGAAGGTGCAGGCCTCGAGCAAACACCTGCTCGGCATCATCAACGACGTTCTGGACCTGTCCAAGATGGAGGCCGGCAAGCTGACACCCGAACACATCGATGTCGATCTGCCGGGACTGGTTGGCGAAGTGGGGGCGCAGATCGCCGACAAGGCGAAGGGCAAGGGGCTCGACCTCGTCATCGAGTTGGCGCCCGACGTGCCGACCTTCATTCTCGGTGATCCGCTACGCATTTCGCAGGTGCTGCTCAACTACGCGAACAACGCGGTCAAGTTCACCGAGCGCGGCCGGATCGTGCTACGCACCCGCGTCCAGCATGCGCTGCGCGACGAGCTCGAGCTGCGTTTCGAGGTCAGCGACACCGGCATCGGCATCGCCGAAGAACAACGCTCGCGCCTGTTCCGCAGCTTCGAGCAGGCCGACAGCTCGATCACGCGCAAGTACGGCGGCACGGGGTTGGGGCTGGCAATCAGCAAGCGTCTGGCCGAACTCATGGGCGGTGCGGTCGGCGTCGACAGCGCGCCGGGAGGAGGCTCGACCTTCTGGTTTACGTGCAAGGTGGGCGTTTCCCGACGTGCGTCTTCCCCCCCTGTTCCGTCCCCCGCCTTGCCTGCGTCGGGAGCGGTCGTGGCGGGCGCCCGGGTGCTGCTGGTGGAGGACAATGAGCTGAATCGCGAGGTTGTGGCGGCGCTGTTGCGCGATTCGGGCGTCGAGGTCGGCTTCGCGGAAGACGGTGCGGAGGCGCTTCGCCGCGCGCAGGAACAGGTCTGGCAGCTCGTCCTCATGGACATGCAGATGCCCGTCATGGACGGCATCACGGCAACGCGTGAGATTCGCAAGCTGCCCGGGTTGCAGGGTTTGCCGATTGTCGCGCTGACGGCCAGTGCCATGCCCGGAGACCGCGAGCGATGTCTCGCGGCCGGGATGAACGATTACCTCACGAAGCCGGTCGACCCCTCCCGACTTCAGGAAGCCCTGCAGCGCTGGATCGGGCCGCAGACCGCTGTGCGATCGCCAACCCCGCCGTCACAACGAGTTCCCCCGGCGACGGCGGGTGTCGCGCAGACAGCAGCGGTCGACGCCGCCGCACGGGAACTCTGCCGGGCCGTCCTCGATCGCCTGGCAGCCGACGATTTTGCGAGTGTGGCGCTGCTCGAAAGCAATGCCGCCGACTTGCGCGCGGCGCTCGGCGGGAGTTTCGATGCGGTGCTCCAGGCGGCCCGGAGCTTCGACTTTGCGGGCGCGCGCGACCGTCTCGAAGTGGCCATCGCCGAGGCGGGGCAGGGCGCATGAACGTTCATCGCGGCGACATTCGCGCAAGCCTGGCAAGCGAATTGCCCGCAGGCACGTTCATCTGCAGGCTCGACGAGGTTCCGCCCACGGGAGGCCATGTCGTCCGATTGCTGCGGGGCGGGATAGAAATCTCGCTCATCGTGCTGAGGCAGCACGAGACGGTCCGATGCTTTCTGAATCGCTGCCCCCATCTCGGCTCGGAACTCGCACGCCAGGACAGACATCTCTACTTCGAGCCCGGGGTGTCGATCGAGTGCAACGTGCATTACGCCGTGTTCCGCTGGGCCGATGGCGTCTGCGTGCGCGGGGATTGCAGGGGAGAGTCCCTGACCGGCGTGCCGGTGACGGTCGCCGGGGAGGGGATCCGGGTCGGCGAGTGGCCCCGGGATGCCAAGGATGCATGAGTCCTGATGCGGAGCCAGTGATGTCGGACACGAACACCGTTACGATGGATCAATTGCGGGTCGGGCTGTACGTCATGCTGGATCTGAGCTGGTTCCAGCATCCATTTGCCTTCAGCCAGTTCAAGATCAAGTCCGAGGACCAGATCCGGGAGATCCGGAGTCTCGGCCTGACGACGGTGCGCTACAACCCGGCCCTGAGCGACATGACGGCGCGCCAGGCCCCTTCCTCCCCGGATGCCGCGGCGGCGCCCGACCCTTCGTCACCGCCATCGCCCCCCGGCGCACCCGATGCGGGGGAGGGGACTGCGGCGCCGGCAGCGAACTCCGACGCCTCGGCCGGCGCAACAGGCGCAGCGATCCTGCCTGCACTGGCGGCGAAGCGGGCGCTGGTCGAGCGCATCCGGGCGCAGCGCGAGGCCGCAGTGAGGGTGGAGGCGGCCTTTGTGCACGCGGCGAAGGCGATCCGGGATATCGAGCGGAACCTGTACTCGAATCCCGCGGAGTCGGTGCAGCAGGCGGGGCTGCTGGTGGACCAGATCGCGGACTCGATCCTGTCTTCCCCCGACCTTGCAATTCACGTAATGGGCGATCGCACGGGCGGCGAGGAGCTCTACTTCCACTCGCTCAACGTCGCGATGCTGTCGCTGATGATCGCCCGTGAGGTCCGGGCGCCGCAGGAAGTCTTCTCGGCGCTCGGGATGGGCGCGCTGCTGCACGACATCGGGCGCAAGGAGATCCCGGAAAAGATCTTGCACAAGACCGAGCCGCTCACCCAGGCCGAGCGCAATCTTTATCAGATGCATTGCCAGTTCGGGGTGGACATCGGTCGCCGTCTGCAGCTGTCCAAACCTGCCCTGGAGGTCATCCGCGACCATCATGAGCTCTATGACGGTACCGGCTATCCGGCCGGCCTCAAGGGGGATGCCATCGGCCTGCTGCCGCGCATCGTCGCGGTCGCGAACTATTACGACGAACTGTGCAATCCGGCGGATATCGCCAGCGCCATGACGCCGCACGAGGCCCTTTCGCGGATGTACGCGAAGCTGCGCCCCAAATTCGATCAACGCATGCTGCAGGCGTTCATTCGCTGTCTTGGCGTCTATCCGCCGGGGACCATCGTGCAGCTCTCTAACGGCCTGGTTGCGATGGTGGCCACCGTCAATACCGCCAAGCCGATGAAGCCGGTGATCGTCATCTACGACGCAAGCATTCCCCGGGACGACGCGATACTCGTCGACCTGGCGCGGGAGCAGGACCTGAATATCGCCAAGGCGCTCCGGCCGGCGCAAGTGCCGATCGAGATCTACAACTACCTGAGCCCGCGCAAGCGTGTCAGCTATTATTTCGACCCCGGAAAAGCCGGACAGGACGCGGTGCCCCAATGAGTAGTCTCGCCGAACTGATGCTCGACCACAGCTCGCAGATGATGCTGGCGGTCGACCCCGCCTCGCTGCGGATCTTGCTGGTCAATCGGCCCGTGACCGGGACGCTCGGCTATTCGCGCGATCAGCTGGCGGAGATGTGCATCACCGACATCGAGAGTTCCCTGCAGGACGTCTTCTATTGGGAGGACGTGCACAACGGTCAGTACCAGGAGATCGAGGAGCAGGAGGGGCTCTACCGCTGCGCGGACGAGTCGATGATGTCGGTGATGAAGTCCGTCCGCGTGGTCACCCATGAAGGCGCGCCGCTCATCCTGGTATCCGCGCGCGATACCCGGAACGAGCTGCAGATGGAGGATGCACTCGAGCAGACGCTTTCCCAACTGCGCGCAACGCTCGAGTCGACGGGCAACGGCATCCTCGTCATCGACTGGCAGGGCAGAATCACCAACATGAACCGGCTGGCCAGCAACATGTGGGGAATCCCCGACGAACTGCTGCGCGAGCGCGACGATGCTGCAATCCTGGAATTCATTGCCAGCCGTGTGACGGACGGCGAGCTGTGCCGCACGCGGCTGCGAGCCACCGTCGATAGTGCGGACAGCGAAGATCTGTATCGCCTGGCCGATGGCCGCGTGTTCGAGTGCCGTTCGCATCCCCAGTACATGGGCGAGCGGATCGTCGGACGGGTTTTCGCGTACAGCGACATCACCGAGCGCACGCTCGCCGAGGAAGCGCTGCGCGAGTCGCGCGACCGCCTCGAGGACCGGGTTCGCGAGCGCACGGCCGAACTGGAAAGGGCCAATGCAACGCTGCAGGGGGAAAAGCGGCACCAGGAGACCTTGATCCGAAAGCTGGAGGCGGCCCAGAACCAGCTGCTGCAGTCGGAAAAAATGGCATCCATCGGCCAGCTCGCCGCGGGCGTCGCGCATGAGATCAACAACCCCGTCGGTTTCGTCAATTCCAACCTGGGAACGCTGCAGCGCTATTCCGAAGACCTGTTGCGTCTGCTCGCCGCCTACGAAGGCGCCGAAGACTCACTCAACGCCGCGCAGCAGGCTGACATCGCGCGCATGAAGGAGGACATCGACGCCGCCTACCTCCGCGAGGACATCGGCGACCTGCTGAAGGAGTCGCTCGAAGGCCTGCAGCGCGTCAGGCGCATCGTGCAGGATCTGAAGGACTTCTCGCATGTCGGCAAGGGCGAGCGCGAGCTGGCGAATCTCGAAGCGGGCCTGGAGAGCACGCTCAATGTCGTGTGGCACGAGCTCAAGTACAAGGCCGATGTCGTCAAGGAGTACAGCGGCCTTCCGGAACTCGAGTGCATTCCGTCGCAGCTCAACCAGGTGTTCATGAACCTGCTGGTGAATGCTGCGCATGCGATAGAAACGCACGGACGCATCACCTTGCGCACCGGCTTCGACGATGAAGTCGTCTGGGTCGAAGTCGAGGACACGGGCAAGGGAATCCCGCCCGAGCATCTGAGCCGCATCTTCGAGCCGTTCTTCACGACCAAGGACGTCGGCAAGGGCACCGGCCTCGGGTTGTCGCTTTCTTACGGCATCGTCAAGCGACACCAGGGGCACATCGAGGTTAGGAGCGAGCCCGGCAAGGGGGCCGTGTTTCGAGTCGTTCTGCCCAGGCATCCCGCGGCCGAGACCGAAAGCTTGGCATGATCCTGGTTCGGGGGCTCGTTCACGCCATGTCGGGCGTGCCGGGCCCCGTCCTGGCATCGCCCGCGCTCTCCCTTTTGCCCTTACTACGTAGATTCACCTAGCCGACCGGGAAACTCCGCGAATTCACACGCACCGGATCGTTTCCTAGACTTGCTGCACGGGTGCAAAACTGCGGTTTTGCAGCGCCGCGCCACTCGCGCCCGCGTTGCGCCCGATCGTCGGATCGAGGTCGTGAAGGGACGGGAAATGGAAATCGGATCGATGCACTTTGCGCCCCGCCTGGCCGCCGGCGACGCGATCGCCCAAGCGGGCGGCGGCCTGCCGCCGGGCGGGATGCCCCGCGGTGGGGCTGGCGATCGAGCAAACGCGGCCGGGCAGCGCGGGCTGCCGCAGGACGCCGCCAGCGCCGTGGCGCAGCAACCCTCGCCGGTTGTCGCCAGCGACTTCGTGCGTCTGGCGAATGATGTGCTTCGCGTGCAGGCGAAGTCGCTCGAATTCGCCATGTCGCCGGACCCGCGCAAGCTTGCCGTGCGACTCATCGACCGGGAGTCGGGCCAGGTGATCCGGGAGTACGAGCTGGGGCGGTCGCATGTCCTCGACGAGGCGGTCGGCAGGCTCGTGCCCGGCCAACTGCTGCATGCGGTGGTCTGAGCGGGCTGCGGACGATCGACGACGTGACTGATCGTCGTGCAACCGGGGCCCTGCGCCGCGCCGCGGGACCGCGCCCCGGGGCAGTCAGGTTTCGCCCAGTTCGGCGAGGACGATCAAACGCGCCAGCTCGGCGGCCGACTTGACCTCCAGCTTGCGGAACACGTTTACGCGGTGGGCCTCGACCGTGCGGGGACTGATCCCGAGCACTTCTCCGATCCGCGGGGCGGAGAGGCCGTCGGCCAGATGCTTCGCCGCTTCGCGCTCCCTTTCGGTGAGGAGTCCGAGTCGTGCTCTGGCGTGCATGGCCTGCTCCCGCTTGGCGCGCCGCTCTCTCGAGCTGGCGATGGCCGCGCGGGTTTGCATGATGAGCAATTCGCTGCTCAAGGGTTTCTCCAGCACCGCGAACGCACCTGCCTGCATCGCGGCGACCGTCACCGGGACGTCGGCGTTTCCCGTGTAGATGATCACCGGAACGTCGACGTGCCGATCCTTGAGCCGCTGCTGGATCTCGAGGCCGCCGATGAAGGGCATGCGCAGGTCGAGGATGATGCAGGCGTCGGGCTTCGGGATGTAGCCGGAGAGGAAACCTTCCGCATCGCCGAAACTCTCGACGCGGAATCCGGCCGAAGAAAAGATGCGTTCGAGCGCGCGTCGGAAGAACGCATCGTCGTCGACGATGGCGACGTGCGGAACCGCGGGGGTGTCGTCTGTGTTCATCATGTCCGAGGGGCGGAAAGCACTGTGGCGTTCGACGGCAAGTCCGTTGTCTGGAGCAAGGCACCGGTTTCGCGTTTACCCAATGGTCGGCGGGCGCTCCTGCTCGACTACGACAATTTACCAGTTCTATCACCCGGGGGGCCTTTGTCCTCCGGTTCTGGGGCGAATGTCGCCCGGAAATCGGACCCGTTGCCAATGATTTCGCGTCGCCCGGTCCGCGTCCGACACACGGCGGCGCACGGATCGTAGTCGGGGCCATCGGCTGTAGAAGAGGGAGTAGTGCCGTGCTGAGAAGTCGAACGCAGAAGCTGCTGGTTCGATCGACCCTGGTGATTGCCGTGGCGATCGCGACCACGGGCGCCTTGACCCTTGGTGCCTTCGATCGCCTGGTCGTGCGACAGGCCGAGATCGAGGGACTTCACGCCGTACATGCCGAGATCGATCGGGTGCGCGCGAACATCTTCCGTGCGGAGGCTGCCTATCGCGCCTTTGCCATTGCTGGCGATGAGCAGTATCTCGAGCCCTACAACGCGGCAGTGCAGGACATCGACACTCGCATGCAGCGGTTGGCGTCGAACCCGTTCCTCGATGCGGCGGAAATTGCCGAATTCAAGCAACTGGGCATCGAACTCGATATGAAGCAGGCCGAGTTTGTCCAAGGCATTCGCGACGGACTGCGGGGGAATCTCGAAGATTCGACGCGAAGCATCCGCGACGGCAGCGCGCGAGCATCCCTGATGTCCGTGATCGAGCGTCTGGACCGGATCGATCTTGCACACGAGACGCGCCTCAGGAATGGTCAGGGCCGCTATCAACGCATGGTCGACGGCGCCTATGTCCTCGTGATCGGCGCGATGTTCGTCAGTCTGGTGCTACTGGGCGTGCTCGTCTTCCGGATCTATCGCGCATCCGCATCGGCGTACGAGGCGCGGGTGGAGCTCGCAGCGCGAAACGTCGAGCTCGGCCGCCTGCTGGCTGCGAATGACGCTGCAAGCAGACATACGCATGAGCTCTCCGCACTGATGGGCTACCTGCACGCGTGCAATACAACGCAGGAGGCGCTTCAGGTCCTGAAGGAGCGTCTTCCTGCACTCTTTCCCGGCGTGGGGGGCGCCCTTTACGAGTGGGTGTCCACCGATAGCCTCCTGCAGCTTACGGTCGCCTGGGGGGAGCGCGGACACCTCCCCGTCATCCGTGCCGACGAATGCTGGGGGCTGCGCAGGGGGCAGCCCTTCACACAACCGGCGGGAGGCGGTGTGCTCGCCTGCAAACATTTTCACCATGAGGTCGGTGATCCGCGGGTCGAGGGCATCGAGTGCCTGCCGATGATGGCCCACGGTGAAGTCATCGGCTTGCTCGTGCTGGAGGACGGTGTCTCCAGTGCAGCGTGCGATGAATCCGAGCGAGCAATGGCGCACGACATCCGCGAGAGCGCAGTCGAGCACGTGGCCTTGTCGCTCAGCAACCTCAGGCTGCGCGAGTCGCTACGCGAACAGTCGATACGCGACCCCCTGACGGGGCTCCACAACCGTCGCTTCCTGGAAGAGTTTGTCGAACGCGAGTTCATGGTCGCCGCACGCAAACGTGCCGACGGTGATCCCCCCGGCTTTGCAGTGCTGATGATCGATATCGACCACTTCAAGACATTCAACGACGAGCACGGACACGACGTCGGAGATCTCGTCCTGTGCGAGGTCGCCAGGACGATCCAGGGCAGCACGCGCGCCAGTGACATTGTCGCGCGCTACGGCGGCGAGGAGTTTTCCGTCGTGCTGACCGACATTGCGCCCGAGCTGGCGTGCGAGAGGGCAGAGAGTCTCCGCGCCGCGGTCGCAGGCCTGGAACTGAAGGGGCCACGCGGCTTCGCCGGACGCGTAACAGTGTCGATCGGGCTTGCTCACTACCCGCACGACGGGGCGTGTTCCGCCGATCTTCACGCGGCTGCTGATAAGGCTCTGTATGAGGCAAAGCGCGGTGGCCGCAATCGGGTCCAGGTGTTCCGGGCTGCTGCCAGAGTGGGGGCCGCCGCGATATGACTGTGCACGCTGCCAGTCACCTCCCGGTTCGGGGCCTGCTGCGCGCCGATTGCGGCAAATTGCCTACCGCAAGACGATCAAGGCGTGGGTGGACGGGCCTCGAGGATGGGACTCGGTTCGCCGCGCAACACCTTCAACAACTCCGTGCGTGCCTGGTTGCGCTCGATGCCTCGCGCGACGAGGGTCGCGAGAACTTCGGCGAAGCGTGCGCGCCGTCGCTGGCCGGCCTCGCTGCAGTCGCGCCGGTTGCGAAAGCTGTCCATCAGCGTGGAGCCGCAAACGCAGTTGCGGAACAATTCGACGATGACCTGCCCGTCGTCGTCGATGGCCTGCTTGAGCCCGCTGCTGCCGTTGCCAACGTGAAGGGTCTGCGCAACATAGTCGGCGGCGTCGCGATAACTCCGTCCGCAGGCCGGACAGCGTTTGGGGAAGGCGCTCGCGGCGAGCTCCTGCAGGCCCGAATAGAGCCCGGCGTCGATTCCATGCCCGGGCTGTCCGCCGTCGTGCGCTGTCATCCGTTTCTCCGTTCGGTCGTGTGCCGGGGCGGCCGGGCGACCGAAGCCGGCGCGCGTTGTCGTCGCGATGTTCCGGTGGTTCGTGCCGAAACCGTCCGTCGCGGAGCATGCTCAGGTCATGCGGGCATCATGATGGATGTGGCTGGGCGTGGTGACGATACCCTCGAAAGGCTGATTCGATCCGTGTGCACACCTCTTACCACTTTCGTCGTACGATTCCGCCAACTGTATCCCGATCCCGAGGACTCGGGGTATTAGAATATCATTCCATTCTTCATGACAAGGCACGTCCGCACCCCATGTTCAAGCGGTTGAGCATCCGACGGCGTCTTGCGCTGCACGTCGTTCTGACCGGATTTGTGATGCTGGCCTTGTCCTTCGTGTTCCTGCTCTCGCAGCGCGCGTCGGACGAAGCCGAGCGCCGCATCTTCGAGCATGAGCTCGCCCCGGCGAAACAGCTGCACGGCGTCGAACGGCGGCTGCTATCCATCCATGGGCACCTGCAGGACGTCCTGCTGGGCATCGCGTCGCCGGCTGGCATGCCCGAGATGATCACGCGTGAAGGTGCGCTCATCCGGGAGAGCTGGCAGACCTTCCTGCAGGCGCACCGGGTCTCGCCCACGGATCCCTTCGAGGCGGGGCGCATTGCCGAGATGGAGCAGGCCTTGCCCGGGCTGTGGAGCTTCCTGGAGCGCGCGAGTACGGCAAGCCGCAACCAGGACGCGAAGGAACTCGACCGGCTGCTCAGGTTCGATTGGTACTCGTTGCGTCAGACGATTTTCGAGCCCTTGCAGGAGTTGGCTGCGGCGCAGGATCAGCATGTCGAGCATGCCCGCCAGAATCTTGCCGATTCGCGCCGGCGTGCCGAGCTGCTCGTCGGCTCATTGCTCGGACTCGGCATGCTACTGTTGAGCGGCTTCGCGATCGGCCTGATGCGCTACATGACGCGCCGTGTCGCGAACATCGAGACGGCGCTGGAGCAGGTCGCCGCCGGCGGCGAGGTCAAACCGGTGCCATACGGGCGCGGCGAGGACGAGATGTCGCGCATCGCCGATGCGATCAACCGCACGGTCACCCGCCTGCGCGATAAGCAGGTTGCCATCTCCTGTCTGATGCAGCGCCAGCGCACTGTCCTCGATGCCGTCGCGGAAGGGATCTACGGCATCGACGAGACCGGCCGCATCAATTTCGTCAATCCGGCGGCGCTGGCGATGCTGGGATACGAGGAGCACGAGCCGCTGGGTCAGCACTCGCACACGCTGATGCATCACCATCACGCCGACGGGCGTCCCTATGCTCTCGCGGACTGTCCGGTCTATGCGTCACGCCGATCAGGAAAGGTCGTCACGCACGTCGGCGATGTGTTCTTCCGCAAGGACGGCTCGCACTTTCCGGTCGAACTGACCAGCGCCCCATTGCGCGCGGGCGACGGTCAGGGGGGCTGTGTGGTGGTATTCCACGACATCAGCGAACGGCTGGAGAGCGATCGCCTGTTGCGCGAGAGTATCGCCCAGCTGGAACAGACCAACGCGCGCCTGAGCGAAACCCAGAGCCAGCTGCTGCAGGCCGAGAAACTCGCCGGCCTCGGTCAGCTGGCCGCGGGCATGGCACACGAGATCAATAATCCGATCGGTTTCATCCAGTCCGACCTCAATGCCCTCGAGACCTACGTGAAGGATCTCTTCGAGCTGATCCTGGATTTCGATATGCTCGTTCGACAGCGCGGCGACAGCGGCTTGCATGAGGAATTCATGCAGCTCCAGGCGCGCTCCGAGCTCGATTTCATCCGCGAAGACGTCACCGTGCTGCTCTCCGAAACGCGTGAAGGTGTCCGGCGCATTGCGCGCATCGTCACCGATCTAAAGGATTTTGCGCGTCTCGACGCGACGAATGCGACAGCCGATGCGGACCTGCAGCAAGCGCTCGACAACACTGTCCGCGTGATGCACGCGACGCTCGAGGAAAAGGCCGAGGTCGTGCGCGACTACGAGCCGATCCCCCCCGTGCGCTGCGATCTGGGACAGATCAATCAGGTGTTCGTCAACCTGCTGCTCAATGCCGCGCATGCAATCCGTGAGCGCGGCACGATCACCTTGCGCACCCGGCATGTCGGCGACGAGGTCTGTATCGAGATTGCCGATGACGGGCGTGGCATGGACGCGGCCGAGCGCGCGCGCATGTTCGACCCGTTCTTCACCACCAAGCCGGTCGGCGAAGGCACCGGGCTCGGTCTGTCGGTGTGCTACAGCATCGTGCGCAGTCACGACGGCCGATTCGAGGTCGACAGCACGCCAGGCGTCGGCACGGCCGTTCGTGTGTGGCTGCCCGTGGGCGCCTAGTCGCGCTGGCGCTCGAACAGCGAACGCCATTCGCGCAGCGCGGCGCGGATCTCCTCCTTCAGTTGTTCGTCATCCCAGGGCTTGGCGAGGAATCGATAGATCGCGCCGCGATTGATCGCATCCGTGACCGCCGAAATTTCCGAATAGCCGGACAGCACCATGCGCACCGTGCGCGGATACAGGGTTTTCACCCGCGCCAGGAATTCCGTCCCGCTCATGCCGGGCATGCGCTGATCCGACACGATGACTTTCACATTGTGCTTTGCCAGCATGGAGAAGCCTTCCTCGGCGCTGTTCGCGGCCAGGATGTCGTAGCCCTCGCGGCGCAAGGTGCGGCGCAGGGCGGACAGGATGCTCGCTTCGTCATCGACGAGCAGCACGATGTCCCTTACCGACTGCTCGGCCGAGGACGTGAAGCTGAGCGCGCGCCCCTCGCGCAGCATGAGCGCGAGGGCGTCGGCCGGGACCGGGCGGGAAAAGAAATAGCCTTGCAACTCGTCGCATTCACTGCGGCGCAGGTAATGCAGTTGTTCTTCGGTTTCGACACCTTCGGCGATCACGAGCTTGCCGAGCTTTTGCGCCATCGCGATGGTGGCTTGCACGATCGCCGCATTGGCCGGGTTGGTCACGATGTCGCGCACGAAACTCTGATCGATCTTCAGGACATCGATCGGGAAGCGCGAAAGATGAGCGAGCGAGGAGTAGCCGGTGCCGAAGTCGTCGAGCGACAGGCGCACTTCCAGGGACTTGAGCTGCGTGATGGTGCGCATCGCGGCGCCCATGTCCTGCATCACCGTGCTCTCGGTGATCTCGATTTCGAGCATCCGCGCATCCGCGCCGTGCGTCGCGAGCGCCTGGGCGACGGTTTGCTGCAGCCCTTCACGGCGGAACTGGCGCGCCGAGAAATTCACCGCCATGCGAATCGGCGGCAGGCCCGCGTCGCGCCATGCGCGCATCTGGCGGCAGGAGGATTCGAGCACCCAGTCGTCGATCTCGGCGATGCAGCCGCATTCCTCGGCAAGCGGAATGAAGGCGGCCGGGCTCAGCAGTCCCAGTTCGGGATGTTGCCAGCGCACCAGGGCCTCGACGCCGACGATGTGGCCCGAGTGGAGGCTCAACTGGGGCTGGTAGTGCAGCACCAGTTCGCCGCGCTTGGCTGCGCCAGGGAGCGCGGCACGCAGCCGCCGGATCTCGTCACTGCGCACGGCCATGGTCGACTCGAAACGGCACAAACGGTTGCCGCCGCCATGTTTGGCCGACTGTGTCGCGGTAATTGCGCAGTCGAGGAGTTCGTCTGCCGATGTGGCGTCGTTCGGGTAGCACGCAATCCCGATGGATGAGCGCAGTATGGTTTCGCCAGAGGCCGCAATGTCGAAGGGGCGCCGAATGGCTGCCAGCAGTCGCTCCGCGATGTCACGCCCCTCGGTTTCCCCGTCGTCGGCGCGCGGACGCAGCAATAGCGCGAAGTTGTCCCCCGAAAGGCGGGCGATGCGGTCCGCCTGGCGCAACACCTCGCGCAGCCGCTGACCGAACTCGGCCAGCAGCCGATCGGCCAGCTCGGCGCCGAGGCGCCGGTTGATGTCCGCGAAATCGTCCAGGTCCAGATGCAGCAACAGCAGCTGGTGTCCATCGCGGTGCGCCATTTCCAGTTCCGCCGACAGCGCGCGCATGAAGGACGGACGGTTCTGGAGTCCCGTGAGCTGGTCGATGTTCGAGAGGTGGGAAATGTGCTGCTCGTACCGCTGGCGTTCCGCAAGATCTTCGCTGATCGATACGTAGTAGCGGACTTCGCCCTGGTTGTCGCGAATGGCCCAGATCGTGCGTGCCTCGAGATAGCGTTCGCCGTTCTTGCGCCGATTGACGAACTCGCCCTGCCACACCTTGTCGTCGTCGAGTGCGCGCTGGAGGTCCTGGTAAACCTCGCGGGGGGTCTGGCCGGACTTCAGTATGGCCGGCGTGCGGCCGATCAGTTCGGACAGCGGATAGCCGCACATCCGCGCCATCGCTGGATTGGCGAACAGGATGATGTTGTCGGGGTCGGTGACGAGGATACCGCGCCGCGACTGCATGGCGAGCGTGCGGAATACGTGGCTATCGTCCTGCCGGGCCTCGAGGTCGCACTCGACGCCGACAAATTGAAGCGGGGCAGGAGCATCGGGAGTCCCCTGCGGCGCCAGGCTCCAAGCCACGGCCAATTTGCTGCCGTCGGCACACAGGAACATGCACTCGCCGTGCAAGGTCTTGGTGCCGGGGCCGATGTCCTGGACCTGCGCCCACAGCCGCGCGCCGGCCGGATCGTCCTCAACCAGGAGCTCCTTCAAGGCCATGCCGGGCAGATCGGCGTGGCCCAGGCGTTGCTGTCCATGGCGATTGACCGAGCATATTCTCCCGTCGCGATCGAGGCCCAGGGCGAGGCACGGGAGCGCGTCCCAGGCGGCCGGTACGGGCGCGCTGCCGCTCACGGCGCGGACTCCTTGTTTTCATCCGGCTGGGCGGCCACAAGGGGAAGTTCCAGCCGGAAGCAGCTGCCCTCGCCGATCCGGCTTTGCACAGTCAGCGTTCCGTGGTGGCGCTTCATGATCTCCGCGGAGATCGACAGTCCAAGGCCGGTACCCTTGCCGACCGGTTTGGTCGTGTAGAACGGCTCGAAGATGCGCTCCATGACGTCCGGCGTCATCCCCTTGCCGGTATCCGCAATCTCCACCCACGCGATGGCATCGTCGGCGCCGCTGCGCAGGGTGATCGTGCCGCTGCCCTCGATCGCCTGGGCGGCGTTCACCAGCAGATTCATGAAGACCTGGTTGATCTGTGCCGGGATGCAGCGCACCGGCGGAAGGTCGCCGAGTTCCCGAACCACGTGGGCCTTGTACTTCAGTTCGTTCCACACGACGTTCAGCGTGCTCGCGAGTCCGCCATTGAGGTCCGCGTCCTGCCATTCCCCCTCGTCGTTGCGCGAGAAATTCTTCAGATCATTGACGATATGCTTGACCCGGGCGAGCCCCTCCCCGGATTCGCGCAAGAGGTCGGGGATATCCTGCCGCAGGTAATCGATCTCGGCCGTTTCCCGCGCGCGGGCGACGGCAATGCGCGCCGGATGATCCGTCGGCAGCGCCTGCTCGAGCGCCTCGTAAGCCGCCAGGAGGTCAAACAGGCGCTTGACGTAGAGTTCCAGTGAACCCAGGTTCGAGCTCACGAAACCGACGGGGTTATTGATCTCGTGCGCAACCCCCGCGGCCAGCTGGCCCACCGCTGCCATCTTTTCCGATTGCAGCAATTGCCCCTGCGTCCGCTCGACCCGCGCCACGAGATCCGCCATCGTCCACCGGATGCGCTCATCGAGCTCCGGGTTGCCGGTCCTGAATTCCTCGCCCCACGCCTGTTCGGTCATGTCACTCACTCACTGAGCAATTCATCGGATTGATCGGTCATTCGGGTTCCGGGCCGAGCACGCGCAGGATTTCCTCGAGCGTCGTGTCGCCCCGTGCAATCTTCGCCAACGCGTCATCCCACAGCGTCTCATGTCCGCTTGCCCGCGAGTGCTCGGTGATCTCGCGGATGCTCGCGCCGCGCGTGATCAGATCGCGCAGCCGCTCGTCCGGCAGCAGGATCTCGTACAGCCCCAGTCGTCCGTGGTAGCCGGTGCCGTCGCACTGCGCGCAACCTTCACCGGCGAAGACCCGTTCGAGTTGGGCAAAGCGGCTGCCGACGCGGGCGGCGAGGGCGGGGTCGGGAGCAGTCTCGCGGCGGCAGTGACGGCAGATGCGGCGCACCAGGCGCTGTGCAATGACGCCTTCGAGCGCACTCGCGACGATGAAGGGCTTGAGGCCGAGATCCAGCAGGCGCGCGATCGTTGCCAGCGCGGAGTTGGTGTGCAGTGTGGAGAGCACCTGATGGCCCGTCAGCGCCGTGTGGAACGCGACCTCGGCGGTCTCGTAGTCGCGGATCTCGCCGATCAGCACGACATCCGGATCCTGGCGCAGGATCGCGCGCAGTACCGCCGGGAAGGTGAGCCCGATCTTTTCCTTGACCAGTACCTGGCCCGCGCTGTCGAGGTAATACTCGACCGGATCCTCGATCGTGATGTAGTTCTTCGCCGGCGAGGCGTTTGCCTGCAGCAGCGAATATAGCGTGGTGGTCTTGCCGCTGCCGGTCGGTCCCGTCGCGAGCACGAGGCCCTGCGGCTTGTCGACCATCACCCGCACCTTGGCCAGCCCCGTCTCGCCGAAGCCCAGCCCGGCGAGGCTCAGCACCTGCGAGTTGCGGTCAAGGATGCGCATCACGACCTTTTCGCCGTTGATCGTCGGCAGGGTGGAGATGCGCAGGTCGACGATGCGCAGCGGCGACTTCACGGTGATGCGCCCGTCCTGGGGGCGGCGGCGCTCCGAGATGTCGAGCTCGGCCATGATCTTCAGCCGCGACACCAGCGGGCTGTGCAGTGCGTGCGGAATCTGGATCTTGTCCTGCAGCACGCCGTCGATGCGCAAGCGCACTACGACATTCTTGGTCTTCGGCTGGATGTGGATGTCGGAGGCGCCGAGGCGGATCGCCTCCAGGATGATGGCATTGACGAGGCGGATCGCAGGGGGCTCGTTGGTCGCGGCCATCAACTCGTCGAGTGGCACCGCCTCGTCCTCGTCGATGACGATCTCGATGCCCTCGTACGGGTCGATATTGCCTACCAGGGTCTCGAGTTCGCGGATGTCGCTGCCGTCGTCGCTGCCGTATACCTCGGTGATCTTGCTCTGGATCGCCTCGGAGTCGGCCATCACGACCTTCAGGTCCAGCCCGGCCGTGAAGCGGATGTCGTCGATCAGCCCCGCATCCATCGGGTCTGCCACCGCAAGCATCAGGCGCCGTCCCTCGAGCTTGAGCGGCACCACCCATTGCTTGCGGCAGAACGAGCGCGGAATGAGCTCTGCGATTGCCGGATCGACGCGGAATTCGCCCAGCGATACCTCCTCGACCAGCAGGTCCTCGCGCAGGATCTTGCGCAGGGCCTTCTCGGCCACCCAGCTGCGCTCGAGCAGCAGCTTGATCAGGGGTTCCTTGTGGATGCCCTGCAGCCGGGTGAGTTCCTGCCATTGCGTACTGGTGATCAGCCCTTTCTTGTGCAGCATCGTGCCAAGCTGGCTGCGGTTGGACACCGCCATACGCGACAGCGCGGAAATCTCCTTCGATTTCTTCGCGTTCTCCGCCGTCAGCGCGCGGTTCTTCTGCACCAGGTCGAACTGCTCCAGCGCGAGTGACACCGTGACGCGCAGGTCGTCGTCGTTCCACGGCTTGAGGATGAACTTGTACACCGCTCCTTCGTTGATCGCACCCATCACGGCGCCGGTGTCGGCGTGGCCGGTGAGCATGATGCGGATGGTGTCCGGATACAGCTTCTTGACGTGCTTGAGCAGTTCGGCGCCGTTCATGCCGGGCATCATGTAATCGCTGATGATGACCTGCACCGGCGCCTCCTTCAGGCGCGCAAGGGCCTCGGTGCTGTTGCCGGCCGTGAGTACCTCGTAGGACTGGCTGCGGAAGATGCGCGTCAGCGCCTTCAGGATCGCCGGCTCGTCGTCGACGAACAGGATGCGGTAGCGGGGCTTCTCGGCCGCCGCGGCAGGGGCGGCGGCGTCCTTCTGACCGGTGAAGAAGGCGGCGTAATTGCTCATGGCGGGCCTACAGCGGCAACTCCACGGTGAAGCGTGCTCCGCCCTCGGGGCGGTTGTCGGCGGTGATCGTGCCGCCGTGCGTGAGAACGACGTCGCGGGCCACGGTCAGCCCCAGGCCGGTGCCGCCGCCCACGCCGCGCGTCGTGTAGAACGGGTCGAAAATGTGGGGCAGGACCTCCGCCGCGATGCCGGGGCCGTCGTCGTCGATCTGCACGATGATATGGGTGTCGGTCGCGCAGGAGCGCAAAGTCACGGTGCCGTGCTGATCCACTGCCTGCAGCGCGTTCTGCAGGATGTTGAGGAAGGCCTGGTTGAGATGGCCGGGCAGGCAGGTCAGGGGCGGAAGCGGCCCCAGCTCGCTCTCGAGGGTGACGCCCGCGGGTTTCTGGCCGGCGATCACCGCAAATAGCGACTCGAGGTGCTCGTTCAGATTCGCGAGCTGTACGTCGGGCTTGTCCACGCTGGAAAAGCCCTTGAGGTCGCGAACGATGCGCGCGATGCGGGCGACCCCCTGCTGAGAGTCCGAGATCAGTTCGGCAAAGTCCTCCAGCACGAAGTCCATGTCGGCCGTCTTCCAGCGCTCTGCCGGGACGTATTCGCGCAAGGCTTCCAACTGTGCGAGGTAGCGTTCGGCCGAAGAGAGGTTGCTGGTGACGAAACCGAGGGGATTGTTGATTTCGTGTGCAACGCCCGCCGCGAGCTGTCCGATCGACGCGAGGCGCTCCGCCTGGTAGAGCTGGCGCTGGCGCTCGTCGATGATCCGGACCTGTTCCTTCACCTTCGCGTCGAGCGCCTCGGCGAGCTCCCGGTATTTCGCTTCGGAGGCCCTGAGCGCCTCGTTCTGCTGCTGTAGCTTGGCGTAGTCCGCACGCACCGCCTCGAGGTGCAGATCCGACACCATGCGGAAGCGTGCGCGCGACAGCAGCCCCCAGCGTACGACACGGGCCGCCGCCTTGAGCGCGGCGGCATCGCAGGCGCAGGCGAGATAAGCGAGCGGTTCGAGTTCCAGCACCAGGGGCGCGCGGATCGCGCCGGGCGGTTCGGCGGCGGCGCCGAACGGCGCTCCGGTGGCGTCGAGCAGCGCCACCGGGGCCCCCAGCACGGGCGTCAACTGGGCGCACAGTTCATCGGCATCGCGGGCAGCGATCAGTTCGCCGAGCACGAACTCCCGATCGAAACCAGCCTCGCCGCTCATCGCGCCTCTCCCAGTGCGGCCCTGAGGAAGGCCGCCTCGTCGAGCCCGTGAACCGTGTCGAGTTCGAGCTCGGACGCAAACTGCCGCCACACCCCCTGCAACAGGACGCGGAAGGTCTGCACGACGCCGCTGCCGCTGATCGCGCTGGCGAACACCAGCGGCCACGGCGCCCCTTCATAGCGTTCGCGCACCTCGTCCTCGCTGAGGATGGAGGGCAGGTCGCGCTTGTTGAACTGGACGACGATCGGCAGGTGCTCCAGGTCGAGGCCGACGCGGCCGAGGTTCTCGACCAGATTCTGGAAGGATTCGCCGTTGTTCGTCGCCTCCGTGCGCTGCGAATCGGCGACGAAGACCACGCCGTCGGCGCGCGACAGCACCGCTTTGCGCGTACCGTCATGAGCGACCTGGCCGGGCACCGTAAACAACCGGAAGCGGATCGTCAGCCCTGACGGCGCACGAAAGCCCAGCGGCAGCAGGTCGAAGAACAGCGTGCGGTCGTGCTGCGTCTCGAGGGTCATCAGCTCGCCCTTCATCTCGGCGCCCACCAGATCGTGCAACTGCATCAGGTTGGTGGTCTTGCCGCCCTGCGCGGGGCCGTAATACACCAGCTTGAACGTCAGCCGGCCGGCGTCACGCTCCAGCTCCGGCATCTCAATGCCGCCCCGCGTCCGGATCGTCGAGCAGCGACTCGTCGAGCAGCACCGAACCGTCCTCGCTCCAGATCACCTTGGTGATGCCCGGCTCCTCGGCTTCGAGGCGCTTGCGCTCCAGCTCTTCCGCAGACATGGCGCCCGCCGTGACGCGTACCTGATCGGCCAGGCGCTGGTTTTCGAGCGTCAGCTCGCGAACCGCCAGCGCCTGGCCGATCGCGGCGACCAGCTCATAGTCGTTCCAGGGTTTGGACAGGAAGCGGCTGATGCCGGCCTCGTTGATGGCGCCGATCAGGCCGTTCAGGTCGGCGTAGCCCGAAAGGATCAGGCGCGCGGCATCCGGCTGGATCTCGCGGAAGGCCTTGAGGAACTGCACGCCGTCCATCCCGGGCATGCGATAGTCGGACAGCACCAGGTCGTAGGCGGTGTGGCACGACTTGTCGAGAGCGTCGGCCGGGTTGCTGAAGACGTCGATCTGCAGCGGATAGACCTTTCCTCCCGCCACGCAGGGCGTCAGCGACAGCAGTCGCCTCAGCGATTTCAGGATCGACTCCTCGTCATCGACGATCAGGATGCGGCTCATGGGACCTCCCAGGCGAAACACCGGCACGCCGGGCACCGGTGCTGCGTGTCATTTGTCGTTGCGCACGTACAAGGTCAGTGTGATGCCTTCGCGTCGAGCGTAATTCTGGATCTGGCGCGTCAGGGATTCGTCGAGCAAGTAATCGGCCGCGAGGAGCAGGGCACCGTCCCGTCCGACCAGATCGCGAGCGAGGACCATGCCCGGCCGCAGGTCGGCCGCCGCCACCGGCAGGTCGCGCGACGGCGGCTCGGGTGTGACGCCGCCCTGCATCTCGACGAAGGCATCGACGACCTGCGGGTCGTAACGTTTGCCTCGCGCCCGCACGATCATCGCCAGCGCCTCGTCGCGCGTCATGCGCTTGTCGGACAGCGTCCCGTTCTGCAAGCCATCGTAATCGTTCACGACACTCAGGATGCGCGCCCCGAAGGGAATGGTCAGGCCCTGCAGCCCATCGGGAAAGCCCTGCCCGTCGAAGCGTTCGTGGTGCGAGCGGATCAGGTGCGCAGCGTCCTTGAGCTCGTTGAGCGGCATCAGCGCCGATTCGCCGGCGATCGCGTGCTTGCGGTAATGCGCGAGCTCCTCGCTGGTCAATCGCGGCACCGGCTTGGCGAGCACCGCATCGGAAAATCCGATCTTCCCGATATCGTGCAGCAGGCCGGCAACGAAAATGTCCTGCTGGCCCTTGGCATCCACTTCGAGCCGAGCTGCCAGCCGGCGCGCGAGGTCTGCAACCCGGCGGGCATGGCCAGCGACGCCGCCGCCGCGCAATTCGATCAGGCCCGAGAAGGTCTTGATGGAGACGAGGAAATTCTGCTTCAGACGCTCGTTGGCCTGCTTGAGCGAGCCATTGGCCTGCTCCAGCGCGTCGGTGCGCTCGCGCACCTTGTCCTCGAGTCCGGCGTTGAGCTCGCGCAGGGCCTCGTTCTGCTGCTGGGTAAGTGCCAGCAGGCGCGCGTTTTCCGCTTGCAGCCGGCGCCGTTCGAGCGCATCCCTGACCGTCAGCGCCAGTTCGCTGTCGTCCCAGGGTTTGGCGATGTAGCGATAAATCTCGCCCCGGTTGATCGCGTCGATGGTCGAGCCCATGTCCGCGTAGCCGGTCAGCAGCAGGCGGATCACGTCGGGCCAGCGCGTGCGCACCTGCTCCAGGAAGGTCGCGCCGTCCATCTCCGGCATGCGCATGTCGGACACCACCAGGTCGACGTGTTCGCGCTCCAGGATCTCCAGGCCGGCCCTGCCGCCCTCCGCCGTGTGGATCTTGTAGCCGGCGGGGCGCAATAGCCGCCGCAGCGACGACAAGATGCTTGGCTCGTCGTCGACTAGGAGCACGCTTGGGGTGATCTGGACGGTCTCTGTCATGGCCCTGTGGGGCTAACCCCGATGCTGGAGTGGGCAAAGCAAGTAAATGTATGCAAATTATAATGCCACTGATGTTAATGGCCGCGCCACTCCGGGCTGAATCCGCCAGCCCTTCAACCATCGCGCTTTTTTCCGCCGCTCACGGCATGCAGGGTGGTGTTCCGTCAGCCTGACAGGCGCGCGAAGGAAATGTCCATCCCGCACTTGAAATCCCAAAAGTGCGTCCCTATTATTAGCACTCGTTGGCAGTGAGTGCTAACGGCCCGGGCAGCGCCCGCGGCCACTGCGAATTTTCCAGACGGGCCCTGCCCGTGCTCGATGTGATAACAAGGAGTGAGTCAATGAAAATCCGTCCCTTGCATGATCGCGTGATCGTCAAGCGCCTCGAAGCCGAACGCAAGACCGCCAGCGGCATCGTGATCCCCGACTCGGCCGGCGAGAAGCCCGACCAGGGCGAAGTGCTGGCCGTGGGCAACGGCAAGATCCTCGACGACGGCAAGGTCCGCCCGATGGCCGTCAAGGTCGGCGACAAGGTCCTGTTCGGCAAGTACGCCGGCCAGACCGTCAAGGTCGAAGGCGACGAGCTGCTCGTCATGCGCGAAGAAGACATCATGGGCGTGGTCGAGGCCTGAGCCTCCCGTTCCGCCTCGTCAAACGAATCCTAGGAGCAATCAACAATGGCAGCTAAAGAAGTCAAGTTCGGTGATTCCGCCCGTGCCCGCATGGTCGAAGGCGTCAACATCCTGGCCGACGCGGTCAAGGTGACCCTGGGCCCGAAGGGCCGCAACGTCGTGCTCGAGCGCTCGTTCGGCGCCCCGACGGTGACCAAGGACGGCGTCTCGGTCGCCAAGGAAATCGAACTGAAGGACAAGTTCGCCAACATGGGCGCGCAGATGGTCAAGGAAGTCGCTTCCAAGACCTCGGACATCGCCGGTGACGGCACCACCACCGCGACCGTGCTGGCCCAGTCGATCGTGCGCGAAGGCATGAAGTACGTTGCCGCCGGCATGAACCCGATGGACCTCAAGCGCGGCATCGACAAGGCCGTCATTGCCACCATCGAAGAGCTGAAGAAGCTGTCGAAGCCCTGCTCGACCAACAAGGAAATCGCCCAGGTCGGCTCGATCTCCGCGAACTCGGACCAGGACATCGGCGACATCATCGCCCGTGCGATGGACAAGGTCGGCAAGGAAGGCGTCATCACCGTCGAGGACGGCAAGTCGCTGCAGAACGAACTCGACGTCGTCGAGGGCATGCAGTTCGACCGCGGCTACCTGTCGCCGTACTTCATCAACAACCCGGACAAGCAGGTCGCGATCCTCGAGAACCCGTTCGTTCTGCTGTTCGACAAGAAGATCTCGAACATTCGTGACCTCCTGCCGGTGCTCGAGCAGGTCGCCAAGGCCGGCCGCCCGCTGTTGATCATCGCCGAAGACGTGGAAGGCGAAGCGCTGGCGACCCTCGTGGTCAACAACATCCGCGGCATCCTCAAGACCTGCGCCGTCAAGGCCCCGGGCTTCGGCGACCGTCGCAAGGCCATGCTGGAAGACATCGCCGTCCTGACCGGCGGCCAGGTCATCGCCGAGGAAGTCGGCCTGACCCTCGAGAAGGCCACCCTGAACGACCTCGGCCAGGCCAAGCGCATCGAGATCGGCAAGGAAAACACCATCCTCATCGACGGCGCCGGCCAGGCCGACCGCATCGAAGCCCGCGTCAAGCAGATCCGCGTGCAGATCGAGGAAGCCACCTCGGACTACGACCGCGAGAAGCTGCAGGAGCGCGTCGCCAAGCTCGCCGGCGGTGTCGCGGTGATCAAGGTCGGTGCTGCCACCGAAGTCGAGATGAAGGAAAAGAAGGCCCGCGTCGAAGACGCGCTGCACGCCACCCGCGCTGCCGTTGAAGAAGGCATCGTCCCCGGCGGCGGCGTCGCGCTGCTGCGTGCCCGCGCCAACCTGGGCAACCTCAAGGGCGACAACCACGACCAGGACGCCGGCATCAAGATCGTGCTGCGCGCGATGGAGCAGCCCCTGCGCGAGATCGTCGCCAACGCTGGCGACGAGCCCTCGGTGGTCGTCAACAAGGTCAATGAAGGTACGGGCAACTTCGGCTACAACGCCGCCACCGGCGAGTACGGCGACATGGTCGAGATGGGCGTGCTGGACCCGACCAAGGTCGAGCGCACCGCGCTGCAGAACGCCGCTTCGGTTGCCGGCCTGATGCTCACCACCGACTGCATGGTCGGCGAGCTGGTCGAAGACAAGCCCGCGATGGGCGGCGGCATGGGCGGCATGGGTGGTATGGGCGGCATGGGTGGCATGGACATGGGCATGTAATGCCTGTCTGAGCGCCAGCTCACCTTCCGGGCCTTCGGGTCCGGTGCACAACGGCCCCGCTTCGGCGGGGCCGTTGTGCTTTTCGGCCGACGTTGTGCACGCAAGAACGGCCCTCGCTGCACGGTCGCGCTCGAAGCGTGTGATAATTCGAGGAGAAGGGCAAAAAAAGGCGGTCGGGAGTTCCGGACGAAGCCGTCGGAAGCTCCCGGGAGCGGGCGCGCTGGCGGCGCGGCCATTCCTCTGACCGGGTAAAGGAGAACAGCGGGTGTAAATCTAGGCGCGCCCGCTTACATGTAACTTACATCCTGATTCCATGCGGATTCTGCTTGCTGAAGATGATGCCGTCATTGCAGACGGTTTGTGTCGCGCCCTGCGTCGCGGCGGCTTTGCAGTCGATCACGTGTTTTCCGGCATCGAAGCGGATACCGCGTTGGCATCGCAACCCTATGATCTGGTGATTCTCGACCTGGGCTTGCCGCGCCTGCCGGGGATCGAGGTCCTGAAGCGCCTGCGGGCGCGCAAGTCGACCATTCCGGTGCTGATCCTCACTGCCCAGGACGGCGTCGAGGATCGCGTGCGCGGCCTCGATGCCGGCGCCGACGACTACCTCACGAAACCCTTTGCGCTGCCCGAGCTGGAGGCGCGCGTGCGCGCGCTCACCCGCCGCGGCACCGGTCAGGCACGTTGCATCGAGGTTGGCAGCCTGTCCTACGACCAGGCCGACCACGTCGTGAAGATCAACGGCCAGGTCGTCGAATTCTCCGCGCGCGAGATTGGTTTGCTCGAAGTGTTCGTCCTGCGGGTGGGGCGCCTCGTCAGCAAGGATCAACTCGTCGACCACCTGTGCGGATGGGGCGAGGAGGTTTCGAGCAACGCGATCGAGGTTTACGTCCATCGCCTGCGCAAGAAGCTCGAGGACAGCGGCGTGCGCATCGTGACGGTGCGCGGGCTGGGGTACTGCCTGGAAACGGTGGATGCTGGCCAGGCGGCGAAAGCCTGACAAGACGGCGGCGGGCGGGCGCTCGCCGACGCAGCCGAACTCGCTGTTCGGCGAGATCCTCGACTGGATGCTCGCGCCGCTGCTATTCCTGTGGCCGATCTCCATCATCGTCACGCACAACGTCGCCGACAACATCGCCAACCAGCCTTACGACCGCGCCCTCGCCGACAGCGTGCGCGCGCTGGCGCGCCTGGTCACGGTGGAGGAGGGCAAGGTGGCGGTGCACTTCCCCGCGCCGCCGCGGGCGCTGTTCCGTGCCGACCAGGACGACGTCGTCTACTACCAGGTCGCGAACGAAAGCGGCGATCTGGTCACCGGCGACCGCGAAATCGGCTGGACGCCCGCCCCTCCGATCCTGATACCCGAGGACGTGCTCTACCGCGACGATGTGATCCAGGGTGAAGAGGTGCGTATCGCCTATCAGTTCCTGCGCCCGTGGCCGGAGCCCGCCAGTCCCCTCGTGCTCGTGCAGGTCGCGGAAACCCGCAACAAGCGCAGCGATCTCGCCTCGCGCGTCGTTACCGGCGTGCTGTTGCCGCAGTTCGCCATCATCCCGCTTGCCGTCGTGCTGGTGTGGGTCGGTCTCACGCGCGGCATCGCGCCGCTCAACCGCCTGCAGAGCCTGATCCGCCGTCGCCGTCCCACCGATCTCTCGCCGATCGTGGCGGCCAGCGTGCCGGAGGAGGTGCGCCCGTTGATCGTCGCCTTCAACGACATGATGGCGCGGCTGGAGGAGAACCTGCACGCCCAGCAACGCTTCATCGCCGATGCCGCGCACCAGATGCGCACGCCGCTTACCGGCCTGCGCATGCAGACCGAGCTCGCGCTGCAGGAAACCGACCCCGTCGCGCTGCGCGAGTCGCTGTCGCGCATCGCCCAGAGCACGGAACGCGCGAGCCACCTCATCAACCAGCTGCTGTCGCTCGCACGCGCCGAGGCGAGCTTCGAGAAGCTCTACGCGGTCGAAACCATCGACCTGCGCGCGCTCGTGCGTGACGTCGCGCTCGATCTCTTCCCGCGGGCCCAGGCGAAGAACATCGATCTCGGCGTGGAGGGCGGCTCCGACGTGCTGACGGTCGAGGGCAATCCGGTGCTGCTGCGGGAGATGATCAAGAATCTCGTCGATAACGCCATCAAATACACGCCGGTGGGCGGTAGCGTCACGGCCAACACGCGTTACGCCGGTGCGCCGATCCTGGAAGTCGAGGATACCGGCGTCGGCATCCCCGAGGCCGATCGCGAGCGGGTGTTCGAGCGCTTCTATCGCGTGCTCGGCAGCGGCGAGGACGGTTCCGGTCTGGGCTTGCCGATCGTGCGCGAGATTGCCGAGCTGCATCGCGCGACCGTCACGCTCAATCCCAATCCCGCGGGCCAGGGCACGATCGTCCAGGTCGTCTTCCCGCGCGGCCACGTCCCTCCGCCGATACAGGTATACGGCGATTTCCCGCTCGGGTAGATGGGCTGGCCGGCCGCGTTGCGGTCGGATGCGGTCCTGCAGGCCCGCGTAAGGGCATCGTAAGTCTCCCGCATTAAGGTTGCGGCAACCGGAGAAAAATCCCGGCTGACCACCGTTTCAAGGAGGGAGACATGCAAAACGATATGGTGACAAGAATCGTCGCCAACCCGAAGTACCAGCAGCTCGTGAGCGCCCGCTCGTCGTTCGGCTGGATTCTGACGGCGATCATGATGGTCGTGTACTACGGCTACATCGCGGTCATCGCGTTCAACAAGGGACTGTTCGCCCAGCGCCTGGGCGACGGCGTCATGACCGTGGGCATCCCGGTCGGTCTCGGCGTGATCGTGTTTACGATCATCATCACCGGCCTCTATGTACGCCGTGCGAACTCCGAGTTCGACGCGCTGACCCAGGATATCGTCAAGGAGAGCAGCAAATGAGCGGCCGCTTCATGAAACTCGGCGGCGGACTCGCGCTCGCCCTGGCCGCGGGCGCAGCCCTGGCGGCCGGCGCTGACCTCGGTCAGGCGGAAAAGCAGGCAACCAACTGGACCGCGATCATCATGTTCGCGGTCTTCGTCGTCGGCACGCTCTACATCACCAAGTGGGCAGCGGCCAAGACCAAGTCGGCGGCCGATTTCTACACCGCCGGGGGCGGCATCACCGGCTTCCAGAACGGCCTCGCGATCGCGGGCGACTACATGTCGGCTGCGTCCTTCCTCGGTATTTCCGCCGCGGTCATGGCCAACGGCTACGACGGATTGATCTACTCGATCGGCTTCCTCGTCGGCTGGCCTGTCATCACCTTCCTGATGGCGGAACGCCTGCGGAACCTCGGCAAGTTCACCTTCGCCGACGTTGCCGCCTACCGCTTCAAGCAGACCCCGATCCGCGCCTTCGCGGCTTCGGGCACGCTGGTCGTGGTTGCGTTCTACCTGATCGCGCAGATGGTCGGCGCCGGCCAGCTGATCAAGCTGCTGTTTGGCCTCGAGTACTGGATGGCCGTCGTCATCGTCGGCGCGCTGATGATGGTGTACGTGCTCTTCGGCGGCATGACCGCAACCACCTGGGTGCAGATCATCAAGGCCTGCCTGCTGCTTGCCGGCGCGTCCTTCATGGCCTTCATGGTGCTGCTGGCCTACGGCTTCTCGCCGGAGGCGCTGTTCGCCGACGCCGTGCGCGTGAAGGCAGGCGTGGCTGCCGCAGCGGGCAAGACCCCCGAAGAGGCCGGGATTCTCGGCCAGGCGATCATGGGCCCGGGCTCCTTCATCAAGGATCCGATTTCCGCGATCTCCTTCGGCATGGCGCTGATGTTCGGTACCGCCGGCCTGCCGCACATCCTGATGCGCTTCTTCACCGTTCCCGATGCGAAGGAAGCACGCAAGTCGGTGTTCTGGGCCACCACCTGGATCGGCTACTTCTACATCCTCACCTTCATCATCGGCTTCGGCGCGATCGTGCTGGTTTCGACCAACCCCGGCTTCCTCGATGCCAAGGGCGGGCTGATCGGCGGCAGCAACATGGCCGCTATCCACCTCGCCAATGCAGTCGGCGGCAACGTCTTCCTCGGCTTCATCTCCGCCGTTGCGTTCGCAACGATTCTGGCGGTGGTTGCCGGCCTGACGCTGTCGGGAGCTTCCGCGGTGTCGCATGACCTTTACGCCACGGTGTTCAAGCACGGCAACGCCGATTCCGCATCGGAGCTGCGTGTTTCGCGCATGACGACGATCGCCCTGGGCATCATCGCGGTGGTGCTGGGTATCGCGTTCGAGAAGCAGAACATCGCCTTCATGGTGTCGCTGGCCTTCGCGATCGCGGCTTCGGCCAACTTCCCGGTACTGTTCATGTCGGTGCTGTGGAAGGATTGCACTACCCGCGGGGCGTGCATCGGCGGCTTCATCGGCCTGATCACTGCCGTCGCGCTGACCGTCGTGTCGCCGTCGGTGTGGGAAGCCACGCTGGGCAACCCGAAGGGTTCGGCGCTGTTCCCCTACACCTCGCCGGCGCTCTTCTCGATGGCCGCGGGCTTCATCGGCATCTGGCTGTTCTCGATCCTCGACAACAGCGCGCGTGCCCAGGAAGACCGTGCGGGCTACCTCGCGCAGAAGGTGCGTTCGGAAACCGGTATCGGCGCGGAAGGCGCATCCGGCCACTGAGGGCTGTAATGCCGCCGGCCTTCGGGCCGGTGGTTGGGTGAATGATTCGGGGCGGCGATTGCTGCCCCATTTTTTTGCCTGGCGGATATTTCGATGTCGTGACGAAAATATCTTTGACACTTCGTCGAGACCCGCTATAATGCGCGTCTTCACCGGCCAGGTAGCTCAGTTGGTAGAGCAGCGGATTGAAAATCCGCGTGTCGGCGGTTCGATTCCGTCCCTGGCCACCAAGGAATATCAAGCAAAAAGCCCGCCCTCATCGGCGGGCTTTTTGCTTTTCTGACGTTCCTCTGCCAATCCCGTACACGCCGTTTTTCGCGTCAGGGCTTGCTTTGCCCGCCCGAGCGGGTCGGCTCCCGGTGGTGTCCTGCGCCCGGCGCTCAAAAAGTTGATTTCTTCAACGTACTCGAAATGTTAACATCTGCAACTTGTTTCGAGGAGGGGTGCGATGAACCAGGGGGCGAGCAGTTCCAGCAGTTACCAAGGTACCGACAGACTGCTTGTCGGCATCATTCTCGGGGTCATCACCTTCTGGCTGTTTGCCCAGACGACGCTCAATATCGCGCCGGACATGCAGCGGGATCTCGGGCTCGATCCAAGCGTCATGAATATTGCGGTGGCCGTGACCGCGCTGTTCTCCGGCATCTTCACCGTCGTGCTCGGGGGGCTCGCGGACCGCATCGGGCGCTTGCGGATGATTACCATCGGCTTCTATCTGAGCGTCCTCGGTTCGGCCCTGATCGCAACGGCTCCGGTCGGCAGTTTCGGCACAGCCTTCCTGATGGTCGGGCGTGCGCTCCAGGGGGTGTCGGCGGCATGCATCATGCCAGCCAGCCTCGCGCTGGTGAAAACCTACTGGGACGGGGCGGGACGGCAGCGCGCGGTCAGCCTGTGGTCCATCGGTTCGTGGGGCGGATCGGGCATGTGTTCGCTGTTCGGCGGTCTGATGACTGCGAACTTCGGCTGGCGCTACATCTTCCTGGTCTCCATCGTCGTCGCCCTGGTCGGCCTGTTCCTGGTGCGCGGCACGCCGGAGAGCAAGGCGGAGACGAGCGGCGGCTACAAGTTCGATTTCGCCGGCGTGATCGCGTTCATGATCACGATGGTTGCCCTGCAGATCGTCGTCACCCAGGGCAACAAGCTGGGTTGGACGAGTCCGCTGATCCTGGGGCTGATCGCGGTCGTCATCATCGTCGGCTCGCTGTTTTTCCGCATCGAGAGCGTCAGTCCACATGGCTTCGTCGATTTCAAGCTGTTCCGGAATCGGACCTATGCCGGTGCGACGATCTCGAACTTCCTGCTCAATGGCGTGGCCGGGACCCTGCTCGTATCGCTGCAGCTCGTCCAGTTGGGTGGCAACATGACCGCGCAGGAGGCGGGCACGCTGACGCTCGGCTATGCGATTGCGATCATCGCCTTCATCCGCGTGGGCGAGAAGCTGCTGCAGCGCTTCGGCGCACGCAAGCCGATGATCTGGGGCTGTGTCATCACGGGGGTGGCAATCCTGATGCTCTCTCCGGCCAACGTCATGCTCGGTACGTACAAGCTCATGGCCATGGTGGCGTATGCCCTGTTCGGCATCGGGCTGGCCTTCTATGCCACGCCGTCGACCGACGCCGCGCTGTCGAGCCTGCCGTCCGCGCAGGCGGGCTCGGGGGCGGGTATCTACAAGATGGCGTCCTCGCTCGGCGCCGCGTTCGGCGTGGCGGTCTCCGCGGCGATCTTCACGGCGCTGCGCGCGAACCCGGAGAGCGTGGCATGGCTGGACGGCGTGATCACCTTCTACGGGCGGCAGGACAATCTGGCGGTGCGCCAGGCTGCGATCATCGCGCTGATGTTCAATGTCTTCATGGTGCTCGTCGCGATCCTGTCGATCATGCTGACCGTCCCGAAGCCCGCCGCGAGGACGGTAAAGTAAGGCTGGCCGGGGGGCGTGGCGGGTGCGGGGGCTCCGTGCGTTCGCGCCCCGTGGCGCAGCTTGCGTCCGTGGCGTGTTAGAATCGCCTGTAATCGAAACGGGTCGGCGCTTGTCGGCCCGTTTTCGTTGACGTTGCAGTATGCGCAACAGAAAGGTCTGATTTCGCGCAATATTGCGACGTTTTTCACGGTGCTATAATCCGCAGAATTAGGCTTTTCTTTGCGATCGCGCATGCAACTTTATGCTCTTGGCTTGAATCATCACACCGCTCCGCTCAGCATACGGGAGCGGGTGGCGTTTCAGCCCGAGCGGCTGGACGATGCCCTGCACAACCTGACGCATGCGCGCACGGTGCGTGAGGCCGCGATCCTGTCGACCTGCAACCGCACCGAGCTGTACTTCGCCACCGAGCAGCCGCAGCATGCGGCCGACTGGCTGGCGAGCTTCCACCAGCTGTCGCTGAAGGAAGTGTCGCCCTATCTCTACACCTATCCGCAGCGCGACGCGATCCGCCACGTGTTCCGCGTCGCCAGCGGGCTCGATTCGATGGTGCTGGGCGAGCCGCAGATTCTCGGCCAGGTCAAGGACGCGGCGCGGCGGGCGGAAGAGGCAGGGACCATGGGGACCCTGCTGCACAAGCTGTTCCAGAACACCTTCGCGGTCGCCAAGGAGGTGCGCTCGACGACGGCAATCGGCGCGAACATCGTGTCGATGGCGGCGGCGGCGGTGCACCTGTCCGAGCGCATTTTCGAGCGCATCTCCGACCAGCGCGTGCTGTTCATCGGTGCGGGCGAGATGATCGAGCTGTGCGCGGCGCATTTCGCGGGGGCGAACCCCAGGGAAATGGTCGTTGCCAACCGTACCGAGGCGCGTGCCCAGGTGGTGGCGAGCCGCTTCGGGGCGCAGGTGATGCGGCTGGATGCGATTGGCGACGTGCTGGCGCAATTCGATATCGTCGTCTCCTGTACGGCCAGCCCGCTGCCGATCGTCGGTCTGGGCATGGTCGAGCGTGCAATCAAGGCGCGCCGCCACAAGCCGATGGTGATGGTCGACCTCGCCGTGCCGCGTGACATCGAAGCCGAGGTCGGCGCGCTGGACGACATCTTCCTGTACACGGTCGATGACCTGGCGCAGGTCGTCGACGCCGGTCTCGAGTCGCGCCAGCAGGCGGTGATCGAGGCCGAGGAGATCATTAATACGCGCGTCGATGGTTTCCTGCACTGGATGCAGGCGCGCGATGCGGTGCCGACGATCAAGGCGCTGCGCCAGCATGCCGAGATGCTGCGCACCGTGGAGCTCGAGCGCGCGAGCAAGTTGCTTGCGAAGGGCGAGGATCCGCAGAAGGTGCTCGATGCGCTGAGCCACGGCCTGATCAACAAGCTGATGCACGGGCCGACCCGCTTCCTCAACCAGTCCGAGGGCGAGCAGCAGGCAGACGCCTCGCGGCTGGTGCAGCAACTCTTCAATCTCAATTCGCACGATTAGTCGGGTGCGCGCCCGTTGCGGGTGCGCTGCCGGCCTCCGTGCCCCCTTTCCGGTTCCCGATGAAGCAGAGCATCCGCGAAAAGCTCGATTTCCTGAGTAGTCGACTTGCCGAACTGGATCGCGAGTTCGCCTCCGAGGATGCCGCGCGCGACATGGATGCCTTCCGCGCGCTCGGGCGCGAGCGCGCCGAGATCGAACCTGTCGTGGCCCTGTACGAGGCATGGCGCAAGACCGAGAGCGAGGCCGCGAGTGCGCGCGAGATGCTCGCCGATGCGGAGATGCGCGAGCTCGCGGAAATGGAGATGGCGGCCTGTGCGGAGCGGATTTCCGCGCTGGAGGACGAGCTGCAGCGCGCGCTGCTGCCGCGCGACCCGGACGATGAGCGCAACCTGTTCCTCGAGATTCGCGCCGGCACCGGGGGCGACGAGGCGGCACTGTTCGCCGGCGACCTGCTGCGCATGTATACGCGCTACGCCGAACGCCAGCGCTGGAAGGTCGAGATCGTGTCGGCGAGCGAATCGGATCTCGGCGGTTACAAGGAAGTCATCGCGCGCGTGATCGGCGCCGGGGCGTATTCCAAACTCAAGTTCGAGTCGGGCGGGCATCGCGTCCAGCGGGTGCCGGCGACGGAGACGCAGGGGCGCATCCACACGTCCGCCTGCACCGTCGCGGTGATGCCCGAGGCCGACGAGCTCGAGGCCGTCAACATCAACCCGGCGGATCTGCGCATTGACACCTTCCGTGCAAGCGGCGCGGGCGGTCAGCACATCAACAAGACCGATTCGGCGGTGCGCATCACCCACCTGCCCACGGGCATCGTCGTCGAATGCCAGGACGACCGCTCGCAGCACCGCAACAAGGCGCAGGCGATGTCCGTGCTGGCTGCGCGCATCCACGACGTGCAGCTGCGCGAGCAGCAGGCCCGTGAGGCCGCAACGCGCAAGAGCCTCGTGGGCAGCGGCGATCGCTCTGAGCGCATCCGCACCTACAATTTTCCCCAGGGTCGCGTCACCGACCACCGCATCAACCTCACGCTGTACAAGCTGGACGCGGTGATGGAGGGCGAGCTCGACGACTTGATCGGCGCGCTCATCGCGGAACACCAGGCCGAACAGCTCGCGGCGCTCGCCGGTGAATGACATGGGCGTGAGGCCGCAAACGTCGACTCTGCGCGGGTGGGGGCGCTGATGAATACGCCCGACGCGGCGCCCGACATCGCCGGCGCACTGAATTGGGCGCGAGCCCGCATCGCGGTTGTCGATGCGCGGGTGCTGCTGCGCCATGTGCTGCAATGTTCCGCAGCACGCCTTGCCGCCTACCCGGAGGCGCGGCTCGACGAACGCGAATGGGCGGAATTTCTCAGTCTGGTGGAGCGGCGCGAGGCGGGGGAGCCGGTGGCCTACCTGATCGGCGAGCGCGAGTTCTACGGGCGTGCCTTCATGGTCGGCCCGGCGGTCCTGATCCCGCGGCCCGATACCGAATTGCTGATCGAGCTGGCACTGGCGCATTTCGGCGACAGGCCGCACGCGCGGGTGCTCGACCTGGGCACCGGCAGCGGCGCGCTGGCCGTGACCCTGGCGCTCGAGTTGCCCGATGCCGACGTGACGGCGGTCGATCGCTCGCGCGAGGCCTTGCTGGTTGCGATGGGCAATGCCGCACGACTCAGGGCGAGCGTGTCCTTCGTGCTCGGCGACTGGTTTTCCCAGCTCGGGGGCGACCGCTACCAGCTGATCGTGGCCAATCCTCCCTACGTCGCGGCGGACGACCCGCATCTGGGCGAGGGGGACGTGCGCTTCGAGCCGGGAACGGCGCTGGCTGCGGGGCCGCAGGGGCTGGACGACCTCGCGGCGATCGCCGCGCAGGCGCCGCGCCACCTGGAGCCGGGCGGCTGGCTCTTCATGGAGCATGGGTACGACCAGGCGGCGGCCGTGCGCGGTTTGCTTACCGATGCGGGATTCTCGTCGATCACGTCGTGGAAGGACCTCGGCGGCATCGAGCGCGTGTCGGGCGGTCAGTGGCTGGGGCGCGAGGACTCGCGCTGAATCCACTCCCGTTGTCGTGCCTATTGACGGCCGCGGTGCCAATCCCTAAAATTTCCCGAGTTAATTACTCAACTTTTGGAACGGCAACATGGACATCCAGAACGTCATCCGCGAGCAGGTCACCAGCAACCCGGTCGTGCTCTACATGAAGGGCACGCCCCAGTTCCCGATGTGCGGCTTCTCGGCGACCGCGGTGCAGATCCTCAAGAACCTGGGCGTGACCGAGCTGTTTTCGGTGAACGTGCTGGAGAACGAGGACATTCGCAGCGGTATCAAGGAGTTCGCCAACTGGCCGACGATTCCCCAGCTCTACATCAAGGGCGAATTCGTCGGCGGCTGTGACATCATGCGCGAGATGTACGAGAACGGCGAGCTGAAGACGATGCTCGCCGAAGCCGGCGTCAAGTAATTTGCTTCGACCGGCGCGGCGTCCGTCCGTGCCGGGGTAGCGATCAGGCCCGCCCGTCCGTGGCGGGCTCGTCTTTTCTGAGCCGCACGATCGATTTGTGCGCGAGGTGCCGCAGTAGCAGATGCGGTGGCATGCGCAGCCAATGGGCACGCACGTAGATGGCAAAGCGCGCGAGCGTCGCCGCCGCGCTTTCGGCAGCCTCGTTCTCGGGGCGTAGGGCGGTTGTGTACAGCATCGTCAGCAGCCGCGAGGCCGGCCCGCCCGCTGCGTTGAACAAGTCCTCGATTACCTGCGGCGGAATCGGGCTGTCGAGCAGATGCCTGGCAAGGTGGAGTCCGAATGCGACCGGCGCGATGACGTCGAGCGTTCGTGAGGCCTCGACCACCCGCGGCCAGAAATCCGCTTCGCCGGCTCCCGCGCGCAGCAAGCCGTCGATATCGAAGAGGTCGCGCAGGCCGTTGTGAAGTTCCCCTTCGTGCAGCAGGTGAACGATGCTGTGGACCAGCAGATGCTCGGGGCGCGGGATGCGGACGGCAGGCAGGTCCGGCAGTGCCGATGCAGCCCGGATGATCGTCTCGGCCTGGGGGGCGTGGCGCGATGTGAGCGGGAGGATGGTGTGGTGGACGTCGAGCACTGTTCCTCGCCGGAGATTCACCATCGGGGGCAGTTCGTGCATCCACGTGCGGTAGTAGCGCTGATCGTAGGGCGAGGTCTTGGCCGATGCCCAGCCGGCCACCATCAGCCGCAGTTCGACGTCGCCGAGGGCGTGGCGCGGGACGAGGATGTCGATGTCGCCGAACAGGCGGCCGCGGCCGACGGGGTGGTCGGAGACTGCATAGGCCGCCCCCTTCAGCAGCACCAGCGGAATGCCCAGGCGGCACAGTGCGCGCTGCAATCCATGCACCTCCCAGCGGACCGACTGCGTCTGGCGCCGGCTGAGCTGGCGTATGGCTTCGAGGTGTCGCGCGGCCTCGGGTGGGGCCGTGATTCCTGCCGCTGCGACACGTTCGGCGAGCAGGCCCGCAAGGTTCGCCGCCCGCGCGCTGGCGACCAGCTCGGACCATCCGGCAAGGTCGAGCGCCTCAGCCTGTCTCGGCGTCTTCAGGACCGCGATCAGGCGTTCGCAGGCTGCCGATCTCATCGCGTCAGCGCCCGGTGATGTCGCGTACCATCGCGAGGGCGGTGTCGGTCGAGTCGTAGCCGATTTCAAAGCAGCGCGCCGTGTCGAGCATCGCGCACAGCGCATGAAATCCGGTCTCGCCCATGCGATCACGATTGAAGGACTGCTCCGCAATGCGGGCGAACGCCTCGGCGCGGCCGATTTCCTCGCAGTGCGGATCGGCCCCGGGGGCGAAGCGGGGAAAGATCACCCAGCGGCATCGCGCCTGCTGGGCGGCTGCGGCGCGCGATGCAGCGGGCGGGGCCGCGTGGCTGATCGTGCCCTTGCGGGTGTCCGCGTAGCGCTGCCCGAGCCGGGCGCCCGGAAAGCGCGCAACGATGTCGATGGAGTCGTTCTTGAGGCTGATCGGGCGGGGGTTGGGTTGCAGGCTGCCGCATTCGGGGGCGAGGATCGCCAGTTCGTCGGACAGCAGCCGCCACTGGTCGATGAAGGTCAGCGCCGCGCAGAGCGTGCTCTTGCCAGCTCCCGGTGATCCCGGCATCACGATCGCGTCGCCGTCACGGGCGACGACCGCGGCATGCATGACGAGATAGCCGAGCGGCCGGGATGCCAGGCACCAGTTGAGGCCCCACTCGAACAGGGGGGCGGCCTGGCTGGCAGGCAGAGGCAGGAAGGGTTCCGTGTGGTCCAGCAGGAAGCGCGCCTGCGGCCGGACCCAGCGGCGCCATCCCGCGCCGTGGGTGATGCGGATGTCGAAGTCGATGAAATGCCGCGCCTTCGCGCCCGGGTGCAGCGCCTCCGGGTAGAAGACTTCGAGATGCTGGCGCACCGCGCCGAAAGGCGCGCGCAAGCGCACCGTGACCGGGGCGAGGTAGAGGGTGACGTCGATCAATCCGGTAGCCAGCTCGCATCGCGGAACGAGTTGGGCTCAAGTGTGCGCGAGAATCGCGAGCTGTACCAGTTCATCGATCACGCGCCGGATCGTCGTTTCATCGACGTCGTCGGCCCCGCTGTCGGCTCCGTGCCCGACGAGGTGCTGAATCAGGCTTTCGACATTCGACGGCCCGTCGCGGGTCGACAGCTTGACGATTTCGCATGCAAGGGACGAAACAATCCAGTAATCGCCGGAGTTGACGTCGAACAGCACGTGCGCGTGATCGTCGCGCCAGTCCGGCGAGCGGACAATCACGCGCCCCGGGAAGCCGCGCAGCGCTGCGGAGTCACGGGCACCAGGGTCGTTTCTTGCCACGGATTAATCATTCTACGGATTGACTTTCCCACCGCCGACCTTGCCGACGCTGGAAAGGCTGTTGCCGTTGACCGTGCAGACCGCCAACAGGCCGGACTTCACGTCGTAGGTGCTGCTGAGGTAGGCAATGACGTCTTCCTGCCTCAGTCCCGAGTCCGGATTGCACACCAGGCTCGATGGGCAATACAGCGAATTCGCGCCGCCCTTCAAGGCTTCCCACATTTCGAACACGTGCCACGTCTTTACCGGGTAGCCGGGAATGGTAAGCGCATTGAACAACGCCGCCAGCAGATGGCTCATGAATTCGCCCGACGGCGAATCAAACAGGTGGGGGAAGGCCAGAACCTCCCAGATTCCGGTATCTGGCGGGGCGCCGGAGAATACTTCACTGACAAGCGTACCCATCAATGGACCTGAGGGGCCTAGTGCAAAGACCTCCTTCGGATTGGTGATGTCATGCCCGCCGTTGCAGCTTGTCTGATCCGCCAGGGCCGTGCTGAAAGTGGGTGCAACATACACGGACGGCCACGCATTGACCATCTGACCCTGCTGGTCTTGAAGCTTCCAGTCCGCCGGTGAAAGGCCGCCGATGCAGTTCTGGGTATCCCCCGGCCGGCTCAGATTCCCGCTGACCATCGCCGACGGGCTCAGGCAGGTGCCGGCGAGCGCCGACTTCGCTTGAACGGCCAGCAGCACACCCACCCCGCCAGCGGTCGCCCCGATGAAGCGACGACGTGACCCCTTGGGCGGGGCCGCCGGACTTCCCTCGGGCAGCTCGCTGCGGCAGGTATCGCTCGGTTCCGGGGGGATCCCCATTTTCTCGGTTCCTGATGGCGAATTTCGATGCGTGCGCCTTGTCGCAAGCATTCGAGCACGATTCGTGCCGAATTGGCAGGTGTTCCAAGGTGCTGAAAATTAGAGGCTTATGGTGCGAGCGATGTGCCGGTTCTAGTCAGGTGTAAATAATTCCGACGTTCGCTCGGCAGGCTCGCTGCGACTTGATCCGTCGTCCTTAAGCTAGCCGAGTGCCCCGTGTGCTTCAAGTACAAGGGCCTCGGCGTCGTGACCTTCGTCATGCCGACCTTGCACATGGGGGGCGGGTGAATTCCGGTCTTTCGTGACGCCGGGGCGATGAGGGAGGAAGGGCGAGGCCTTGTTCGTACGCGAGAACTCGCGTCCGGCGGAGGATTCACACCAGTCGAGCGGAGTGCGAGGGCCCGCCCCCGGGCGGGCGCCTCTTTGCGTACTGGCCGATCCGTTGGTGGGGCCCTCAGGCCCGGGCGCTGCGCGCCCGCGCGATGGCTGCGCGGACCTGCTCGGGAGCCGTGCCGCCGACGTGCTTGCGCGAGGCGAGCGAGCCTTCGACGGTGAGCACCGCGAAGACGTCGTCCTTGACGCGCTCGGCCGCGCCCGGCACGTGCGCCATGGCCGTGCGCAGCTCGTCGAGCGAGAACTGCGGCAGGTCGCAGCCCTTCACGTCGGCCGCTCGCACGGCGAGTGCGACCGCTTCGTGCGCGTCGCGGAAGGGCAGGCCGTTCTTGACGAGGTAGTCGGCGAGGTCGGTCGCGGTCGCGTAGCCCTGCTTCAGCGCGTCGCGCATCGCGTCGGCCTTCACGCGGATGCCGGTGATCATGTCGGCGTAGATGCGCAGCGTGTCGATCACCGTGTCGGCGGTGTCGAACAGCGGCTCCTTGTCTTCCTGGTTGTCCTTGTTGTACGCGAGCGGCTGGCCCTTCATCAGGGTCAGCAGCGCGATCAGGCTGCCGTTCACGCGCCCGGTCTTGCCGCGCACGAGTTCGGGGACGTCCGGGTTCTTCTTCTGCGGCATGATCGAGCTGCCGGTGCAGAAACGGTCGGCGAGGTCGATGAAGCCCACGCGCGGGCTCATCCACAGGATCAGCTCCTCGGAGAAGCGCGACAGGTGCGTCATCAGCAGCGCCGAGGCGGCGCAGAATTCGATCGCGAAATCGCGGTCGCTGACGGCGTCGAGCGAGTTGTAACAGACCTCGTCGAAGCCGAGCTCCTGCGCGACGAACTCGCGGTCGATCGGGTAGCTGGTGCCGGCGAGCGCGGCGCTGCCCAGCGGCAGGCGGTTCACGCGCTTGCGGCAGTCGGCGAAGCGCTCGGCGTCGCGCCGGCTCATCTCGTAGTAGGCCATCAGGTGGTGGCCGAAGGTCACCGGCTGGGCGACCTGCAGGTGCGTGAAGCCGGGCATCGGCGTCGCCGCGTTGGCTTCCGCGACGTCGAGCAGGTTCTTCTGGAAGTCGCCGATCAGGGCGAGGATCTGGTCGATCGCGTCGCGTAGCCACAGGCGGATGTCGGTCGCGACCTGGTCGTTGCGGCTGCGGCCCGTGTGCAGGCGCTTGCCGGCGTCGCCGACGAGCGCGGTGAGGCGCTTTTCGATGTTGAGATGCACGTCCTCGTCGTCGAGGTTCCAGCCGAACTCGCCACGCTCGATCTCGCCGAGGATCTGCGTCATGCCGCGCTCGATGTCGGCCAGATCCTGCGCGCCGATGATGCCCTGGCGCGCGAGCATCTTCGCGTGCGCGAGCGAGCCGCGGATGTCCTGGCGCGCCATGCGCTGGTCGAAGAACACCGAGGCGGTGTAGCGTTTCACGAGGTCCGAGACGGGTTCGGTGAAGCGGCCCGACCAGGCCTTGGCCGGCTGCGAGGAAGTGGTGTCTGTCATAATGTCCGTCATTGGTATGGCGCGGCCGTTCGCGGCCGGCTAGGGGCGGGGCGCCGGTTGTTGCGGGCGCCGCGCAAACAGGCCGAAATTATAAAGCAAAAGGCCTGCGTGCCTTGGGGGCCGGCGGGCCGGCCCGGCGTGCAGCGCAGGGGGAGGTGTTCGATGGAGTCGGCACAGCTGCTGCGGGTGGTGATCGTCGATGACGAGGCGCCCGCGCGCGCGCGCTTGCGCGACCTGCTCGGCGACATTGCGCAGGAGCAGCCGACCGCCGTCGTCGGTGTCGCGGCCAACGGCGTCGAGGCCCTGCGCCTGCTGGAGAGCGAGCCCGCCGACGTCGTGCTGGCCGACATCCGCATGCCGGTGATGGACGGCGTCGAGCTGGCTCGCCACCTCGGCCGGCTGGAGAAGCCCCCCGCGGTGATCTTCACAACGGCCTACGACGAATACGCGGTGCAGGCCTTCGAGCTGTCGGCGGTCGACTACCTGCTGAAGCCGGTGCGGGCGCAGCGTCTCGCCGACGCGCTGGCGAAGGTGCGCCGCCGCCAGCCGCTGCCGGATGCCGCGCTGGCGGCGCTGGCGCCCGGTGCGCGGCAGCATTTCAGCGTGAATGAGCGCGGCCGCATCCTGCTGGTGCCGGTCGCGGACGTGCTGTTCCTGCGTGCGGAGCTGAAATACGTGACCGCGCGAACGACCGAGCGCGAATACCTGCTCGACGAATCGCTGGTGCAGCTCGAGCAGGAGTTCGCCGGCCGCTTCCTGCGCATCCACCGCAACTGCCTCGTCGCGCGTGCTGCCGTGGTCGGCGTCGAGCGCGCGGGCGAGCAGGACGGCGAGCCGCACTGGGACATCCTGCTCGGCGGGCTGGCCGAAGGCTTGCCGGTCAGCCGCCGGCAGTGGCCGGCGGTGAAGCAGACGCTCGGGATCTGAAGGCCGTATCCCCCCCTCAGCCGCTGTTCCTGAGGCCGGCCGCGACCCCGTTGATCGAGATGTGGATGCCCAGTCGCACGCGCGCGTCGTCGTGGCCGTCGCGGTGGCGGCGCAGCAGCTCGACCTGCACGTGGTTGAGCGGGTCGAGGTAGGGGAAGCGGTTGCGGATCGAGCGCTTGAGCAGCGGATTGTCGTCCAGGAGCTCCTTCTGGCCGGTGATGGCAAGCAGCGCGTCGACGGTGTCCTGCCATTCGGCGCGGATGCGGCCGAAGATCGCGTCGCGCAGTGCCGGATCCTTGACCAGGCCGGCGTAGCGCGAGGCGATTGCGAGGTCGGACTTGGCGAGCACCATGTCCATGTTCGACAGCAGCGTCGCGAAGAAGGACCACTCCTTGTACATCGCCTGCAGCCGCGCGAGGCCGTCGTCCGGATGGGCGGCGCGCCATGCCTTCACCGCCGCGCCGAAGCCGAACCAGCCGGGCAGCATCAGGCGGCACTGGGCCCAGCTGAACACCCACGGGATCGCGCGCAAGTCTTCGATGCGTGTGCCCTTCTTGCGCGAGGCGGGGCGCGAGCCGATGTTGAGCTCGGCGATCTCGGAGATCACCGTCGACTCCCAGAAATAGCGCTCGAAGCCCTCGGTTTCATAGACGAGGCCGCGGTAGGCGGCGAAGGCCGTGTCCGAGAGCGCCTGCATGGTGTCGAGGAACTCGGCGCGCGGCGCCGGGGCGCGATCCGTGAGCAGGCTCGCCTCCAGCGTCGCGGCGACCAGCACCTCGAGGTTGCGTCGGCCCACCTCGGGGTTGTTGTATTTGGCGGCGATGACCTCGCCCTGCTCGGTGAGGCGGATGCGGCCCTGCACGGCGCCGCCAGGCTGCGCGAGGATGGCCTGGTAGCTCGGGCCGCCGCCGCGGCCGACCGAGCCGCCGCGGCCGTGGAAGAGGCGCAGGTGCACGTCGTGCTTGGCGAACACCTCGACGAGCCCGATCTCGGCCTTGTACAGCGACCAACCGGAGGTGAGGAAGCCACCATCCTTGTTGCTGTCGGAGTAACCCAGCATGATCTCCTGCATCCGCTCGCGCGATTCCAGCAGGCTCATGTAGGCCGGCAGCGCGAACAGGCGATCCATGACGGTCGGGGCGTTGGCGAGATCCTCGATGGTCTCGAACAGCGGGATGATGTTCACGTCGAGCGCCTGCTCATGCGGGCGCAGCAGTCCCGCTTCCTTCAGCAGCAGGGCGAGTTCGAGCATGTCGGAGACGTCATCGGTCTTCGAGATGATGCAGTTGGTGATCGCTTCCTTGCCGAAGCGCAGGTGCGCGCTGCGGGCGGCACGGAAGATCGCCAGCTCGCCCTCGGTCTCGTCGGAATAGCGCACGTGGGGCGAGGCGAGCGGTCGCGGCGTGGCGAGCTCGGTGAGCAGCACCTCGCAGCGGTCGGTCTCGTCGAGCGCGCGATAGTCGATGCCGGGCTGGGCGGTCGCCAGCAGTTCCGCGACGACGCGCTCGTGCACGTCGGAGTTCTGGCGCAGGTCGATCGGCGCGAGGTGGAAGCCGAACACGCGCACGGCGCGGCGCAGCAGGCGCAGGCGGCCACGCGCCAGCGCCGCCGAGCCGTTGGCGACGAGAGAGCGGTGGAGGATGTCGAGGTCCTCGGACAGTTCGTACGCGTTCAGGTAGGGCTCGGCGTCTGCGACGGCGTGGCGCGGCGGTTCGCTGCCGAGCAGGGCGCGATGGGTCGCGGCGAGGCGTGCGTAGATACCGGAGATCGCGCGCCGGTAGGGCTCGTCCTTGCGGTGGGGGGACTGGTCGGGCGAGCGGTTCGCGAGGGCGAGGAGGGCGTCCGAGGCGCTCACGAGTCCGGCCGCGAGAGACAGGCGCGCGCCGAGCGTGTGCAGCTCGTCGAGGTAGAAGCTCAGCACGGCGCCGGCCTGCATCGCGAGCGCGCGTTCGAGCACTTCGGCGGTGACGAAGGGATTGCCGTCGCGGTCGCCGCCGATCCAGCTGCCGACGCGCAGGAAGGCGGGCAGTTCGAGCGCGCCCAGCGCCGGGTCGCGCTTCGCGAGCTGGTCCTCGAGGGCGGCATAGAGGCGCGGCACTTCGCGCAGGAAGGTCGCGTCGAAATACGACAGGCCGTTGGCCACCTCATCGACGACCGACAGCTTGGCCGGGCGCAGCATGCGCGTCTGCCACAGGATCAGCACCGCGCGGCGCATGGCTTCATCGCTGTACTCGCGCTCTTCCGGCGTGAGCACCATGCGGTCGCGCCGGTCGAGCAGGCGGGCGATGTCGGTTTCGCAGTTGAGGATGCTCTTCCTCTGCACTTCGGTCGGGTGGGCCGTGAGCACCGGCGAGATCGATGCGGTGTCGAAGAACGCGGCCAGTTCCGCCGCCTCGTGGCCGCTCGCGAAGGCGCGGGCGAGCGCGTGCGCGAGGCTGCCTTCGCGCGGCGCGGAGCCGGCGATGAGGTGGGCGCGGCTGCGGCGGATGTGGTGCTGGTCCTCGGCGATGTTGGCGAGGTGCGAGAAATAGCTGAACGCGCGCGCGACCTGAATCGTCTGTTCGCGCGACAGCGCATCCAGGATGCCTTCGAGTTCCTGGCGCGCGGCGCGGTCGTCGTCGCGGCGGAAGCGCACCGAGGTCTGCCGGATGCGTTCGATGAGGCCGAACACGGCCTCGCCCTGCTGGTCGCGCACGGTGTCACCGAGCATGCGGCCGAGCAGTCGGATGTCTTCGCGCAGTGGTGCGTCCTTGTCCTGGGTCATGATCTTTCCGTGGCAGTGTTGGGGTTCGGGGGCGAGAGGTGCGCTCGGACGTCCATGCTAGAATGCTGTCCTGCTACGGCGCCATTGGCGCGAACCCTGATGTTGCAGTGCGGCATGTGCCGCGCCCTTCAGGATCCTAAATCATCTGCCGACGAGTCCGTTTACCGTGAGCGCAATTTCCGCCGAATTCAACCCGCCCGAACGCATCGTAATCGCCACCCGCGAAAGCCGGCTCGCACTGTGGCAGGCCGAGCACGTCAAGGCCCGCCTCGAGGGGCTGTACCCAGGTTGCCGGGTCGAGCTGCTGGGCATGACGACCCGCGGCGACCAGATCCTCGATCGTCCGCTGGCCAAGGTCGGCGGCAAGGGGCTGTTCGTGAAGGAACTCGAGGCGGCGCTGCTCGAAGGTCGCGCCGACATCGCCGTGCACTCGATGAAGGACGTGCCGATGCAGCTCGCCGAGCCCTTCGCGCTGCCCTGCATCTCGGAGCGCGAGGTTCCGCTCGACGCCTTCGTGTCGCCGCGCTACGCGAGCCTCGACGAGCTTCCGCCGGGGGCCGTGGTCGGAACCTCCTCGCTGCGCCGTGAGTCGCAGCTGCACGCGATGTACCCGATGCTCGCCGTGACCAGCCTGCGCGGCAATCTGGACACCCGCCTGCGCAAGCTCGACGAGGGGCAGTACGACGCCATCATCCTCGCCGCGGCCGGCCTCAAGCGCCTGGGCCTGGCCGATCGCATCCGCTGCGAGCTGCCGTCCACGGTTTCGCTGCCGGCCGCCGGGCAGGGCGCGCTGGGCATCGAATGCCTCGCCAGCCGCAAGGACGTCGCCGCCTGGCTCGCGCCGCTCAACGACGCCGACACCTCGGCATGCGTGCGCGCGGAGCGCGCCGTGTCGCGCGCGCTCGCCGGCAGTTGCGAGGTGCCGCTGGGCGCCTACGCCGAGATCCGTGCCGGCAAGCTGTGGCTGCGCGGCTTCGTCGCGCTGCCCGACGGCAGCCGCATCGTGCGCGCCGAGCTCGAGGGCAATCCGGCGGACTGCGAGACGCTGGGCCTGGCGCTGGCGGCCGACCTGCGTGAGCAGGGAGCCGAGGACATCCTCGCCCAGATCGGCTGACGCCGGCCGCGACGGTGGCGATCATGACCGCGGCGACGCTGTCCGGGCGCCACATCGTGGTGACCCGGCCGTCCGGGCAGGCGGACGGCCTGTGCGCGGCGATCGAAGCCCGCGGCGGCATCGCTCTGCGCTTCCCGGTGCTGGCGATCGGCGAGCCGCAGGACGGCCGCGCCCTCGATGAGGTGATCGCGCGGCTCGACGGCTTCGAGCTCGCCTTCTTCGTCAGTCCGAATGCCGTGAGTCACGCCCTCGGGGCAATCCTCGCAAGACGCGCCTGGCCTCCTGGCCTGCGCGTCGCCACGGTCGGCAAGGGTAGCGAGCGGGCGCTGGCGGGCTACGGATTCAAGGACGTCATCGCGCCGCGGAGCGGCTTCGACAGCGAGTCTGTGCTGGCCCTGCCGGAGTTCCAGGCGGATGCGGTCGCCGGCAGGCGCGTCGCGATCTTCCGCGGCGACGGCGGGCGCGACCTGCTCGGCGAGACCTTGCGCGAGCGGGGCGCCACGGTCGAGTACGTCACCTGTTACCGTCGCTACTGCCCCGAGATCGACCCGGCGCCCCTGCTGGACCTTGCCGTCGACGGGCGCCTTGACGCGATCACGCTCACCAGCAGCGAAGGCGTGGGCAACCTGCGCACCATGGTCGGCGACGAGGGCTGGCGCGCGCTGCGCACGGTCGCCGTCTTCGCGCCGCATCCGCGCATCGTCGCGCATGCCCGCGCGGCAGGCTTCGAGCTCGTGTTCGAGACGCCGCCGGGCGACGAGGGGTTGCTCGGCGCCCTGGAGTCTCATTTTCGACACGCCTCGGTTACACTCAGGCCATGAACCAAGAACAATCTGCGCTCACCCAGTCCGGCTCGACCGATGCCGCTCCCGCTCCGAACCGTGAAACGACCGGGCGATCGTCAGCCTCCGCTGCCGCCGGCGGCAGTTCCCGTGGCGGCCTGGTCGCTGCGATCTCCGTGATTGCGCTCGTCGGCACCGGCGTGCTCGGCTGGTACGTGCACGACATGCGTGGCAGCGTCGCCACCGTGCGCGAGGAGGTCGCCCAGCGCCTCGCCGCCGGCGATTCGGCGGCAACCGAATACCGTGCGCTCGCCCGCCAGCAGCAGGAGGCCATCGCCGCGCTGCAGGGCAAGCTCGGCGCACTCGAGGCACAGGTGGCTGCCACCGAAGGTCAGGCCGCTGCGCTCGAGACGCTTTATCAGCAGTTCTCGCGCACGCGTGAGGATCGCGTCATCGCCGAGGCCGAATACGCCGTCGGGATGGCGACGCAGCAGCTCCAGCTGGCCGGCAATGCCGAGGCTGCGCTGGTTGCCCTGCAGGGTGCCGAGGCGCGTATCGCCGCGCATGACGGGGGCCAGCTGTTGCCGTTGCGGCGCGCGCTGGCGCGCGATATCGAAACGCTTAAGGCCGCGCCGCAGGTGGATGTTCCTGGCATCGCGCTGCGCCTCCAGGGCCTGCTCGAGCGGGTGGATCGTCTGCCCCTGGCGTTCGCAGGGGAGCTCGCCGCGCAGCCGTCCGTCGATGCCGACACGGCTGCTGCGCCCGCCGCGGCCGAGCCCTCGCCGATGGATTTCATCAAGGGCGTGGCTCACGAGGTGTGGCACGAGATCCTCGCTCTGGTGCGCATCGAGCGTCTTGATCAGCCCGAACCGGTGCTGCTCGCGCCCGCCCAGAGCACCTACCTGCGCGAGAACCTCAAGATCCGCCTGCTGACCGCCCGCCTCGCGCTGCTGGCGCGCGACGGGCGCACCTTCTCGGCGGACCTGGTGCAGGCCCAGGGCTGGATCGAACGTTACTTCGACAAGCGCGATGCAAAGGTGCAGGAGACCCTGTCCGAGCTGGCGACCCTCGGGGCGATGCCGGTCAAGGTGGAGCAGCCTGCGCCGGTGGAGAGCATCGCCGCGCTGCGGCTCCTGCAGGCGCGCGCGGGCGAGGCGAGCCGGAATGCTCCGGCCGTCGTTGTGCCGCCGGCCGCGCCGCCCGCCGAGGAGCCGGCGAAGGGGAACGCTGCGCGCCAGCCTGCCGGCGCCACGCGCTGAGGAGCCGATCATGCGTGCATTGATCTGGCTCATCGGAATCTTCGCGCTCGCGGCCGGTGTCGCGATGCTCGCGAGCGTCAACGACGGCTACGTGCTGGTCGTCGTGCCGCCGTGGCGAATCCAGCTTTCGCTCAACCTGCTCATCGTCGGCCTGGTCCTCGCGTTCGTCAGCGCTTACGTCGTGCTGCGGATCGTGCGCCGGACGATGGCGCTACCCGGGCGCGTCGTCCAGTACCGTGAGCGGCGTCGCAAGGAAAAGGCCGGTCGCGCTCTGCGCGACGCGCTGCGAGCCTTGTTCGAGGGGCGTTTCGCACAATCGGTCAAGTTCGCCGCGGCGGCGTTCGGGGACAGCGACAACCGCTCGATGGCAGCCCTCGTTGCGGCGCGGGCTGCGCATGCGATGCGCGACGACACGCGTTATCGCATCTGGTTGGGAAAGTCGGCCGAACAGGAAGACGAGTCGCGCGTCGCGCGCCTGATGACCGAGGCCGAGCTTGCGGTGGAGGGGCGCCGCTTCGACGAGGCGGCCGAACGGCTGGAAAACCTGCGCCTCGCAGGGCATCGCCATATCGCCGCGCTGCGCCTGTCCTTGCGTGTCGCGTCGGCGCTGGCGCGCTGGGACGAGGTGCTGCGCACTGCACGCCAGCTGCACAAGCACAAGGCCATGTCGGAGGACCAGGTGCGGTCCGTGCTGCGGCGCGCGCATCTCGAGCGCATGCGCGAGCTGGCCGGCGATGCCGATGGGCTGGCGGCTTACTGGCGGGAGATCCCGGCGGACGAGCTGAACGACCGGCGCCTGGTCGAGCGGGCCGTGCCCTACCTCGCTGAGGCGGGGCAGGGCGCGCTTGCGCGCCGTACGCTGGAGCGTCTCCTCGACGTGGAATGGGACAGCGGACTCGCCCGCCTGTACGGTTATTGCTGCGAGGGCGACGCGGTCGATTGCCTCGCCCGCGGCGAGAAATGGCTGCGCATGTATCCCAAGGATGCGGGCCTGCTGTTCGCGCTCGGGCGTCTGTGCCTCAACGCGCAGCTATGGGGCAAGGCGCAGAGCTACCTCGAGGCCTCGCTCAACCTCGCGCCCTCGGTCGAGACGCATCTGGCGCTGGCCGGTCTGCTCGAAAAGCTTGAGCGTGCAGACGAGGCGCAGGCGCACTACCGCGCCGCGGCACAGCGTTCGGCCGCCTAGAAACGTATGTCGATGGGAGCGGGTTCACAATACCCGTGGGAGCGGCTTCAGCCGCGAATGGGCCGCAACGCATGCGAGAACGTCCCTTCGCGGCTGAAGCCCACAGTGGGGCGGCGGTTGAATCGCTTCCTGCCCGGCTATTTCGGGTGCGTCAGCACCAGTCGCGCGGCTTGAGAAACTCGTCGTAGAGTTTCGCCTCCGCGCTGCCAGCTTCGGGCTGCCAGTCGTAGCGCCACTTCACGATCGGCGGCAGCGACATCAGGATGGATTCCGTGCGTCCGCCCGACTGCAGGCCGAACAGCGTGCCGCGGTCGAAGACGAGGTTGAATTCGACATAGCGACCGCGACGGTAGGCCTGGAAGTCGCGCTCGCGCTCGCCATAGGCGACGTCCTTCCTGCGTTCGAGGATCGGCAGGTAGGCCGGCACGAAGGCGTCGCCGACGCTGGTCATCAGTCCGAAGGCGGCATCGAAGTCGATCTTGCCGTCCGCGCCCAGGTCGTCGAAGAACAGGCCGCCGACGCCGCGCGGCTCGTTGCGGTGCTTGAGGAAGAAGTAGCTGTCGCACCATTCCTTGAGGCGGCGGTATTCCGCCTCGCCGCCGAAAGGCAACACCGCGGCCTTGCAGGTGCGGTGGAAGTGGCGCACATCCTCTTCGAACGGATAGTAGGGCGTGAGATCCATGCCACCGCCGAACCACCAGATCGGCGCCGCATCGGGCTCGTTTGCCGGCGGCAGGGCGATGAAGAAGCGCACGTTCATGTGCGCGGTAGGGCAGTACGGGTTGCGCGGGTGCAGCACCAGCGACACGCCCATCGCCTCGAAGGAGCGGCCGGCGAGTTCGGGGCGGTGCGCCGTTGCGGAGGCCGGCATGCCGGCGCCCATCACGTGCGAGAAGTTTACGCCGCCGCGCTCGAAGAAACGGCCTTCCTCGATCACGCGGGTGATGCCTCCGCCGCCTCCGGGGCGGTCCCACGCGTCGGTGCGGAATGCGTCGCCGTCGAAGGCCTCCAGCGCCGCGACGATGCGCTGCTGCAGGTCGAGGAGGTAGTTCTTGACGACGGAACGGTCGGGTGCACTCATCGCGGCGGCGCCCTCAGTTCTTGCGCGCGACGGCGCGGTGGCCGATGTCGCGGCGGAACTGGCGGCCCTCGAACACGATCGCGTCGGCCACTTCGTACGCGCGCTTCTGTGCGCTGCGCACGTTGTCGCCGAGCGCGGTGACGCACAGCACGCGTCCGCCGGCGGTGACGACCTGGCCATCCTGCTCGCCGGTGCCGGCGTGGAAGACATGCACGTCCTCGACTTCGGTGCCCGGTAGGCCCGTGATGGCGTCGCCCTTGCGCGGTGCCTCGGGATAGCCCGCAGCCGCGAGGACGACACCGAGCGCGACGCGACGGTCCCACTCGGCTTCGATCTGGTCGAGGCGGCCGCCGATCGCGGCTTCGATGAGGTCGGAGAAATCGGTCTTCAGCCGCATCATGATCGGTTGGGTTTCCGGATCACCCATGCGGCAGTTGAACTCGACCACGCGCGGCTGGCCGGCGTCGTCGATCATCAGGCCGGCGTAAAGGAAGCCGGTATAGGGATGGCCGTCGGCCGCCATGCCGGCGAGTGTCGGCTGGATGATCTCGCGCATCACGCGCGCATGCACCTCGGGCGTTACCACCGGGGCGGGCGAGTAGGCGCCCATGCCGCCGGTGTTGGGGCCTTCGTCGCCGTCCTTGAGGCGCTTGTGATCCTGGCTGGTCGCGAGCGCGAGCGCCTGCCTGCCGTCGGCCATGACGATGAAGCTTGCCTCCTCGCCGGCCATGAATTCCTCGATCACGACGCGGGCGCCCGCCTCACCGTAGCTCACTCCCATGCGGTTGTCGGTGAGCATCATGTCGATCGCGGCGTGCGCGTCGTCGAGCGTCATCGCGACGACCACGCCCTTGCCGGCGGCGAGTCCGTCGGCCTTGATGACGATGGGCGCGCCCTGGGCCTTCACATAGTCGTGCGCGGCGGCGGCGTCGGAGAAGGTCTGGTACTTCGCCGTCGGGATGTTGTGGCGGATCAGGAAGCGCTTGGCGAAGTCCTTGGAGCTCTCGAGTTGGGCCGCGGCCTTCGTCGGTCCGAAGATCGGCAGGCCGGCCGCGCGGAAGGCGTCGACGACGCCGGCCGCGAGGGGGGCCTCGGGTCCGACGACGGTGAACTGCACCTGCTCACGCTTTGCGAGTTCGACGAGGTCGGGAATCGCGGTGACGGCGACGTTCTCGAGCAGCGGCTCGCGGGCCGTGCCCGGGTTGCCCGGCGCAACCAGGACGCGCGTGACCTTGGGCGACTGGGCGAGTTTCCAGGCCAGTGCGTGTTCGCGGCCGCCGGAGCCGATGACGAGAACTTTCATGCTGTTACCTGCGCTGCGGATCAGTGGCGGAAGTGGCGGAAGCCGGTGAACACCATCGCGACGCCCTGTTCGTCGGCCGCGGCGATCACTTCGGCGTCGCGCATCGAGCCGCCTGGCTGGATGACGGCGGTCGCGCCGGCCTGGGCGAGCACGTCGAGGCCGTCGCGGAACGGGAAGAAGGCGTCGGAGGCGACCACCGTGCCCTTGACCGTGAGGCCGGCGTTCTCGGCCTTGATCGCGGCGATGCGCGCGGAGTCGACACGGCTCATCTGGCCGGCACCGACGCCGACGGTCATGCCGTCACGGCAGTAGACGATGGCGTTCGACTTGACGTACTTGGCGACGCGCCAGGCGAAGAGAAGATCGCCCAGTTCCTGTTCGGTCGGCGCGCGCTTGGTGACGACCTTGAGGTCGGCCACGGCGATGCGGGCCTCGTCGGCGCTCTGCACCAGCAGGCCGCCACCGACGCGCTTGTAGTCGAGTGCGCCGGCGGGCTTGCCGAGCGGGCAGGTGAGCACGCGCACGTTCTGCTTGGCGGCCAGCAGCGCCAGCGCATCGGCCGTATAGGACGGGGCGATCACCAGTTCGAGGAACTGCGCGGAGACCGCTTCTGCCGCCGCGCGGTCGACTTCGCAATTGAACGCGATGATGCCGCCGAAGGCCGAGGTCGGGTCGGTCGAGAAGGCCTTGCGGTAGGCAGCGACCGGCGATTCGGCGATGGCGACGCCGCAGGGGTTGGCGTGCTTGACGATGACGCAGGCGGGGGTGGCCGCCTCGAAGGCCTTGACGCATTCCCACGCCGCGTCGGCGTCGGCGATGTTGTTGTACGACAGTTCCTTGCCCTGCAGCTGCCTGTAGGACGCGATCGCACCCTCGGGAGCGTTCGGCTCGCGGTAGAAGGCGGCGGACTGGTGCGGGTTCTCGCCGTAGCGCAGGTCCTGCACCTTGTCGAAGGCGACCTGGTAGCGCTCGGGGTAGGCCTGCTTGGCGACTTCGCCCTTGTCGCCGAAGGTCAGCGCGGTGAGGTGGTTGGAGATCGCGCTGTCGTAGCGGGCGGTGTGGGTGAAGGCCTTCACCGCGAGGGCGAAGCGGGTCTTGTAGCTCAGCTCGCCGCCGTTCGCTTTCAACTCGTCGATGATGCAGCCGTAGTCTTCGGGATCGGTGACGATGCCCACGCCGCCCTTCTCGTCACCGTGGTTCTTCGCTGCCGCACGCACCATGGTCGGGCCGCCGATGTCGATGTTCTCGATGGCGTCCTCGAGCGTGCAGTCGGGCTTGGCGACGGTCTGCGCGAAGGGGTAGAGGTTCACGACGACGAGGTCGATGCGCGAGATGCCGTGCGCGGCGATGGTCTCCATGTGCTCGGGCAGGTCGCGGCGCGCAAGGATGCCACCGTGCACCTTCGGGTGCAGGGTCTTGACGCGGCCGTCGAGCATCTCGGGGAAGCCGGTGTGCTCCGATACGTCGGTGACCGGCAGGCCGGCGTCGCGCAGCATCGAGGCGGTGCCGCCGGTCGACAGGATCTTCACGCCGAGGCCGTGCAGGGCCTGGGCGAATTCGAGGACGCCGTGCTTGTCGGAGACGCTGATCAGGGCTTGGGAGACTTTCATCGTTCGTATCGCAGGAAGGAATCGGAAGGCGGGGGCCGTGCGCATATTGCGGCGCACGGCGGCAGTCGGGCTTACAGCAGTTCGTATTCGGTGAGCTTGCGCCGCAGCGTGTTGCGGTTGATGCCGAGCATCTCCGCGGCCACGGTCTGGTTGCCGTTGGCCTGGCGGAGGACGAATTCGAGCATCGGGCGTTCGACGTTGCGGATCACCATCTCGTAGATCGCGGCCGGTTTTTCACCGTCGAGGTCGCGGAAATACTGGTCCAGGGTGCGCTGCACCGAAGTGGCGATTTCGTTGGGGCGGCTCATGCGGCAAGTTCCTGCGGGAGGTCTTCTTCGTAGCGCAGGCGGGCGTCCTGCTGGGCCAATTGGCCGAAAAAGTCCTCGACGGCCGTCAGCTGCGAGCGGACGTCGGGGAGCTGGTTCATGGCGCGACGGAAGGCGGCCGATCCGACCAGGCCCTTCGTGTACCAGGAGATGTGCTTGCGGGCGACCTTGACGCCGGTATCTTCGCCGTAGAAGGCGTACAGGTCGGCCAGGTGCTCGCGGCACACCTGGAGGATCTCGCTGACGAGCGGCGGCGGCATCAGCTCGCCGGTCGCGAGGTAGTGCTCGGTCTCGCGGAAGATCCACGGCCGGCCCTGGGCGGCGCGGCCGATCATGACGCCGTCGGCGCCGGTGTAGTCGAGCACGTATTTCGCCTTCTCGGGCGAGGTGATGTCGCCGTTGGCGATGACCGGGATCTTCACCAGGGTCTTCACGTGCGCGATGGTGTCGTATTCGGCCTCACCCATGTACTGGTCGGCACGCGTGCGGCCATGGATGGCGATGGCGCGGATGCCGGATTCCTCTGCGATGCGCGCGACGGTCGGCGCGTTGCGGTTCTGTCGGTTCCAGCCGGTGCGGAACTTGAGCGTGACCGGGGTGTTCGGCACGGCGGCGACGACGGCTTCGAGGATGCGCGCGACGAGCGGCTCGTCCTGCATCAGCGCCGAGCCCGCCATCACGTTGCACACCTTCTTGGCCGGGCAGCCCATGTTGATGTCGATGATCTGGGCGCCGTTGTCCGCGTTGTGGCGGGCGGCTTCGGCCATCATGTGCGGGTCGGCGCCGGCGATCTGCACCGAGATCGGATCGACTTCGCCCTCGTGGTTGGCACGCCGGAGCGTCTTCGCGCTGCCGTAGAGCAGCGAGTTGGACGTGACCATCTCGCTCACCGCGACGCCCGCGCCGAGCTTCTTGCACAGCTGGCGGAAGGGACGATCGGTGACGCCGGCCATCGGGGCGACGAAAAGATTGTTGCGCAGGGTGAAACCGGCGTACTGCATGGGCGGGGCGTGGTGCGGGGGAAAGGTCGGGATTTTACCCCATGCCGAGCCGGGCGAGCAGCCGAATGCTCGCCCCGGGCAGCGACTGCGTCACACCGGTGTGGTATCCGCGCCCGTCGCCGCGGGCGTGCTCGGCTCGGGAGGAAGCGCGCGCGTGCTGCGGTTGCGTCCGCCTTCCTTGGAGCGGTAAAGCGCCGCGTCGGCGGCCTCGACGAGGCCTTCGGGGCCGCCGACGGGAATCTCGGGGAAAGCCGCGACGCCGACGCTGATCGTGACCTTGAGGCCGTCGACTTCCGCGGCCTCGATTTCCACCCGCAGGCGCTCCGCGACGCAGAACGCGCCCTCGAGCGTGGTGTTGGGCAGGATGCCGACGAACTCCTCGCCGCCGTAGCGGCACGCGAGGTCGTACTTGCGCAGCGCGTCGTGGAAGTTCTTCGCAACGGACTGCAGCACGCGGTCGCCCTGGTCGTGGCCGTAGGTGTCGTTGAATTTCTTGAAATGGTCGATATCGAACATCAGCACCGCGAGCGAGGTGCCGGTGCGCTGGGCACGGTTGTATTCGGTGTCCAGCGTGGCGTCCAGGTGGCGGCGGTTGAACAGGCCGGTGAGGCCGTCGGTGGTCGAAAGTCGCCGCAACTCCTCCTCGAGGCGCTTCTCCTCGGTGATGTCGCGCAGCAGTGCGGCCGAGCCGACGATGTTGTGGTCGTTGCCGAAGATCGTGGACGCGAAGATCTGCAGGACGCGCTCCCTGTAGGCGGTCGTGATCGAGCCGCCCTGCTCGGGGTCCGACAGCCACAGGCGCATCTGCTCCTCGTCGTCGAGGAGCGCATAGAAACCTTCCCGGACGATCTGGCTCGCGGGTTTTTCGAGCAGGCGTTCGGCCGCGGGGTTCACCAGCACGATCTCGCCGGTGCTGTCGGTGACGACGATCCCTTCGCCCGCGCCGTGGATGATGGTCGTGAGCTTGTCCTGCTCGCGGCGCAGACCGTCGTACGTGGTGCGCAGCTCCGAGGTCATGCGGTTGAAGCTGTTGGCCATCGTGCCGATCTCGTCGCGGCTGTGGATCGGCACCTGGTGGTCGAGGTCGCCGTCGGAGACGCGGCTCATCGCGTGGGTGACCTTCTCGAGCGGTTCGACGATGGTGCGACCGAGCATGTAGCCGGTGAGCAGCATGGTCGCCATCAGCGCCAGGGCGAGGCCGCCGATCGCGTACTGGCGCACCTCGTAGATGTCGCGCTCGACGGCGGCGAGCGAGGTTGTCAGCTTGATCACGCCGCGCACCCTGTTGGCCGTGCCGTGGCACTTGCTGCAGGCGTCGGCGTACTTGATGGGGGCGAGGAAGGTCAGGTTGCGGTGGCCGTCGAGGCCGGGTTCGTACACCGCGAGCGTGCGGCCTTCGTTCACGGTTGCGAGCAGGTTGGGGTCGTCGGCCGGGAGGACCGGGATCTGCTGTTCGTGGTCGCGCGGAGTGAAGGTTTCCTCGCCGCGGCGGCGGTTCACGTCGTCGATGGTCTTGTTGTCGCGGAAGGCTTCGTCGCCGTTGGTGCGCAGGATGCGGAAGTCGATGATGTCGGTAACCTTCTTGAGGCGGTCGGCATAGGACTCGGCGATGTCCGCGGAACCCGCCAGCATCACCGCCTGCAGGCCCTGGGCCACGCTTTCGGTGAGCTTTTCCATCGTGCGCTCGTTCTGGCTCAGGACCGACTGTTCCTGGAAGTGCGTGTAGAAGAGCGCCATCGCCACGAGGACCGCAGTGACCGCAATGCCGACTGCAAGGGTGATCTTGTAGCGAATCCGCATGTTCTTGTTCATGTGATGAAACGTCAGGTCCGGGATTGTTCGGACGCAATCATATAACGATGGCGTGCCGGCGGGGTCGGCATCCCCGGAGTCACGGCCAGGCGCGGGCGCCGAACATCATGCGGCGGGCGATGAAGTGGCGCAGCGGCGGTAGCATGTCGAGGGCGAACAGCGCTGCGCCGCGTGCATGGTGCAGGGGGGCGAAGTCGTTGCTAAAGATGCGCACGAGGCTGTCGGTGAAGTTGATCGCGCCGAAGCGGTCCAGTCGCCGGGCGTCGCGCCACGCGGCGAGCGTGCCGGCGAGGCCGGGGTCGCCGCGGTAGTCGAGGAGGGTGCGGGCGAGCGCCCAGACGTCGCGCAGCGCGAGGTTGAAACCCTGGCCGGCGACGGGGTGCAGGGTCTGAGCGGCGTTGCCCAGCCACACCGTGCGCGAGCCGACGGGGTCGCGACGGTAGCGCAGCACCAGCGGGTAGCGCTGCCGCCCGGCAACGCTTGCGAGCTGGACCCGGCTGCCGAAGCGCTGCCGGAGGTGTTGCAGGTAGGCGGCGTCGGGCAGGGCCAGGAGTTCGGTGGCGCGCCGGGGCGAGGCGACATGCACCAGGGCATAGTGGTCGCCGTGGGGCAGCAGGGCGATGGGGCCCTCGCTGGTGAAGCGCTCGAAGGCGGTTTCGCCGTGTCTGCCGGCAATGCCCACGTTGGCGATGATCGCGTGCTGGCCGTAGTCCCGTTCGACGATGTCGGGCGTGTCCGCCTGCAGCCCGCCTTCGGCGCAGGCGACGAGGCGGGCGCAGGCGGTGGCGCCATGGAGGGTGCTGCCGTCGCCGGCGAGGCTGGCCGTTACCGCGTCGGCGCCTGTGGCTAGTCCGGTGACTTCGGTCTGGTCCATGACCGTGATGCCGGTGCGCTCGACGGCGTCGCGCAGGGCTTCGGCGAGAGCGCCCGCCCGGACGACATAGCCGAGTGCGGGCAGGCCGTAGTCGTCCGCATCGAGCCGGGTGCGGCCGAAGCCGCCCTGCTGCGAGATGTGGATGTGGCGGATGGGCGTGGCTGGTAAGGCGTTCCACACCCCCAGGTGTTCGAGGGTGAGGCGCGTACCGTGGGCCAACGCGAGCGCGCGCGGGTCGGCGGCGACGGCATCGCGCGGCCGCGCGTCGGCCAGTGCGATCGCGAGGCCGCTGTCCTTCAGTGCGAGGGCGAGCGAGAGGCCGACCGGGCCTGCGCCGACGATCAGCAGGTCATGCTGCGCCATCGGCGGCCTCGCGCATCACGTCCTCTATGTCGGCGACCGAGCGCGGTGCGGCTTCGGTGAGGTATTCGCAGCCGTCCGCAGTGACCAGCGCGTCGTCCTCGATGCGCACGCCGATGTTCCAGAAGGCTTCCGGCACGCCTTCGGCAGGGCGGATGTAGCAGCCCGGCTCGACCGTCAGCACCATGCCCGGGGCGAGCGGGCGCCAGTCCCCGTCGAGCTTGTATTCGCCCGCGTCGTGCACGTCGCGCCCGAGCCAGTGCCCGGTGCGGTGCATGTAGAAGCGGCGGTAGTGGCCCTGCTCGAGGACTTCGGCGAGGCTGCCGGAAAGGAGCTTGAGGTCGAGCATGCCCTGCGCGAGCACCTCAACGGCGGCGTCGTGCGGCATGTTCCAGTGCGCACCGGGCCGGATCGCGGCCTTGGCGGCGGCCTGCGCGGCGAGCACGAGTTCGTAGATGTCGCGCTGCGGTCCGCTGAAGCGGCCATTCACCGGGAAAGTGCGGGTGATGTCGGAGGCGTAGCCGTCGAGCTCGCAGCCGGCGTCGATCAGCAGCAGGTCGCCATCGGCCATCTGGCGGTCGTTCTCGATGTAGTGCAGCACGCAGGCGTTGGCGCCACTGGCGACGATGGACGGGTAGGCGGGGGCCTGGCTGCCGGCGCGGCGGAAGGCGTGGAGCAGTTCGGCCTCGATCTCGTATTCGAAGCGGCCGGGGCGGGTCGCGGCCATCGCGCGGCGATGGGCTTCGCCGGAGATGTCGCCGGCGCGGCGCATGATCGCGATTTCGGAGGCGTCCTTGAGGATGCGCATCTCGTCGAGCTCGGCGCGCACGTCGCGGATCGCATGCGGCGGGATCGCCCCGGCGCGGGCGTTCGCGCGCACGGTGTTGAGGGCGCGCAGCACGCGGGCGTCCCAGTCGGTGTCGTGGCCGAGGCTGCACCACAGTGCGGGCTGGCCGGACATGAGATCGGGCAGGCGCTGGTCGATCTCGCCAATGGTCCAGGTCTCGTCGAAGCCGAAGCGCTCGCGTGCGGCGTCGGGGCCGTAGCGGTAGCCGTCCCAGATTTCGCGCTCCTCGTTCTTTTCGCGGCAGAACAGGATCGATTTCGGCGTATCGCCGGCGATCAGCACGACCACTGCCTCCGGTTCGCCGAAGCCGGTGAGGTAGTGGAAATAGCTGTCGTAGCGGAACGGGTAGTGCGTGTCCCGGTTGCGCGCGTATTCCGGAGCCGTCGGCAACACGGCAATACCGCCGCCGAGTGCGTTCATGCGCGCGAGCAGGCGCTCGCGGCGGGCGCGGAAGGGGGCGATGTCGAGCGCGAGGGGGGCGAACTTCGGGTCGAGGGGCGTGTTCATCGGCGGATTATGGCATGGGCACGGATGTCGGATTCGACCGGACCTGCCGGAGTGCGTTCAGGTGCCGGTACGGCGCAGCCGCGCGTCGAGTTCGGCGAGTCGCGCCGGGGTGCCGACGTCGAGCCAATAGCCGGCGTGCAGGGCGCCGCTTGCGCGTCCGGCGTCCATCGCCTCGCGCAGCAGCGGGCCGAGCGCGGCACGCGTGCCCGGTGCGATGCCGGCGAAGAGGGCGGGGTGGTACACGCCGAGGCCGGAGAAGGTCAGGCGCGGTTCGCCGTCGCGGTGCAGGCGCCCGTCCGCGAGATGGAAGTCGCCGCCGGGGTGGTGCTCGGGGTTCGGTACCATCAGCAGGTGGGCGAGGTCGCCGTCGGCGGTCAGCCCTTCGCCCGTCGCACGCAGGGCCGCGAGCTCGGCATCGCAGAAGACGTCGCCATTCACGACCAGGAAGGGGGCGTCGCCGAGCAGCGGCAGGGCCTGGCGGATGCCGCCGGCAGTCTCCAGCGCCTCCGCTTCGGGCGAGTAGCGCAGGCGCACGCCGAAGGCGCCGCCATCGCCCAGCGCCGCCTCGATCATCGCGCCGAGGTGGGCGTGGTTGATCGCGATGTCGGTGAAGCCGGCGTCGCGCAGGCGTTCGATGTGCCACACGATCAGCGGCTTGCCGCCTGCCTGCAGCAGCGGCTTCGGGCAGGCGTCCGTGAGTGGGCGCATGCGTTCGCCGCGGCCGGCGGCGAGGATCATCGCGCGCATCAGAAGGTGTAGCCGACTTCGACCGGTTCGGGATCGAGGCGGTCGAGCAGCTTCAGCAGTGGGCCGAGGTCGCGATAGCGTTTGCACGCGCGGCGGAGGTAGTCCATCACCAGCGGCATGTCGGCGAGGTAGCCGTCCTTGCCGTCGCGGTGATAGAGCCGAGCGAAGATGCCCAGCACCTTGATGTGGCGCTGCACGCCCATCCATTCGTAGTCGCGGTGGAAGTCGGAGAAGTCTTCCCGCACCGGCAGGCCCAGCTTGCGCGCCGCTTCCCAGTAGCGCGCGAGCATGTCGAGGGTGAAGTCCTCCTCCCAGTGGATGTAGGCGTCCTTGAACAGCGAGGCGAGGTCGTAGGTCAGCGGGCCGTACACGGCATCCTGGAAGTCGATGATGCCCGGGTTGGCCTGGTCGGGCAGGTACATCAGGTTGCGCGAGTGGTAGTCGCGATGCACGAAGACCTGGGGCTCGGCGAGGTTCACTGCGAGGATGCGGTCGAAGGTGTCCATCAGCGTGACACGCTGGCGATCGTCTAGCGTGACGCCCTTGTGACGCTCGATGTACCACTCGGGGAAGAGCATCAGCTCGCGCAGCAGCAGTTCGCGCGAGTATTCCGGCAGCACGTCGGGGCGGCTCGCGCGCTGGATCGCAATGAGCGAGCCGAGGGCGTCGGCGTACAGGTGGGCGGCGTTGTCCTTGTTCAGCGCGGCGAGGTAGGTAGTGCTGCCGAGGTCGGACAGCAGCAGGAAGCCCTGGTCGAGGTCCTGCGCGAGCACTTCGGGGACGTGCGCGCCGGCGGCGCGGAACAGCTCCTCGACCTTCAGCCACGGACGGCAGTCCTCGCGCTCGGGCGGCGCGTCCATGACGACGAGGCTGGGGCTGCCGTCGGCGAAATTCACGCGGAAGTAGCGGCGGAAACTGGCGTCGGCCGATGCGGGCGTGAGCTCGAAGGCCTTCCCGGACATTCGTGTGGTCAGCCAGTCGTTCAGTTGGGCAAGTCTGTGCACCGGGTTCTCCGCAACGCTTCGTGTAAAATCCGCGAGTTTATCAAAAGGCCGCGACCGTGCCGGGCACGGGCCGCCGGCGATGAAACCAGGATTGGGGAAAGCGCTTTGCGCGAAATGCGATTGAGAACGCAACTGCGGGCGATCCCGCTGCTGCTGTGCTGTTTCTCGGGCTCGGCCCTGGCGGCCGGATTGCCGCCGCTGGTCGTGTCGCCTGACCTGATGGGGGGCGGCAGCGCCCGTACGCCGGCGAAGCCGGCGCCCGCGGCGGCTCCGGTGGAGCCGGTTCCTGCCGGCGTCCATCCCGCAGCGAAGGCGCCTGCTCCCGCGCCCACCGTGGCGACGCCGGCCGGGGCTGCAAGCGGGACCAAGCCCGCGCAGGCGCCGAGCGCCTTGCCGCCGGGGGCGACCGAGGTACGTGCCCTGCGCATCCGCGGCACGCGTTCGGTCGAACTGCTGGCGGAAGGCGATGCCGAGCTGCAACGCGACGACCTGCTGCTTTCGGCGGACAAGCTGACTTATCGCGAGCTCGACGACGAGGCGCATGCCGAGGGTGACGTGCGGCTCAGGCGCGGCGAGGACCAGATGAGCGGACCGGAGGCGCGGCTGAAGCTCGAGGAGCGCCTGGGTTCGTTCGAGGAGCCGACCTACCGCATCAAGCGCCAGTCGACCCAGCCCGTGCAGCCCGGCGAGACGCCGCGCGAGATCGCCGGCGGCGGCTCGGCCGACGTGCTGTATTTCGAGGGCGAGAACCAGTACCGCCTGAAGAACGCGACCTGGTCGACCTGCGAGGCGAGCGATCCCGACTGGTACCTCAAGGCGAGCGACCTGCACCTCGACTACGACCGCGAGCTCGGCACCGCGAAGGGCGCGACCCTGGTGTTCCAGGACGTGCCGATGCTGTGGTGGCCGTGGGCGGAGTTCCCGCTCGTCGGCCAGCGCCAGTCCGGCTTCCTTGCCCCGACCTTCGGCATGTCGAACAAGGTCGGCCTCGACATCTCGGTGCCGTACTACTGGAACATCGCGTCGAACTACGACGCGACGATCGCCCCGCGCGTGATGGGCCGCCGCGGTGTGCAGCTGGCGACCGAATTCCGTTACCTGACGCCGACGCAGGCCGGTGAGGCGCGCGTCGAATACCTGCCGCGCGACAACGTCACCGGCGAGGAGCGTGCGCTGGGCTCCTTCCAGCATACGCAGGTCATCACGCCCAGCCTGTTCGCGGCGATCGACTGGAACGGCGTCACGGACAAGGAGTATTTCGAGGATCTCAGCTCGCGCGTGTCGGTCGCCTCGCGTGCGAACCTCGTGCGCAAGGGCACGCTGAGCTATGCCGGCAGCGAGTGGTGGAATGCCTCCGCGCTGGTGCAGAGCTACCAGACCCTGTCGGGCGGGGAGCCGTACCGCAAGCTGCCGCAGCTGCTGCTGAACGCCAACCGCGGCGAGCTGATCGGCGGCTCGGCCTTCGCGTTCCGCGGCGAGTACGTGCAGTTCGACCATCCGGATTCGAATGTTGCCGAAGGCAGCCGCTTCACGCTGCATCCCCAGGTTTCGTTGCCCTTCGAGCGCGCCGGCTATTACGTCACGCCCAAGCTCGGCCTGCATTACACGCAGTACGACCTCGATCGCGACCTCAGCGGCAACAGCCGCTCGATCACGCGTTCCGTGCCGATCTTCTCGGTCGACAGCGGCCTGATGTTCGAGCGCGACACAAGCCTTTTCGGCCGGGACTTCCTGCAGACGCTGGAGCCGCGCGTGTTCTACGTCAAGACGCCGTACCGCGACCAGTCCGACATCCCGGTGTTCGACTCCTCGCGCTACGACTTCGGCCTCGCGCAGATCTTCTCCGAGAACCAGTATTCGGGGGGCGACCGCATCGCCGATGCGAACCAGGTGACGGCGGCGGTGACCTCGCGCCTGATCGACCCCGAAACCGGCGGCGAGCGCCTGCGCGCGACCGTCGGCCAGCGTTTCTATTTCGACGACCAGCGTGTGACGCTGCCGGGCGAGGAGCCGCGCACCGGCCGCCGGGCCGACGTGCTGGGGCTCTTCAGCGGCTACATCATGTCGAAGACCTGGCTCGATTCGAACATCCAGTACAACCTGCGCGACAACTGGACCGAACGCTTCAACGCCGGCGTGCGTTACCAGCCCGACTTCGCCAAGGCGCTGAACCTTTCCTACCGCTATTCGCGCGGCCGGCTTGCCGACGAGAGCGACAAGATCCAGGATCTCGCCCTGTCCGGCCAGTGGCCGCTGGGCGGCGGCTGGTACGGCGTCGGGCGCGTGACGCGCTCGCTGACGGAAGACCGCATCACCGAGGCGATCGCGGGCATCGAGTACGATGGCGGTTGCTGGGTCGTGCGCACCGCGGTGCACCGCTTCGCGACCGACCCCAATGACGTGACCCAGGCGGTGTTCGTCCAGCTCGAGCTCAACGACCTCGCAAGCGTGGGCACCAGTCCGGTCAATCTGCTCAAACGCAGCGTCGCCGGTTATGGGAAGATCAACGATCCCGTTTCCGATCGCGTTTTCGGCGCCGAATGAGCGCCTCAACATCCACACCACGACAGAACATGATCCGAATTCCCTCGCGCCTGTGCATCGCCCTGGTACTCGGCCTCGCCGGCGCACCCGCGCTGCTGCCCGCGCACGCCGCCCCTGCGCGCCCGGTCGCGGTCGACCGCATCGTCGCCGTCGTCAATAACGAGGTCATCACCACGCTGGAACTGCGCGAGCGCGTGCAGCAGGCGCAGCGCCAGCTCGCGCGCCAGGGCACGGCGCTGCCGCCGGCCGAAGTGTTCGAGCGCCAGGTGCTCGAACGGCTGGTGCTCGAGCGTGCGCAGATACAGCTCGCCGCGGAAACCTCGCTCAAGGTCGACGATGCGACGCTTGACCGGGCGATCGGCCGCATCGCCGACAACAACCGCATGGGCATGACCGACCTGCGCCTCGCGCTGGAGAAGGATGGCATCACCTGGAACCGCTTTCGCGACCAGATCCGTTCCGAGATCCTGCTCACCCGTCTGCGCGAGCGCGAGGTCGACAACCGCATCGTCGTGACCGACGCCGAGATCGAGAACTTCCTCGCGAACAACGCCGATGCGCTGTCGGGCGAGGAGTTCCACGTCGCCCACATCCTGGTGCGCGTGCCCGAAAGCGCAACCATGCAGCAGCAGTCGGAGCGCCTGGCGCGCGCGGAGAGCGTCGTCGAGCGCCTGCGCGCGGGCGAGGATTTCGGCCGCCTCGCGGCCTCGTATTCGGACGCGCCGGACGGGCTGAGCGGAGGCGACCTGGGCTGGCGCGGCCGTGACCGCCTGCCGGCGCTGTTCGCGGAGGCCGTGCGCCAGATGCAGCCGGGCGAGGTGTCGAAGGTCATCCGCAGTCCGGCGGGTTTCCATATCGTCAAGCTCGTCGAGCGTCGCGGCGGCGCGGTGGCGGGCCTGCAGCAGATGCAGCAGACGCGTGCGCGCCACATCCTGATCCGCACCTCGGAGATCGTGACCGATGCCGACGCCGAGAGCCGCCTCAACGGCCTGCGCGAGCGCGTCATCAACGGCGGGAACTTCGCGGAACTGGCGAAGGTGAACTCGGCCGACCTGTCGGCCGCGAAGGGCGGCGACCTCGGCTGGGTCAATCCGGGCGACACGGTGCCCGAATTCGAGCGTGCCATGGACGCGCTCAAGCCGGGCGAGGTCAGCGCGCCGATCAAGTCGCCCTTCGGCTGGCACCTGATCATGGTCGATGAGCGCCGCATGCAGGACGTTACCGACGAGCGCAAGCGCGCCGCCGCGCGCAACGCGCTGCGCGAGCGCAAGGCCGAGGAGGCCTACGAGGAATGGTTGCGCCAGCTGCGTGACCGTACCTACGTCGAGTACCGCCTGGAGAAGGAGTAAGCCGGCGTGCCGGGGCTGCCGACGCGCTTGCCGATTCTCGCCGTCACGAGCGGCGAGCCGGCCGGGGTCGGACCGGAGCTGTGCGCGCACCTGGCCGGACGCGACTGGCCGGTGCGTACCGTCGTCCTCGGCGACATCGGGCTGATCCGCGAGCGTGCCGATGGTCGGGCGGCGGTGGTGCCCTTCGATCCCGCACGCGATGCAGCGCCGGAGGACGCAATCGAAGTGCTGCACGTCCCGCTGGGCGTGCCGGCGCGCGCCGGTGTGCTCGACGCCGCAAACGCGCCCTACGTGCTCGCGCTGCTCGACCGCGCGCTGGCGGGCTGCCGCAGCGGCGAGTTCGCGGGGATGGTGACGGCGCCGGTGCACAAGGGCGTCATCAACGATGCCGGGGTGGCCTTCAGCGGACATACCGAGTATCTCGCCGAGCATACCGGCACGCCCCTGGTGGTGATGATGCTGGTCGGCGGCGGCATGCGCGTCGCGCTGGCGACGACGCACCTGCCGCTGGCGGCGGTGCCGGCGGCGATCACGCGCGAGCTGCTGGAGGCGACGCTGCGCATCCTGCATGGCGACCTGGTGCGGCACTTCGGCCTGACGGCGCCGCGCATCCTCGTCGCCGGCCTGAATCCGCACGCCGGCGAGGGCGGCCACATGGGGCGCGAGGAGATCGAGGTGATCACGCCGGTGCTGGAGAAGCTGCGCGGCGAGGGCATGTCGCTCACCGGCCCGCTGCCGGCCGACACGCTGTTCGTGCCGCACACGCTCGCGCAGGGCGATGCCGTGCTGGCGATGTACCACGACCAGGGGCTGCCGGTGTTGAAGCACGCGAGCTTCGGTGGCGGGGTGAACGTGACGCTCGGCCTGCCGATCATCCGGACTTCGGTGGATCACGGCACCGCACTCGATCTTGCCGGAACGGGAAAGGCCGATCCGGGCAGTCTGTTCGCGGCAGTCGAGCTGGCGATCGCGATGGCGGGCGCTCGCGGCTGAAAACCGAATTCCTTGAAACTGAGTGCCGGTCGGCCCGCCCGCGCGACGGCGGCTTCCGGTCCTCGTTGGCGCGTGGCGGACGCCTCGGCCCGAAAACCGCCATCGCGCGGGCTGCATCACGGCAGCGCCGCCGCTTCGGCGTTGCCGACAACCTGTAGAGATATCGAATGACCGAGCACCACGCCCGCAAACGCTTCGGGCAGAACTTCCTGTCCGACCCCAATATCATCCGCAAGATCGTCGATGCGATCCGCCCCGCCGCGGGCGACACGATCGTCGAGATCGGCCCGGGCCTTGCGGCGATGACCGATCCGCTGGTCGAGCGGCTCGGGCACATGCACGTGGTCGAGATCGACCGCGACCTGATCGCGCGCCTGAAGGAGCGCTACTCGCCGGAACGGCTGACGATCCACGAGGGCGACGCGCTGAAGTTCGATTTCGGTAGCCTCGGCGCGCCGCTGCGCGTGGTGGGGAACCTGCCGTACAACATCTCCACGCCGTTGCTGTTCCATCTCGCGACCTTTGCCGAAAGCGTTTCGGACATGACCTTCATGCTGCAGAAGGAGGTGGTGATGCGCATGGTGGCCGAGCCGGGGACCGAGGAGTATGGGCGGCTATCGGTGATGCTGCAGTACCGCTTCCGCATGGGGCGGCTCTTCGACGTGCCGCCGGGGGCGTTCCGGCCGGCGCCGAAAGTGACCTCCAGCATCGTGCGCATGGTGCCGCTGCCGCCCGATCAGCTCGGTGCGCAGGACGAGGAACTGCTCGGCCGCATCGTCACAGCGGCCTTCGGGCAGCGGCGCAAGACCTTGCGCAACACGCTGCGCGACTTCCTCGACGAGCAGGATTTCGCGACGCTGGGACTGGATCCGGGGCTGCGTGGCGAGCGCTTGAGCGTTGCGGACTACGTCAATATCGCGAACCATGTGTCGCGCAAGGGCGCTCCGGCGTAGCTCGGGCGAAACGGAGGTCGTAAACGAAGAAAAGCCGGGTCGCCCCGGCTTTTTTGTGACGCCGCGAGGGACGTTCAGGCCTTCTTCATCGGGCAGGTGTTGAGGCCGAAGATCGAGTAGGCCGGGCACCAGCCCATCAGGCCGGTGGCGAGGGGCACGACGCCGATCCAGGTCCAGGGGGCGCCGATGCCCATGATCGCGAGGACGATCAGGACCAGGCCCGCGACGATGCGAAGGATCTTGTCGATGCCGCCGACGTTTGCATTCATGATTTTCTCCGGGGTTGTTCAGGTTTGCGAGCGTATTTCAACACTCGCGCTTCCGCCGGTCTGTAACCTCGGTTACACAGCCCCCGTCGCGAAGCTCAGGTCTGCCGGCCGTCGCTGGCGATGCGCCGCAGGCCCGCCGGGTCGAGGATCTCGATCTGCTCGCGCGACAGTTTCACGAGTTCCTGCGCGGCGAAGCCTTTCAGCAGCCGGCTGACGAATTCGCGCACGCTGCCGAGCTCGTCGGCGAGCTGCTGGTGCGTGACGTGCAGCACGCGCCCCTTGCCCAGCAGCTGGGCGGCGAGGCGCTGGTCGAGGCGGTGGAAGGCGACTTCCTCGATGAGCTGCATCAGGTCGGCGATGCGCTCGGCGAAGAGATGAAAGACAAAGCTGCGGAAGGCCGGCTCGGCGAGCAGGGCGTCGAATTCGGGCTTGGGCAACATCAGCAGCACGGTGTCCGTTTCCGCGATGCCGCGCGCGTTGTAGTCCTCGTGCCCGAGCAGGCAGGACGAGGAGATGATGCAGGTTTCGCCCGGCGTGACGCGGTACAGCGGCAGCTCGCGCCCGTTCGGCGCGCACTTGACCACGCGCACCGAGCCTTCGACGACGAAGGGAAAACCTTCGCAGGCCTGGTGGTCGTCGAACAGCAGGGTGCCGGCCGGCACGCGCGCCCAGCGGCCCGCGGCGAGCAGGCGTTGGCGCGCGGCCTCGGGCAGCGCGGCGATCATCGGATAGTGGGCTGTCTCTTATACAAATCTAAC
>NZ_WTVK01000120.1 GCF_012910805.1 Aromatoleum evansii
TGTCGTTTTCCGCTAAAGGCTGGACTTGAAAACACCCGGATTTCATGGTTCAAGCCTGTTGCAGCATATTCTGATTTCCGTTAATTCCTGGAATCAGGGCGAAATTTCCGTTAAAGTTGGACTGAGTGAACACCCAACCGGACGACGGAATGCGACGAATCCCCTTGAGCAGACGCTCCCATATCACTGGCTTCCAGCCGGTGCGGCAGAAGGCCGTTGAACATGAGAGCGCGCTTGAGCGGGACTTTGTGTTGCTTACCCAGTTCCGCGATCCGGCCGCCGAGCTGGTTTCGCAGCCCGAGACGATCCACTTCATGGATGCGGGCAAGCCGCGGCGGTACACGCCGGGCTTTCTGGTGTCCTGGAGCGACGGGCGACGTGAACTGGTCGAGATCAAATACCGCACGGACCTGCGCAGCCAGTGGTCGAACCTGCGCCCAGCGTTCAAGGCGGCGCGCGACTGGGCGCAAGCGAAGGGTGTCACCTTCCGCATCGCCACGGAGTGCGGCATTCGTGGCGTGGAACTGGAGAATGCGCTGCGATTGATCCCGCTGCGCTCGGCTCCACTGGACGTGGCGGCGTGCAATGCCGTGTTGTCGGCGTTGAAGTCGCTGCGCGCGCCGACCATCGGACAACTCGTATCGACGGCGCGGCTTGAGCGCCCGTTGGCACTCGCCACCATCTGGAGAATGCTCGCGCAGGGGCGCTTGCTGGTCGATGACCTGTCGGTGGCTCTGCTTGCCAGCAGCCCCGTGCGGGCGACATGACCGCAACCATCGACCTCACGCAGGTCAGCGAAGCCGATTGGGCCAGGGCACGCGACCGGCTCGCCGTAATCCGCCGTCTGGCCAAGGCCACCGAGCGCACGCGCGAGGATGTGGCCCAGGTAGCCAGCCAGATCGGATGCAGCGTCAGCTCGACCTACGACCTGCTGGCGCGCTATCTCGCCGCTCCGCAGTTGTCCAGCCTGCTGCCGCAGCAGCGTGGCCGCAAGCAAGGCAAGTCGATGCTGGCGCCGGAAGTGACCGCGATCATCAACCAGGTCACGGAGGAGATGTACCTGACGCGGCAGAAGCCACGGGTGTCGGATCTGGTCGCGCAGGTCCATATACGGTGCCGAGCGGCGGGCCTGGAGCTGCCAAGCCGGGGAGCGATCGAGCGCCGGCTGAGTGCCCGCCCAGCTTCGGAAGTGATGGCCCAGCGTCATGGTCGCAAGGCTGCGCGTGATCGGTTCGCGCCGGCGGCTGGGTCGCTGGAAGCGCCCTGGCCGCTGTCGCTGGTACAGATCGACCACACGCTGGTCGATGTGATCGTGGTGGACAGCCAGACGCGCGAGCCGATCCAGCGGCCCTGGCTGACGCTTGCCATTGACGTGTGCACGCGTTGCGTGGCCGGTCTGCACCTGTCTCTGGAGCCCCCGTCGGCAACGTCGGTGGCGCTGTGCATCAGCCAGGCCGCGTTGCCGAAGGATGCCTGGCTGGCCGAGCGGGGTATCGACGGAGCGTGGCCGGTGCACGGTATCCCCGAGCGTCTGCACCTGGACAACGCCAAGGAGTTCCGCTCCGAGGCGCTGCGACGCGGTTGCGAGCAGCATGGCATCGCCATCGACCATCGGCCGGTGCGCACGCCGCATTACGGCGGCCACATCGAGCGTCTGATCGGCACGATGATGGGCAAGGTTCACCTGCTGCCGGGAACGACCTTCTCCAACGTGCAGGCCAAAGGCGATCTCGATCCCGCCAAGAGCGCCGTGATGACCCTGGAAGAAGTCGAGCGGTGGCTGGGCCATGCCATCGCTGGCGTGTACCACCGCGAAATGCATCGAGGGCTGGGCGTACCGCCGTTGGTAGCCTGGGAGAAAGGCATCTCGGGCGATGATCAGGTGCTTGGGCGAGGTAGTCCGACGACGGTGAACGATCCGCGGCGCTTCCTCATCGATTTCCTGCCGATCGCCCGGCGTCTCGTGCGGCGCGATGGAGTGTCGCTGCACTCCATCGGCTACTGGTCGGACGTGCTGTCCACCTGGATCGGGCATGCGGAGCCGATGATCATCCGCTTCGATCCGCGCGACCTGAGCCGCATCTACCTGCTGGGGCCGGACGGAATCTACTACGACCTGACCTACCGTGACTTGCGGCGCCCGCCGATCAGCCTGTGGGAACACCGGGCGGCGCTCAAGCGGCTGCGCGAGCAAGGCAATGCGCACGTCGATGAAGCCGCGATCTTCCGCGCGGTGGAAGCCATGCGCGAAATCGCTGACCAGGCGGCGCACACCAGCAAAGCCGCGCGCCGGCAAAAGGAGCGGCGGCGCATGGTCCAGCAAAAGCAGGCCGTCACCGCGCCGGCCGCTTCCGCCCCTCTGAAAACCAATGATCTTCCTGCGAACGGGCAACAGCCGCATGAGCAGATGTTCCCGTTCGAGGAATGGAATTGAGCGGCGACTACCCACACCTGCATCCCTCCGCACGCGCATGGGCAGACGAAGACGCGCCATCGCGGGTACGCCGCATCCGCACGGATCGGTGGATCGGCTACGCACGGGCGCAGGCCGCACTGGCGGCGATTGAGGATGTGCTGTCATTCCCGAAGCGAACCCGGATGCCGAACCTGCTTCTGGTCGGGCCGACGAACAACGGCAAGACCATGATCGTCGAGAAGTTCCGCCGCAGCCATCCGCCGCTGGCGGCGGCGGATACGGAAGACGGCATGGCCCGCATACCAGTCCTGAAAATACAAATGCCGGCTGGCCCTGACGAGTTGCGCTTCTTCGGTGCCATCCTAGAAGCACTGGGGATGAACCAATGGTCCAGGGAAAGGGTCGCTGCACAGCAGAGCCTAGCGACTCGCCTAATGCGCTCAACTGACGTGCGCATGCTCATCATCGACGAATTGCACAACGTCCTCTCCGGCTCGGCAGTCCAACAACGGCGCATGCTCAACCAACTGCGCTGGCTCGGCAACGAATTGCAGATACCGCTGGTCGGCGTAGGCACCGCTGAAGCGCTGCGAGCCATTCGCAGCGACGACCAACTCGCCAACCGCTTCGAGCCCTTGGCGCTGCCGGTGTGGAACGAAGATGAGGCGTACCGTCGCCTGCTCAGTACGCTGGAGGCGCTGCTGCCGCTGCGCGCACCCTCCGGACTGGCACAGCCTGCGTTGGCAGAAAAAATCTTTGCCATGTCCGAAGGCGTGCTGGGCGAGATCGTCTCGATCGTGACCCGCGCTGCCGCAACGGCGGTCACCTCAGGCGCGGAGGCCATCACAGCGAAGCTGATCGAGAAATCCGGCTTCATCTCGCCCACGGGGCGCAGGCGCGTGAACGTGTGACGGCTGCCCGCATCCCGGTCTACACCGAACCGATGGCCGACGAGGCGCTGGCCTCGTGGTTGTGCCGCCTTGCGTCGATGCTCGGCATGTCTGCGCACACCTTCGTTCGCCATGCCTTCGGCATCGACAGCCGTGGCGATGCGCATTGGTGGCGCCGCCCCAGCCGGGAGCATCTGGCCACCATCGGCCAGAAAACCGGTGTCAGCGCCAAGCGGCTCGGGCATATGACCTTGGCAGGATGGTCGTCGGCCAGATCGGATGAACGCCAGGGGCGCTGGAGTGCCCACTACGTCCACCAGCCATCCGTGAAGCAGCCCAATGACCGCTTCATCGCCGTCTGCCCGCGCTGCCTGGCCGAAGACAAGCATGCGTATATCCGCCGCAGTTGGATGATCGGTTGGCTCGCCGCTTGCCCGCGCCACCGCAGCGTATTGACGAGCCGATGCCCTGCTTGCGCGAAAGACCTGCGAATAGGTGATCTGAGCAGCCGGGATGCAATCGTTCTCCATGGCTGCCACCGCTGCGGTGCCCCCTGGAGCCGCTTCACGCCCCGCTCGGCCATCCAGCCTGCCATAGAGTTGCAAGAGCAGTTGCTGAACCTGAAACGTCACGGCGCAGGTGATCTGCCCGGTATTGGCCCGGTTGATTGGGGTACGCTGACCGTGATTGCCGATCTGATCTCCGCGGCAGTGTGGGAGGATACGGCGGATCATCGCCGCGAGCGCCTGTTCAGCCGCATCGTGTGCGACCTTGGAATGCAGGCCGATGAACGCCTCCTGATCAAATGGCAGTCCAACTACGGCACTTTGCTCATCTTGGCATGGGCCATCCCGGACTGGCCAACTCGCCTTGAACAAATGCTCGGCGATCTGCGCGCTCTGAGCGTCGCGAGCCTTCTGGAACTGCTGCCGGAGGTGGACACAGCAGACCGCCAACGCCTGCCCAGCCTTCTGGGCTCCGCATGCGGTTACCAACGGCAAGCGAGCGATTTGGAGCACTGGCGGGAATGGTTGGATGCCATGGTCGCGTCCGGCATGGACTTCAGAGCAAGAGCCCGACGGATGTTCCACCAAGGCTACTATGACCGGCTCGGTGTGTTTGCCCGGCTGGCAGAAGGCGACAGCATTGAGCAGGCTGCAGCTGGTGTGGGGCTGAAGCCCGCCACCGTTGAAGGGTGGATAGAAACGGCCATGACCTACGGCATTCACATGGTCATTGAGAAGGCCTTGCGCCTGAACCAGTTGACTCCGCAGCAAGTGAGCGACATCAGGCAATGGCTCACCCGCGCAGACGTGAACCTGACCAATCGGAACGGCTGGCGAGCCGATCATGCCCGGCATGAGATTGCACGGCAGTTCGGCATCAACGTCTCGGTAGGTGCGGTTCAACTCCTTCTCCCAAGCTAGGACCAGTGCTGTAGCGCTCTTCGCGCTGCGTGCCATCTCATTCCGGGATTTAACGGGCGATTCCGCCTTCAACGGAAATATTCCGGTCTTTAACGGAAAACGACA
>NZ_WTVK01000121.1 GCF_012910805.1 Aromatoleum evansii
GGGTGGCTTTTCCCCACTTTCGGGGGCGGACGCGGGCCCGCCGCGAGCCGGATCCAGCGGAAACAGGCGCGGTCAGCGGGGCGCAGAAGCTGGCACAAAGCGTGCTGAACAACCGTCAAAAGCAGCACCGACAGTCAGGACCGGGGCGGTGCGCAAGCGGAGACGGCCATGTCAGCCACAAGAAGAGTACTGATAGTCGAAGACGAGGACATCCTCGCGGAGAACCTCCAGGCCTACCTGCGGCGGGCCTGCTGCGAGGCCCGCGTGGCCTCCGACGGGGCGAGCGCGATCCGGCTGCTGGACGAGTTCGCGCCCGAGGTGCTGGTGCTCGACTACCGGCTCCCGGACATGTCCGGCTTCCAGGTGCTGGACACGATCCGGATGCGCGGGGCGACCGCCAACGCCATCCTGATGACGGGGCAGCCGCGCGACGAGGTGTGCGAGGAGGCGGCACGCCGGGGCATCGAGCACATCCTGTTCAAGCCCTTTCCGCTCGCCGAGCTGTCGAAAGTGGTGTGCAGCCTCGGGCCCTACGTGCCGACGCGGGTGGCGGGCGGGGCGGAGCAGTACGGCACGCACGGTTTGACGCATCCGGACCGGCGGCAGCATCCGAGCCACCGCTTCCCGATGCGGCTGTATGACGGAACGTGGCTGTTTGCCGACCGCCGTCATGCGCACAAGGCCGTGGATGGTCGGCAGGACGACGACGAACAATGACAACAGAGAGGCGCCGCAGAGCGCGCCCGGGCTAGCCGGGGCGCGCGCTGCGGCGATAACAAGGAGCGGGCCGGGTCTGAAGCTGCCCGCAGGAGGTCGATGCGATGGACATGCATGTCACCCCCGCGATGGTCGTCCCCGATGACGGCCAGGGCGTGGTGGCGCGGCTCGATGCCGCGCTGCTGCGTACGGCGCGCGAACGTGCCGCGGCACAGGGCCGCCGCGCGATCGACGAACTGGAGGAGCTCGCCGGCCTCGAGCCGCGCGACTTCGCGCGCCGCCTCGGCATCACGCTGCACTACCCGGTGATGGGCGGCGAGCAGCTGTTCGCCAGCGCGCCGGATTTCTCGCAACTGCCGCTGGCCGAGGCGATCAAGCACGAGTTCGTGCTCGTGAAGCGTCCGCCCGAGGCGGGCGGCGGCCTCGTCGGGGTGTTCTCCGACCCCTTCGATGGCGCGCGGCTGGCGTGGATCGACGAGCGCCTCGCCGGCGCGGAGCTGTTCCTCGCTCACCCGGCCGATCTTTCCGCCTACCTCGCGCGCCATGAGGAGGACTTCCACGCCATCGACTCGCTTGCCGCGACGCAGGACGAGGCCGAGACCGTCGAGGACGTCGAGACGCTGTCGCTGGCGCGCATCAGCGAGGATTCCAGCGTCGTCGTGAAGCTCGTCAATTCGACCCTCTACGATGCGCTCAAGGCCAAGGCCAGCGACATCCACCTCAGCGCCACCGGCACCGGCATGCTCATCAAGTACCGCGTCGACGGCGTCCTGAACACCGCCAGCCGCGTGCAGGGCGCCGAGGTCGCCGAGCAGATGATCTCGCGCGTGAAGGTGATGGCCGAGCTCGACATCGCCGAGAAGCGCGTGCCGCAGGACGGCCGCTTCAAGGTGTCGATCAAGGGACGCCAGATCGACTTCCGCGTCTCCATCATTCCCAGCATCTTCGGCGAGGACGCGGTGCTGCGCGTGCTCGACAAGCAGGATCTCGCCGACCAGGTGCATGGCGTGCGCCTCGAGTCGCTCGGCTTCGAGGCCGACGTCATGAAGACGCTGCGCCGCCTCGCGAGCGAGCCCTACGGCATGGTGCTGGTCACCGGCCCCACCGGCAGCGGCAAGACCACCACGCTGTACGCGATGCTCACCGAGATCAACCGCGGCGTGGACAAGATCATCACCATCGAGGACCCGGTCGAGTACCAGCTCCCCGGCGTGCTGCAGATCCCGGTGAACGAGAAGAAGGGCCTCACCTTCTCGCGCGGCCTGCGTTCCATCCTGCGCCACGACCCGGACAAGATCATGGTCGGCGAGATCCGCGACCCCGACACGGCGCAGATCGCCGTGCAGTCCGCGCTCACCGGTCACCTCGTGTTCACGACCATCCACGCCAACAACGTGTTCGACGTGATCGGCCGCTTCACGCAGATGGAGGTCGATCCCTACAGCTTCGTGTCGGCGTTGAACGGCGTGCTCGCGCAGCGCCTGATCCGGCTCGCCTGTCCGTCCTGCGCCGTGGAGCTGCGCCCGCGCGACGACGAGCTCGTCGCCTCCGGCATCGACCCCGCGGACACGCACGGCTGGCGCTTCGTGCACAGCCCCGGCTGCGGGCGCTGCCGCGGCACCGGCTACCGCGGCCGCAGCGCGATCGCCGAAGTGCTGCTGCTCGACGACGAGCTGCGCCAGACCATCATCGACCGCAAGCCCATCGCCGAGCTCAAGGAGCTGGCGCGGAAGCGCGGCCTGCGCCTGCTGCGCGAATCGGCGCTCGACCTCGTGCGCACCGGCCAGACCACGCTGGAGGAGATCAACCGTGTCACCTTTGTCGCGTGACAGCTTCGTGGCCGTTCTCGCCCCGGCGCGGGTGACGCTGCTGCGCACGGCGCGGGGGGGGGCCGCACCGTGCGCAAGCAGCGACTGCGAAGGCGGCTGGAGCGGTGCCGCCGATGCGCTGCAGGGGCTGCTGCGCGAGGCCGGCGCGCGCCGCGGGCGGCTCACGGTGGTGCTTTCGAGCCACTTCGCGCATTTCCGCCTGCTGTCGTGGAGCGACGCCATCGGCTCGCCGGCCGAGCTCGAGAGCTTCGCGCGCATCGGCTTCGAGGACATCTACGGCCCGGTCGCGGCCGGCTGGGCGCTGCGCATCTCGCCGGAAGCGGCGGGCCGCCCGCGCGTGGCGGCGGCGGTCGACAAGGCGCTGCTCGAGCGCCTGCAGTCCATCGCACAGGGCGCCGGGCTGAGCCTCGAATCGGTGCAGCCCCACCTGATGGCGGCCTACAACCGCCTGCAGCCGCGTCTGGCGCGCGACAACTTCATGTTCGCCGTGGCCGAGCCGGGCCGTTGCAGCATGCTGCTGGCCCGCGCCGGGCAGTGGCTGTCTGTGCGTTCCAGCGCCTGCGGCGACAGCGAACGCGCCGTCGCGGCGCTGCTCGAGCGCGAATGCGAGCTCACCGGCATCGGCGATCCGGCCGCCGGGCCGCTGCCGGCCGTGTATGTGCACGCCCCGGGCCGCGCGGCGGGCGAGTGGCCGGCCGTGGAAGGCATCGCGCCGCAGGCGCTGGCGCTGGGTGGCGGCGATGCCTGGCAGGACATGGCGCTGGCGGTCGCGTCATGAACCGGCTCGAACTCGACTTCCAGCGCACGCCGCGGCCCCGCGTCGGCGGCTGGTTGCTGTTGGTCGCGGGCATCGCGCTGGTCGGCTCCGCGGCCTGGGCCGGCCTGCGCGTCGAGGCCGAGGCGGCGGCGCTGGAGACCACCGTGCGCGACATCGTCGCCGGCCTGCCCGAGGCCCTGCTCGAGCAGCACCCGCCGGGCGCCGGCACGAAGGGCGGCGGGAAGGGAAACAACAAGGAGGGCGACAATGCGCTCGCGGACATGCAGCGCGTGCAGGCGCGCATCGACAATCGGCCGTGGCAGGCGCTGTTCACGACCCTGGAAGCGCTCGCCAGCGACGACGTCGCGCTGCTGTCGCTGACGCCGGACGCGCGCAAGCGCCAGCTGCGCATCACCGCCGAGGCGCGCGACCTCGGCGCGATGCTCGCCTACCACCGCCAGCTGGAGGACACCGCCGCGCTGCGCGACGTGTCGCTCGTCAATCACGAGTTCGCCGAGCAGGTGCAGGGCCGGCCGGTGCGCTTCAGCCTCGTCGCGAACTGGGTGACGGACCATGCGCGTCCATAAGCTGACGCTGCACGAAGCGGTGCGCCGCCTCGGCCTGCCCGGCCTCGGCGGTGCCGTGCTGCTCGCTGCCGCCGCGGGCTGGGCCATGGCGGTCGTGGTGCCCGGCATCGAGTCGCGCGAACGTGCCGAACAACATGTGCTGCGCGCCCAGGCCCAGGCCGCCGCGGTGCTGAACGGCGAAGTGCACATCGCCCAGCCGCCCGCGCGCCAGCTCGACGCCTTCTACGCCGGGCTGCCGGCCCAGCCCGCCGCGACGAGCGCGATCGACGGCCTGTACGCCGCCGCCGAGGCCGAGCAGATCTCGCTCGCGCGCGGCGAATATGCGCTTGCGGTGGAGCAGGGCACGGACATGGCGCGCTACCAGATCCTGCTGCCGGTGCGCGGCAGCTACGCCCAGCTGCGCCGCTTCATCGACGCCGCGATCGCGAAGGTGCCGGGCCTGAGCGTGGAAGACCTCGACCTGCAGCGCAAGGTCGTGTCCGACACCGAACTCGAAGGGCGCATCCGCATGACCCTGTATCTGTCGAGGCGCTGATGGCGGACCGGCGCAGGCTCTTCTGGGTGGTGTTCCTCGGTGCGGCCGCTGCGTTGGCGGTGATCCCCGAATTCTTCGAAAGTCCTGGTGACGACGCCGTTCAGCCGCTCGCCCGCCCGCGTGCGCCGGTGCCCGCTCGTGCTGTCCCGGCCGCTCCCGCCACGCAGAACGGCCAGCTCGCCGAGCTGCGCTCCGTGCCGACCGCGCTCGCGGCCGCCACCACGGCACCTGCCGGCACGCCGCCCGCGAGCGCGCAGGACGGGACAACCACGACCGCCGCCAGCGGGGCCGCAGCGGCGGCGCCGGCCGATGCGCCTCCCCGCGCCGCGCCGGAACTCTTCGCCGCGCACAGCTGGTACG
>NZ_WTVK01000122.1 GCF_012910805.1 Aromatoleum evansii
GGGCGGGCGGCTTCCCTGATTCCTGCGCGAGACTTGCTAGAACCACGGAAAGGCGCAGGCGCGGCCGCGGGAGTTCCGCGGCACCGTCGTCCGCTGCGGCAAGCCCTGCGCTGCCGATGAGCATGCCGCCAAGCAAGGGGACAAGTGCGCGGCGGGCGGTCGTGCGCCCGCCCGCCGACCTGCGCGGCGCTAAGCGGGGAGAACAGAAGGTGGCAGGGCGCCCCATCCGTGCCGGCAGGCTACTTCGACTTAGCCGTCAGTGCCCCGATCGCGGGGTAGCGCTGTGTGTTGAGTTCGATCCTGGCCTTCTTGCGCAGTTGCGCGCGGAAGTCCGTCCATGCCTTGTCGGCCAGGTCGCGTGCCAGCAGATCGGTCGCGCGGGCACGAACCGTGGCGAAATCATGGTGCTTTGCAGCCTGTTTCGCTTCGTACCGGAACAGCGCGTAGCCTTGCAGGATGCGCGTCGGGGGCGAGAGGTCGCCCGGCTTCATGTCGTCGATCTTCTCCTGGATGCCTTCGGGCAGCATGCCGCGGTGCAGATAGCCCAGATCGCCACCGTTCTGCGCCGAATCGTCGGCCGAGTGTTTGCGTGCAAGTTCGGCAAAATCGGCTCCACCGTCTGTCAGGCGCATGCGCAGGGCGCCCGCTTCGGCCTCGGCGGCCTCCCAGGCGGAGGTCGGCGACGAGGGGTCGACTTTCAGCACGATGAGCGACAGCCGCATCTTTTCCGGTTCCGTGAATTTGTCCGGATTCGCCTTGTAGTAGGCGCGCACCTTGTCTTCCGCAGGGGGGGGTACATTGCGGACCTTCGCCTCGAGCGCGGCGAGCATGTCATCCTGTTCGAGCCGCTGGCGCAGGCTGGGCAGGATGCGCTCGCGTTCCTGTTGCCAACGGGGGCTCGAAGCATAGCGCTGCTCATAGCGGCTGAGTTTCTCCTCAACCGCGCGGGCATCCGGTTTCAGCCCCTGGCGGCCGATCTCCTCCAGCAGGAGGATGCGTTCGATCATGCGCGTGGCGACCTCGCGCATCAGTTCTTCCACCGCGCCTTCCGGTGGGGTGCCATGATAGAACTTCTGGCGCGCAGCTTCGTTTGCGGCCGCGTCGAACTCGCCGGCACTGATCACCGTGCCATTGACGACGGCCAGAAACGGCGGAGAGCTGTGCTGATCGGCCACCGCGCCGCCCTGTGCGGTGCCGCCCGGCGCGGTCTTCGCGGCGGGCTTGGCGCCGTCCGCAGCATGCACGGTGCACGCCAGCAACATGGTGGCCAAGATACTGGAGAGGCGGCTGGCGAGGATTTTCATCGTCAGAGGTGATCCTTGGTGGGGGTGAGAGGTCCAGTTCGACAAAATAACAAAAAGGGCCAAGCGGGTGTGCTCCCGCCTGACCCCTTCTGGTGTTACGCCTCGTGTCCGGGCCGGATAAAGACGTATCCGGCCCCGGATGCGACAGCCAGGCTGCTTACTTGACGTGGCAGGCCAGGCAGATCTGGCTTCCCGCCGTGGTGACGCGCATGAAGTTCACGTCGCTGTTGGTCGTGGTCTTCGACGAGTGGGGATCGTGGCAGGATGCGCACTCGACCGACGGCCCCATCGCGGGAGTCCCGGCGGTACCGAAGTCGCGGGTGTAGAGGATGATGTCGCCCTTGTCGCGCTGGTTCGCCGCGGTGCCCCTGTCGATCCAGAACGCCTGCTGGTTGTTGATCGATTTCGTGCGCAGCTCGGCCGTCCGGAAATCGAGGTCGGCACAGTTCGCGGTCACCGTGTCGGCCGCGCCGGTCACGCCGCCGCCGCAGTACTGGATACCGATCGGGTGGTCGTTGCTCAGATCCTTCGTACCCTCGCCGAGGGCCGCAACGCCGCTCAGCTGGCCGGCGACAGTCACCCGGGTGCCGGTCCAAGTGTAGCCGAGGCCGTCGTTTCCGCCGCCTGTAGTGAGGCCGCCGCTGCCCGGGGCATTGATGATGTTGTCCATGGCCTGGGTGCCGTCGTGGCAGGAGAGACAGGCCAGGGAGACCGAGCCGACCGCGAGGATCTTGCCGTCGATCGTGGAGCTCTTAATATTATCGTAGGTCGTGAAGTCGGTGCCGGTCGGCAGTGCCTTGTTCCACAGCGGAGCCGGCGCGCTGGTGTCGGCGCCGTGCGGGGTGTGGCAGAAGACGCAGATCTGGGTCGTGCCGGTCACCCCATCGGTGCCGGTGACGTGGTTCTCGCCGGTTCCACTCGAGCTCAGGTTGTGAGGCGTGTTCGTGATCTGCGCTGCTGCACCGCCCGCAATGGCCGCGAGCGCTGCGAACAGCAGTGTCTGTTTGAAGATTTTTTTCATGGTAACCCCCGATGGATGGAAGATGGACCAAGCCTCAACGCCCTTCTTGTCGGGCAGATCGGCAGTTTCGTGCAGTGATAACGCCAATATTTTTGCTACGCACTACATAAAGCAGAATTCGGTCCACCTTTTGCGTTGCCCGCCGAGAAAGCGTGCGCCGGTCTGAAAGCCTTGATCGGCGCGGGTTCTACGGTGTTGGTCGGGGGTGTTCGGCGGCTGATCGACAATGGTCGCGGAAGATGCCAGCGGCGTATTCCCGGGTGCGGGAATACGATTTCCCGATTTCTGCTATTTGCCCGATTTTGCCGCCTGGCGGATGGAGAAGCCCTGGTCGGCAGGCAGGCTGTAGGGGCGGAAGACGTCGATTTTGGCGAACCACTGGTCAACAAAGAACACGCGGCCGTCTTCGTCCACTGCAATGCCGGAAGGGAGGATGTACTGTGCCGGCCCGCCGCGTTCGGAGCGGTTGCCGATGTACATCAGGAGTTCCCCTTCCGGATTGAATATCTGGAAATTGCCGAACGCGGCGTCGGCGACGTAGAGGTTGCCGCCGGCGTCGGTGGCGATCTCCTTGGGGCGGGCGAAGTTGCCCAGTTGCCGGCCGACGGTGCCGAAGCTCTCGCGGTAGCTGCCGTCGGCATTGAACACCTGGATGCGGAAGTTGCCGCCGTCGACCACGTACAGGCGGCCGTCGAGGCCGATCGCCATGTCGCGCGGAAGATTGAATTCCCCTGGGCCGGTGCCGCGCTTGCCGATGTCCATCACGTGGCGCCCCGTGGCTGTATCGAAGACCCGCACGCGGTGGTTCTCGGACTTCACCCCGCCGATGTCGACGACATAGATCTGCTTGCCGGCAGGGTCCACGGTAACGCTGGAGATGCGGTCGAAGAGCTCCTTGCCGCCGATCTTGCGCAGGAACTTGCCGTCGCGGTCATAGATGAAGATCATCTTTTGCGTGGCGTCGGCGACATAGAGGCGTCCGCTGCTGTCGACGTCGAGACCGAGCGGCTTGGCCAGCACGCCCGGTTCCTCTTCGCCGATGGTGAAGAAGCGGCCTTCGGGAATGTCGAACACCTTCACGTTGCGGTCTGCGCTGTCCGAGACGAAGATCCGCCCGCGGTGCGCGGCCACCGCGTATGGCTTCGTCATGAACTGTCCGGCCCGCTGTCCGCCGGTCAGCGCGCGGCGGAGGGCGTCGTCGCTGTTGTCGGCGACGACGTCGGTCGAGTTCGTGAGCGTGCGCTCATAGACGAAGCGCGGCTCATCGGGCGGGCCGGGAAAGACCAGCGGACCTGCTGGTTGCGCAACGGACCCGTCGCCATCGGGGAGCTGTGCGCAGCCTGCCAGTACCAGCAGCGTGGCGCCCAAGGACGCGGCGATGCGTGCGATGCGGGATGGCGGACGGGGATTTTGTGTCGAGTGTCGGTTCATTTCGCGGCAGGGTAGGTTGATTGTCGTGATGAGGGGGGGCGGACGTGTGATGAGCGGGTGCGGCTCATTTCACATGGCACGTCATGCAAAGGTCGCTGGCACTTGTGTCGGTGCGCAGGAACAGCGGCCGAACGCTGTGGGGGTCGTGGCAGCTGGCGCACTCTACAAATGGAATCTCGGTCTGGTCGGCTTCGTCGACGCGCACGTACAGCGGTACGTCCAGGCGTCCGCGCTGTGCCGACGGTCCGCCTTTGGAAACCCACCAGACCGGTCGTTCGTCGACGATTCCGCGCGAGGCCTGGCGGAACTCTTCGTTGTTGCGGACGTGCTTGCCCTGATGAATCAGGCGCCCGGCCTTGGCGGCCTCTTCGCGTGCGCGCTGGCGCTCGGCCGGGGTCAGCGCGCCGCGGTAGGGAATCGCGAAAGGGTGGTCCTGGACGCCGCCCGCCACGCCGAATGCCTGGCTTGAATCATGGCAGGACAGGCAGGCGATGGACTGGGAGCCGACGGACTGATTGCCTTCGGTGCCCATGCGCCCGATGTCGTCGAACATGATGAAGGGTGTGTCGGTGGAGGCCGAGGGTTGCCATAGCGGCCTCATCGCGTCCTCGAGGTTGGTGTCGGTCGGGGTATGGCAGAACACGCAGATCTGCCGCGGGTCGGTGGGCGCGATGCTGTCGCCGCGGGCGAGGTTGTGCGGCGTGTTGCGCATGTCGATCCGTTGCGCGAGCGCAAGCCCGCCGCACGCAGCGGCGATTGCGAGGGCGGCTATCACGCGGACGAGGAGCGACACGGGCTGGGGGGTCACGATTGGCAGGGGCGGCTCGGGAG
>NZ_WTVK01000123.1 GCF_012910805.1 Aromatoleum evansii
ACAGCCCCAAGCCGCCACGCCCCTCGACGGCGCCCGCCTCTCCCGCGCCTTCGTCCATGCCGGCATCACCCACTTCGCGCGCCTCTCCCTCGGCGCCCCCTCCGCGGTGTTCGACGCCCTCGCCGCAAGCCAGGGCGAAGGCAGCCTCGCCGCCCTGCTCGGCACCCCGCGCGACGACTGGCACGCCGCCTGTGTCGCCCTCGCCCGCACCGCCCCCGAGCTGCGCGGCCCGCTCGGGCGCCTGCTCGCCGACCTGCAACTCCAGCTCCACGAATGGTTCGCCCTCGCACTGTGCGGCGAGAACGAATCGAGCTACCTGCTCAACCTCGCGCTCGCCGAGCTGCAGTCGCCCGGCGCGCTGCGCCCCGGCCTGCACCTCATCGCCGCGGCCAGCGAGGCCCTCTTCGGCGCCCCGCTCGCCCCGCTGGCGCTCCCGAACCACCGCCTCGTGCGCGCCGGCGTGCTGGACATCGTCGGTGATGGCCCCATGCCCACTCGCACGCTCGCCACCGCCCCCGAACTGTGGGCGCTGCTGTGCGGCGACACCAGCGCCTGGCGCGACACCGCCCCGCTGCCCGTCACCGAGGCCGTGCTGCCGCAAAGCTTCTGCGACCAGCTCCCCTCGCTCGCGACCATGCTGCGCACGGGCGCTACGCGCCACGTCGTGTTCCGCGGTGCCCGCGCGGCCGGACTCGCCGCCGCCGCGCGGCTGGCCGCCGCCGTCGGCCGCCCGCCGCTGCAAATGGAAGCCGCCACCTGGACCCGCCAGCCCGCGCTCGCCGCCGCCTGCCGCTACGCCGGCTGGCTGCCGGTGCTGGCGCTGGAGCTCGGCCCCGGCGAGCGCCACGTCCTGCCCGAGCACCCCGCACTGGCGGTGCCGCTGCTCCTCGTCACCGGCCGCGACGGCGCGATCGAGGCCCCCGCGCTGGTCGAGATCGACCTGCCGCCGCTCACCCCGCAGGAACGCCGCGACGCTTGGCGCAGCGCCCTCGCAGCCAACGACACAAACGCCCCCGAACCGCTCGACGACCACCGTCTGCGCGAATTCGCCGGCCACGCCCTGCTCGACGGCCCCACCGTGCACACCCTCGCCGAGCGCGTGCGCCTCGACGCCCGCGTGCGCGGCGAAGCCCCCGGCCTCGCCCATCTGCGCCGCGCGCGCGCCGGCTTCGGCAGCGAACGCCTGCGCCAGCTCGCCCAACCGGTCACGCGCGAAGTCGGCCCCGACGAACTGGTGCTGCCCGACGAGCTCCTCGAACGCTTCGACGCCCTCGTTGCCCGCTGCCGCCAGCGCGAATCGCTCGCGGACGGCCTCGGCGCGAGCCTCGCCGACCCCGTGCCGGGCGTGCGTGCGCTGTTCTGCGGCGAAAGCGGGGCCGGCAAGACGCTCGCCGCGAGCCGCCTGGCGACGCTGCTCGGCGCGCCGCTCTTCCGCGTCGACCTCTCCGCGGTCATGAACAAGTACATCGGCGAATCCGAGAAGAACCTCGGCCGCCTCCTTGACGAAGCCGCCGCGCTCGACGTGATCCTCCTCATCGACGAGGCCGACGCCCTCTTCGGCCGACGCGGCGAAGGCAAGGAGACCGGCGAGCGCTACGCCAACATGCTCACCAACTTCCTGCTCACGCGCATCGAACAGCACCCAGGAATCGTGGTCCTAACCAGTAATAGCCGCGGCCGCATCGACAGCGCCTTCACCCGCCGCTTCGACACCATCATCGAGTTTCCACCGCCGGGCGTGGCGGAACGCCTGCGCATCTGGCAATCGCACCTCGGGCGGCGCTCCCCCGACGCGGCCCTGTGCCGCCAGTTGGCGAGCTACTGCACACTGCCCGGCGGCCACATCCGCAACGCCGTACTGCAGGCCGCGGCCCTCGATCCCGCCACCGCGGACGACAGCGACGCGACTCATCCGATCGCCACCGAACAACTCGTCGCCGCACTGATCGAGGAATACCGCAAGATCGGCCGCACGCCCCCGCCCCAGCTCCTGCACGCGCGGGGCACAGCATGAGCAGGCTCGCCCCCGGCCTGCACCGCAAGACCGCGCCGGAGAAACAGGCGCCATCGGCCACCCCCGCAGCCAAGCCCGCCGGACAGAAGGAAGCGGACGGCAAGCCGGCCGCCGACCAGACCGCAAGCGGAGGCACCCCATCGCCCGCCGCCGCGAACGAAGGCGGCACATCCAGGGAAAAACGCCCCGGCACCCCCGGCTACCTGCAGGCCAAACTCGCCGTCAGCCACCCCGACGATCCCGCCGAGAAGGAGGCCGATCAGGTCGCCGGCGAAGTCCGCCGCGCGCTGCGCACGCCCAAGGACGGCACCGGCGCCACCTGCCCCACCTGCAGCGGCGCCGCCCCGCGCGGCAGCCTCGAACCCGCGATCACCCCGCCGAAGAAGGAGGTCCTCGCGCCCCGGCTGATGCGCGCCGCCGCGACCGGCGAGGAGGAGAAAACCGCCACCGCCACGGCCGGCGGGGCGGAGAAGGCCTCTTCCGCCCCCGGCAGCGAAAAATCCGCCGACACTCCCAAGCCCACCGCCGGCGGCGCCGACGCCCTCGCCGGCCAGACCGCGCCCGCCGCAACCGAGCAACGCGTCGCCGCCCGCCAGGGCCAGGGCACCCCGCTCGACCCCGAGCTACGCGCGAAGCTCGAAGCCCAACTCGGCCGCGACCTCTCCGCCGTGCGCATCCACACCGACGCCGAGGCCGACGCGATGTGCGCCGAGATGCACGCACGCGCCTTCACCGTCGGCAACGACGTCTACTTCTCCGCCGGCAGCTACGCCCCCGAGAGCGATGCCGGCCTCGAACTCCTCGCGCATGAACTCACCCACGTCGGCCAGCAGGCCGCAGCCGGCGGCCCGCAGAGCGCCGCGCCGAAACTGCAGCGCGACTTCTGGGAGGACCTCTTCGGCGGCGGCGGCGCCCCCGCCGACCCGATGGCCGCGTGCAACAAGGAACTCGAAGACGCGGAGAAATGGGCCAAGGCCGGCCCCTATCCCGCCGCCCCGCAGACCATGGTCGGCGCCGCCGGGCGCGGCGGCTTCGACGCCCAGTACAAGCCGGACGCGACGGAAGGCGAAGGCGTGCTCGACATCAAGCAGGGTGTCGCCATCCAGTTCGAGGACCTGCTCACCAATGCCGGCGGCGTCGCCACGCCCAACCCGCTGCTCGGCGGCACGCCCGAACTCACCGCCCTCGCAGCCCGCATCAACGGCATCGCCGACGCCGGCCAGCGCGCCACCGCGCTCGCCGCCTACCAGTGGAACAACGCCGAAGAGCAACCCTGGATCGACAGGCTCAAGCCCCTCATCGAAGGCGGCTGGAGCGGCAAGCACAGCTTCTTCCTCAACAAGCCGCGCTGGAACTGGCTCGGCGCCGAAGTGAAGGTCACCCTCGACGTCGGCAAGCGCGCCCAGGCCGCCAGCGACCACATGTTCACGCGCGTCTACAAGATGCCCTCGGGCGAAGACCTCACCAGCTTCGGCACCGTCGACTCCACCAACCCCGGCACCGCCGCCAACGCGCGCGACCAGACCATGAAGCTCTCCGCCACCGGCCTGGAACCCAACTTCTACGACACCCTGCGCGAATCGGTCGAGTTCGCGCACGACTCGTCCGTGCTCGACGGCACCGCCCAGACCACGCTCACCAACTTCATCGCCAAATACAACGGCGCCGTCGCCAACGCCGCGCACCAGGAGATCCGCGTCGACATCATCGGCCACACCAGCGGCTCCGGCACCGTCAGCCACAACCAGACTCTGTCCGAATCCCGCGCCAATGCCGTGCGCGACTTCCTCACCAACAACGGCTTCGCCAACGTGCCCACACGCGTGCACGTCGCCGCCCGCGGCGCCGCCGAAGCCGACCCGCTCGACAAGAACCGACCCAAGGATCGCCGCGTCGACCTCCTCGTCGACGGCGGCCAGCGCCAGATCGGCGCATTGCACGAATGGGGCCACGCACTGGGCCTGGTCGACGAATACACCACCGCCGGCACCAACATCGGTGACCCGACCGGCCACGACGCGATGGTCAAGGCCATGACCGACGCCAGCGGCGCCCACCTGCCCGGCGCGATCCGCGAACACAATGGCGGCATCATGTCCGGCGGCAACGAGATCCGCCCGCAGCACTACGCCACCTTCCACAACGCGCTCGCCACCATCACCGCCCAGTCGCCGTGGTCGCTGGGCCTGCACAAGCCGAAGTGGCAGGTCGCGATGGAATGCGGCGCCCCCTCGCCCAAGGGCGACTGGCCCACGCCGACGCCGCAGCAGCCCGCCCCCGGCACCCCACCGGGCGCGACACCGGGCAGCGACAATGGAAGCGCCGTCGCCTAAGTT
>NZ_WTVK01000124.1 GCF_012910805.1 Aromatoleum evansii
CGCAGCTGGTTGTCCCACGGGCGGAAGCCCAGGCGGTTGCCCTTGAAGCCGTCGAGCGTGATCTCCTCGCCCTTGAGGTATTTCGCGACCGTGGCGAAGGGAGCGTTCTGCGTGCGCACCACCGCCTCGACCACCGCCTTCACCGCGATCCACGCGGCCCAGTCGGGGTCGGCCATCTTGCGCCCGGCGTGCTTTTCCAGGCGACTGTTGAGTTGCGGCGCACCGTGGCGCTCCCACGCCCACGACCAGGCCGCCGCGGCGAGGCCTTCGCTGCCCACCACCGGGCGCGCGCGCACCGTGCGGTAGGGGACGCTGCGCGCGAACTCGCCGTCCGTGTCGGCGACGAAGACGACGTCGTGATCACTGCCGGCGGTGAGCAGCGCGACGTTGCCCTGGTCGCGCTGGCGCGGGTCGTTGGAGAGCACGAAGGGGCGACGCTCGACGAGCTTCACGCCGAAGCGCTTCGCGGCACGGTCGAAGGCCTCCGCCATGAGCTTGTCCTCGGGGCGCGGGCCTTCGAGCATCAGGACGTTCCTCCACTTCTTCGACACCAGGTACTGCGCCAGCGCGTCCATGCGCATCGCGTCGTTGGGCAGGGTGTGCAGAAGGTTCGCCTGGCACTGCGCCTGGCGCAGCGCATCGTCGGGTGCGGAGACGTTGAAGAGCAGCAGCTCCCGGCCGCGCAGGGCTTTCGCGAGCTCGGCGACCACCGCACCGGGGGCATCGAGGAGGAAGTAGCGCACGCCTTCCTTGTTGAGTTTGTCGATCGCGGCCACGAGCGCCTTGGCGTCCGTCCCGGCAACGCGTTCGAGCGCGAACTCGGCGCCCACCGCCTGGCCGACGAAGCGCGCTTCACGCAGCGCGACCTCGGCGCCGGCGAAGGGCCGGCCGAGGGGCTGGGCGAGGCCGCGGAAGAAGAGCTTCGTCTCGTCGTAGCGCGCATCGCTCTCCAGCTCGAGGTGGGCGAGGCGCACGCTGGTGGCGGCAAAGGCCGAGGCGGTTAAGGCGAGCGCGGTGACGCCGAGGCTCACCCGCAGGAGTCGTCCGAAGTTCATGCGCATGGGGCCGCCCTCAATCGTCGATCACCACCGTGTGCGGCACGCGCCCGACCGGCACCGAACGCAGCACCTTGCGGCTCTTCGTATCGATGATGGAGATGTCGTCCGAAAGACCGTTGGCGACGAACAGGAGGCTGCCGTCGCGATTGAGCGTGGCTCCCCACGCACGGTTGCCCACCAGCACGTAATCCTCGACCTTGCGGCTGGCAACGTTCACCACTGCGATGTGATTGGCGCGCCCGAGCGTGACGTAGGCGGTCTTGCCGTCGCCCGTCATCGCGATGCCGACCGGGGTGACGTCGTCGGCGCGAAAGCCCTTGGGCGTGAAGGCGACGGTGGCCTTGACCGCGTTCGTTGCACCGTCGAGCACCGTGACCTTGCCGCCCAGCTCGCTCGTGACCCACACCTCGGCGCCGTCGGGCGTCATCGCGAAACGGCGCGGGCGGTTGGCGACGACGACGTTGGCGAGGATCTTGTGCGTCGCGGTGTCGATGACGTGCACCATGTTGGCGACTTCGGAGGTCGCATACACGCGCTTGCCGTCCGGCGACAGGCGCACGCCCTCGGGCTCCTCGCCGACCTCGATGCGGGCGACGGCCTTCTTCGTCGCGACGTCGATCACGGATACCTGCGCGTCCTCCTCGTTCGAGACGTAAAGCCGCTTGCCGTCGGGCGAGAGGTCGAACATCTCGGGATCCTCGCCGACGGGGATGCTGTGCGCCACCTTGAGCCCGGCGATATCGATGACGTCGACGCGGTTCGATTTGCTCGCGATCACATAGAGCTGGCTGCGGTCGGGCGCGAGACGCATGTCGCGCGGACGCTGGCCGGTGGCGATGGTCTTGACGACCTGCCAGCTCTTGCTGTCGAGCACGGTCACGGCGTGGTCGTTCTCGCTGCTGACGAAGACGTAGCCGGTGCCTTTGGCGGCGGCGGCGCCCGCGGCGAGCGTGAGGACGCAGGCGGCGATGAGTCGGGGGCGGAACATCAGGCGGGGCTCCTCTCGGGGTCGGATTTTCAATGTCGGTTCTTATGTCGGGAAGGTGTTCAGTCGCTGCGCTCGTCGCCGGTCATCGCCAGGAAGGCCGCAGCGAGAGTCGTCGCGCCCGCCTGTGCGGCGAGCGCCGCGGGCGGCCCTTCGGCGAGGATCTGGCCGCGGTGCAGCACGACGACGCGGTCGGCCGCTTCGGCCTCGTCGACGAGGTGGGTCGCCCACAGCACGGCCACCCCACGGTCGCGCAGCGCGAGCACTTCGTCGAGGAGTTGGCGGCGCGAGGCGGGGTCGAGGCCGACGGTGGCCTCGTCCATGAGCAGCACCGCGGGCTCGTGCACGAGGGCGCGCGCAAGCTCGACCTTGCGCCGGTTGCCGCCGGAGAGTTCGCGCACGGGGTCGCCTGCGCGCTCGGTGAGGCCGAGGCGGGCCAGCGCGTCGGCGACGCGTTCGCGTGCGTGGCGCCCGCCGAGACCGTGCAGCGCGGCGTGGAACTTGAGGTTCGCGGCGACGCCCAGGTCGAGGTCGAGCGTGCTCTGCTGGAACACCACGCCCAGGTGCGCGAGCGCCGCGACCGGCGCCTTGCGGATGTCGTGGCCGCACACGACGAGCAGCCCGGAGTCGGCGTTGAAGAGGCCGGTCAGGAGCTGGAACAGCGTGCTCTTGCCCGCACCGTTGGGGCCCAGCAGCGCGACGAACTCGCCGCGGCGCACGGCGAGCGTGACGCCGCGCAGGGCTTCCCGCGCGCCGTAGGCCTTGCGCACGTCGGCGAGCTCGAGCGCGGCGCCCGCCTGCGTCGCATTGCGGGTCATGGGGGAGACGTCGACGGCCGTGTTCATGCGTTCATTCATCCTGGGTCTCGTGCGGGTCGCTGGTGAGCCCGGCGAGGAGCTCGGGGTGCCGGGCAAGAAGCTCGGCGTGCAGCGCCTGCACGGCAGCACCATCGGGGGCGCGCGGACGTGCGAGCGTGAGGGGGAGTTCGAGCACGACACGCCCGGGGGCGGCCGAGAGGAAGCAGATGCGGTCGGCGAGCGCGAGCGCTTCGCGCAGGTCGTGGGTGACGAAGAGCACGGTCGCGCGCGAGCGCTGCCACTGTTCGACCAGCATCGCGCGCAGGCGGTTGGCGGTGGGCACGTCGAGCGAGACGAAGGGCTCGTCCATGAGGAGCAGCTTCGGTTCGATGACGAAGGCGCGCGCGAGCGCGACGCGCCGCTGCATGCCGCCGGACAGCCGCCCGGGGTAGGCGTCGAGCACGTCGGCGAGGCCCATCGCGACGAGGAGTTCGCGCGCGCGCTGTCGCGCCGCGGGGCTCGCGTCGGTGACGAGGAGGACGTTCTCGAGCACGGTGAGCCAGGGCATCAGGCGCGGCTCCTGGAACATGAAGCCAATGTCGTGGGCGCTGTCGGCGCCGGCCAGGCGCACGCGGCCCTCGACATCGCGGTCGAGGCCGCCGACGACGTTGAGCAGCGTGCTCTTGCCGCAGCCCGAGGGGCCGACGACGCACACGAACTCGCCGGGGGCGGCCGTGAGGTGCAGTCCCGCGAGCGCGAGGTGCGGGGCGCCGGCGCGGTCGGGGTAGGTCTTGCGGTCGATGGCGATGTCGAGCATTCAGCTTCTCCAGCGCGTGAGCCGCCGCTCGAGCGGGCGCAGGCCGGCCGCTTCGACGACGAGCACGACGGCGGCGAACACGAGCGTGTAGGCGAGGATGCCAGCGATGTCGAAGAGCTGGAAGAACAGGTTGAGTTGGAAGCCGACACCGTTGCTGCGCCCGAGAAGCTCGACGACGAGGACGATCTTCCAGATGAGCGACAGCCCCGAGCGCGCCGCTGCCATCAGGTAGGGATAGAGCTGGGGCAGATAGACGTGGGTGAAGGTGCGCAGCCGCGGCAGCCGGTAGGCGTGGGCGACCTGCATCAGGCGGGCATCGATGGCGCGCGCGCCTTCGCGCACGGTGACGACGACGGTGGGGATCTTGTTCACGGCGACGGCGACGATGGCGGCCGCGTCGTTGAGGCCGAACCACACGTAGCACAGGATGATGGTCACCAGCGCCGGGATGTTGAGCCCGAGCACGAGCCAGCCGTCGAGCAGCGCATCGAGCCGGCGCCAGCGTCCCATGGCGATGCCGATCGCGGCACCGATCGCCATCGCCAGC
>NZ_WTVK01000125.1 GCF_012910805.1 Aromatoleum evansii
GAGAATCCGCTTGCCGAACGGGCTGCGACGCAACTGCTGGAGTGGCTCGACGACCCCGACCGCCCCTTCGACCTACCGCTCGCGGAGCGCGGCACGGCGTTTCAGCGGCGGGTTTGGTCAGCGATTGCTGCCATCCCGCGCGGCGCGCATCGCACCTACGGTGAAATTGCCGCGGAAATCGGCAGCGCCGCACGCGCCGTGGGTCAAGCCTGTGGAGCCAACCCCTTCCCCATCATCGTGCCCTGCCACCGCGTGATGGCCGCCGGCGGAGGAATCGGGGGCTTTGCCAATTCGACCGGCGGCTACCTGCTCGACACCAAGCGCTGGCTGCTGCGCTTCGAGGCCTGCCGGTGAGCATCGAGAATGCGCTCGACGCCGCCACCCGGGCCGCACTCGACAGTTTCAACGACGCGATGTGGCTCGAGCACGGGCTCGCGCGCAATACCCTGGCGGGCTATCGCAGCGACCTCGCCCTATTCGCGTTCTGGCTCCATGAACGCGGCACCCAACTCCAGCAAGCAGGCCCACCCGACCTCGCAGCCTACCTCGCCGAATTCAGCCGCCGCGCCAAGCCCGCCAGCCAACGACGTCTGCTCGCCGCCTGGCGCCGGTATTACCGTCATCTGCTAGCCCAGGGGCGTATCGGGACCGATCCCACCACCCTGCTCGATCCGCCGATGCGCAGCGAGCGCTTTCCGAAGACCCTTACCGAAACACAGGTGGATTCCCTGCTCGCAGCACCCGACGTCACCACGCCCATCGGCCTGCGCGACCGCAGCATGCTTGAAGTGCTTTATGCCACCGGATTGCGAGTTTCGGAGCTTGTGGGACTCAAGATATTTTCCACCAGTCTCGCTGACGGTGTCGTCCGCGTAATGGGAAAAGGCAGCAAGGAACGGCTCGTTCCCCTCGGCGAGGAAGCCATCGACTGGCTTGGCAATTATCTGCGGGATGCCCGCCCGGACCTGCTCGCAGGGAAAAGCAGCGACGATGTATTCGTCAGCCGGCGCGGCAGCGGAATGACCCGCCAGATGTTCTGGCGCATCGTAAAACAATACGCGATGACCGCCGGCATTCCCGCCGCCAGCATCTCCCCGCACACCTTGCGCCACGCCTTCGCGACCCACCTCCTCAACCACGGCGCCGATTTGCGTGTAGTCCAGATGCTGCTCGGCCATGCCGACATATCGACGACCCAGGTCTACACGCACGTCGCACGAGAGCGCCTCAAGGCACTCCATTCCCTGCACCATCCGCGCGGATGAATCATTTCCTCAAATACGCTTTCAAACCAGATTCGCAATTCGGAGCACCATCATGAGCAAACAGGATACGCACGCACCCGAAACGCCGGCCACGCGTTTCCTCAAGCAGCACGGCGTCGCCTTTTCCGCGCACCTCTATGATTACGAGGCCCACGGAGGGACGAAAGTATCGTCGCGCGAGCTCAATGTTCCCGAACACGCCGTGGTCAAGACGCTGGTCATGGAAGATGAAAATGCCGCTCCGCTGATCGTGCTCATGCATGGCGATTGCAAGGTATCCACCAAGGAACTGGCACGCCAGACGGGCAGAAAACGCGTCGAACCCTGTGCCCCTGAAACTGCAAATCGGCACTCCGGCTACCTGGTCGGCGGCACATCCCCGTTCGGCTTGCGCAAACGCATGCCCATCTACATGGAACGCACGATTCTCGACCTCCCGCTCGTCTATATCAATGGGGGCCGACGCGGCTTTCTGGTCGGAGTCAGCCCCCACGAGATAATGCGCGTATTGCAGCCGGAACTGGTCAGCGCCTCGATTTGAACGCACTTTCCTGACGCCGATTACGATTTCAATTCGTCTCCTGATTCTAATTCGCCGAAATTGCTGGCAGAATAAGCGCAGCCAATCACCCTGACGCCAGTGAAGCACAGCGTACCCAAGGATGATTGCCCTGATCGGAAATCAGATCAATAACAATTGAAACCGGAGAAAACATGGAACTGGCCAAGATGTCGCTGACCGAATTGCGCCGCCTGCAATCCAAGGTCGAAACGGAGATCCGTCGACGCAGCGATTCCGCCCGCCGCGACCTCCTGAAGAAAATGCAGAAGATGGCGGCCGAGGAAGGCCTGTCGCTGAGCGACCTGCTCCCCAGCGCCGCGGCTGCGGAAGAAAAGAGTGCGCCCACCAAGCGCCGGACGAAAGCAGCAGGCAAGAAGGCCGCACCGGTCGCCGTGAAATACCGCAATCCGGCAAATCCGCAAATCGGCTGGAGCGGCCGCGGCCGCAAGCCGCAGTGGGTGATCGACTGGCTTGCCCAAAACAAGCCGCTCGCAGAACTCGAAGCCGTCGCGGCGAAATAAGCAGTCCGGGGCATTTGATGCCCCGACGAAGGCTTGTTGTTTCAGCCCGCGGCCGGAGGAAGGGAGACCCCATCCCGGCCGCGCTGGATATACACACCGACTCGTCGCACCCCTTTCATGACCCCCAGCTTGGCGATGCGTATCTTCACCCAGGGGGCACCGAATTCGTCGAACAGAAGCTTCACGACGAATTCTCCGAGGGTTTCTATCAGGTTGAAGTGACGCTCGGCGAGCTCCTTGCGGATTCGTTCGATCACCTCCGCATAGTCGATCGTGTCGGCGATGTCGTCCTGCTCCGCCGCCGAATCCGGGACTCCGAACGTGAGGTTGAGCTCCAGCGTCTGCGGTGCAGCCTTTTCGCGCGAATAGATGCCGACCCAGGCCTGTACCCTCAATTCCTCGATGAAAATGAAATCCATGTCGCTTCCCGATTAGAATCGCGGCAATTCTAGGTGAAAAAATGACCCTGCTGCTTCTATTGCTGGCCGCCTACCTGCTCGGCTCCATTCCCTTTGCCATCGTCTCCAGCCGCCTTTTCGGCCTCGCCGACCCGCGCAAGTACGGCTCCGGCAACCCGGGCGCCACCAATGTCCTGCGTAGCGGCAACAAGGCCGCCGCGTTGCTGACCCTGGTCGGCGACTGCGCCAAGGGGTGGCTCGCGGCATGGGGCGCCAGCCGCCTCGGCTTCGACGCCACCGACACAGCCCTGGCCGGCCTTGCGGCCTTCCTCGGTCACGTCTTCAGCGTGTTCTTGCGCTTCAACGGCGGCAAGGGCGTCGCCACCGCACTTGGCGTGCTGCTCGGGATCAACGCCTGGGTTGCACTGGCTGCACTGGCAACCTGGCTCGCGGTCGCATTCACCACTCGCTACTCGTCCGCCGCAGCCTTGTCCGCCGCACTGGCCACCCCCGTCGCCGGCTACGTCCTGCTGGGCCCCACGCCGGTGACCGGCGTTCTCGCGCTCATCGCGGCAATCCTGATCTGGCGCCACAACTCCAACATCCGCAAACTGCTCAACGGCACCGAAGGCCGCATCGGCGGTCGCAAGGCCTGAACGCACCCCGGTCGCGTCAGGCGGCACCTGGCGCACGCAACGCCGCCAACGGCCAGCGTGGGTACACCCGGACGGCACAGGCCGCCTCGGGCGCCTCGCCGGCCGCCATCCGGCGCCCCCCCGCAAAGGCAATCATCGCACCGTTGTCGGTACACAGCGCCGGCTCAGGGTAATACACCCTCCACCCCTTGCGTCGCGTTGCCGCGTCGAGACGCTGGCGCAGCTTGCGGTTGGCGCCCACGCCACCAGCCACCACCAGCCGCAACAGCCCCGTCAACTCCAGCGCCTTGAGCGCCTTGGTGCATAGCACGTCGACCACGGCTTCCTGAAAGTCGGCCGCCAGATCGGCAGCATCTTCGGGTTTCCACTCGGGACCGGAAACGACGTTCAGCACTGCAGTCTTCAATCCGCTGAAACTGAAATCGAGATCGCCGGACTTGAGCATCGGCCGCGGCAGCCGGAACCGCCCTGCGTGCCCGCGCTCGGCAAGCGCCGCCAATTGGGGGCCACCGGGATAACCGAGACCGATCAGCTTCGCCGTCTTGTCGAATGCCTCGCCCGCCGCGTCGTCGAGCGACTCGCCCAACAGGACGTACTCCCCAACCCCGGTCACCTGCATGAGCTGGGTATGTCCACCGGAAACCAGCAGCGCGACGAACGGAAACTCAGGCGGATCCGCGGACAACAGCGGCGACAGCAGATGCCCCTCGAGATGATGCACGGGCAGCACCGGGACACCCAGCGACATCCCCAGCGCCTCCGCGTAGCTTGCCCCTACCAGCAAAGCCC
>NZ_WTVK01000126.1 GCF_012910805.1 Aromatoleum evansii
AAACCGCCCATGCTCATCATCGGTGCCATGATGCGAAAGCTCGTTCATGTCGCCTTCGGCGTGCTCAAATCGGGAAAGGCTTTCGATCCCGCTATACATGGCGCTTGACCCGGATAACAGTATCTACGCCGACGAGGCCGATGACCTTGCCCTCGCCGTCGCGCAGGAGAACCTTGGTCGTCTGCAGCCAGCCTGTCTCGCCGTTGCTCAGGTCCGGCACGACCTGCTCGAAGGCGACGAGGGGGCGACCGGAGTGGATGAGCTCCTGCTCCACGGCGAAGTATCCCGAGGCGATTTCCGCGGGGTAGAAGTCGAAATCGGTCTTGCCGATCATCTGTTCGGGCGTGCTCGCGCCCATGTGGAAGGCCACCGCCCTGTTGGCGAAGATGAAGCGGCTCTGCCGGTCCTTCGCGTAGATCCGGTCCGGAATCATGTCCACGAGCGTCCTGAAGACCCACTCCTGAACCGCCCACGGCGCGGCGACCGCGTTCGCCTCGCTCGGTCGCGGCGCTTCGGTTGACCGCCCGTCACCCTCTTGGTCCCTGTTCATGGCAGCCTCCTCCTGCCAGCGCCCAGGCGCCAGCGGCACCCGGCGCGGCAAGCAGCCCGGCCCTTGTGCTCCCCTCAGTCTAGGCCTCTACAGGGCTATAGCACAGGAGGCGACCGGACAGCCAGCTTGAGCCCGTACGCCGCCTCGTCTCGGAAGAAGGGGGCGCAGATAGGTCAAGTGGATTGCCGCAGGGCGAGTTTGGTTCCTTGTTCGTTGTCCGCTCGGGCGAAGTCCTAGCCTCATGAGAACGCTTACGGCATGGACCTCAGTAAGGCAGACTGACCCCGGGCCAGATCCCGGTGATGGCCCGCCGGAAGTCCTCGTGGATGCGGGCGAGCGCGGTCGGGGCGTCGGCCTCGAAGCGCAGCACCACCACCGGGGTGGTGTTCGAGGGGCGGGCGAGCCCGAAGCCGTCGGGGTACTCCACCCGTACCCCGTCGATGGTCAGAATGCTCGCGGGGGTAATGCGCCGGAACATCTGCCACTCGCTCGCGCCCTTTGCCACGCCGCCGCTCACGACGGTGCGCTCCGATCCCATCGGACACGGCCGCCTTGCCGTGAAGATGTTGCTCTCGCAAATTCACACGCGCGACCATCCGATCGAGGGCGCGGATGAGTCCCCGGCACCGCTCGTGATCCGCGAATCCTGCGGCGCCCGCACCGCGCCGGGAAAGGGCGGCTGAGCGCATCTGCGCTAGAGCGTCTTCACCGTCCGCGCTCCGGGCTTTACGCACTGCGCGTGCAGCGGAAGCAGTGCTTCTCGCATGATCGAAGTGCTTTTCATCTGCGTGCCGAACTGCGTGCAATGCGCCAAGGCGAAAGCGATCATCGAGAAGGTGCAGCCGGACTTTCCAGAGATGGAAGTGAGCTATGTCGATGTGACCGAGCACCCGGAGATTCTTAACAAATACCGAGTGATGGCCGCCCCCGGCATCGTCGTCAACGGCAAGCTCGAGGCCAGCGGCGGGCTCGACGAATCCGTCTTCCGCGCGCGCCTGGCCGCGCTCAGGTGAGGCGTACGGTCCTGTCGATCTCGTTGGCCGATTCAGATGATTCGCAGATACAGCGCAGCGACGTTTCACGACTGACGTTCAGAGGAGACAATCATGCTCAAGCAATTTCTGCAGAAAACCTTCGGCGTCCTGGTCGCTGTCGGACTGCTTTTCGTGGGTGCGGCGTTTGCGGCGGAAACCGGGCGTCATCTACGCGTGGATGATGTGGATGTCTATTACGGCATCCTTCCGGCGCAGGTCGCGGGCAAGCATGATCCTGCCCACGAGGAACGCACGATGCACGGTCGTGTGCCGCGAGGGAGTAAGGACTCTCACCTCATCGTGGCGCTCTTCGGCAAGGACGGCGTCCGCATCACCGATGCGGAGGTCAGCGCGACCGTGGCTGAACTGGGAATGTCCGGGGCGCGGAAGACGTTGGAGCCGATGCGCATCGAAGATACGATCAGTTTCGGCAATTACTTCGCGATATACGGCTCCGGTCCCTACCGGATTACGCTGGAAATCCGGCTTCCCGGCGCCAGACGCTCCACGGAGGCGGTGTTCGAATACCAGGCGCGCTAGGGGAGGGCACCTGTGCCTTCGCACGGGAGCGCTTGCCGAACAGGCTGACTTATCGGTAATCCGAACGTCATCGCATCGACAGGTACCCTGGCGCACAATCACAAGTGTCTGCAAACGACGTCCGGACAGTCGAGTCCGGAGCAGCTTCGCCAACCATCGCGGGAGAGGATCATGAAATTCAGGACTGCATTCGCTATCAGCGTATTCTCAGCCGCCGCCGCGCTGTCCTTCGGCGCCGGCGCAGCGCAGGAAACTGCGGCGGCCGGGCAGGCCGTCGACGCCGTGCCGCCGGTGAAGGCCGCTCAAGCGATGCCACGGCACAACCACATGACCGAAAAACTCGGCGTACCCGTCCAGCAGGCGGCCGCGTCGGACAAGGAATCCGCGACAACGGAGAAGGCACCGCTCAAGCGACACAATCACCAGCGCGACATGAAGTAAGGTGCCTTGGCGCCATTCCCGTCACACGCGAACCGGCAGGCACGGCGAGTACCATGTCGGCCGGTTTCCTGCAGCGCGTCCATCAGTAGCAACGGCCCGCAATGCCTGTCCTCATCTCGATCGCCCATGCGGTTTGCGTACCGCATACTCTTGCGCGGGACCATTGAGCGCCGGCGCCCGCGCGCTGCGCGTGGGTGCGGCGAGCGGACCATCCCATTCGTGAGCGATGGTGCCTTCCGGATGCGCGTACCAGCCGGGATCCGAGTAGTCGCCCGGCCGCTGGTCGCGGCGCACCTTGAGGACGGTGAACATCCCGCCCATCTCGATCGCACCGAAGGGGCCGCGGCCGCTCATCATCGGCAGCGTGTTGTCGGGCAGGGGCATCTCCATCTCGCTCATGTCCGCCATGCCCCGCTCCCCCATTAGCATGTAGTCGGGCACCAGCCGCTGCAGCGGACCGATCAGACCGCGATGGTCGACGCCGATCATGGTCGGCACGGCGTGCCCCATCGCATTCATCGTGTGGTGCGACTTGTGGCAATGGACGGCCCAGTCGCCGGGCTCGTCGGCGACGAACTCGAGCTGGCGCATCTGCCCGACCGCGACGTCCGTGGTGACCTCCGGCCAGCGCGCGGCGCGCGGGGTCGGGCCACCGTCGGTGCCGCTGACGACGAATTCGTGGCCGTGAATATGGATGGGATGATTGGTCATCGTCAGGTTGCCGATCCGCAGTCGCACGCGGTCGCCCTGGCGCACGTTGAGCGAATCGATCCCCGGAAAGACGCGGCTGTTGAAGGTCCACAGGTTGAAGTCGAGCATCGTATTGACCTTCGGCACGGCGCCGCCGGGTTCGATGTCGTAGGCGTTGAGCAGGACGCAGAAATCGCGCTCGACCTGGTCGATCAATGGGTGGGCGGCGCGCGGATGGGTGACCCAGAAGCCCATCATGCCCATCGCCATCTGCACCATTTCGTCGGCATGCGGGTGGTACATGAAGGTGCCGGGACGGCGCGCGACGAATTCATAGGCGAAGGTCTTGCCCGGCGGGATGTGCGGCTGGGTGAGCCCGCCGACGCCGTCCATGCCGTTGGGCACACGCTGGCCGTGCCAGTGGATGGAGGTATGCTCGGGCAGGCGGTTGGTGACGAAGATCCGCACGCGGTCGCCTTCGACGACCTCGATCGTGGGGCCCGGCGACTGACCGTTGTAGCCCCACAGGCGCGCGATCATGTTCGGGGCGAGCTCGCGCTCGACCGGCTCGGCGACGAGGTGGAACTCCTTGACGCCGTCGCGCGTGCGCCAGGGAGCGCTCCAGCCGTTGAGCGTGACCACCGGATGAAAGGGCCGTCCGTTGGCCGGGGGCGAGGGTGGCGCGGTCTCGGCGCTCGAGCGCAGCGCCGGTTCGGGCAGTGCGGACAGCGCCGCCCGGCCGACCGTCGCGGCGGCCGCGAATCCGGCGGCCGAAAGAAACCGGCGGCGATCGATCATGGCGTCCTCCTTGCAATCAGTGGCCGCCCGCGCCGGTGGGGGCGGCCACTGATTGCAAGGAGGACGCC
>NZ_WTVK01000127.1 GCF_012910805.1 Aromatoleum evansii
CATGCCATCCCGGCCATCGCCGCCGCGCCGGGCCGTCTTCAGTCGCGCTACGCGCTCCTTACGACGGCCCGGCGCAACGACCGGAAATGCAACCGGTGCTGCACAACAACACAATACAAGGGCGGGATCGCGCCGCCGGGGTTGTAGAGCGGCACGCGGTCGATGCCGATCCAGTTGTCGATGTCGAGTTCCTTGTCCTGCGTGCCGACTTCGAGGCCGTACAGCAGCGTGTGCTGCAGGCCGCCGAGCTTGAGCCGTTGCGTGAGCTCGAGCTGGTTGAACCAGCCGTCCTCGTCGCGCACGACATGGCCGTGGGTGCGGGCCATGCTGAGCTGGCCGCCGACAAGGGTGTAGGCGCTGCCGGAGCGGTACAGGGTGTTCTCGCGGTCGAGCTTGAAGTCGTAGTAGCGCAGCACGTTGCGCAGCGACCAGGTGTCGTTGAAGCGGTGCGAGAGCGTCGCCGTCGCGGTGTTCATCGTCGCGGCGGTCATGTCGTCGCGTTCGGCGTCGCCCGAGCCGTAATAGGTGTCGTGGTCGACGTCGAGCGGGCGGCCGTTGTTGTCGGGGATGCCGAAGTCGGTCGGGCGGCGGTCGCGGTTGTGCGCGAGCTGCAGCAGCAGGCGGGTGTTCTCGCCGAGCTTGAGGTCGACGGACGGGGCGATGGCCTCGCGCTTGAGGAAGGATTCGTCGCGGAAGCCGGTCGAGTCCTCGAACGCGCCGGTCAGGCGGAACGAATGACCGGCCTCGCTGAGCGCGCCCGCCGTGTCGAAGCTGATGCGCTTCTGGCCTTCGGTATCCAGCTGCACGGTGATTTCGCGGATGGTCTGCGTCGTCGGCAGCTTGCTCACGCGGTTGATGATGCCGCCCGAGGAGCCGCGGCCGTACAGCACGGCGGCGGGGCCTTTCAGGACTTCGATTCGGTCGGTGTTGGAGAGGTCGCGGTAGTACAGCGCGTCGTCGCGCACGCCGTCGAGGAAGGTGTCGCCGATGGCGGTGAAGCCGCGGATCGCGAACTGGTCGCGCTGGCCGTCGCCCATGTTGAGGGTCACGCCCGGGACGTTCTTCAATGCGTCGGCGAGCGAGCGCACGCCCTGGTCGGCGATCAGCTCGGGGCCGACGACGTTGACCGTCTGCGGTATGTCGCGTAGCGGCGCGGTGCCCTTGGTCGCGGAGGACGACACGAGCGGGTTGTAGGACGGGGCGGCAACGCCTTGCTCGGCGGTGACGGTGACGGCAGGCAGGGTGGCCTGGGCGGTGGCGAGGGCGGGCAGCGCAGCCGCGATCGCCACGGCAAGGGTGGTCGGACGCATGGGAACTCCATTGGAAACAGGTTTCTGGCTGGCGGTCCGGACCGAGGTGGCGGAGTGGCTGGCTGGGTATGTTGGCCCAAGTGTATTTCAGTATGTAAATACGAATCAATCGCAAATAAGAATCGTTGCGTTTACGCTACAGCGCAATGAGGCAATGTACGGCGATACATTGTGTTGCGAATGCTTATCATTTAGGATGCGAGCCGTTCTCAAATGCGACGCTTGCAAACCGGTGATCCCGGATCGGCCTGAGCCGTTCGGCCCGTGCCGCGCGCACCGAGTCCGTTCCGTACCGAAAATTCATTCACGGCGAGCCAGGCATCTCTCTACCCAGCCAGCCCGGGTCCATACAGGAGTAGAAAGATGTCGTTTCGTCCCCGGCTCAAGCCGGTCGTGTTTGCCATGCTTGCCGTCTGCGGCAACGCCTTTGCCGCCGATGCGGTGCTGTCACCGGTGCTCGTGCAGGACCAGGTCGAACGCGCCGACGGCCCGGTGCAGGGCTATCGTGCCACGCGCTCGGCCACCTTCACGAAGACCGATACGCCCTTGAAGGAGGTGCCGGCGTCGATCACCGTCGTCCCGGAAAACGTGATCGAGGACCAGGCGATGCGCAGCATCTCCGACGTGCTGCGCTACGTGCCGGGCACGACGGCGGCGCAGGGCGAGGGCAACCGCGACCAGATGGTGATCCGCGGCAACAACACGACCGCCGACTTCTTCGTCAACGGCATCCGCGACGACGCGCAGATCTTCCGCGACCTCTATAACGTCGAGCGTGTCGAGGTGCTGAAGGGCCCCGGCGGCATGACTTTCGGCCGCGGCGGCGCGGGCGGCATCGTCAATCGCGTGACCAAGCGCCCGGTGTTCGGCCATGTCGGCGAGGCCAGCGTGACGCTGGGCAGCTTCGACCAGCTGCGTGGCACCGTCGATGTCGGCGACAAGCTCGGCGACAAGGCAGCGTGGCGGATCAACGCGATGGCCGAGCGTGCCGACAGCTTCCGCGATGGCGTCGATGCGAAGCGCTATGCGTTCAACCCGACCATCACCTTCACGCCGGGCGGCGACACAGCGCTGACGCTGTCCTACGAGCGCCTGTACGACGAGCGCACCGCCGACCGCGGCATTCCCTCGCAGGGCGACCGCCCCTTCGACACGAAGCGCAGCACCTTCTTCGGCAATGCCGACCAGAGCAAGTCGCGCGCGATGGTCGATGCGCTGTCCGCCGTGCTGGAGCACGACTTCGGCGGCGTGCAGCTGAAGAACAGCCTGAGCGTCACGCAGTACGACAAGTTCTACCAGAACGTCTTCGCCGGCGGCGCGGTGAATGGCGCCGGCAACGTGCGCATCTCGGCCTACAACAGCTCCAACCTGCGCACCAACATCTTCAACCAGACCGACCTGACGACGAAGTTCTCGACCGGCAGCCTGAAGCACACGCTTCTCGCAGGCATCGAACTGGGCCATCAGGAAAGCGAGAACGAGCGCAACACCGGCTTCTTCGGCAGCGCGACGAGCGCGACCGTGTCGGCCGCGAATCCGGTTGCGACCGCGACGAGCTTCCGTTTCAACGGCACCGACGCGAACAACACGGTCAAGTCCGACACCGTCGCCGCCTACCTGCAGGACCAGATCGCGCTCACCGAGCAGTGGAAGGTGCTCGCCGGCCTGCGCTGGGACCAGTTCGGGGTGGATCTCGACGACAAGCGCACGACCACGGCCCGGAAGGACCTGTCGCGCACCGACACCGAGGTCAGCCCGCGCTTCGGCCTGATCTGGACGCCGACGCCGTCCCAGACCTACTACGCGAGCTACAGCTACGCCTTCCTGCCTTCGGGCGAACAGCTGAGCCTGGCCGCCAACACCGAGGACATGAAGCCGGAGAAGGCGATCAACCACGAGATCGGCGCGCGCTGGGATCTGAATCCCGACCTCACCCTGTCGGCGGCGGTGTTCCGCCTGACGCGCGAGGACATGAAGACCAGCGATCCAACCAATCCGGCGAGCGGCCGTCTGGTGCAGACCGGCGAGCAGCGTACCGAAGGCGTCGAAATCGGCCTGCAGGGCAAGATCACGCCGTGGTGGCAGGTGTTCGCGGGCTACGCGGATCTCGACTCGGAAATCACGGAGACGACCTCCAGCGCGCCGAAGGGCCGCAAGGTCGGTCTCGTGCCCGAGAAGATGGCTTCGCTGTGGAACCGCTTCGACCTCGGCCACGGCTGGGGCGTGGGCCTGGGCGTCGTGCATCAGGCGTCGAGCTACACGTCGTTCAGCAACACGGTGAAGCTGCCGGCCTTCACGCGCGTGGATGGCGCGCTGTACTACAGCTTCGCCGGTGGCAAGACGCGCGTCGCGCTCAATGTCGAGAACCTCGGCGACAAGGAGTACTTCCCGACCGCGCACAGTGACAACAACATCAGCCCGGGGGCGCCGCTCAACGCCAGGCTGACACTGACGCACGCGTTCTGATCGCGACTCCCTCCCCCTCGTAGGGCGGGAGCAGCGCAGCGTATCCCGCCACACGGCGGCCGGGCGGGATCCGGTGGCCGGAATGGCGGGATCCACTTCGTTCCTCCCGCCCTTGTATTGTGTTGTTGTGCAGCACCGGTTGCATTTCCGGTCGTTGCGCCGGGCCGTCGTAAGGAGCGCGTAGCGCGACTGAAGACGGCCCGGCGCGGCGGCGATGGCCGGGATGGCATG
>NZ_WTVK01000128.1 GCF_012910805.1 Aromatoleum evansii
CCATCAGGCCTCCGCCGCCTTGATCATGTTGCGCGCGATCACGAGCTGCTGGATCTGCGTCGTGCCTTCATAGATGCGGAACAGGCGCACGTCGCGGTAGAAGCGCTCGGCCGCGTATTCCGAGATGTAGCCGGCGCCGCCGTGGATCTGCACGCTGCGGTCGGCGACGCGGCCGCACATTTCGGAGGCGAAGAGCTTGCAGCACGACGCCTCGGTCGAGATATCCTCCTTGGCGTCGCGGCGGCGCGCGGCGTCGAGCACCATCGAGCGGGCCGCGTAGATTTCGGCCTTGCTGTCGGCGAGCATCGCCTGGATCAGCTGGAATTCAGCGATCGGCTTGCCGAACTGCACGCGCTCCATCGCGTAGCGCAGCGCGTCCTCGAGCATGCGCTCGGCCGCGCCGACGCACACCGCCGCGATGTGGAGCCGCCCCTTGTCGAGCACCTTCATCGCGGTCTTGAAACCGACGCCTTCCTTGCCGCCGATCACGTTCGCGACCGGCACGCGGCAGTTCTCGAAGATCACGTCGCAGGTGTGGGCACCCTTCTGCCCCATCTTCTTGTCGATCTTGCCGAGCGACAGTCCCGGCGTTCCCTTCTCGACGATGAAGGCCGAGATCGCGCCGGCGCCCTTCATTTCCGGATCGGTACGCGCCATCACCGTGAAGATGCTGGCTTCCGGCGCGTTGGTGATGAAGCGTTTGGTGCCGTTGAGGACGTAGTAATCGCCGTCGCGCACGGCCGTGGTGCGCAGCGAGGCCGCGTCCGAACCCGAGCCCGGCTCGGTCAGGGCGAACGATCCGATGATCTCCCCGGCGGCAAGCCTGGGCAGATAGTGCAGCTTCTGCGCCTCGGTGCCGTCGATGACGATGCCCTGCGAGCCGATGCCGTTGTTGGTGCCGATCAGCGAACGGAAGGCCGGCGAGGTCCTGGCGATTTCGAAGGCGACGAGCACCTCCTCTTCCATCGTCAGGTTCAAGCCGCCGTACTCTTCCGGAATCGAGAGCCCGAACAGGCCCAGCTCGCGCATCTCGGCGACGATATCGGCGGGGATCTCGTCGGTTTCGGCCACCAGGGCCTCGTTCGGCACCAGCCGCTCCCGAACGAAACGGGAGACGCTGTCCAGCAGCAGGTTCAGGGTTTCGGGATCTCGAATCATGTTTTCCTCGACAGGGTAGTGACGCTCACACCCGGCCCATGTCCGTTTCCACCTTGCGCACAAGCTGAACCAGACGCGGACCGAGATCGTTTTCAAGTTTTTCGCGCGACAGCAGGAAGGCCGGACCGCCGCAGTTGAAGGCCATCGCCTTTTCCCGCTCGATGCCAAGCAATGGCACGCCGACGGAATGGATGTCCTGGTGCCATTCGCCGACCGACAGGCAGAAACCGCGCTCGGCGTAGTCGCGCTGCGCTTGCTCGATGCCCAGCTTGATGCGCGGCCAGTTCTCCTCGTCAGCGAGGCGGATGTGGTCCAGCAGGTAGTCGCGTTCCTGCGGCGGCAGGCTGCACAGCAGTGCCTTGCCCATCGCCGTGGTGGCGATCGGAATGCGCGAGCCGACGGTCAGCTGCAGCGTCACGCGCGCGCTGCTGCGGCAGGTCTCGACGTACACCATGCTCAGGCGGTCGCGCACGCCGATCGACACCGACGCCTTCGAGTACTCGGCGAGTTCCTGCATCGCCGGGCGCGCGATGTCGCGCACGTCCAGGTTCGCCAGCATCGAATAGCCCAGCGCCAGCACGCCCGACCCGAGCCCGTACTGGCCCCGGCTTTCCGAGTAGGCGAGATAGCCGAGCTTCGTCAGCGTGTGCGTCAGCCGCGACACCGTCGGCTTGGGAATCCCGGTGCGGCTCGCGAGCTCGGCATTGGCGAGGTAGGCCTCGCCCGGCCGGAAGCAACGCAGGATTTCCAGCCCCCGCGCCAGCGCATTGACGAACTGACGATCCTTGCTCTCCTCCTCGTCGCCGAACACCTGGATTTCATTGTCCATAACCATTTCCTCTTGCCCCCACAACATCGGTTCAGTTGTCTGTCGCCGGTGAAGGCGACGCCATGGTTGCACACGAAAATCTCATGCGTCAACTGTTTTGCAAAACTACGGTTCGCACAGCGGAATCAACTATTGAAACGTCTCAACCCTCTTGAATGCCCCTGAAATCCATACACCACAATGCTTTAACGCATTGATTCCGCCAAAATCGCAAAGAACGCCTACGGTTTACATCGCCAAGATTCCGCGGTAACGTTCGCCTCACGCCATGTTTTGCGAACCGTTATTTCGCACTGCAAACCACACCAGGAGAAATGATGAGCGACGAAGTCCTTGTCGAACGCCCGCTGCCGGGCATCGCGGTGGTGCGGATCAACCGCCCCGACGCACGCAACGCGCTGAACCATCAGGTGCGCGCCATGCTCGCCGAACAGTTCACCGAACTGGGCAGCGATCCGGACGTGCGCTGCATCGTGCTCACCGGCTCCGAGCGGATTTTCGCAGCCGGCGCGGATATCCGCGATCTCGCCGAGCGCAGCGCGGTCGAGATGATGCTGCGGAACACGCATCGCCTGTGGCAGGCGATCGCGTCGTGCCCGAAACCGGTGATCGCGGCGGTGAATGGCCTCGCACTCGGCGGCGGCTGCGAACTGGCGATGCACGCGGACATCATCGTCGCCGGTGAAAGCGCCTCCTTCGGCCAGCCGGAAGTGCGCATCGGCATCATGCCCGGCGCCGGCGGCACGCAGCGCCTGACGCGCGCGGTCGGCAAGTTCCGCGCGATGAAGATGGTCCTCACCGGCCAGCCGGTCGGTGCGCGCGAGGCGCTGGAGATGGGCCTCGCCAGCGAGGTCGTGCCCGACGACCAGGTGCAGACGCGCGCGCTGCAGCTTGCTGCGGAGATCGCCGCGTTGCCGCCGCTCGCCGTCATGCAAATCAAGGAAGTCATGCTCGCCGGCCAGGATGCCTCGCTCGACGCGGCGCTGATGCTCGAACGCAAGGCCTTCCAGTTGCTTTTCGCCAGCCGCGACCAGAAGGAAGGCATGCAGGCCTTCCTCGCCAAGCGCCAACCCGACTACCAGGGAGTCTGAACCATGCTCGACATCACCCGCACCGACTTGCTGCTCGGGGTCGTCGGCACCGGCCTGATGGGCCGCGGCATCGCCCAGATCGCCGTGCAGGGCGGCGTTCGCGTCGTATTGCACGACGCCCGCCCCGGCGCGGCCGGCGAGGCCCGCGACGCGATCCGCCAGACGCTGCAGACGCTAGCCGCGAAGGGGCGCATCGCCGCCGCGGACGCCGACGCAGCCGCCGCGCGCATCGGCATCGCCGAATCGCTGACAGACCTCGCCGGCTGCCACGCCGTCGTCGAGGCCATCGTCGAACAGCTCGACGCCAAGCGCGCGCTGTTCCGGCAGTTGGAGGACATCGTCGGCGACACCTGCATCCTCGCCACCAACACCTCGTCGCTGTCGGTCACCGCGATCGCTGCGGGCTGCCGCCTGCCGGGGCGCGTCGCCGGCTTTCACTTCTTCAGCCCGGTGCCGCTGATGAAGATCGTCGAGGTCATCGACGGCGCGCTCAGCGAGCCCTGGGTCGGCGAGGCGCTCACGGCGCTCGCGCGGCGCATGGGGCACACGCCGGTGCGCGCGCAGGACACCCCGGGCTTCATCGTGAACCACGCCGGACGCGGCTTCGGCACCGAGGCGCTGCGCATCGTCGGCGAGGGCATCGCCGGCTTCGCCGATGTCGACCGCATCCTGCGCGAAGCGGCCGGATTCCGCATGGGGCCGTTCGAACTGCTGGACCTCACCGGGCTCGACGTGTCGCACCCGGT
>NZ_WTVK01000129.1 GCF_012910805.1 Aromatoleum evansii
GTCGACAGTGCCTTCGCGACCTCGAGCGCCTTCAGTTCGGTCAGCGCCAGTTCGGTCGCGGCGTTGCGGTGCGCCTTGTCCTTGAGGTTGGTGAATTCCAGCACTTCGGTGATCTTGCGCTCGTCGACCTGGCCGGTGCCGAAGCGCTGCGCGACGATGAGGTTTTCGCGCACCGTCAGCTCATGCATCGGCTGCGGGATCTGGAAGGTGCGTCCGATACCCATGCGCGCCCGCTTGTGCAACGGCGCGTGCAGGACGTCGACCGAGTCGAAGATGATGCGCCCGCCCGACGGCCGGACGAGGCCGGACACCGCGTTGAACAGCGTCGTCTTGCCGGCGCCGTTGGGGCCGACCAGGCCCACGACCTCGTGGGTGCCGACCGACAGGGTGACGGTGTTGACCGCCGTCAGGCCGCCAAAACGGACCGAAACGTCTTCAAGCCGCAGCATGTTTCCTCCCGAAGCCCTTGCGCAGCAGCGGAATCAGGCCGCCGGGGCTGAAGATGATCATCGCCACCAGCAACGCACCGAGGATCAGCTGGTGACCGGAGGGGATAAGGTTCTTGAACACGAGCTGGTCGACCAGATACACCGTCACCGCCCCGGCCAGCGGGCCGACGATGGTGCGGTAGCCGCCGAAGATCGCCGCGACGATCGGCAGCGTGACCCACAGGCCGCTGAACGCGTAGTCCGGCTCGAGGAAGTTGATGTAATGCACGTTGAACGCGCCGACCACGCCGGTCATGAAGGCCGACACGAACAGCATCACGGCCTTCAGCAGCGTGCTGTTGACGCCGACCACGCGCGTGGCGTCCTCGCTGTCGTGCATCGCGCGCAGCGCGATGCCGTAGTGGCTCGCGCGGATCGCCCGGTAGGCGGCAACGAACGCCAGCAGCACGGTCAGGATGATCAGGTAGCTGCCGATCTTGCCGCTGAAGTCGAAGCCCATCAGTTCGGGAAAGCGCGGCACGCTCGCCAGTCCCGCCGAGCCGCCGGTCACCGAGCTCCACTCGGTCGCGATGATCTTGAAGATGTGCGCATAGGCGAGGATCGCGAGCGCGAAATACGGGCCTTTCAGGCGCAGCACCGGCAGCATCACCAGCGAGGCGAGCACCGCACCGGCGCCGCCGAGCAACATCGCCGCCAGCACCGGTACGCCGGCCTTCATCGTCAGCAGCGCCGAGACGTAGGCGCCGACGCCGAAGAACGCGGAGTGACCGAAACTCACCATGCCGCCGAGGTTCCCCAGCAGCGCCCACGCGAGCGCGATGCCGCCGATGATCATCGCGGCGACGACCAGGCTCATGACGTAGTTGTTGCTGCCGAGCAGCAGCGGCACGGCGATGTACGCAGCAGCGATCAGCGCGAGACCTGTCCTGGACATTTTCATCCCCTTCTCCCCGCAGCACCGAACAGCCCGTTGGGCATCACGAACAGCACCATTAGGAACAGCGCCATGCCGGCGAGCTCCTGCAACGCCGAACTCGCGAGCGTGACCGTGAGCGCCTCGGCGACGCCGAGCAGCAATGCGCCGACCAGCACGCCCGGAATCGAGCCTATGCCGGCGAGCACCGTGATGATGAAGGCCTTGACCGTGAGCACGTGGCCGAAGGCTGGCTGGATCACGCCGTAGCTGAAGATCGCGACCCCGGCGAAGGCGGCGAGGATGCCGGCGACGACGAAGGAGACGATCTCGGTGGCGCGCGGGTTGATGCCCATCAGCTTGGCGGCATCGCGATTGCTGGACACGGCGCGCACGGCACGCCCGTACCAGCTGCGCGACAGCCACCACCACAGCGCGCCCATCAGCACGATGCTGACGGCGAAGAACAGCAGTTCGCTGCGCATGCTGTAGAACGGCCCGACGACGAACGCATCCTGCATCCACGCCGAGGAGGTCGAGCGCACATCGGCCGACCAGATCAGCAGCACGGCATTGGTCAGGATGATGCCGACACCGTAGGTCAGAATCAGCGAGTTGAGTTCGCGGTCCTTTCTGATCAGGCTGATCAGGAAATACACCACGACCGCGCAGAGGCACACCAGCACCAGCGCCACGGGAATGGCGAGGACCGGGCTCAGGCCGAGCTTAGCCTCGACCGTGTGGGCCATGTAGGCGGCCAGCAGCACGAATTCCCCGTGCGCCAGATTGATCACCTTCATGGTCCCGAAGACGAGCGCAAGTCCGAGGGCGATCAGGGCGTACGAGCCGCCCTGGAGCACGCCCGAATACAGCGCCTGCAGGATGAGGTCCAACATTTTGGGATGAACTCCGGAGGATTCGTCGGGCGCGGACGGAAGGCGGCGCAGCGTCGCGCCTGCCGTCCGCGGGAGAAGGTGCGGCTTACCAGGGCACCCCGGGGAAACTCATCTTCCCGGTGGCCGCGTCGCTCGGCCACACGATGGCGATCTTGCCGTTCTGGTGCTGCCCCATGCGATGGACGAAATTGACGTTGTCGCCCTTGTCGTTGAACTGCACGCGGCCGATCAGCGTCTCGCGATCCGTCCTGGCGAGCTCCTGGACGACGCCGCCTTTCTTGAGCGTGCCCTTGTCGGCGGCGCGCGCGATGGCCTCGAACAGGATCATCGACTGCACGTAGCCGAACTGGCCGAGGTAGTCGGGTTCCTTGTTGTAGAGCTTCTTGTAGGTGTCGGCGAAGAGCTTGCCGTCGGCGGTCTTGAACTCCGCCGGGAAGGGCAGCAGCGCCGTGCCATACACCGATGGCATCAGGTCGGGGAAGTCTGCGACCATCTTGGGCGTCGCCAGCGACCACACGCCGATCATCGCCTTGACGTCGGGCTTGAGCACCTTGGCGGCACGCAGGATGCCGACGTAGTCGTTCTCATAGCCGGCCATCAGGATCACTTCGGACTTGTCCTGCAGCCGGATCTTGTTGATGATCGGCTTGAAGTCGGTGATCGCCGGGTCGAACGCATGCATGCCGACGGTCATGCCCTTTGCCGCGAGTTCCTTCTGCACGTCCTTCGCGAGGTCAGCGGTCGCCTCCTTGGTCGAATAGATGACCGACGCCGACTTGACCTTCATGTCGTCCAGCAGGCCTACCATCGCCTTGCGGTAACCGGCGGTGTTGTTGATGCGGAAGAAGGTCTTGATGCCGCGCTCGGTCAGGCTGTCGTCGACGCCACCCGAGGTGATGTAGGGCAGGCCGAGCTTGTTCGCGGCGTCGGAGGCCGGGCCGATGTTATTCGACCCGTAGCCGCCGGTGATCGCGACGACGCCCTGCCCGGCAAGCTTCTCGACTGCGGCGATGGCCTTGGCGGGGGCCGATTCGTCGTCGGCGGTGATGACCTTGATGGTGTGCTTGCCGTTGGTCTTGTTGAACACCTCGACCGCGACCGAGATGCCCTCGTTCATGCCCGCACCGACGCGCGCCAGCGAGCCGGTCAGCGGGATCTCCGCGCCGACGAGGAGTTCCTCGGCGGACGCGACGCCCGCGGTCAGTGACAAGGCCAACGCGGCCAGCCCGAGTTTGCTCCGAATGATGCAGTTGCAGTCCATTTTCATCCTCCTCCATTCATTGATCGGGGTCCGCACCCGGCTCCCGTCTTCCCGCGAAAACCGGCGCACCTCAGCGCGGTCTTCCATCCTTTACTGTCTTGTCCTGTACCCTTGCGCGATACGTGTCCTGCGCCTGCTGCTTGAGCTGCCCTTTCAGGATCTTTCCGGTCGCCGCCGCCGGCATCGCCT
>NZ_WTVK01000012.1 GCF_012910805.1 Aromatoleum evansii
GTCGTCGGGGCGGGGCATCGCTTCGGAGCCAGTCATGGTCGGGGCTGACGCGGCTATGGCTGTAATCCGCGGCGCGCCGGGTATCCGCTCTGCGGGCTGCGGAACTCGCCCTGCGGGCTCAGACAGTCCTCGCCCGCGCCGCGAATACCCGACACACCGCTCGCGGTGTCGATTGCTGGACGGGGGATCATCCGCGGGCGATTCATCTCACCACCGGCGCTTCTTCGAAAGTGTGGTGCGGCGCGGGCGACGGGACAGTCCATTCCAGCCCTTCGGCGCCCTCCCAGGCACGCGCCGCAGCCTTTTCGCCGCCACGCACGCATTTGACGACGGCGACGAGGAAGATGAGCTGCGAGAGGCCGAAGCCGAAGGCGCCGATCGAGGCCAGCATGTTGAAATCGGCAAACTGCAGCGCGTAGTCGGGGATGCGGCGCGGCATGCCGGCGAGCCCGAGGAAATGCATCGGAAAGAAGGTGATGTTGAAGAAGACGATCGAGCACCAGAAGTGCAGCTTGCCGATGCGCTCATCGGGCATGTGACCGGTCCACTTCGGCAGCCAGTAGTAGGCGCCGGCGAAGAGCGCGAAGAGGCTGCCGGCGACGAGGACGTAGTGGAAGTGGGCGACCACGTAATAGGTGTCCTGCACCTGGATGTCGATCGGCGCGATGGCGCAGATTAGGCCGGTGAAGCCGCCCATCGTGAACACGAAGATGAAGCCGACCGCCCACAGCATCGGCGTCTCGAAGCTCATCGAGCCGCGCCACATCGTCGCGACCCAATTGAACACCTTCACGCCGGTGGGCACGGCGATGAGCATTGTCGCGTACATGAAGAAGAGTTGGCCGGCCGCGGGCATGCCGGTGGTGAACATGTGGTGGGCCCACACGCTGAAGGAGAGGATCGCGATCGAGGCGGTGGCGTACACCATCGAGGCGTAGCCGAACAGCGGCTTCCTCGCGAAGGTGGGGATGATCTGGCTGATGATGCCGAAGGCCGGGAGGATCATGATGTAGACCTCCGGGTGGCCGAAGAACCAGAAGATGTGCTGGTACATGACCGGGTCGCCGCCGCCCGCGGCGCTGAAGAAGCTGGTGCCGAAGTGGCGGTCGGTGAGGACCATGGTCACGGCCCCTGCAAGCACCGGCATCACGGCGATGAGCAGGTAGGCGGTGATGAGCCAGGTCCAGCAGAAGAGCGGCATCTTCATCATCGTCATGCCGGGCGCGCGCATGTTGAGGATGGTGACGACGATGTTGATGGCGCCCATGATGGAACTCACGCCCATGATGTGGATCGCGAAGATCGCCAGATCCATACCCATGCCCATCTGCACCGAGAGCGGTGCGTAGAGCGTCCAGCCCGCCGCGGTGGCGCCGCCGGGGACGAAGAAGGAGCCGATCAGCAGGATCGCGGCCGGCGGCAGCAGCCAGAAGCTCCAGTTGTTCATGCGCGCGAACGCCATGTCGGAGGCGCCGATCATCAGCGGGATCTGCCAGTTCGCGAAGCCGACGAAGGCCGGCATGATGGCGCCGAACACCATCACGAGGCCGTGCATGGTCGTGAGCTGGTTGAAGAATTCGGGTTGCACGACCTGCAGGCCGGGCTGGAAGAGCTCGGCGCGGATCGTCAGCGCCATCACGCCTCCCGAGAGGAACATGATGAAGCTGAAGACCAGGTACATCGTGCCGATGTCCTTGTGGTTGGTCGTCGTGATCCAGCGCATCAGGCCGGTGGGGCCGTGATGGTCGCCGTGCGCGTGATCGGACATGACTGCCGCCATGCTACCTCCTTGACGAGTCGGACCTTCGGACTGCTTCGCCTGCTTCCGTTTGCCTTGACTGACCTCTACTTGCCCTTGGCCGCCGCGATCTGCGCGGGCTGGACGGCTTCACCGGTCTTGTTGCTCCAGCTGTTGCGCGTGTAGGTGATGACGGCGGCGATGTCGGCCTCGGACAGCAGCGCACCGAAGGCCGCCATCGGCGTACCCGGCCGGCCATTGAGCACCACGGCGATCTGCCCGGCCACCTCGCCGAGCACCACCTTCGAACCGTCCAGCGGCGGGAAGGCGGGCGGCAGGCCCTTGCCGTCGGCCTGGTGGCAGGCGACGCAGTTCGCGGCGTAGACCTTCGCGCCATGCTCGACGAGTTCGGCAAGTGTCCATTCGCGCGCACCGGCGCTGGCCGCCGCGGCCATCGCTGCCTGCTGCTCGGCGACCCACTTGCCATAGGCCTCCTGCGACACGACATGCACCTCGATGGGCATGAAACCGTGGTCCTTGCCGCACAGCTCGGCGCAGTTGCCACGGTAGATGCCTTCCTTGTCGGCGCGGAACCAGGCGTCGCGGATGAAGCCGGGGATGGCGTCCTGCTTGACGCCGAAGGCGGGCAGCCACCAGGCGTGGATGACGTCCGCCGCGGTCGTCAGCACCCGGATCTTCTTGCCGACCGGCACGACGACGGGGTTGTCGACCTCGACCAGGTAGTGCTCTCCCTTGGCCGTCTTTCCGTCGATCTGCTCGCGCGACGTCGACAGGTTGGAGACGAAGCGGATGCCCTGCCCTTCGCCCTGCAGGTAGTCGTAGCCCCATTTCCACTGGTAGCCGGTGGCCTTGATGGTGATGTCGGGATCGCGCGTGTCCTTCATCTCCAGCACGGTCTTCGTCGCCGGCCAGGCCATGCCGAGGAGGATGAGGACGGGAATCACGGTCCAGGCGATCTCGACCGCAGTGTTCTCGTGGAAGTGGGCGGCGATCGCGCCCTTCGACTTGCGGTGGTGGACCACCGCCCAGAACATCACGCCGAAGACGATCACGAAGATGAACAGGCAGATCAGCAACATGAGCGTATGCATGTCGTAGATCTGCGCGGCGATGCCGGTGGCAGGGGGTTGGAGGTTGTAGCGGCTTTGGGCCAGGAGGGCCGGCGACGCGAGCAGCAGGAATACGGCTAGTGCATGACGACCGGCAAGACCCATGTCCCTACCCCCATCGAATGCGGCGGCTCGGCGAGCCGTATTTCAGCGAATACGAATTGATGATGCCATAGCGGGATCGCCGGTCGCAAGACGACTTTTGAGATTTGTCAATATGCTGCAGCGCACGATGTGATAAATGCCCGCCCCGCAGTAGCCCTCAATGTGCGGATAGGCGGCGACGCAGGGCGCGCAGGACGGCCCCGACGACGGGTATATGCTCGTAGAGCTGGCGAGCGGGGTCCCAGTGGTCGATGTGCTCGACGACCCGCCCTTCGGCATCGAAGCGCAGGTGCGTGACACCGAGGATCTCACGCCGCGCGAAGGCCGCGCCGAAGCGGAAGGTCCAGGCCAGCATGGCCTCGCGGTCGTGCGCGAGACAGCTCGTCACCTCGAAGCATGGCGCGTCGACCACGGCGAACATGTGGCGGAAGATGCGCGCGATCGCATCCACGCCGGTGACGTCGTTGAAGGGATCGACGAAGCGCGCGCTGGGCGCATAGAAGTCGGCGAGACGCGCAAGCGACTCCGGCGTGAGCGTCGCATAGAAGTCGGCGAGGCGTTCGGCGCAAGGCGTCATGCGCCCGTCGCCCGCCGCACGAGCGGGAAGGACAGCCGGTAGGGCAGGATGCGCAGCAGCTTCATGATGCGCGTGAAACGGCGCGGGAAGTGGGTCTCGAAGTCGCCGCGCGCGAATCCGGCAACGATTTCGGCCGCCGCGTCCTCGGGCTGGATCAGGGCCGGCATCGCGAAGCGGTTCTGCGCCGTGAGCCGTGTGGCGACGAAGCCGGGGCTGACGAGGTGGACGGCGACGCCGCGCGGGGCGAGGTCGAGATACAGGGACTCGGCGAAATTGACCAGCGCGGCCTTCGACGGGCCGTAGGCCGCCGCCTGGGGCAGTCCGTGGTAGGCCGCGACGCTGCCGACGATCGCGATCGCACCGCGTCCCTGGGCAAGGAGGGTCGGCACGACGCTGGTCGCGCCATCGATGACCCCGAGGAGGTTCACCGCCAGGGTCGTCCGCACCGCATCCGGCTCGAGTTCCCACGCGCGCATCGGCTGGTAGGTGCCGGCGTTGAGGATCACCACATCGATGCCGCCCCAGGCGGCGAGAACGGGGTCGCGCACGCGCGCGAATTCCGCCACGCCGCGCGTGACGTCCATCGGCAGCGGCAGACTGCCGGGGCAGTCCGCGGCAAGCGCCACGAGCCGCTCCTCATCGCGCGCCGAGAGCGCGAGCCGTGCGCCGCGCGCGGCCAGGGTGCGCGCGAGCGCCGCGCCGATGCCCGTCGAAGCGCCGACCAGCCAGACGCGCACGCCTCGCCAGTCCCGCAGCGGCGGATTGAGCGGCTCAAGGATGCGCATCGCGTTTCACGAACGACAGCGTGACCTCGCCGAGACGCACGCCGAACTTGCTCATCACCGAGCGGTTCAGCATCACACGCTCGTCCATCAGGAACATCCAGTCGTCGAAATCGACGTGCCATACCCGTTCGCCGACCGGCAACGCCAGCACGTAGCGCCAGCGCAGCGCGTTGCCGCGCGCCTCGCCCTGCGCCTCGCCGACCACATCGGCCGCGACGCCCGCGTAGCGCTGCGCGTCGTGCCGCGTGATCGTCCACACGCGCCGCTGGGTGGTGCCGTCGGAATAGGTGAAGCGCTCGTCGAGCGTGCCGACCTCGCCGCGCCAGCTCGCCTCGATCAGCACATGGAAGCGCTTCACGACCTTGCCCGAGCGGTCCTGGAACATGCCGTAGGCGTCGAGCGTGCCATTGAAATAACTGCGCAGATCGAGCGCCGGCGTCTCGGCGGCGTAGTCCTGCACTTCGATGCCGGCACAGCCGGCAATCCCCGTGGCCATCGCCAGGGTCATCAGCATCCGGCGCATGGCCGCTCCTCCTCCACAACAAGATCGCGCCGGCAGCACCACAGCAGGGTCGCCGCGAGCGCCTTCAGGGCCACCGGCAGCAGCGCATACACGCCCGCGAGCGCCGCCAGTGCGTCGGCGTCCCGGGTGCCGGGCGCGTAGCCCAGCCGGTCCAGCAGCGGCAAGGCGAGGCCCGCCGCCAGCGCGAGGTTCGCCTTCGCGACGAGGTTCCACCAGCCGAACCAGGCGCCCGCGCGCGGGCCGGCCGAACGCTCGCGCGCGAGCAGGTCCGCGAGCATGGCGGCCGGCAGGGCGAGATCCGCCCCCAGGGCCACGCCCGAAAGCACGCAGATCAGCGCGAAGCGGCCCACGTCGCCGGCGCCGAGCGTGCCGGCCCAGGCGAACACCGCCATCGCCAGCAGCATGCCGATCAGCCAGGCCCGGAGCTTGCCGAGCGCAGTGGCGCACCGTACCCACAGCGGCATGCTCGCGGCCCCGGCGAGGAAATACAGGGCCAGGAACAGGCCGGCGGCGGACTCGGCCTGCAGCACGTCGGAGACGAAGAACAGCACCGTCGCGGCGGGAATCGCGGCGGCGATGCCGTTGGCCGCGAACACCACCAGCAGTCGCACGAAGGACCGGCAGGCAAGCGCGTCACGCAGGGCCGAGCGCAGCGTCACGGCGGAGCCGGCGGTCTTCGCCGCCGCCGGCGCAAAATACAGGGTGAGGCCCGCGCCGAGGGCAAGCACGACGAGGAATACCCAGCCGAGCTGCGCGGCGCCGCCGACGGAGTCCTTGCCGAGCAACGAGGGCAAAGCGGCCGCGAGCACGACGCCCGCCAGCGCGAAGCCCTCGCGGCTGGCGACGAGGCGCGTGCGCGCGTCCGGCGTGTGCGCCAGCTCCGCCCCCCAGGCAGCGTAGTTGATGGTGGCGAGGGAATAGCCAAAGGTGACGAGCAGCAGCGACACCGCCAGCCATGCGAGGCCTGCGTCCTGCGGCGGGCCGAACAGCGCAAGGAATCCCGCGGCCAGTGGCGGCAGGGCTGCAAAGATCCACGCACGCCGCGCAACGAAGCGGTCGCTTGCCCAGCCGATGAGCGGATCGGTGATCGCATCGACGACGCGCACCGCCAGCAGGACGGCGCCGACCGCCGCAAGCGGGAGCCCCAGACCATCGGCGTAGAGCTTGGGCGCGTGCACGTAGATCGGCAGTGCCGCGAAGGCCAGCGGCAGGCCGAGGACGCCGTAGGCCAGGGCCGGCTCGCGCTCAACCTTCATCGTCGATCCCCAGCAGGCGCGCACGCAAGCCGGGCTCGCGCGTGCGCGGATCCAGCCAGATTGCGAAGAACGCGGTCGCAAAAGCGGCATCACGCAATTCGGCGGTCGGCGCTCCGCGATGGTAGAACACCACCCTGCCGTCGGGCTGCGCCAGGCCGACGATGGTGTCGCCAGCCTCGACCGACGGAAAGGCCCTTTCCAGCAGCGGGCGCCAGCGCTCGCGCCGCGCAGCGTCCGCGAGCCCGAGACGCTCCATCTCGTCGAGGCTGGCTTCCACCAGGCGCTCGCTGCGAATGGAGCGCGCGTAGCGGATCTCCAGGGCGAAGGGCTGCTCCGCCCGCCACGGCTCGGCGCCGCGCGTCCACAGACTGGCATCGTAGAGCGGAAGGCCGTACCAGCGCATGGTCCCCTGCCCCACCACGCCCCAGCCGCCGAGCCCGGGGGCGGGGAGCTCGCGCTCGCCCGCGCTTGCGTGGGCGCCCCCCAGCATGCACGCGAGCGCGAGACCGCCGGCCAGCAGCAGAGCCCGCACGCCCGCGCGCTCAGGGATGGGCAAATTCGAAGTGATGGACATCGATATCGCCCGCGAGGAAGCCCGCCTCGCAATACGCGAGATAGAAGCGCCACAGGCGCAGGAAGCGCGCGTCGAACCCCTGCGCCGCAACATCGGCATTCCTCGCGTCGAAGCGCACGCGCCAGTGCTCGAGCGTGCGCGCGTAGTCGCGGCCGAAGGCGAAATCGCCGACCGGCGCGAGCCCGACCGCTTCGGCCTGGCGGCGCATGATGGCTGGCGTCGGCAGCATTCCGCCGGGGAAGACGTAGCGCTGGATGAAATCCGTTCCCCGCCGGTAGCGCGGAAACAGGGCCTCGTCGATCGTGATCGCCTGCACCACGCAGCGGCCGCCGCGCCGCAGGCGACGCGCGAGCGTGGCGAAATAGGTCGGCCAGAAGCGCTCCCCGACTGCTTCGATCATCTCGATCGACACGACGTGATCGTATTCCCCCAGCACATCGCGGTAGTCGCACAACGCGAAGGTGGCGCGGTCGGCAAATCCTCCGCGCTCGGCGCGGGCGCGCGCATGGGCGAGCTGCGCGGGCGAGAGCGTAATGCCGAACACGAGGCAGCCGAACTCCTTGGCCGCAATCTCCGCGAACCCGCCCCAGCCGCAGCCGATCTCGAGGATCGTCTGGCCCGGTTGCGCGCCGAGGCGCTCGAGGATGCGGCGGTACTTGCGCCGCTGGGCCGCCTCGAGGGGCTCCGCGGCATCGGCGAACACCGCGGCGGAATAGCTCATCGTGGCATCGAGCCAGAGCGCGTAGAAGTCATTGCCGAGATCGTAGTGCGCCTCGATGTTGCGACGCGCCCCGCTGCGCGTGTTCGCGCGCAGCGCGTGCCACAGACGGTAGCCCGCCAGCGGCAGCAGGCGGCCATACACCGCGCGCCCCAGCCGTTCGCGGTTTTGCGCCAGCAGCGTCAGCAACGCGGTGAGGTCGTCGGCGTCCCAGAGTCCCGCGAAATAGGTCTCGCCTAGGCCGATGTCGCCGCGCGCCAGCGTCGCCGCGAAGGTCTCGTGATCCTGCACGTGCCAGTGCGCGCGTACCGGGCCATGCCCGAGTCGCGTGGTCCCGCCGCCGGGCAGTTCGAGAACGAGCGCCCCGCCCTCCAGCGATTCGAGCAGCTCCAGCGCAAGCCGGGTCGCGCGCGGCGTGCGCGCGGGCGACCACACCGTCGGCTTCGCGAGCGTGTTTTCGAGCGGATTCATCGCGTGGTTTCCTCCAGCGGGGGCAGCGGTTTGTGAAAGAAGCGGACCCGTCTCAACCACAGGCGCAGCGCCTGCCGGTGGATGCGCACGACGACGCCCAGGGTCATGAAGGGATAGCGCAGGAGCCAGGCGCACATCGCCCGGCCATCGAGGGGGCGGGCACGGCCGCCCACGGCCGTGCTGAGGCGTCGCTCGCCCCCCTCCCAGTAGTCGATCGCCACGGTCGGCGCCGCGCCCGCGGCATGGAAGCGGAAGCGGTACTCGCCCGCCACGGGAAAGAAGGGGGAGACGTGGAACACCTTCATCGCGCGCAGCTCGTCGCCGGGGCGGATCGGCCTGAGGTCCGGGTGATGGACGAGGTAATTGTGGTGTTCGCCGAAGGTGTTGTTCACTTCGGCGAGAACGACCCGCAGCGCTCCCGCACGATCGTGGCAGAACCAGAAGCTCACCGGGTTGAAGAGATGGCCCAGCATGCGCGGCATCGTCTGCAGCACGACCTCCCCGGCGGCGACCTCGCCGAGCCCGTGGCGCTCGAGCAGCGCACGCAGCCACGGCAGCAGCGGCGTGCCGTCGCGCGGACCGTGATCGCGGCTGAAGAACGAGAACACGTTCGCGCGCTCGATCCCGAGCAGCGGCACGGCCAGCTCCCCCAGCCGCGACAGGGGCAGGCGGAGAAAGGCGAGCGGATACACGAAACGGTTGCACACCGGCGCGTGGCGCTCGTGAAATACCGTGCCGAAGCACGCCGCGGGCATCAGCGGATCGTGCGCCGCATTCATGCGCCGCAAGCCTCCGCCACCCGCGCGCCCCCGCGCCACGGCACGCTGCCGCCCAGCGCCTCGACGACCGGGACGGCCGACTTGAGGCCATCCTCGTGAAACCCGTAGCCGGTCCATGCGCCCGCAAACCATGTACGACGCACGCCCTGGATGCCGCCCAACGCGCGCTGCGCCGCGATCGCCGCCGTGTCGAACACCGGATGCGCGTAGTCGAAGCTCGCCAGCACCCGCGCCGGATCCGGTTCGCGCAGGGGATTTAGCGTGACCACCACCGGCGTGTCGAAGGGGAGCGGCTGCAGGCGGTTGATCAGGTAGCTCACCGAAACCGCCCCCATCGCGCGCTCCGCGCTCTCGCCGCCCGGCGCCGCGGCGTAGTTCCACGCCGCCCACACGGCACGCCTGCGCGGCAGCAGGGCGGCATCGGTATGCAGCACCGCGCGATTGGGCTGGTAGCGCACTGCCGAAAGGATCTCGCGCTCGCCGCTCGACGCGTCGGCGCCCAGAATCGCCAGCGCCTGGTCGCTGTGACATGCGAACACCACCTCGTCGAAGCGATCGATACCTTGCGGGGTATGCACCCACACCGCGCGGGCGTCGCGGAACACCCCCAGCACCGGCGTGTCGAGACGCAGGTCGTCGAGCTGCGCGCACATCCGCCGCACGTACTCGCGCCCGCCGCCACGCACCGTGAGCCAGCGCGGGCGGTCGGCGATCTGCAGCAGGCCGTGGTTGTCGCAGAAGCGCACGAAGGTATCGAGCGGATAGTCGAGCATGGTGCGCGTCGGGCAGGACCAGATCGCCGCCGCCATCGGCAGCAGGTACCAGTCGCGGAATTCGCGGCTGTAAGCGTTCGCCCTCAGGTATTCGCCCAGCGCGAGATCGCCTCCGCCACCGCCGCGGGCGAGCCTCGTCGCTGCGCGGTTGAAGCGCAGGATGTCGTTCAGCATGCGCCAGAAGCCCGGCCGTGCCGCATTGCCCGGTTGGGCGAAGAGACTGCGCAGGCTGGTTCCCGACCACTCCAGGTCCGGCTGGGCAAGGCTCACCGAAAAGGACATCTCGGTTTCGACCGCCTCGACGCCGAGCAGGCCGAAGAGCGCGATCAGATTCGGGTAGGTGCGGCGGTTGAACACCAGGAAGCCGGTATCGACCGGATGGGTCACCCCGTCCACCGTCACGTCCACCGTGTTCGTGTGCCCCCCGGCCTGTTTGCCGGCCTCAAAGACCGTAACCTGGTGCTCGCGCGCCAGCATCCAGGCGCACGCGAGACCGGAGATCCCCGCCCCGACGACGGCGATGCGCCGCGCCCGCCGCGGCTCCCACGGGAAAGCGTCCCGCATGTTCATGACGAATGTCCCTGCGCCGCAGCCGGAGTGTAATCCCCGCGATGCACGAAGAGCTTGAGTGCAAGCGCCTCATCCACGGCATAATTGTCCTGGACAGAAACAGCAGCGGGCCCGTCAACCGTGGTCGCCGCGCTAGCGCGTGGAACAGTCAGATATGTAAACAATGCAGCGCCTGCAACGACTGTCGCCGCAAGCAGGAGGGAACGCTGCACGAACGATGATTGCAGGGCTTTGGTTTTCATTTTGTCCTGGACAAATTAAGTACACAGCCCTAACTTAGAACCATTCGTCCATCACGTCAAGCTTTTGTCCACGACAAATGAGATCACTTAACGACCAACCGGAAGGACTCGGCATCGCCGCCGTCGAGCGCGATACCGGACTGCCGAAGGACACGCTGCGCGTCTGGGAGCGTCGCTACGGTTTTCCGCGCCCGCTGCGCGACGCCAACGGCGAGCGCGTGTACCCGGCCGAACAGGTGGACAAGCTGCGCCTGATCCGCCGCCTCCTCGACCAGGGTCTGCGCCCCTCGCGCATCGTCGCCGCCACCACCGAGGAGCTCGCGCAGATGCTGGAGGCTGCCCGCGAGGCGGCACCGGCCGCCGCGCCCGCGGACTGGGGCACGCTGCTCGGCCTCATGCACCGTCAGGAGGGCGCGGCCCTGCAGCGCGCGCTGCAGCAGAACCTGCTGAAGAACGGCCTGCAGCGCTTCCTCACCGACACCCTCGTTCCGCTCACCGATGCGGTCGGGCAGGCCTGGCTGAAGGGCGAGCTGAGCGTGGCCGGCGAGCACCTGTACACCGAGCAGGTGCACAACGTGCTGCGCGGCGCCATCGCGAACCACGGCGCTCACGGCGGCTCGCCGTCCATCCTGCTCACGACCTTCCCGAACGAACTGCATTCGCTCGGCCTGCTGATGGCCGAAGCGTTGTTCGCGCCCGAGGGCGCGCAATGCACCTCGCTCGGCACCCAGACGCCGCTCGCCGACATCGAACGCGCGGCCACGCAGGGCGGCATCGACGTCGTCGCGCTGTCCTTCAGCTCGGCCTACCCCGCGCGCCAGGCGGTCGACGGCCTCAACACGCTGCGCGCGCGCCTGCCCGCCCATATCGCACTGTGGGCCGGCGGCCACGCCATGCGCGAACAGCAGCGCAAGCTGCCCGGAATCCGCGTGATCGCGGACCTGCAGGACGGCATCGCCGCCCTCGCCGAGTGGCGCGCCGGACATCCGGCATGACGCACCGCGCGGCCGATGCGGGGTGCGCGCGCTAGAATCCCGTCTTCCCCGGTCGCACGCGGCCGCCCATTCGCCATCCGGAACCGATGTCCTACCCTCGCCCCGCCTTCGAAGCCAAGATCTGTGCCCCCGACGAGCTGCGCGCCCGCGCCGCATCCCTGTCGCGTCCGCTCGTGTTCACCAACGGTTGTTTCGATATCCTGCACCGCGGGCATGTCACCTACCTCGCGCAGGCCCGCGCGCTGGGCGCGGCGATGGTCGTCGCACTGAACACCGACGCATCGGTGAAGCGCCTCGGCAAGGGCGACGACCGCCCGGTGAATCCGCTCGAGGACCGCGCTGCCGTCATGGCCGCGCTGGCGTGCGTGGACCTCGTCACGTGGTTCGACGAGGACACGCCGCTGCAACGCATCCTCGAGGCGCGCCCGGAAATCCTCGTCAAGGGTGGCGACTGGCCGGTGGAGCGGATCGTCGGCGCCACGGAAGTGCAGGGCTGGGGCGGCACCGTGCATTCCATCCCGTTCGAGCACGACCGTTCGACGACCGCGCTGCTCGGGCGCATCCGCAGCCTGTAAGGGTCGCCGCGGCGTTCAGGCGACCAGAGGCGCGGCGGTCGCGGCCGCCTGGGTGGTCACCGGTGCGACACGCGGCAGGCGCACCCGCATCCTCGTGCCCTCGCCCGGGCGGCTGTCCACGCTGATCGCGCCGCCGAGCACGTTCGACAGCAGGTTGTGCACGATGTGCAAGCCCAGGCCGCTGCCGCCCTTGCCGAGGCGGGAGGTGAAGAAGGGCTCGAAGATGCGCCCCTGCAGCTCTTCCGGGATGCCGCGTCCGTCGTCCGCCACTTCGAGTTCGATCCAGTCGCCCTCGCCTGCGCGCCCGACGATGCGCACCTCGCCTTCGCTGCGCCCTTCCAGCCCGTGCAGCACCGCGTTGTTGATGAGATTGGCGAGCACCTGGCCGAGCGCCCCCGGATAGCTGTCGAGCCGCAGCGAGGCGTCCACGTCGGTGGCGAGGCGGAAGGGCAGCCGCTTCAGCGAGGGCCGCAAGGTCATGACGATCTCGTCGACGACCTCGCCGAGCGTGAATTCGCGGCGCTGCGCGCTCGACTGATCCACCGCCACCTGCTTGAAGCTGGCGACGAGCGCGGCGGAGCGCTCGAGGTTGCGCTCGATGATCGCATTGGCCGCCTCGGTATCCTCGAGATAGCGCTCCAGGGTGGAGCGGCGCAACCCCGATTCGAGTTCGCGGCGCAGACTGCGCGTGTGGTCGCGTACCGTGTTCGCGGCGATCAGGCTGTTGCCCAGCGGCGTGCCGAGTTCGTGCGCGACCCCCGCGACGAGCGCCCCGAGCGCGGCCATCTTCTCCGACCGCACGAGCTCTTCCTGCGCCCGACGCAGGCTGTCGAGCGCCTCGGAGAGCTCCCCGTTGCTCCGGTGCAACGCCTCCGTGCGTTCCGCGACGCGCGCCTCGAGCGTCTGGTTGAGGTCCTGCAGCGCCGCCTGGCTGGCCACGATCGCCCCCTCGCGCTCGCGTATCGCCTGCCCCATGTGCTGGAAGGCCGCTGCAAGCCGGTTGAACTCGCGCACGCGCGAGGAACGCCACTCCAGGTCGTAACGCCCCCGCTCGACGCCGCGCGCGAAGATCGACAGGTCGCGGAACAGGCGCCCGAAATAGCCCGCCTGGATCGCGGCCCCGATCAGGCCCACGATCCACGCCGTCGCCAGCCCGACGAGCATGATGACCTCGGCCGTGCGCGAGGCGCGGAACGCCTCCGACTGCGGCCGGATCACGAGCACCTGCCAGCCCAGCGGTGACACCGGCACGCTGCTGCCGATCATGTCGACACCATCCACCTTCAGCAGCACCTGGCGGGTGCCGTCCTCGTGATCGTGGTGCACTTCATGCGGCACGTCGGCGAGTGCGGGCACCGTCCCCGCCTTCAGGCCGGCGGTGTCGCCGAGCAGGGCGCCGCGGCTGTCCAGCAGCAGCGTGCGCAGACCGCCGTCATCCATGACGCCCGCGACCGCATGCAGCAGTGGTCCCGGCGCCAGCTCCCCGAAAAGCGTCACCCCCGCATGGCGGACGGCGACGATCGCCAGTGCATCGCTCGCGGACGGCGACAGCACGACGTCCGACCAATGCACTCCCGGCGCGCGCTGCATCGCCACCACCAGCGGATGCGCCGAGACGTCGCGCCCGATGAACTCGCCGCGCGAGCGGCGACGCTCCGGCGGCATGCCCGCGGCGAAGATCCTGCATCGCTCATCGACCGCATACACGGCGGCGAGGCCGTCGTTGCTGTCGACAAGCCGATCCAGCAGCACCGAAACCGCCCCGGGGCTCCACGGGTCGCCCGTCACGAGCACCTGCGAAATCGCACGCACCGCCGCCTCCGGGCGAGTGACCTGCGCCTCGATCTGGGCCGCCACCGCATGCGACAGCTGGTGCTGGCGCAGGGCGGTGTCGCGGTCGATCTGCGGCAGCAGCCAGAATTCCATCAAGCCATAGACGACCGCAAAGGTCAGCGTCGCGACCAGCAGCGAGCGCAGGAAGAGCAGCCGGGAAAGGCGGACCGGACGCATCAGGCCGGGCGCACGCGGGATCCGGCAGACGAGTGGCGGCGAGCCGCGCCCGTCATCGCGCACGGGGCATGGCGCGACAGGTCGGGCGCGCTCAGCATCCGCCTTGCGCGCCCGACCCCGACGAGTGCGCGGCCAGCCAGGCGCGCCAGTCCTCGGCGGGCATGGGCCGCGCGAAGTGATAGCCCTGGCCGAGCTGGCAGCCCATGGCCTGCAGACGCCCGGCCTGCTCGGCCTGCTCGATGCCTTCCGCGATCAGCTCGATGCCCAGCCGGTCGCCCAGCCCGCACACGAGGCCCGCGATATCGCCCCCCTTGCCGGCGCCGCCGATGTCGTTGATGAAGGCGCGGTCGATCTTCAGGCGATCGACGTTCATGCGTTGCAATTGGCTCAGCGACGAGAAGCCGGTGCCGAAATCGTCGATGGCGATATCCAGCCCCATCGCCTTGACGCGCCCGAACAGCTCGATCATGCGGTCGCCCTCCCCCATCGCGACCGACTCGGTGATCTCCAGCTCGATCTGCCGTGGCGACACGCCGCTGTCCTCGATCGCGGCACGCAGCCGCCCGAGGAAGTGCGGATCGCGGAACTGGATCACCGAGACGTTGACCGCCATGCGCACCGAAGCGTGGCCGGCCCGCGCCATGCGTGCGGCCTCCTCGCAGGCGCGCCGCAGCACCCACTCGCCGATCGACACGATCAGGCCCGAACGTTCGGCCAGCGGAATGAAGCGATCGGGCGGGATCATCGCCCCGTCGCCGGTGCGCCAGCGCAGCAGGGCCTCGGCCCCGACGCAGCGCCCGGTCGCAAGATCGATCTGCGGCTGGAACACGAGGAAGAGCTCGTTCGCACCGAAGGCGCCGCGCAGGTTGTGCAGCAGATTCACGCGCCCGCGGATCTCCTCGCTGACGCCCCGGTTGTAGCGCGCCACCGAACCGCGCTCGGCCTGCTTGGCGCGCTTGAGGGCCAGGTAGCCATCCTCCAGCGCTTCGCTGCCGTCGCCGCCGACGTCGTCGAGGCGGACGACGCCAACCGTCACCGACACGATGATGCTGTCGCCTTCGACCTCGAGCGGCTCTGAAAAGAGGCCGTCGAGGCAGCTCACGTCGGCGTCGTGCGCACTCCAGAACACCCCAAAGCTGTCGCTGCCGACCCGCGCGACCCGCGCAGCCGGGCCGCAGCCGGCGACGATGCGCGCGGCGACGCCCTTCAGCAGCGCGTCGCCGTAGTGATAACCGAAGGCACCGTTGATCTCGCCGAAGTGGTCGATATCCACCACGGCCAGCACCCCGCGACGGCCCTCGCGCTCGTTCAGGTGGGCGTCGAGCAGTTCGAGCAGCTGCCGGCGGTTGGGCAGGTGCACCAGCGGGTCGAAGTACGAGTATTCATTGAGCCGCTGCACGAGCTCGATGTTGTCGAGGCACACCGACACGTTTGCGCAGAACACCTCGAGCAGGGTCGGATCGAGTTCGTCCGCAGGGTAGCCCGTCTCCACATACGCGGCCAGGTCGCGCCCGGGGCGCGAGCCGAAGTACAGCGCGATGCCTTGCCCCGGCTCGAGGACATTGGTGCGCTGCGTGAGCGCACGCTCGAGGGTCGCGCGGATGCCGGCGTCCTGCAAGGACGCGAGCGGCTGGCGCGACACATGGTCGAAACGTCCGGCCGCCGCGATCACCTCGCACGGCGCGCCGGCATCGCGCCGCGCACACACCAACCCCTCGGGCGGCAGGCCGAGCAGCCCGGCCATCTGCGTGATCACGCCGGCGGCGAATTCGCCCAGCCCCTCGCTGCGCAGCAGCTCCGCGCTGCCGCGCACGATGTGCGCCAGCCCTGTCCGGCTCGCGTTGACGATGCGGATCTGCTGATACGCCCGGATCGCCGCGGTAAGCGCCGCATACAGTCGGGTGCGGGAGAGCTCCGACTTGTTCCTGTAGTCGTTGATGTCGTAGTCGCGGATCGCCTCGAGCTCCGGGGCGTATCCGGGCTGGCCGGTGCGCAGGATGATGCGCACGTCCTGCATGCGGAAGCGGTGGCGGATCTCGTCGACCAGCAGCAGGCCGGCATCCTGGGTTTCCATCACCACGTCGAGCAGGATCACCGCGATGTCGCGCTCCCCGACGAACAGCGCGCGTGCCTCGGCGGCCGAACGGGCGTGCAGGAAGGCGAGCGGACGCCCCAGGATCTCGGTGTTGGCGAGGCTCAGTTCCGTGCTGCGGTGGACATCGTCGTCGTCATCGACGATCGCGACCTTCCAGCACGCTGCAGTGTTGGCCGCTGCGGGCGGCGTTTCCGCTGCGAATTCGAGCAGATCGTCGTCGGGCCGATTCATCTGCGCCAAGTCACCCCTGGATTCCGCGCCGCGACGCATCCACGGAGTTGCGCCAGTCGGACGTGATGCTCTCCTCAAACTGCGGAAACTCGCGATCGTGCTCCAGCAACAGACGCAGGATGGTGCGCGCGTGGTCGCCCGGGAATCCCCGCCGCTGACCGTCGCGCGTGTCGTTCATGAGCCGGTTGATGAACTCGCGACAATCGCGCGTTCCCCACAATTCATCGATCCGCCCGAGGTGAGGGTAGGCCTCGTATAGCTTTGAAACGTCGGTCTTCCGCATGGAATCTCCCGGCCGCGCACAACCTGCAACTTTCGTAATAGTCGAACGATAACACCGTCATCGAACGGCGTCGAATCGGCCTCCGGCGCGCAATAATGCCGTATGCATTGCACTCCCACACCCCAGGCTCGCACCCGCCCGCGCTCCCACCCTGTATCGACAGTGACGGCACCGGTAGAATGACGGCAATGACCGCGCACGCCCCCTCTTCCCCCCTGCACATCCTCGAGCACGTCTTCGGCTACACCGCCTTCCGCGGCGAACAGCAGGCCATCGTCGAGCATGTGACGGCAGGCGGCGACGCGCTGGTGCTGATGCCCACCGGGGGCGGCAAATCGCTGTGCTACCAGGTGCCGGCCCTGTTGCGCGCCGGCACCGCCGTGGTGGTGTCGCCGCTCATCGCACTGATGCAGGACCAGGTGAGCGCGCTGCAGGAAGCGGGCGTGGCGGCAGCCTACCTGAACTCCAGCCAGGCAGCCGACGAATCCGTCACGGTGGAACGCGACCTCGTCGGCGGGCGGCTGGACCTGTTGTACGTGGCGCCGGAACGCCTCCTCACCGGCCGGATGCTGGCGACGCTCGATCGCCTGCACGAGGCCGGCCGCATCGCGCTGTTCGCGATCGACGAGGCGCACTGCGTATCGCAGTGGGGCCATGACTTCCGCCCCGAGTACCTGCAACTGTCGGTGCTGCCGGAGCGCTATCCGGGCGTGCCGCGTATCGCGCTGACCGCGACCGCCGACGCCGACACGCGCGAGGAGATCGCCCAGCGCCTGGGGCTCGCCACCGCACGCCGCTTCATCTCCAGCTTCGACCGGCCGAACATCCGCTACCGCATGGTCGACAAGGACAACCCGCGCAACCAGCTGCTCGCCTTCATCCGCGACGACCACGCGGGCGACGCCGGCATCGTCTATTGCCTGTCGCGGCGCAAGGTCGAGGAGACCGCCGCGTGGCTGGAGGAACAGGGCATCCGCGCCCTCGCCTATCACGCGGGCATGCCCCAGGACGTGCGCGCGGCGAACCAGAGCCGCTTCCTGCGCGAGGACGGGCTGGTGATGTGCGCGACCATCGCCTTCGGCATGGGCATCGACAAGCCCGACGTGCGCTTCGTCGCCCACCTCGACCTGCCGCGCTCGATCGAGGGTTACTACCAGGAGACCGGCCGCGCCGGCCGCGATGGCCTCCCCTCGCAGGCGTGGATGGCCTGGGGCGCGCAGGACATCGTGCAGCAACGGCGCATGATCGACGAATCCGAGGGCAGCGAGGACTTCAAGCGCCGCGCCCGCGCCCGGCTCGACGCGCTCGTCGGACTGGTCGAGACCACCGGCTGCCGCCGCCAGCACCTGCTCGCGCACTTCGGCGAGAGCGGCGAGCACTGCGGCAACTGCGACAACTGCCTGGAACCGCCGCGCACCTGGGACGCGACGGATGCCGCGCGCAAGGCGCTGTCGGGCGTATTCCGCACCGGCCAGCGCTTCGGCGCCGGCCACGTCATCGACGTGCTGCGCGGGGAACTCACCGACAAGGTGCGTGATTGGGAGCACGACAAGGTCAGCACCTTCGGCATCGGCGCCGACCTCGACGAGAAGACCTGGCGCACGCTATTCCGCCAGCTCGTCGCGCGCGGCCTGCTGGCCGTGGACCACGACCGCCACAACGCGCTGACGCTGACCGATCTCGCACGGCCGCTGTTGCGCGGAGAGTCGGAATTCGCGCTGCGGCTCGCGCCCGAGAAACGGCGCACCAAACGCGCGCGCAGCACCCGCATGGAGATCCTCGACGGCGTGCCGCTCACGCTCTTCGACCGGCTGCGTGCCTGGCGGGCGGCAACGGCCCGCGAACGCAACGTGCCCGCATATGTAATCTTTCACGACGCCACGCTGCGCGAAATCGCGCTCGCGCGGCCAGGGTCCATCGAGGAGCTTGCGCACGTGTCCGGCATCGGCGACCGCAAGCTCGAGGCCTACGGCGCGGCGATCATCGCAGAGATCGCGCGCGAAGTCTGATCCCGCGCGGCTTTCAGGCCGTCAGCAGGGCCGGACGGGCGAAGAAATAACCCTGGAAGAGGTCGAACCCGAGGTTCACGCAATGGCGTGCACGCTCCAGCGTGTCCACCTTTTCCGCCAGCAGCTTGGCCGGATGCAGCCGCAGGCGGTGCACCAGGAGCTCGAGCGCTGCGGGTTCGAGCTGCAGAATGTCAATTTTTACGACATCCACGATGTCCAGCAGCGGCTCCATCTCGCGGCTCACGCCGCAAACGTCGTCGAGGGCGAGGCGGTAGCCGAGGTGCTTCAATTCGGAGCACCGATCCACGACGGCACAATCGACCGTGACGGTTTCCAGCAACTCCAGCACCACGCGGTCACGCGGCAGGCTTTCGATGCGAGCGCTCATCAGCATTTCAGCGTCCACATTGACGAAGGCCGCACTGCCGCCGATCACGCTGTTCAGGCCCAGTTGGCCGAAGGTACGCGCGATGACCAGGGCCGTCGCCAGGGCATTGTCGGTGACGCGGGCTTCGCCCGAGTCGTCTTCGCGAAAGAGCAGCTCGTAGGCGGCCAGCTTGCGCTGCCGGTCGAAAATCGGCTGGCGTGCGAGAAAGACGTCGTCGCGGGACTTCATGGCTGCCTCCTTCGCGGACCTGAGTCGTGCCCGCAACCATGTCGAGCAATACTCGTGCCTTATTCGAGATAACGCGCGAGCCCGGCGCCAGGCCTACAGCGACCGCAAATTTGCCCCGGTCGCCGGAATCAATTCGGGGCATATTCCCCACCGTTGATGGGGAAGCGGTCGCCCACGTGCACATTGCGCAACAGTGCATTGCCAACTTGTTAACGTCCGGATTGACCCGGATCATCCGGACCCGCAAGCCCGACTGGTAAAATTATGTTTCAGAATCGGTTCTCCATCCCTGCCGCCGCTTGCGGCGACGACGACGCATACACGCCATGAACGACCCCCGCGCAGCCAGCCTGCAGGCCAGCACGATTACCGCACCGACCCGGATCAAGGTCTGGGATATCCTCGTCCGGATCTTCCACTGGACCCTGGTGGTGTCCTTCACGACGGGCTACCTGATCACCGACAAGTTCCCCCTGCATGCCTACGCCGGCTACACGATCTTCACGCTCGTCGTGATCCGCATCATCTGGGGATTCGTCGGCACGAAGTACGCCCGCTTCTCTGCCTTCACCTACAGCCTGAACGAGACCGTGCAGTACCTGCTGTCCGCATTGCGCATGGCCAAGGCGCGTGAATATCTCAGCCACAATCCCATGGGCGCGCTCATGGTGTACCTGCTGCTGGCGATGCTGCTGTTCAACGCCGTGATCGGCACCATGCTCTATGGCGCGCAGCAGCTCGAAGGCCCGCTCGCGGACATCGTGCCGACCATGTGGGACGAAAACCTCGAAGTGGTACACAAGTTCATGGCCAAGGCCCTGCTCACGCTCGCGGGCTTCCACCTCGCCGGCGTGCTGTGGTCGTCGTGGTGGCATCGCCAGAACTACGTGCTCGCGATGTTCACCGGCTACAAGTCAGCCTTCACGCGGCGCGACCACCGCGAAGGCTCAGGCGAGATCTGGACGCCCGAGGAACGCGCCCGCCATCGCGCCGGCCACTAAGCGCTTTCCTGAACTAGTCGGCCGGCTCCACGTGCGTCGTCAGGCGCGCGCCGGCCTGGGCTTCCACCGCCCGCTCCACCTCGTCGGCAAGCGCATGGGCGCGGGCGACCGACCAGTCGCCCGGCAGGCGGACGTCGACATGCGCGAAGTGCATCGCGCCGGCAACCCGGGTCTTCAGGTTCGCAAAACTGCAGCCCCGTGCCGCGAACGTCGCGAGCACCGCCTCGATGCGTTCGATGTCCTCGGCGGCGAGCGACCGATCCATCAGTCCATCCACCGATCGCTGCATCAGCCCCCAGCCCTCGCGCAGGATGTTCAGCGCAACGGCGGCGGCGATGACCGGGTCCAGCCACACCCAGCCGCTCATGCTCGCGAGCGCGACGCCGACGACGACGCCCGCGGTGGTCCATACGTCGGTCATCAGGTGGCGGGCGTCGGCCTCCAGCGCGAGCGAGCGGTGCGCGCGCCCGACCTGGAAGAGAATGCGCGCGACGACGAAGTTCACCAGGCTGGCCCCGACCGACAGCGCGGTGCCGATACCCAGCGCCCCCAGCGGCTGCGGATGGAGCAGGCGTTCGCCGGCCGCGAACAGGATGGCCAGCGCGGCGATGAAGATCATCACGCCCTCGAAGGCGGCGGAGAAGTACTCGGCCTTGCCGTGGCCATAGGGGTGCCCCGGATCGGCGGGTGCCCGGGCCAGGGACACCATCACCAGCGCGAAGGACGCGCCGGCGAGATTGACCAGCGATTCGAGGGCGTCCGAGAGGTAGCCGACCGAACCGGTGAGCCACCACGCCCCGGTCTTCATGCCGATGGTTGTGATGGCCGCAAAGAGAGAAAGCAGCAGGGCCTGCTGCGGGGTGAGCGTACGCATATTGGCGGGAATGTGAAGATGCCCGCATGTTAAACCACGCGCACGGAGCGCGCCCGGCAATGCTTGCGGAATGGAGCGGAAGGGCAAACAATGGCCTCTCTCTCGCAAACGCCAAGGAGACCGGAATGGGATTGTTGGACGGATTGGCCGGCCAGGTGCTGGGAAGCGTGCTGGGCGACGGACAGCAGCAGGGTGGGCAGGCGCCGGGCGGCGCGCTGCTGCAGATCGCGATGAACCTGCTGCAGAATCAGCCGGGCGGACTCGCGGGCCTGCTGCAGCAGTTCCAGCAGGCCGGGCTCGGCGAGGCGGCGGCGTCGTGGGTCGGTACCGGCCAGAACGCGGCGATCGACGGCAATCAGCTCTCGACCGCGCTCGGCGCCGACACGATCGACGGCATCGCGAATCAGCTCGGCATCCCGCAGCAGGAAGCGGCCGGCGGGCTCGCGGCGCTGCTGCCCCAGCTCATCGACCAGCTCACGCCGCAGGGCCGGCTGCCGGACGACAACGCCTTGTCCGGCGGCCTCGCAGACCTCGCGTCGAAGCTCCTGCGCGGCTAATCCGGCTCATCGTTGCCGGCCCCTCCCCCATCGGAGGGACGGACCGGCATCGAGCGAGCAGCCGGTCAGCGCTTGAAGCGTTCCTCGGCGATCGCGTCGGCGACTTCCCCGGTCGGGCGCTCTTCCTTGCGTGCGCGCGCGAAGATTTCCATCAGATTGTCATAGATGCGCTCGATGTGGGCGGTGAGCGCCGCGCGGTCGAAGTTGCCGGTACGCTCGTAGTACACGTCGATGATGCCGCCGGCGTTGATGACGTAGTCGGGGGCGTACAGGATGCCCTTGTGCATCAGCGCGAGGCCGTGGCGCGGCTCGGCGAGCTGGTTGTTGGCGGCGCCGGCGACGATCTTCGCCTTGAGCTGCGGCAGCGTCTGGTCGTTGATGATCGCGCCCATCGCGCACGGGGCGAAGACGTCGACGTCGAGGCCGAAGATCTCATCCGGCGCGACGACGGTCGCCTCGAACTCCTTGGCGGCGCGCAGCAGCGGTTCGCGATGAATGTCGGTGACCCACAGTTGCGCCCCCGCTGCCTTCAGCTGGCGGGCAAGGTCGAAGCCGACGTTGCCGAGGCCCTGCACGGCGATCTTCAGCCCTTCCAGCGAGTCGCGGCCGAGACGCTCCTTGACCGCGGCCTTGATGCCGACGAAGGTGCCGTAGGCGGTCGCGGGCGAGGGGTCACCGCTGCGAGTGCCGTTCTCGGAGGGCTTGTCGACGATGCCGGCGACGTGCTGCGTGAATTGCGACATGAACTTCATGTCGTCGACGCCGGTACCGGAGTCCTCCGCGGCGATGTAGCGGCCGTTGACGCGCTCGACGGCCTGGGCGAAGGCCTTCAGCAGCTCGGGGGTCTTGTCGGTGCGCGGGTTGCCGATGATCACGGACTTGCCGCCGCCGAGCTTGAGGTTGGCCATCGCCGACTTGTAGGTCATGCCGCGCGACAGGCGCAGCACGTCGCGGATCGCTTCCTCCTCAGAGGCATAGGGCCACATGCGGCAGCCGCCCAGCGCCGGGCCGAGGTTGGAGTTATGCACCGCGATGATGGCCTTGAGGCCGCTCTTTTCGTCGCTGCAGAACACGACCTGTTCGTGGTCGGCAAAATCGCTCAGATTGAAAACGCTCATGATGTCTCCTTCATTGGTCTGGAAAGGGTGCAACGCCCCCTCCACCACGGCTCGTGGCCGTGACGGAAGGTTTGCTGCGGGAGGGGTGAAGCAGGGGTTTCGCGGAGCACCGCTCCGTGCCTGCTGAACGGCGGAGCGAAGCGACGACTCCAAGCAGGAATTCCCGGAGCACCGCTCCGCGCCTGCTGAACGGCGGAGCGAAGCGGAGACTCCTGGGGGCTTATCCCGGAATAACGGCGATGGTCTTGCGCACCTTGCCGTTCGTCACCTCGGCCGGGCGCTCCTTGCGGCGGAAGGCCGCGAGGAGTTCCGCTTCGCGCATCCGGGCGTTGCGCAGGTAGCGCTCGCGAATATGACCGAAGCCGCGGATCTGCTCGGGCAGGCTGGCGAGTTCGATGGCGGTTTCGAAGTTCGCCTTCTCGAGGCCGGCGAGGATCTCCTCGACGACACGCTCGTAGTCGGCAATCAGCTGACGGTCGAGCTTGCGATCGTGCGTGCGGGCGAAGGGGTCGAGCATCGAACCGCGCAGACCCTTCATCTTCGCGAGCTGGCGCATCGCCTTGAGCATCCACGGGCCGTACTTCTTCTTCTGCAGCTCACCGGTCTGCGGGTCCTTGTCGGCGAGCGTCGGCGGTGCGAGGTGGAAGACGAGCTTGTAGTCGCCTTCGAACTGCTCCTCGACGCGCTTGAGGAAGTCGCTGTCGGTGTAGAGGCGCGCCACTTCGTACTCGTCCTTGTAGGCGAGCAGCTTGTGGTAGCCGCGCGCGACCGCTTCGGTCAGCAGCGTCGTGCCGGGCTGGACCTTCGCTTCCGCAGCACGCACGCGCTCGACGAGTTTCGTGTAGCGCTCGGCGTAGGCGGCGTCCTGGTAGTCGGCGAGGAAGGCCTTGCGGCGCGCGATCACTTCATCGACCGAAGCCGACAGCTTGTGGTGCTCCGGCGTGCCGTGTTGCGGCTTGGCGGCCTTCTCGACCGCATCCGGATCGACCGCGGCGCGGCGGCCCCACTGGAAGGCGGACTTGTTGGCCTCGATCGCGGCGCCGTTCAGTTCGATCGCGCGCATGATCGCATCGCGCGTCAGCGGCACGAGGCCGCGCTGCCACGCGAAACCGAGCATGAAGAGGTTGGTCGCGATCGAGTCGCCGAGGATCGCGGTCGCGAGACGCGAGGCCTCAAGGAACTCGACGTTCTGGCTGCCGACGGCGTCGACGATCTGGTTTTCCATCGATCCGGCCGGGAACTGCGGGTCCGGGTGCTTCATGACGTTGCCGCTGCGCGCCTGCGCCGCGAAGCCGCGGACGAATTCGCTGGTATTGGTCTGGTCGCGGTTGATGACGACGCGGGTGTGATTGGTGCGCATCTTCGCGAGCGATTCATCGCTTGCGGACACCACCAGATCGCAGCCGATGACGACGTTGGCTTCGCCGGCGGCGACGCGCGCAGCGAAGATGTCTTCGGGCCGGTTGGCGATCTTGACGTGCGACCACACCGCCCCGCCCTTCTGCGCGAGGCCGGCCATGTCGAGGATGGACACGCCCTTGCCTTCAAGGTGCGCGGCCATGCCGAGCAGCGCGCCGATCGTCACGACGCCGGTGCCGCCGACGCCGGTGATGAGGATGCCCCAGGGCGCGTTCGTCGCCGGCAGCATCGGTTCGGGCAGCGACGCGAAAACGTCCCCCGCCGCGGTCGCGGCCTTGCCCTTGCGCAGCTTGCCGCCTTCGATCGTCACGAAGCTCGGGCAGAAGCCCTTCACGCACGAAAAATCCTTGTTGCACGCGGACTGGTCGATCGTGCGCTTGCGGCCGAACTCTGTCTCCACTGCCGTCACCGACATGCAGTTCGACTTCTCGCTGCAGTCACCGCAGCCTTCGCACACGAGGTCGTTGATGACGACGCGCATTGCGGGATCCGGGAACTTGCCGCGCTTCCTGCGGCGGCGCTTCTCGGCGGCGCAGGTCTGATCGTAGATGATGGCGGTGACGCCCGGCACTTCGCGCAGTTCGCGCTGCACGGCGTCGAGCTCGTCGCGGTGGCGGATCGGCACGCCGTGCGGCAGGTCCGCCGGGCCGTAGGCGCGCGGGCCGTCATTGACGACGATGATGTTGCCGATGCCTTCGGCCTGGAGCTGGCGAGCGATGATCGGCACCGAAAGCGTGCCGTCGTGCGGCTGGCCGCCGGTCATCGCGACGGCGTCGTTGTAGAGGATCTTGTAGGTGATGTTCACCTTGGCGGCGACCGCCGCGCGGATCGCCAGTATCCCCGAGTGCATGTAGGTGCCGTCGCCGAGGTTCGCGAAGACGTGCGGGGTCTTCGTGAAGGGCGCCTGGCCGACCCAGGGCACGCCTTCGCCGCCCATCTGGCAGAAGGTCTGCGTCGTTTCGGGCGACAGCCAGGTGGCCATATAGTGGCAGCCGATGCCGGCGATCGCGCGCGAACCTGCCGGGACCTTGGTCGAGGTGTTGTGCGGGCAGCCCGAACAGTAGTGCGGGACGCGCTGGATCGACAGGCGGGGCTTGGCGAGCGCGGCTTCCTTGGCGTCGAAGAAGGCGAGGCGCGCCTTGATCCTGTCCGAGGTGTAGAAGCGCGCGATGCGCGCGGCAATCACGCGGGCAATCATCGCCGGGGTCAGGTCGCCGGCGGCGGGCAGCATCCAGTCGCTGTGCGGCAGCGCCCATTCGCCCTTCTCGTCGAACTTGCCGATGACGCGCGGACGGACGTTCTCGTTCCAGTTGTAGAGCTCTTCTTTCAGCTGGTACTCGAGGAACTGGCGCTTCTCCTCGATCACGAGGATCTCGTCGAGGCCGTTGGCGAACTCGCGCACGCCTTCGGCTTCGAGCGGCCACACCATGCCGACCTTGTAGAGGCGAATGCCGATCTCGGCAGCGACCTTGTCGTCGATGCCGAGGTCTTCGAGCGCCTGGCGCACGTCGAGGTAGCTCTTGCCGGCGGTGATGATGCCGAGCTTGGCGTTCGGGCTGTCGATGATCGTCTTGTTGAGCCCGTTGGCGCGGCAGTAGGCGAGCGCGGCGTACAGCTTGTGATGCACGAGACGCTTTTCCTGCACCAGCGGCGGATCGGGCCAGCGCAGGTTGAGGCCGTCGGCGGGGATCGGGAAGTCCGCCGGGATGACCGTTTGGACCTTGAACGGATCGATATCAACCGAGGCCGAGGTCTCGACGGTGTCGGTCAGCGCCTTGAACGCGACCCAGCAGCCCGAGTAGCGCGACAGCGCGAAGCCGTGCAGGCCGTATTCGAGGTAGTCCTGGATGCCCGCGGGCGCGAGCACCGGCATCATCATCGACTTGAAGATGTGCTCGGTCTGGTGCGGCAGCGTCGAGGACTTGGCGCCATGGTCGTCGCCTGCGATCACGAGCACGCCGCCGTGCTTCGAGGTGCCTGCGGCATTGGCGTGGCGGAAGACGTCACCGGTGCGATCCACGCCCGGGCCCTTGCCGTACCAGATCGAGAACACGCCGTCGTACAGCGCGTTCGGGTCGAGATTCACCTGCTGCGTGCCCCACACGGCGGTCGCGGCGAGGTCTTCGTTCAGACCCGGCTGGAAGCGGACGTGATGCGGCTCGAGGTATTTCTTCGCCTTCCAGAACTCCTGGTCGACGTTACCGAGCGGCGAGCCGCGGTAGCCGGTGACGAAGCCGGCTGTGTTGAGCCCCGCGGCCTGGTCGCGCAGACGCTGCATGATCGGCAGGCGGACCAGTGCCTGGATGCCGGTCATGTAGGCGCGACCGGAGGTGAGGGTGTACTTGTCGTCGAGCGCGACGGAAGCGGGAGCCTGCGGGGAGGGGGTGTTCGAATGGATCTTCGACATGGCGCGTGAATCGTCGCAAGCCGCTGGACGCGTGGCGCTCGTGACGCCCGTATCCGGCCTGCCGACGTTGTCTCCTGTATGGTTGCTGTTATGTGCGTCCGCGGCATCGAACGCGAGTGAGCATCGTAAGGAGATGGCGTCGGCGAGTTTTTTCTCGTTGCGGGGGAATTCAGGCATCGCAGAAAAAATTTTCCCCCGATGCGCGATTTGCGGAAATATCGGCTGGATTGTGGGCAGTGCACCGCAGCATCTCCGCCTCGCCAGCGAGCACGGGCGCGAAATTCGCCCTGCTCAGCCGTAGCGGCGCGCTGCCTCCACCGCCAGCCCGGCGCCGATGCTGCCGTACAGGTCGCCCTCGACGCTGCGCGCCTGCGGCAGCTCGGCGGCGATGCGCGCGCGCAGTTGCGGCACCGCGCTGCCGCCGCCGGTGAAATAGATCGTATCGACCTGCTCGCGCCGCAGGCCTGCCTCGTCGAGCAGCGCACGCACGCACGCCGCGACACGGTCGACGAGGTTGAGCGTGGCCGATGCGAAATCGCCCTCGGTGATCGTGTGGCCGAGGCCGTCCTCCAGGCGGTCGAGGTCCATGACCGCCGCTGGCGCCGCAGACAGGTCGATCTTCGCCTGCTCCACCTGCAGCGCGAGCCAGTGACCTTCGCGATTGCTGATGAGCTTCGCAAGACGGTCGAGCTCCGCGCGTGCGGCGGCGTCGCGATAGACGTTCTGCAGGTCCGCCCACGCCTGCCGCGTGTAGGCGAAGTTGATCGTGTGCCAGGTCGCGAGCTGGAAGTAGACGCTCGATGGAATCTCGGCACCGCTCCTCATGCGGCTGCGGTAGCCCAGCAGCGGCATCACGCATTCCAGGCTCAGCGCTCGGTCGAAATCGGTGCCGCCGATATGTACGCCGCCATTGCCGAGCAGATCCTCGCGGCGGTCGTGCTCATCATGTGACCGCCGCGCGCGCTCGGGCGACAGGCGCACGAGCGAGAAGTCCGCCGTGCCGCCGCCGATGTCGGCAATCAGCACCAGCTCCTCGCGCGCGAGCGACAGCTCGTAGTGCAGCGCCGCGCCGATCGGCTCGAACTGGAAACTCACGTCGCGGAATCCGACCTGGGCCGCGATCTCGGCGAGCGTCTGCTGCGCCTTGCGGTCGGCCTCATCGTCGTCGTCGACGAAGCGCACCGGGCGGCCGAACACCGCCTTGTCGAAACTGCGTCCGGCCTGCGCCTCGGCGCGCGCCTTCAACTCGCCGATGAAGCTCGCGAGCAGGTCGCGGAAACGCAGCGCGCGCCCCAGCACCTCGGTCTGGCCTTCGATCAGGCTGCTGCCGAGCAGGCTCTTCAGCGCGCGCATCAGGCGGCCTTCGTAGCCTTCCAGGTATTCCGTCAGCGCAGCGCGACCGAACGCCGTCGTCTCCTCGTCCGCATTGAAGAACACCGCCGAAGGCAGCGTCGGCTTGCCGTCCTCGAGCGCGACCAGCGTCGGCATGCGCGGTCGAACCCACCCGACGGTTGAATTGGAGGTGCCGAAATCGATGCCGCAGGCGCGGGCGGGCTGGTCCATGAAACAAGTATCCGCGGGATGGGTCCGCGATGCTACCGGAGCACCGTGCCGGCAGGAACTGTCGCGCAAGGAAATGGCCGTCTGGAATGGATGCTTGTTGCACCGCGCCACACGCTTTCGGTACGAATGCCGCCAAAACCATGCTGGAGGAGGAAGAATTTTCCTTCCGGCGTAGGTGAATCCCGCAAAAGCCGCAAAACAATTCCCCACCGCCCTCCGTACCATTCATCACCTCGCAACCGCCCCACGAACGGCTGCGGAAAAAAATACAGGCAGGAGACAAACCATCGTGGATCGACCGGTTGCCGCGCGAGCGGCCGGTGTCCCTTCGTCTCCGCTGTGCCTGTGCAGCAGTACCCGCGCACCGCCCACAAGGAGGAGACACCCATGAAGCACAACAAACTGATTTTCGCCCTCGCTGCCGCGAGCCTCGCCGCCGGAGCCGTCCACGCCAAGGAAGTCGTCGTGCGCATCGGCCACGCCGGCCCCCTGACCGGCCCGGCCGCGGCTTTCGGCAAGGACGGCGAGAACGGCGCGCGCCTCGCGATCGAGGACGCCAACGCCAAGGGCATCAAGATCGGCGGCGACACGGTCAAGTTCGAACTCGTCAGCGAGGACGACCAGGCCGACCCGCGCACCGCGACCACCGTCGCGCAACGGCTGACCGATTCCGGCGTGAAGGGCGTGGTCGGCCACGTCACCTCCGGCGCCTCGATCCCCGCCTCGCGCATCTACGAGCAGGCCGGCATCCCGGTCATCACCCCCTCCTCCACCAGCCCCAAGCTCACCCAGCAGGGCTACAAGATGACCTTCCGCGTCATCGCCAACGACCTGCAGCAGGGCAACGCGCTGGGCAAGTACGCCGTCGATCAGCTCAAGGCGAAGAAGATCGCGGTGATCGACGACCGCACCGCCTACGGCCAGGGCCTCGCGGACGCCTTCGCGAACTCCGTGAAGACTTCCGGCGGCCAGATCGCCGGACGCGAATTCACCAACGACAAGGCGACCGACTTCATGGCGATCCTCACCAAGATCAAGGCCATGAACCCCGACGCCGTGTTCTACGGCGGCATGGACGCGCAGGCGGCACCGCTCGCGCGCCAGATGAAGCAACTCGGCATGACCGCGAAGCTGCTGACCGGTGACGGCGGCTGCACCGGCGAGATGATCAAGATGGCGGGCGACGCGCTGTCGGCAACCACCTTCTGCACCCAGGCCGGCATCCCCCTCGACAAGATGCCCGGCGGCGCGGCCTTCCGTACCCAGTTCAAGCAGCGTTACGGCAACGACATCCACGTCTATGCCCCGTATGCCTACGACGCGATGATGTCCGTGATCGAGGCGATGAAGACGGCCAACTCGGTCGAACCGGCGAAGTACCAGCCCGCACTGCGCGCCCTCGCCTACCAGGGCGTCACCGGCCCGGTCGCGTTCGACGACAAGGGCGACATCAAGGGCGGTTCGATCACCGTCTATAACTTCGACGCCGGCAAGTGGGCGCCGCTGCAGACCATCCAGTAACAGTTCTCCTCGCGCCGGCCGGCAGTACCGCGGTCGGCGCACCTCTTCCCCGGATCACGACGCTCGCCCTGCGTCCGCGCACCAGCGGACGCAGCGGCAGCGCTCGTCCGGCAATCCGGCGGCGCCCGCCGTCGCGGTGTGCACAACACCAAGGGTGAATCGATGGAAACCTTCCTGCAACAAACACTCAACGGCCTGGTGTCGGGCAGCATCTACGCGCTCGTCGCCCTCGGCTACACGATGGTCTATGGCATCCTGGGCCTGATCAACTTCGCCCATGGCGACCTGCTGATGGTCGGCGCGCTGGTCGCGCTGCAGACCGTCAGCCTCCTCAACGCCGCGGTCCCCGGCCTGCATCCGGTGGTGCTGCTCGCCGCCGGCGTGGCGGTGGCGGTACCGATGTGCATGGCCGTCGGCTACCTGATCGAGCGCATCGGCTACCGCCGCCTGCGCAACGCGCCGCGTCTCGCGCCGCTGATCACCGCGATCGGCGTGTCCTTCCTGCTGCAGACGCTGGCGATGATCATCTGGGGCCGCGAGTTCCACGTCTTCCCGCAGCTCGTGTCGACCACCCCGATGCAGCCGATGGACGGCGTCGTCGTGTCGCCGCTGCAGATCTTCACGATCGTCGTCGCCTTCGCGCTGATGGGCGGGCTGATGCTGCTGGTGAACAAGAGCCGCCTGGGCCGCGCGATGCGCGCGACCGCCGAGAACCACCGCGTTGCCGGCCTGATGGGCATCAACGCCAACGGCGTGATCGCCGCGACCTTCATCATCGGCTCGGGCCTCGCGGCGCTGGCCGGCGTGCTGTTCGCGTCGAACTACGCGATCGCGCACTACGGCATGGGCTTCACGCCGGGGCTGAAGGCCTTCACCGCCGCGGTGCTGGGCGGCATCGGCAACCTGCCGGGCGCGATGGTCGGGGGCCTGGTGCTGGGCCTCGTCGAGAGCTTCGGCGCCGGCTACATCGAGCACCTGACCTTCGGCTTTCTCAACTCGAGCTACCAGGACATCTTCGCCTTCATGATCCTCGGCGCCGTGCTGATCTTCCGCCCGTCCGGCCTGCTCGGCGAACGCGTCGCGGACCGCGCCTGACCCCACAGGAAAGAGACCATGACCACGAACTCCACCGCCCTTCCGCTGCCGGCGAGCTTCGCGCTCGACCGACGCCTGCAGCGCCCCCTCGTCATCCTGCTCGCGCTCGCCGCGCCGCTCATCGCCCTGTCGATGGGCAAGAGCTGGGTGCGCGTGCTCGACTTCGCGCTGCTGTACGTGCTGCTCGCGATCGGCCTCAACCTCGTCGTCGGCTTCGCCGGCCTGCTGGATCTCGGCTACATCGCGTTCTATGCGGTCGGCGCCTACACCTGGGCCTTCCTCGCGTCCCCGCACTTCGGCATCCACCTGCCGTTCTGGATCGTGTTGCCGCTCGGTGCGGCCTTCGCGGCGCTCGCGGGCATCGCGCTGGGCTTCCCGACCTTGCGATTGCGCGGCGACTACCTCGCGATCGTGACGCTGGGCTTCGGCGAGATCATCCGCATCTTCATGAACAACCTGAACCAGCCGATCAACATCACCAACGGCCCGCAGGGCATCGACTCGATCGACCCGCTGACGATCGTCGGGCTCGACCTGTCGAAAGATCTCGACCTCTTCGGCGTCCAGATCCCGTCGCTGACGCTGTACTACTACGCCTTCCTCGCCTGCGTCGTGCTGGCGATCATCCTCGTGCGCCGCCTGCAGATCTCGCGCATCGGGCGAGCCTGGGCGGCGATCCGCGACGACGAGCTCGCCGCCAAGGCGATCGGCATCGACACGCGCATGATGAAGCTGCTGGCCTTCGCGCTCGGCGCGACTTTCGGCGGCGTCTCGGGCGGGCTCTTCGCGGCCTTCCAGGGCTTCGTCAGCCCGGAGAGCTTCAGCCTGATGGAATCCATCGTCGTGCTGACGATGATCGTGCTCGGCGGCATGGGCAACCTCGCCGGCGTCATCGTCGGCGCGATCATGCTCACCGCGCTGCCCGAACTGCTGCGTCACTTCGCGGTGCCGATGCAGATGGCGCTGTTCGGCAAGACCCTGCTCGACCCCGAAGTCCTGCGCATGCTGCTGCTGTCGCTGGCGATGATCGTGATGATGCTCGTCCGCCCCGCCGGCCTGCTGCCCGCCCGTACCCGCTATGCCCACCGTGACCGGAGGAACGCATGATCACCCTGCTCGAATCGCGCGCCGTGAATAAACGCTTCGGCGGACTGAAGGCGCTCACCGACGTCTCGCTGACGATCCGCAAGGGCGAGGTGTACGGCCTCATCGGCCCCAACGGCGCCGGCAAGACCACCTTCTTCAACGTGCTCACGGGCGCCTACGCGATCGACGGCGGCGAGTTCGTCATGAACGGCGCCGAGCTGCCGTCGGCCAAGCCGCACCTCGTCGTGCACCACGGCATCGCACGCACCTTCCAGAACATCCGCCTGTTCCGCGAACTGACGGCGCTGGAAAACGTCATGGCCGGCCACCACATCCGCTCGTCGTCGGGCGTGTGGGGCATCCTCACGCAGAGCCGCGCGGCCCGCGAGGAAGAGCGCCTGATGCAGGAACGCGCGCTGGAGATTCTCGACTACGTCGGCATCGGGCGCCACGCCGACACCGTCGCCAGGAACCTCTCCTACGGCGACCAGCGCCGGCTGGAGATCGCCCGCGCGCTCGCCACCGAGCCGCAGCTCCTCGCGCTCGACGAGCCCGCCGCCGGCATGAACGCGACCGAGACCGCGGGCCTTCGCACCCTGGTCGAGACGATCCGCAGCGATGGCATCACCGTGCTGCTGATCGAGCACGACGTGAAACTCATCATGGGACTGTGCGACCGCGTCGCCGTCCTCGACTTCGGCAAGAAGATCGCCGAAGGCACGCCGGCCGAGGTCCAGCGTTGCCCCGACGTCATCAAGGCTTACCTGGGAGGCCACCGTGCGCACTGAGAACACCACCCCCATCCTCGAAGTCCGCGGCCTCAAGGTCGCCTACGGCGGCATTCAGGCCGTCAAGGGCATCGACCTGCAGGTGCGCGAGGGCGAACTCGTATCGCTGATCGGCGCGAACGGCGCCGGCAAGACCACGACGCTCAACACGCTCGCCGGCGTCGTGCCGCACAGCGGCGGCGAGATCCGCTACGCCGGCGCGGACATCGGCAAGCTGCCCTCGCACCTGCGCCTGCGCAAGGGGCTCGCGCTGGTGCCGGAAGGGCGCGGCATCTTCACCCGCCTCACCGTCGCGGAGAACCTGCAGACCGGCGCCTACACGCGCCGCGACACCGACGGCATCGCCGCCGATATGGAGAAGGTGTTCACGCTGCTGCCGCGCGTGAAGGAGCGCCTCAGCCAGGTCGCCGGCACGCTGTCGGGCGGCGAGCAGCAGATGGTCGCGATCGGCCGCGCGCTGCTGTCGCGTCCGCAGGTGCTGCTGCTGGATGAGCCGTCGATGGGTCTCGCGCCGCTGGTCGTCGAGAAGATCTTCGAGGTGATCCACTCGATCACGCGCGAAGGCATGGGCGTGTTGCTGGTCGAGCAGAACGCCAACCTCGCGCTCGAAGTGTCCGAACGCGCCTACGTGATGGAAGGCGGACGCGTCACGCTGGAAGGCACCGGCAAGGCGCTCCTCGACGACCCGAAGGTCCGCAGCGCGTACCTGGGCGAGGAGATCGGGGAACTCGCGGCCTGAACCGGGCCGGCGTCACGACGAAGGCGCTGCCCGCCCTAAAGCGGCAGCGCCGTCTCGTTCTTGATCTCGCGCAGCGCGACGCTGGAGTTCGTCACGTCGACCTCGGGAATCTTCAGCAGGAAGTTGTGCATGAAGGAGGACAGCGCCTCCAGGTTCGGCAGGTAGAGCTTCAGCAGGCAGTCGGTCTCACCGAGCAGCTCGTAGCACTCGACCACCTCGTCGCAGCCCTTCACCGCCTGCTCGAAACGGTCGAGCACATCGGCGCTGTGCTTCTTCAGCTTCACGCGCACCCACACACAGGTTTCCAGCCCGAGCTTCCTGCGATCCAGCAGCGCGACATAGCCGCGGATCAGCCCCGCCTCTTCCAGCTCGCGCACGCGCCGCCAGCACGGCGACGACGACAGGCCCACCTTCTCGGCGAGATTCTGCGTGCTGATCGTCGAATCCTTCTGCAGCAGCGCGAGAATGCGCCGCTGAACCGGGTCGAGTTTCATGTCTCCCCTTTTTCTTGTAATCGCGCCGTCAGAGCCCGATGCGGGAGCGGCTTCAGCCGCGAAGCAGCGCCACTGCGAGGCACGGCGCATTCGCGGCTGAAGCCGCTCCCACAAGGCTGATCCGGGTCAGACCGGGTCAGAAAACCTTAAGCAGCTCGACTTCGAACACCAGGGTCGCGTTCGGCGGGATCACGCCGCCGGCGCCGCGCGCACCATAGCCGAGTTGCGGCGGGATCGTCAGCTTGCGCTTGCCGCCTTCCTGCATGCCCTGCACGCCTTCGTCCCAGCCGCGGATCACGTGACCCGCGCCCAGCGGGAAGTCGAACGGGTCGTTGCGATCCTTGCTCGAATCGAACTTCTTGCCGTCGGTCAGCCAGCCGGTGTAATGCACCGACACGCGCTTGCCCGCGGCGGCGGTGGCACCGCTGCCGACTTCCAGATCCTCGATGACGAGGCCGCTGGCGGTGGTGGTTTGGGACATCGGAACTCTCCTGCGGGGTTAAAACCCCGATTCTACCCGCCCCGCCTGCGCCGGTTGGCGAACTTCTCGCGGAACTTCGCGACCTTCGGCGCAACGATGTACTGGCAGTAGGGCTGGTCGGAGTTGTTCGCGTAGTAGTCGCGGTGGTAGTCCTCGGCCGGCCAGAAGATACCGGCGCGCTCGACCTTGGTGACGATCGCGCTCGGATACACGCGCGCCTCCCCCATGTATTCGATGAGGTCCAGGGCCGTGTGCAGCTGCTCGTCGCTCACCGCGAAGATTGCCGAGCGGTACTGCGTACCGATGTCGTTGCCCTGGCGATTCAGGCTGGTGGGGTCGTGGATGACGAAGAAGATCTCGAGCAGCTCGCGATAGCTCACCACCGCCGGGTCGAAGACGATCTGCACCGCCTCGGCATGGCCGGTGCCACCGTCGCAGACTTGCCGGTAGGTGGGCGCCTCGACACGCCCGCCGATGTAGCCCGAGCTCACCGACTCCACACCATCGACTTCCTTGAAGACGGCCTCCAGGCACCAAAAACATCCCCCCGCGAGAATGGCGGTCTCGCGTACTGCGGGTGTTTCGTTCTTCGTCATGCATGTGTCTCCGTTGACGCCCGCGATTAAGACAGCATCGTCGGGCCGCGATTCCCGTCATTCGAACGAGATCGTGTAATAGATATCCGCGGCATTGTCGCTGCCGCCGCGCGCCACCAGCGAAACCCTGCGGCTGAGCTGGTAGGTCAGCTTGACGAGGCTTTCGGCGCCGCCCAGGCTCTGCTCGAAGGACAGGACCAGATCCGACGAGAGGCGCTTGCCCAGCGTCAGGACCTGACCACCGACGCTGTCGCCACCACGTACGATGGTACCTTCTCCCACAACGCGGCTGGTGGCACTTCGGGTGACGCCGCCAACTTCTCCCTGCCCGATCGAAAATTCGTCGAATCCCAGGCTGCGCGACAGCTGCTCGGTCATCCCGCCGCCCGGACCGCCCAGCAGGGCCTGCGCCGCCGGCAGCAGCAGGCCCATGTCCCCGCCACCGCCCGCGCTCGGCGCACGCCCGAGCACGATCCACGACAGTTTCTCGGGATCCGGCACGTTCGGCTCGGACACCAGGCGGATGCGGGGACGCCGCGCGCTGCCGGCGATCTCGATGCCCGCCTCGACCGGCAAGCCCTTGCGCAGCGCAACGACGTTGAGGCCGGGATTGTCGGGCGCGCCCTGAAAGTTGATCAGGCCCCGCTCGATCGCCAGCAACTGTCCGTAGCCACGATACGTGCCCCCGGCCGTCGCGATCGTGCCGATCGCGCTCGGCGGCACCCCGTCGCGCAGGCGCAGGCGCAAGCCGCCGGTCAGGCGCGTATCGACGCCCAGTGCCGACAGGTAGAAATGATCCCCCAGTGCGACCGCAACATCCGCGGCGACCCGCACTCCGCCGTTGGCGCGCCGCTCGCGCCCCAGGATCACGACGTCGTCGGAGAGGCTCGGCGCCGGGGTTTCCGCCAGTTCGACATAACCGGCGTCGGCGCTCAGGTTTGCCGCAAGATCCACGTGCGTCCAGGTGCTGTTGGCCGCACCGACGCCGGTCAGGATCAGCCAGCGGTCGCTGCGCTGCAGGATCGGCAGGCGCTCGGCGGCGAAATCGAAATGGCCCTTGCCGCTATCCAGCGCGATCTCGCCGCTCGCGCGGAGACGCCCCGGCGTGGCCGTCAGGCGCGCCACCGGCGGGCGGGAGTCGCGCGGTCGCACGCGGTTGGGCGAGACGAATTCGAGGCGCTCGAGCCGCAGCCGGTCGCGATCGAATTGCGCGAGCACTTCTCCCCCCGACAGATGCAGTCCCTGATCGACCAGTGCCAGCGACAGCTCCCGCCCCGTGATCGTGCCGCTCGCGCGCGGCGCGGCCGGCGTGCCGGCGAGCGCCAGGCTCGCGCCGAGGCTGCCGCCGGTGACGACGTTCTCCTGCATCAGCCGGCCGACCCAGGCGATCGACGGCATCGCGAGGTGCGCCGAACCGAGCAGCGCGGCATCGGGCGCAAGCCGCCACCCGCCACCCGGGGTCCGCTCTGCCTGTGCGGTCGCGGCGCCGGCCAGTTCGCCCAGTTCGCTGCCGCGCGCCTCCAGCGCCAGCGCAAGGCGGTTGTCGTGGGCGCCAAGGCGCGCCTCCAGATGCTCCAGTCCCAAGCGCGCCGGAATTTCGCCGGTCACGGTCAGGTCGCCCGCCTCGCGGAACACGCGCGCTGAGCCCTGCGCCACTTCACCCAGAGTCAGATCCCATTCCGCCCCAAGCACCAGCGGACCCGGGCCGCGACGCGGACGTCCGTCGGGTCGCGAGATCAGGCCGAAGGCCAGCCCGGTGAGGGAGCCGCGGGCGACGATGCGCTGCGGCGACCAGCTCGTTTCGTCCAGCCGGATACGGCCGCGTTCGCCGGCATCGAGCGCGGCCGCGCCCAGCGCCACGCGCTGTGGCCCCAGCTCCAGCGGAGCGGACGCGCGCAGGCGCACGGGCCAGCGCCCCGCCGTGTCCAGGGCGGCCAGACGTCCACGCCATGCGCCGCGTGCGTCCGCCGTGCCCGCAGCCGGCGCGTCGCCCTCGAGGCCGCCTTCCAGCCGCAGCCGCAGGCTGTCGCCCTCCAGGCCGGAAGCGGCAACATCGACGGTATGAGCACGACGGGTCCCGCCAAGCCGCAGGCTCGCCTGCGTCACCCAGTCCGGCTCGTCGGCGGCCCGCCCCGCGGCCGCCGCCTTCTGCGCTTCACGGGCAACCGACTTCATCCCCCGTAGCGCCATTGCAAGCCGGACCTCGCCGTCCGCACCCGCGGCGAGCAGGCCCTCGCCGTCGGCCGAAGCGATGCGGACGTCGCCCGGCAGGCGCAGTGCCTCCGCGGCGAACTTCAGGCTGCCGGTCGGCTGGGCCGCGCCCCCGGAGAGGCTTCCCGCAAACTTCAGCCGGCCGCCGAGCCGCGGATCGAGCGCCGCGAGCGCCGGGGCGTCCACATCCACCTTCAGCACGTCCCGGGGTGCGCCCCAGGCACCTCGCGCGCGAACACGGTTGCCGGCGAGATCCGTATTCAGGTCCCCGTCGGCGAGGCGCCCCCCTTCCACGACCGCGCGCAGCGTCCCGCGCACGGGCTTGCCGCGCAGTTGTCCGGAGCGCAAGTCGATAGCGGTCTCGTAGCGGGACACATCGCCCAGCGACGCTGCGAGGCGGAAATCCAGATTCAGCTTCGCCTCCGGGGCGTCGGCGATGAAAAGGCGGGGATCGAAGGATGACACCTCACCGCTCGCCGAGAGGCTGCGGACCCCAGACTCCCCCAGTGAGGTCAGCACCGCCCGGGCACGCATGCGCGTCTCCTTCACCTTCAGGTCGAATTCCGCGCTCTGGCGCCCGCGGTCACCCTCCGCACGCAGCCCGCCGACGAGCACCGAGGGCGGCAGGCGCCCGTCCAGGCGCTGCAACTCGACGCCCGCCAGTTGCAGCGAGGCACTCAGGCGGCCGAGCGGGTCGGCCGCGGGAGGTGCCATTGCCGCCTCGTTCGCGTCTTCCCCCGGAGCGGCCCCACTCTCCCCCGGCCGCCAATCCACGTCGCCGGTGACCCGCCCGGTTCCCGCCAGGCGCAGGATCAGTTCTGCAACCTGCACGCGCTCGGGCGTCCACTGCAGCCGTGCGGCAAGCGTCGTGAAAGGCAGGCCCTGTCGGTCGATCGCGTCCGGGGCGAGATTCTCCACCCTGACCGGCCCCGCCAGTCCCCAGGCACCCTGCGCCAGTTCCTGCGCCGACAGGTCGGCCGCGATGCGCAGCGCCGCGCGCGGCGCGGAGGGCGCGAACATTGCCGGATCGAGATCGCCCAGCGCGAGACGCAGGCTGCGCACGGGCACCGCTTCAAACGGCGTCGCCAGCACCTCTCCATCGCCGCTCAGCCCCGCCCCTTCGGCCTCGATCCGCAATTGCGGCGCAAGCAGATCGCCCGCCGCGGCAAGCCGGATCCGGTATTCGTGCCCGCCGTTCGCACCGCTCAGCGTCGCGTTCGCAGACAGCGCGAACGGCGCGCGCCCGTCGATCTCGCCCGACAATTCGGCGCGCCCGAAAGGCAAGGTCGCCGCAAGGGATTCGATGCGATGGTGACCGCCGTCGCTGCGTGCGCGGGCGGCAAGGTCAGCAATGTCGAAGACGGCCCCGGCCGCGGCGAGGTCGCCCTCCGCCCAATCGCGCAGCACGAGCCGGCCGACGCTCAGCGATTGCGCCGCAAGGGAAAGCGGCAGCACGAGGGACTCGGGTGGCGTGCGCTGCGGAGCCTCATCCTGCGGACGCGTGGCGAAATCGACCCGCTCGGCCGCGAGCTCGTCGATGGCGATGTCGGCGTCAAGCAGGGCCCGCGGACGCCAGGCCAGCGCAAGGCCCTCGACCCGCAGGCGCAGGTCGGGCGTATCGATGCGCAGCACGCCGACGCGCAGCGCTCCCGCCAAGCGACCGGAGGGGGACTCCAGCACCACCTGCCCGCCACTCGCGACCCCCACGAGGGCGGCCGCCGCCCTCAGGCCCGATTCGCTCAGCACCAGCCACGCCGACACGAGGGCGGCCAGCGCCGGCAGCGCGAGCCACGCGGCCACACGCCTGGCGCGCCGACGAGAGGACCCTTCCGTGGTCGGCGGCGACGTCATGCGTCGCCCCGCTCAGGCGAACAACGCGCGCAGCTCCTCGCCCGGATCCGGCGCACGCATGAAGGCTTCGCCGACGAGGAAGGCGTGCACGGCGTTCGACCGCATCAGCGCCACGTCCTGCGGCTTGAGGATGCCGGACTCGGTGACGACGATGCGTCCGGCGGGGATGCGCGGCAGCAGGTCCAGCGTCGTCTGCAGGCTGACCTCGAAGCTGCGCAGGTTGCGGTTGTTGATGCCGACAAGCGGCGTCGCGAGCTGCAATGCGACGTCGAGCTCTGCCGCGTCATGCACCTCGACCAGCACGGCCATGCCCAGGCTCGTCGCGATCGCCTCCATCTCCTGCATCTGCGCGAGATCCAGCGCCGCCGCGATCAGCAGGATCGCGTCCGCGCCCATCGCACGCGCCTCATACACCTGCCACGCATCGACGAGGAAGTCCTTGCGCAGCGCCGGCAGCGCGCATGCCGCACGCGCCGCCTGCAAATACTCGGGGGCGCCCTGGAAGAACTGCCGGTCCGTCAGCACCGACAGGCAGGCCGCCCCGGCGCGCTCGTACTGCACGGCGATCTCGGCCGGGCGGAAGTCGGCGCGGATCACGCCCTTGGACGGGCTCGCCTTCTTCACCTCGGCGATCACCGCCGCATTCCCGGCGGCGATCTTCGCGCGCATCGCACCGACGAAGTCGCGCGCCGCGGGCGCCGCCTCGGCTTCCGCGCGCGCGCGCTCGAGCGGACGCAGCGCCTTGCCCGCGGCCACTTCCTCCGCCTTCACGGCGAGGATCTTGTTCAGGATGTCGCTCATGCTGGTGTCTGCCTCATGCGAACTGGCGGTTGAAGGCGAGGAACTCCTCGAGCTTCGCCCGCGCCGCGCCGCTGGCGATGATCTCGCGCGCCCGCACGATGCCGTCGGCGATCGAGTCCACGAGGTTGGCCGTGTACAGCGCCACGCCAGCGTTCAGGATCACGATGTCGCGCGCCGGGCCGGACTTGTTGTCGAGCACACCCAGCAGCACCGCCTTCGACTCCTCGGCGCTCTGCACCTGCAGGTTGCGCGTGCCCGCCATCGCCATGCCGAAGTCCTCGGGATGGATCTGGTACTCGCGGACCTCGCCGTCCTTCAGTTCGCCGACCATCGTCGCCGCCCCAAGGCTCACCTCGTCCATGCCGTCCATGCCGTAGACGGTCAGCACGTGCTTCGCGCCCAGGCGCTGCATCACGCGCGTCTGGATGCCGACGAGGTCCGGGTGGAACACCCCCATCAGCGTGTTCGGCGCCCCGGCCGGGTTCGTCAGCGGGCCCAGGATGTTGAAGATCGTGCGCACGCCCATCTCGCGGCGCACCGGCGCGACGTTCTTCATCGCGCTGTGATGGGCCGGCGCGAACATGAAGCCGATGCCGGTCGCCTCGATCGAGGCCGCGACCTGCTCGGGCGTCACGCCGAGCTTGACGCCCAGCGCCTCGAGCACGTCCGCGGCACCGCTCTTCGACGACACGCTGCGCCCGCCGTGCTTGGCGACGCGCGCGCCGGCCGCCGCGGCAACGAAGATCGTCGTCGTCGAGATGTTGAAGGTGTTCGCCCCGTCGCCACCGGTACCGACGATGTCGAGGAAGTTCTGGTCCGGGCCGGCGACGACGACCTTGGTCGACAGCTCGCGCATCACCGTCGCCGCGGCGGTGATCTCGCCGATCGTCTCCTTCTTCACGCGCAGGCCGGTGAGGATCGCGGCGGTCATCACCGGCGAGATCTCGCCCTCCATGATCTGGCGCATCAGCGACAGCATCTCGTCGTAGAAGATCTCGCGGTGGTCGATCGTGCGCTGGAGCGCTTCCTGGGCAGTAATGGTCATGGCAAGTCCTTGGTCAGTTCGCGCGGTGCTGGTCGAGGAAGTTCCGCAGCATCGTGTGGCCGTGTTCGGTCAGGATCGACTCGGGGTGGAACTGCACGCCCTCGACCGCGAGCGTCTTGTGGCGCACGCCCATGATCTCGCCGTCCTCGGTCCAGGCAGTCACCTCCAGGCAGTCGGGCAGGCTCTCGCGCTCGATCGCCAGCGAATGGTAGCGCGTGCAGGTCACCGGATTGGGCAGCCCCTTGAATACGCCGATGTCCAGATGATGGACCGGCGAGGTCTTGCCGTGCATCAGGCGCTTGGCGTGCACGATCCTGCCGCCGAAGGCCGCGCCGATGCTCTGGTGGCCGAGGCACACGCCGAGGATGGGGATCCTGCCCGCGAACTCGCGGATCGCCGGCACCGAGATGCCCGCCTCGGCCGGCGTGCACGGCCCCGGCGAGATCACCAGCTGGTCGGGTTTCATCAGCGCGATCTGTTCCAGGGTGATTTCATCGTTGCGATACACCTTCACCTGCGCGCCGAGCTCGCCGAAATACTGCACGAGGTTGTAGGTGAAGCTGTCGTAGTTGTCGATCATCAGCAGCATGGTGCGTTCCTCAGTCGATCCGGGTGTCGAGGCCGGACTCGGCCATTTCCGCGGCGCGCAGCATCGCGCGCGCCTTGTTCTGCGTCTCCGCCCATTCGGAATCGGGGTTGGAGTCGGCGACGATGCCGGCGCCCGCCTGCACATGGATGTGACCGTCCTTGATCACCGCCGTGCGGATCGCGATGGCCAGATCCATGTCGCCGTGGAAACCGATGTAGCCCACGGCGCCGGCGTAGATGCCGCGCTTGACCGGCTCCAGCTCGTCGATGATCTCCATCGCGCGCAGCTTCGGCGCCCCCGACACGGTGCCGGCCGGGAAAGTCGCGCGCAGCACCGCCAGCGCGTTGAGGTCGTCCTTCAGGCGCGCCTCGACGTTGGAGACGATGTGCATCACGTGCGAGTAGCGCTCGATCGTGAACTGGTCGGTCACCCGGACGCTGCCGGTCTCCGCGACGCGGCCCGCGTCGTTGCGCCCGAGGTCGAGCAGTTGCAGGTGCTCGGCGCGCTCCTTCTCGTCGGCGAGCAGGTCGGCTTCCAGCGCTTCGTCCTCGGCCGGGGTGGCGCCGCGCGGGCGCGTGCCGGCGATCGGGCGCACCGTGACGCGCTTGCCCTGCCCGTCCTCGTCGAGGCGCACGAGGATCTCGGGGGACGCGCCGACGACGTGGAAGTCCTCGAAGTTGAAGTAGAACATGTAGGGCGAGGGGTTCAGCGAGCGGATCGCGCGGTACAGCGCCATCGGGCTGGCCGCGTAGGGCTTGCTCATGCGCTGCGACAGCACGACCTGCATGATGTCCCCGTCGACGATGTACTGCTTGGCGCGATTCACCGCGGCCTTGAAGGCTTCCTCGCCGAAGCTCGACACCGCCGGCTGCGGCTCGGCATGGTTGTCCTCGGGGATCTGCACCGGCGCACGCAGCCGCGCGAGCAGCTCGCGCAGGCGCTTTTTCGCGCGCTTGAAGGCGCCCGGCACTTCGGGTTCGGCATACACGACCAGCGTGAGCTTGCCGGAGAGGTTGTCGACGATCGCGATTTCCTCGGACAGCAGCAGCAGGATGTCGGGGGTGCCGATCGTGTCCGTCTTCTGCGCGTGGGCGAGGCGCGGCTCGATGTAGCGCACGGTGTCGTAGCCGAAGCAGCCCACCAGGCCGCCCGCGAAGCGCGGCAGGCCGTCGCGCGGCGGCACCTTGATGCGCTCCATGAATTCGGCGACGTAGTTCAGCGGATCGCCGTAGTCGCGCCGCTCGACGAGGCGGTTGCCGGTCAGCAGCAGCGCGGAGCGGCCATAGACCTCGATACGGGTCGAGGCCGCCAGCCCGATCATCGAATAGCGGCCGAAGCGCTCGCCGCCCTGCACCGATTCGAGCAGGTAGGAATACGGTTCGTTGGCGAGCTTCAGGTAAATCGACAGCGGCGTGTCGAGGTCGGCGAAGGTTTCGAGCGTGACCGGAATGCGGTTGTAGCCCTGCGCGGCCAGCGCGTTGAATTCCTGCTCAAGCATGGAGACTCCACGGAAAACGGTTCGATTCGGCAAGGGGTGCGGGCGCGTCGTGGCCCGCGAAGCAGTCGCGTATCAGTGGCCCGCAGGCCACGAGCGCCAGCCGCGCCAGCGCAGTTGCGCGGCGACAAACTGGGTGCTTTCCTTTACCGAATCCCGGTTCCTGTAGGTCACGATGTCTCGATCGGATGATGGAGTCTTGCGGATATGCGCCGGGCCTTCACGCCGCTTCGATGCGGTCGAGCGCCCCGGTAGCGACCGATAGTAGCCCATCGCATTCGATGGTGTCCACCGGCATGCCTTCGCTATATCCATAGGTCACGAGCAGCACCGGCATGCCCGCGCCGCGGGCGGCGAGTGCGTCGTTGGCTGAATCGCCGATCATCAGCGCGTGCGGCGACGGCACGCCCAGCAGCTCGCAGGCGTGGTGCAGCACGGCCGGATCGGGCTTCTTCACCGGCAGCGTGTCGCCGCTCACCACCGCGTTGAAATAGGATGTCAGGCCCATGCGCTCGAGCAGCGGCAGCGTGAAGGCCTCCGCCTTGTTGGTGACGCAGGCAAGCCGCAGCTCCATCGCGCGCATCGCCTCCAGCGTCTCGACAACGCCGGGGTAGATACGCGTGCTGCGGCCATTGACGATCGCGTAGTGGCGCCGGAACACGATGACGGCCTGCTCGATCTCGTCCTCGCCCGCGTGAGAGTCCTCGGTCATGCAGCGGCGCACGAGGTTGGGGATGCCCTTGCCGACGAAGGAATGTATCTGTTCGAGCGGGCGGGCCGCACGGCCCATCTCGGCGAGCATCAGGTTGGCCGCGTCGGCGAGGTCATGGATCGTGTCGAGCAGCGTTCCGTCAAGGTCGAACAGCACCGCCCGCACCGGGAAGCGCGCGAGGCTCACTGTTTCACCTTCGCCAGTTCCGCGCGTAGCGCGGCGATCACGCTGTCGTAGCGGTGGGGGTCGGCGTCGCGCCCGGCGCCGAACACCGCCGAGCCGGCGACGAAGGTGTCGGCGCCCGCAGCGGCGATCTCGGCGATGTTGTCGACCTTCACGCCACCATCGATCTGCAGCAGGATATGGCGCCCGGTGGCCGCCTCGTAGGCATCGAGCCGCTCGCGCGTCGCACGCAGTTTCCCGAGCGTGCCGGGAATGAACTTCTGCCCGCCGAAGCCGGGGTTCACGCTCATCAGCAGCACCATGTCGATATCGTCGAGCGCGTGATCGAGGTAGTGCAGGGGCGTGGCGGGATTGAACACCAGCCCCGCCTTGCAGCCATGATCACGGATCAGCGCGAGGGTGCGGTGGATGTGGTCGGACGCCTCCGGATGGAAGGTGATCACGTTCGCGCCGGCCTTGGCGAAGTCCGGGATGATGCGGTCGACCGGCTTCACCATCAGGTGCACGTCGATGGGCGCCTCGGTATGCGGGCGGATCGCCTCGCACACCAGGGGACCGATCGTGAGGTTGGGCACGTAATGGTTGTCCATCACGTCGAAATGGATCCAGTCGGCGCCGGCGGCAATGACGTTGCGCACTTCCTCGCCGAGGCGGGCGAAGTCGGCCGAGAGCAGGCTGGGGGCAATGCGGTACATTGTTATGTTCTCCAGGGGGCCGGAGCGCCATTTTAGCGCGCGAACCCTGTCCCCTGTGGAGCGGGCTATGTGGGAGCGGCTTCAGCCGCGAATCGGCGCCCATTCGCGGCTGAAGCCGCTCCCACAGTGAAAATCGCGCCGCCCCCTCAGCGCACGCACACGCGCCGCACCTGCTCCATGTCCGTGACGCCCGCGAACACCTTCTCGATGCCGTCCTGGCGCAGCGTGCGCAGGCCTTCGGCCAGCGCCAGCGCGAGGAGCTGGGCGACGCGCGCGCGCTCCTGGATCAGGCGCTTGACCTCGTTCGAGGCGACCATCAGCTCGTGCAGGCCGACGCGCCCGCGGTAGCCACCGTTGCACTCCGTGCAGCCCACCGGGCGATACAGCGTGAATTGGCCGTCCGCACCGCCGTGCTCAGCCTTCAGCCGGGCCAGCACCGACGCGCGCGCGGCCGCCGGGTCGGCCTGGAAGTCGGGCGTCGCGATCATGTCCTCGCAGTACTCGTCGAGGATCTGCTGCACTTCGCCGTCATCCGGGCGATAGGCCTCCTTGCACTTGCACAGGCGCTTGGTGAGGCGCTGCGCGAGCACGCCGAGCAGCGCGTCGCCGAAGTTGAACGGGTCCATGCCCATGTCGAGCAGGCGCACGATGGATTCGGGCGCGCTGTTGGTGTGCAGGGTCGAGAACACGAGGTGGCCGGTGAGCGAGGCCTCGATGCCGACCGACACCGTCTCCTTGTCGCGCATCTCGCCGACCATGATCACGTCCGGGTCGGCGCGCAGGAAGGAGCGCATCATGGTCGCGAAATCCAGCCCCGCCTTGCGGTTCACCTGCACCTGGCGCAGGCCCTTCTGCGTGATTTCGACCGGATCCTCGGCGGTCCAGATCTTCGTCTCGGGCGTGTTGATGTGGCCGAGGATGGAGTGCAGCGTGGTCGTCTTGCCCGAGCCGGTCGGGCCGCACACGAAGAACAGGCCGTAGGGCTTCACGATCACCGATTTCAGGCGCGCGAGGTTGTGCGGACTGAGGCCCAGCTTGTCGAGCGGCAGCGGCTCGCTGTTGGCGAGCAGGCGCATCACGACGTCTTCCATTCCGCCCGCGGTCGGCACGGTGGCGACGCGCAACTCGATGTCGAGCGGCGCGAACTTGCGGAACTTGATCTTGCCGTCCTGCGGCCGGCGACGCTCGGAAATATCCAGGTCGCACATGATCTTGATGCGCGTCACGAGCGGATTGCGGTAGCTCGCCGGGATCTGGATGTAGGGCACCAGCGTGCCGTCCTTGCGGAAGCGGATCAGCGTCTTTTCCTTGCCCGGACGCGGCTCGATGTGGATGTCGGACGCTCCCTGGCGGTGCGCGTCGATGATGATCTTGTTCACGAGCTTGACGAGCTCGTTGTCGGCCGCGGCGGAGACGTCGTCCGCAACCGAGCCGTCCTGCTCGTCGTCCATGAGGTCGTGCAGCAGGTCGTCGACCGAGCCGCTCTCGATCGTCGGCTCGAAGTAGTGGTCGACCGTCTGCTCGAACTCGCAGTGCGTCGTCACGCGGTAGGCGAGCTTCTTCCGCGGGAACACGTTCTCGGCGACGCGCGACACGCGCACCTGCTCGGGGTCGTAGGTGAGCAGCACGACCCCCTCGTTGGTCTCCTCCAGCGGCAGCCACTGGTTCTGCTGCACGTATTCGCGCTTGATGTTGCGCAGCAGGTCCATCTGCTTGACGCGATCGGAGCGGAACGGCTCGTATGCGACGTTGAAGAAGCGCGCCGCCGCATCGCCGATCTGCGCCAGGGGAAGTCCATATTTTTCCACCAGGACGTCCTCGACATGGGCGCCGGTCTCGCGCGAGATGCGCGTCGCATCATCCATCTCGCCTGTGGCGATGCGCCCGTCGGCAATCAGAGCGTCATAACGCGAACGCAGGGCCGCGGGCGCATTGCTGCGCTGCGCGAATGCCACCCCGAGGGTTTGCGCCAGCCCCAGCAGCCCTTCCTTGGCCACGGGCGAGAAATCCGCACCGTCCCTGGGATTCATCACCTGGATGATGCCATGCAGCTTGCCACTGTTCGGATCGACGATCGGCGCGCACAGCATCTGCCGCGTCCGCGCGCCTGCGAGACTGTCGCTGATCGTGCGGAAGCGCAGTTTCGGCGAGATCGCCGCGAGCTCCGCGGCATCGTAGACGTCGTGCAGGTTCAGCGCTTCGCCCGTCATTGCAACATAGCCCGCGATGCTGCTCTCGTCGATCGGCAGGCGCGCCCCCGGCGCCGCTCCGCGGCCGGTCTTCACCCGGGCCACCAAGTGCGTGCCGCCCTGATTGACGACGAAGAAGGACAGGCGCTCCGCAGCAAACAGGGAGCACAGCTCGGACGACAGCTCGGACACGATCTCGTCGATATCCTTGCTCGCATGGATGCGTGCCGTGATCGCCTGAAGGCCCTTGAAGAAGGCCAGCCGCGTTGCGACCTCCCCCCCTCCGGGTTTTGCTTGCGTCGTGCTCATGGTCATGCGGGTACCTGCTGTGCGGGACGTTTGGATGACAAACAATCTGAGCCGGCCATTCTAGCGGCAGCCGCGCAGCGGGAGAATCAGAACTCGATGACTTGCCCCTGGCGCAGGGCGGACGCGTGCAGACGTGCCCCCGCTGCCGCGATCTGTGCCATGACGCGTTCGCCCTGGCCCGGCTTGATGTGGCTGATATGCACCTGGGGGTTGCCCGCGATTTCGTCGAGGAAGGCCGCCACCATCGTGGGGCTGAGGTGGCGGGAAGCGAGCGCGAGTCCGTGCTGCTCGTCGGGAAACGCGGACTCGATGATCAGGTGGCGCAGATCGCGGCAGGCATTGATGGCAGTCACGAGCTCGGGCGAGTAGGTCGTGTCCCCCGAATACACCAGCTGCCCCTTACCGCCGTCGAGGCAGTAGGCCACAGCCGGAACGCTGTGCAGCGCCGGCAGTGGCGTGATGGAGCGATCGCCGAGGCGGATTTCCTCGCCGACCTTGATCGGCTGCATCCTGAGAAAGGGCCGGCGACGATCGGGGATCGCGGTGAAATCGGGCCAGATCAGCCAGTTGAAGACGTGGGCGCGCAGGATGCGCAGCACCTCGGGGATCGCATACACGGTGATCGGCGCGCCGCGCATTTCGCCGACCGCATCGACGATCAGCGGAATCGCCGCGATGTGGTCCATGTGCGAGTGCGTGACGAAGATGTGATCGATGGCCACGAGTTCCTCCAGCGCCAGGTCGCCCACCCCGGTGCCGCAATCGATCAGCATGTCATCGTCGGCGAGGAAGGCGGTCGTGCGGGCCTCGGGTCCGCCAATGCCTCCACTGCAGCCCAGCACCTTCAGCCTCATCATTCCCCGCGCGTGCAGCGCCGCCCGACCCGATGGCTCAGCAGCTCGTTTCTCGTCTGCAATACGCTAGCACCCCCCCTCGGGAAACGTCGTGCACTAAGACACACGACCAGCATCAGTCGGCGAGCGAGAACGCCATGCGCACACCGGCGATCTCGAGGATGTCCCCGTCGCCGAGCGGATGGGCTCCGGCTTCTATCGGGCGGTTATTCACCTGCGGGAAGGTCCCGCCTTCGGCATGGGCAATGAAATAGCCCTGGGGACGCCGCGTGATCACGGCGACCTGCACACCGGGCTTGCCGAGCGTGACCATCGCCTTCGCCAGCCGCAACTCGCGGCCAGCGGTGGGGCCGGTCAGGACCTTGATGATCCCGAGCCGCAGGTCGGCTTCCTCCTGTTCGGCCGTGACGCTCGCAAGCACTTCCGGAGGCAGCATCTGCGTCGCGTCGCTGCGCTGATCGGCGAATGCTCCTGCAGAGGAGCGCAGCGCATCCGACGGCTCCACGCGATCGCCGCGCGGACGACGCTTCACGTCGGCGAGGAACTTGAGCCGGTACTTGCCGAGCTCGATCACGTCATTGTTGCGCAGCACGGACTTCTTCACCGGCTGGCCATTCAGGTAGGTGCCATTCGTGCTGTTCTGGTCCTCGAGGAAGGAGTCGTCGAGGATGGTCGTGATCAGCGCGTGCTGGCCGCTGATCGCGAGATTGTCGATCTGGATGTCGTTGTTGGGCTTCCGTCCGATCGAGACCTTCTCCTTGTCGAGGGCGATTTCCTTGAGCACCAGACCGTCCATGCTGAGGATGAGCTTCGGCATCGTTCCTTTCCTTCGTCCATGCGGCGCTCATGCCGCCATACGCACCAGAATCACGGAGATATTGTCGCGCCCGCCCCGCTCGTTGGCCAGCGCCACCAGACGGTCGGCGGCTTCTTCAAGACGCATCACCCCCGATTCGACAGGCTCCAGCACCGTGGCGATCGCGGCGTCGTCGAGCATGTCGGTCAGCCCGTCGGAGCACAACAGGAAGACGTCACGGGGAAAGGCAGAATGGCTTCCCGACTCGGGCAGCACCACGGGCGAAACGCCCAGGCCGCGGGTCAGCAGACCACGGAACTGCGAGTGCGCGACTTCCTCGGGCGCGAGGATGCCGGCATCGACCAGTTGCTGCAGCATCGTGTGGTCGCGCGTCAGCTGCTCCAGCACGCCGCCGCGCAACCGGTACATGCGCGAATCGCCGACATGCGCCGTCAGCACGCGGTCGGCGAGAAATGCGGCGACGACCAGCGTCGAGCCCATGCCGGAGAGTGCGGAATCGCGCGCCGCGGCGGCACGGATCTCGGCATTCGCTTCGCGCACGGCGACCTCGAGCACCGCCGCGACGCGCTCCGCCTCGTTGTCATCCGGCGCGACGAGTTCGCGTTCCAGGCACTGCAGCGTCACCTCCACGGCCATCCGCGACGCGACGTCGCCGCCGCGATAGCCGCCCATGCCGTCGGCCAGCACCGCCCACCCGCGATCTTCGTCGACCGCCAGCGAATCCTCGTTGCGCTTGCGCACCCTCCCCACATCGCTGCATGCACAGAACTCGAGGCGGATCGGCGATTCGGAGGACATGGTCAGATGGCGCGCCGCTACGCCCTCAGTACGGCAATTCGCAGCCGAGACCACGCTCGCGTGCGAGTGCCACGACACGGGCCGCGACCGCGATGTCCTGGATCGCCATGCCCTGCGACTCGAACAGCGTGATCTGGCCGGCGGCGATGCGCCCCGGCCGTACGCCGGCGATCACTTCGCCCAGTTCCACCCAACGCCCCGGCTGGGTGCGCCCCTTCTCCAGCAGCGGCATCAGGTCGCCCGCCTCGCGCACCGCGACCTCGCGCGAATCGACGCAGATCACGTCGGCGCGCCGCACCGCCGCCTCGGACAGCTCTTGGCGAGCCAGGCTGTTCGAGCCCGCCGCGGTGATGTGCGCCCCCTCCGCGAGCCAGTTCGCATCGAACAGCGGCTTGGGCGAGGTGGTGATCGTCACGACCACGTCCGACCCGCGCACGGTGTCCTCGGCGCTGGCCGCCGGCACGACCTCGCGCCCGGTCTCCCGGCTCATCTGCGCACAGAAGGCCGCCAGCCGCTCCGGGTTGCGCGCGAACACCTTGACGCGCTCGATCGGCCGCACCGCGCACAGCGCCAGCACCTGCCCCTGCGCCTGCCAGCCCGAGCCGAACACGCCGGCCACGCGCGCGTCGGCACGTGCCAGCCACTTCGTCGCGACGCCGCCGGCCGCGCCCGTGCGCATCATGCCGAGGCGGTCCGCTTCCAGCACCGCGACGGGATCGCCGCTCGTCGCATCGAAGAGATGGACCCAGAAACGGTTGCGCCCCCCCGCGGACGTATACACCTTGATGCCGGTGAGATTCAGATCCGGCACGCCACCCTGCAGCAGGTGCGTGATCGACGCCGGCAGGCGCACGCGCTGGCGCGGGAAGTCCACCGTCTCGCCGCGCCCCTGTGCGGCCATCACCTGCTCCACGGCGTCCAGCACCATCGGCATGTCCAGCAGGCTGCCGACCTCTTCTTCCTTCAGGTAGATCGTCATGGGCGCGAAGTCGTCCTTCAAAACGTTGGGGCCGCGCACGGCCGATGAACCAGTCTACTCCAGCTTTGCAGCAACGAAAAAAAGCCCGCCGGAATAGGCGGGCTCTTGCGCGCAACGCGGCCGATTACATCATGCCGAGCGCCCTGGGCAGGGCCAGCGAGATCCACGGCACGTAGGTCACGAGCACGAGGAAGACCAGCATCGACACCAGCCACGGCCAGACGGCGACGGTGAGTTCCGTGATGCCCATCTTGGTGATGCCCGAGGCGACGTAGAGGTTCAGGCCCACCGGCGGATGGCACATGCCGACTTCCATGTTCACCACCATGATGATGCCGAAGTGCACCGGGTCGATGCCCAGCTTGATCGCGATCGGGAACAGGATCGGCGCCAGGATCAGCACGATCGACGACGGCTCCATGAAGTTGCCCGCGATCAGCATCAGGATGTTGGCCATGATCAGGAAGCCGATCACGCCCACGCCGGTGCCGATCATGAAGTCCGCCATCTCCTGCGGGATGTTCTCGTGCGTGAGCAGGAAGGAGAACAGCACCGCGTTGGTGATGATGTAGAGCAGCATCGCGCTCATGTTGGCGGAGTTCAGCAGCACCTTGGGCACGTCCTTCAGGCCCAGGTCCTTGTACACGAACACCGCGACGAAGAACGCATACACCGCACTCATCGCAGCCGCCTCGGTCGGCGTGAAGATGCCCGAGTAGATGCCGCCCATCACGACCACGATCAGGAACAGGCCCCAGGCCGACTCCTTGAACGCCTTCAGCCGCTCCGTCCAGCTCGCCTTCGGCTGGCGCGGGTAGCCGAACTTGCGTGCCCGGTACCAGGTCGTGAAGCCGAGGAAGGCCGCCAGCATCAGGCCCGGCACGACGCCCGCCATGAACAGCGCGCCGACCGAGGTGTTGGTCGACACCGAGTACATGACCATCACGATCGACGGCGGGATCAGGATCCCGAGCGCGCCCGAGGTGGTGATGACGCCTGCGCCGAACTTGTTGGGGAAGCCCTGCTTGACCATCGCCGGCAGCAGGATCGCGCCGATCGCGACCACCGTCGCGGGGCTGGAACCCGACACTGCGGCGAACAGCGCGCAGGCGAGCACGCCGCCCAGGCCCAGGCCGCCGTGCCAGTGGCCGACCATCGCGGTGGCGAAGTTGATCATCCGCCGCGCCACCCCGCCGTGGGTGAGGAAGTTGCCGGCGAGGATGAAGAACGGGATCGCCATGATCTCGAACTTCTCGATGCCCGTGAAGAGCTTCAGCGCGACCGACTCGATCGGCACCTGGGTCATCGTGAACAGGAAGGTCAGGACCGTCAGACCCAGCGAGATCGAGATCGGCATGCCGGTGAGCATCAGCACCAGCAGGATGACGAAGATGATTGCGGCGCTCATTGCTTGCCTCCCGTGACGTCGCGGTCTTCGCCGATCTGTTTGTGCTTCAGGTCGTGCGGATGCAGGTTGTCACCCATGTCGAGGTAATTGGCATCCACCGGCAGGTGCTCCTCGTCGATGCCGTCGACGTGGCCGTGATCGTGGTGCGGCAGCTCGCCCGTGCGGATGAAGGACACCATCACCTGCAGGAAGCGGAAGCACATCAGGTAGGAGCCGAGCGGGATCGCGGAATACACGATCCAGGTCGGCCATTCGAGGTCGGGCGTCGTCGGCCCCTCATAGAGGTCGCCGACATCCATGCCGAACCAGGTCAGGAACTGGTAATGCGCGCCGTTTTCCAGCACGAAGGTGAGACCCAGCGTGCCGACGATGCCCGTAAACAGCGCCCCCGCACCGAGGCCGATGACGACGAACTTGGCGCGATTGGCATCCGACAGGCGGTTGATCAGCACATCGACGCCGACGTGGATGCCGGTACGCACGCCATAGGCGGCGCCGAACTTCGCCATCCACACGAACATGATGATGGTGAGCTCCTGGGCCCAGCCCAGGTTCAGGGAAAGCAGCCAGTCCTGCACGCCAGGAATGGCGAGACCGGAGCCGTAGCGATGGACGACGGACACGAAGATGATCAGCGTGGCCGCGCCCATGAGGAAGGTGATGAGCCATTCCTCGAGGTGATCGAGCACTTTTAGCATGGGATTCTCCCGCCGCACGACAAGCCCCCGCCACGCACTCGCGCAGCGGGGTCCCTGCCGTATCAGTTATCGATGGTGACGTTACGACGGCGAGTTACAGCTTGGACGGGTCGAAACCGGTGTCCTTGTAGATGGACTGGATCGTCTCGGCACCGATGCGCGATTCCATCTTCTTGTGCACCGGCACGAGCGCCTTCTTGAACGCCATCTTCTCGGCGTCGGTCGGCTTGTAGATCGCGGTCTTGCCCGATGCGCGCACCGCCTCGAGGGCCTTGTCGTTCTCCTCGCGCGCGATCTTGTTCGCGAACTCGGTCGACTCCTTCATCGCCTGCTCGAGCTGGCCACGCACCTCGGCCGGCAGGCCGTCCCAGAACTTCTTGTTGGTGATCACCGCATAACCCAGGTAACCGTGGTCGGTCAGGGTCATGTGCTTCTGCACCTCATGCATCTTCTGCGTGTAGAGGTTCGAGTGCGGGTTCTCGGTGCCGTCCACGACGCCGGTCTGCAGCGCCTGATACACCTCGGAGAAGGCCATCACCTGCGGGATCGCGCCGAGCGCACGCATCTGCTCCTCGAGCACCTTGGACGATTGCACGCGCAGCTTCTTGCCCTTGATGTCGTCCGGCGCCTTGATCGGCGTATTTGCCGACAGCGACTTGAAGCCGTTGTCCCAGAACGCCAGGCCCTTGATGCCACGCCCCTCGAGCTTGCCGAGGAGCTTCTGGCCGACCGGCCCCATCGTCACCTTGTGCAGGTCGTCGTAGTTGTCGAAGATGTAGGGCAGATCGAAGACCTCGAATTCCTTCACGCCCAGCGGGCCGAACTTCGCCAGCGACGGAGCGAGCATCTGCACGGCGCCCAGCTGCAGCGCCTCCATCTCTTCCTTGTCCTTGTACAGCGTGCTGTTCGGGTAGACTTCGACCTTGACGGCACCCTTGGTGTACTTCTCGGCAAGCTCCTTGAACTTGTCGGCAGCCTTGCCCTTGGGGGTGTCGTTGGCGACGACGTGGCTGAACTTGATTACGACGGGATCGGCGGCGACCGCAGCGGCGGACAGCCCCATGGCGACAAGACCGATGAAAAGGGCGCGGATCTTCATTCCACTATCTCCTCCAAATTGCATAGTTTTTTACCTGACCCATGTCCGGGCGGGTGCCGTGCAGCAACCAGAGGCGCCGGACACTTTCACCAGTCTATGAAGCCGCACGCATCTATTACATTGTGGACATCCACAACACCCCGCACCTACCCCCGCCCATGAGCACCCCGCAGGCGACCGCCCTTTCCGTCCGGCAGCGCTGGCTCACCGCCGTGCCCTACCTGACGGTGCTGCTGTTCCTCGCCGTGATCGCCGCGCTGGTCTGGTTCACGCGCAGCTACGACGAGGAAGAGCAGCGCGCCACGCTCATCAACGACGTGCTTTGGATGGAGCAGAACCTGCAGTTCAAGCTCGAACGCAACGCCGCGCAGCTCGCCCAGATCGGCCAGGAAATCCTCGCCGCCGACCGCCACCAGCCCCAGGCGTCTGCCGCGCTGCGGCAGCTCGTGCGCGCCGAGAACGGCCTCGTGCGGGTGATGTGGCTCGACGCGACGGGCCGCCTGCAGGGCGCCCTGCCGCCAATCGGGGACGGCGAGATGCTCGGCGAGCAACTTGGCGAGCAGTCCGCCGCCAACCTGCGCCTGGCCAAGGCCCTCGAACGGCGTGTCTATGGCCCGGTGTACGCCGCAGCCGGCGACCGCCAGCAATTCGAGGTGCACGTCCCGATCTACGCCGAAAACGGCTTTGTCGGCGCGATGATCGGCGTCTATTCGCTCCACGACCTCGTCACCCACGAACTGCCATGGTGGTTTGCCGAGCGCTACCGCGTGAGCGTGCACGACAGCGACGGACGCGAGCTCGTCGCGAAATCCAAGGTCGCCCCGCTGTCCGACCGCCAAAGCTACTCGATGGCCTTCGACCCGCCCGGCGGCGGGCTCACCCTGCAGGTCACCGCCTACCAGGGCGAGACGCGCTGGGTGCAGGTGCTGCTGATCGGTTCCATCCTGCTGCTCGGCGGCATCCTCGTGTGGAGCGTGCTGCAGCTGCGCCGCGAACTGCAGCGCCGCCACCGGGCCGAGCAGGCGCTGCGCAGCGAATCCCTGTTCCGGCGAGCCATGGAAGACTCCATGCTCACCGGCCTGCGCGCGCGCGACCTCGACGGACGCATCACCTATGTCAACCCCGCCTTCTGCAGAATGGTCGGCTACAGCGCCGAAGAACTCGTCGGGCGCACCCCGCCCATGCCTTACTGGGATCCCGAGTTCCTGCAGCAGACGCAGGAAATCCACGACCGCATCCTCGCCGGCGACGCCTCGCCGGAAGGCTTCGAACTGCGCCTGCGACGCAAGAACGGCGAACGCTTCGACGCGCTGATCTTCGAAGCACCGCTCATCGACGCCGCGGGCCGGCAGACCGGGTGGATGGGCTCGATGCTCGACATCACCGCGCAGAAACACGCCGAAGAGCTCGCGCGCCAACAGGAAGAACGCCTCCAGGCCACCTCGCGCCTGATAACGATGGGCGAGATGGCCTCGACGCTCGCGCACGAACTCAACCAGCCGCTCGCCGCGATCGCCAGCTACAACACCGGCTGCCTCAACCGCCTCGAGCAGCCGGAAATCGACCGCAGCGAACTGAAGGACATCTTCGACCGCATCGGCCGCCAGGCCCGCCGCGCCGGCGACATCATCCGCCGCGTGCACGACTTCGTGCGCCGCTCCGAGCCCAAGCGCGAGCGCCTCGACATCAACCTGATGATCCGCGAGGCGATCGGCCTCATCGAAGCCGACTCCACCAAGCGCGGCATGCGCATCGAAACCGATCTCGAGGAAGCGCTGCCGAGCGTCGCCGCCGACCCCGTGATGATCGAGCAGGTCATCGTGAATCTCGTGCGCAACGGCATGGACGCAATGCGCGACAACCCGCCCGCACGCCGCACGGTGCGCGTCAGCACGCGACGCGAAGGCGATACCCTCGTCGTGCGCGTCGCCGACAACGGCACCGGCATCGACGCGGAAACCGGCCGCCGCCTGTTCGAGCCCTTCTTCACCACCAAGGCCGAGGGCATGGGCATGGGCCTCAACATCTGCCGCTCCATTGCCGAACTGCACCATGGCCGGCTCGGTTTCGAAACCAACCCCGACGGCGGTACCATCTTCACCCTGTCGCTACCCGTGGAAACCCCATGACCCAGCCTTGCGCCCACATCATCGACGACGACGAAGCGATCCGCGACGCCCTGCAGTGGCTGTTCAAGACGCGCGACGTCGCGTGCGCCACCTGGCCGAGCGCCGAGAGCTTCCTCGAGGCACTGGAACCCGGCTGGCGCGGCTGCGTCGTGCTCGACATCCGCATGGAAGGCATGAGCGGCCTCGAATGTTTCGACATGCTGCGTCAGCGCGGCAACCAGCTCCCGGTCATCTTCATCACCGGCCACGGCGACGTCCCGATGGCCGTGGCCGCGCTGAAGAAAGGTGCGTTCGACTTCATCGAAAAACCCTTCAACGACAGCGATCTGGTGGACATCGTCATGCGTGCGCTGGAGATCGACGCGAACAACCACCGCGCCGAAACCACGCGCGAAACGGTCGAGGCGCGCCTCGCCACGCTCACCGCGCGCGAGCAGGAAGTGATGGAACTGATCCTCGCCGGCAAGTTCAACAAGGTCATCGCCGACGACCTGTGCATCTCGATGCGCACCGTCGAAGCACACCGCTCCAAGGTCTTCGAGAAGATGGAGGTGCGCTCGGCCGTCGAGCTCGCACAGCTCGTGAACCTGGTGCGCAATCGCACCCCCCACTGAATCCCGCGCAGGAGCCGCCGCACCGTGTCGCACACCGGGAACGCCCCCACACATCACGACGCCGGACGCATGCGCATCGACAAATGGCTGTGGGCCGCGCGCTTCTTCAAGACCCGCTCGCTCGCCAACCAGGCCATCGAAGGCGGTCACGTCAAGCTCAACGGCCAGGCGGTCAAGCCCGCACGCGAACTGCATATCGGCGACAGCCTCGACATCGTCGCCGGCGGCGCACACTGGACCGTAACCGTGCGCGGCCTCAACGAACAGCGCCGCCCCGCCGTCGAGGCGCAACAGCTGTACGAGGAAACGCCCGAAAGCTGCGCCCGCCGCGCGCTTGAAAAGGAAGAACGCCAGCTTGCCCCGGTACCCGGCAGCGACCTGCGCGGCCGTCCGACCAAGAAAGCCCGCCGCCAGATGCGCGGCTTCAGCGAAGGCTACTGATCGCGCACCAAGCGCCGCGAAGCGCCTTCAGCGCAGCCACTCGGGCACGACGCCGGGCTCGCCCGGCGCGCAGCGGAACTCCGCCGCGATGCCGATCTCTCCCACCCACGCCGCCACACCATCCACCCGCAACACCGGCAGGGTGCCCCGCAGCCACGCCGGAATCCCGGCCTCCTGGCACAGGTTCTTGAAGCTGCGGCGCGGCCGGCCGGTGCCCTCACGCAGCGCGAGCCCCGCCCAGCGCGACCCCAGCATCACCTCCTGCGCACGCTCGAGCGCAGCCCGGCTCAGCCCTTCGCCGACCGCCTCGACGAGCACCACCTTGCCCGTCCCCCACGACAACTCCATTTCGCCCTGCCACACCGTCGCCTGGCGGACCGGGATTTCATCCCCCGCCTCCAGCCACAACCGGTCGCGATAGGCGCAGCAGACGACACCCCCCAGCGACAGCCGCAACGGCTCCCCCGATACAACGCGCAACTGCCGCACCGCCTCAACCAGCCGCGCACGCGCCGGAGCCTCCAGGCCCATCGCGCGGATGCGCCAACGCAACAGGTTGCGCACGCGCTCGTCGGAGAGGCGCAACAGCTTTTGGCGCTCCAGCGTCGCCCCGCCACAGGCCGTCTCGTCGAGCTGCGCCAGTTCCCCGAGCAGCTCGTCCGCCTCACGGAACTGCGCGCTCGCGCGCGCTAGCACCGGCACCGCGGCGGGGAAAGCGCCCTCCAGCACCGGCATCACCCGGTGCCGCAGCAGGTTGCGCGCGAAGCGCTGGTCGGCGTTGCTCTCGTCCTCGATCCACGCCAGCCCCTGCGCCCGCGCATAGGCGAGGACCTGCGCGCGCCGCAAGCCCAGCAGCGGCCGCAGCCGCCCCGGCGTCCCCGCCTCGATCTCCCTCATCCCGGCCGCCCCGCGCACGCCGGCCCCCCGCAGCAGGCGGAACAGCAGCGTCTCGGCCTGATCGTCCTGATGGTGCCCGAAGGCCAGCCAGTCGCACGGCACACGCGCAAGCGCCGCATGGCGTGCGGCGCGGGCGGCCGCCTCGAGACCAGCCGGGTCGTCGCGCCGCACCTGCACATGAAAGGGATGGAAGACGACGCCCAGGGCGTCACACAATGTGCGACATGCCTCCAGCCACGCGTCGGCGTGGGGACTGAGGCCATGGTGAACATGCGCCGCCGCAAGCGTGAAACCGCCGCGCCCGCGCAGACGCGCCAGGCTATGCAGCAGCACGGTCGAATCGACTCCGCCGCTCAGCGCCACGCACACGGTCTCACCCGGCGCAACGCCGGCCGCCGCCAGCACCCCGGCAACGGCCTCTTCGACTACCGCCTCAGGCGGCGTTCTGTTCCTTGTAGCGGCCATAACTCATCAGTCGCTCGAAACGCTTCTCGACGAGTTCGGCCGGCGACAGGTCCGCGACCTGGCGCAGCGCATCCTGCAGCGCCCGCTTGAGCGACTGCGACATCGCACGGTGGTCGCGGTGCGCGCCGCCCACCGGCTCGTTGACCACACGGTCGATCAGGCCCAGCGACTTCAGCCGCGCGGCCGTGATGCCCATCGTCTCGGCGGCCTCGGAGGCCTTCTCGGCGCTCTTCCACAGGATGGACGCGCAGCCTTCCGGCGAGATCACCGAATAGGTCGAATACTGCAGCATCATCACCTGATCGCCCACCGCGATCGCCAGCGCGCCGCCCGAACCGCCTTCGCCGATCACCGTCGCGATGATCGGCACCTTCAGTTCGGCCATCACATACAGATTGCGGCCGATCGCCTCGGACTGGCCACGCTCCTCCGCGCCGATGCCCGGATAGGCGCCCGGCGTATCGACGAAGGTGAACACCGGCAGCCCGAACTTCTCCGCCGTGCGCATCAGGCGCAGCGCCTTGCGGTAGCCCTCGGGGCGCGGCATGCCGAAGTTGCGCAGGATCTTTTCCTTCGTGTCACGCCCTTTCTGATGGCCGATCACGACGCAGCTCTGGCCGTTGAAGCGCGCCAGCCCGCCGACGATCGCCTTGTCGTCGGCGAACGCGCGATCACCATGCAGTTCCTGGAAATCGGTGAAGATGTGGCGCACGTAGTCCAGCGTGTAGGGGCGCTGCGGGTGACGCGCGACCTGGGCGATCTGCCAAGGCGTCAGCTTGCCGTACAGATCCTTGGTCAGCGATTCGCTCTTGGCTTCGAGGCGAGCGATTTCCTCGGAGATATCCACCGCCGAGTCGTCCTGCACGAATCGCAGCTTCTCGATCTTCTCTTCGAGATCGGCAATCGGCTGTTCGAAATCCAGAAAGGTGGTCTTCATCCGACCCGTTCCAAGTAACCAAAACGCGCCATTGTAACGCTTCGTACGCCGCCGTCGCATCGCGACCTTCAACAGGGGCGCGTGACAGCGACTGCATCAGTGATGCATCATGCTGAAATCCAGCACACAGGAAGGAGTAGCGGGGTCTGCATGAACTCCGCGCTATGGGTAGTCGAAATTCGCCTCATCCGCGCCACAGGCCCCGCCTGACGAGCCATCCGGGCGCGTGCGCCCGCACCTCGCCGGGTCGATGTTGCCCTGCGCCCCCTGCCATCCCACTCGCCCGGGCACTCCCGCTGCCCGCCAGCCCTGCGCACCGCCGGCACTCCCTCCCGACCAGCGTTCGCGCGCGCCCTGCCGCGGCGCCGGCGCACCAATCGGTCTTCCGCGCACATCCGGCGTCCGTGCCGGCACGCAGCGCGCGCCCCTGTCACGCATAGCCCGCGAAAATGGAAATCATCGTACTCATTGCCCTGATCCTGCTTAACGGGGTCTTCGCCATGTCCGAGATTGCCCTCGTCACGGCACGCCGTGCACGTCTGGCACGCCTCGCCGAAGATGGCGACGCCGCTGCGGTCGTCGCGATCAAGCTCGGCGAGGAACCGACGCGCTTCCTGTCGACGATCCAGATCGGCATCACCTCGATCGGCATCCTCAACGGCATCGTCGGCGAAGCCGCCCTCGCCGCGCCGCTCGCGATGTGGCTGCAGGAACTGGGCCTCGCGCAGCGCCCAAGCGAGATCGGCGCGACCGTGCTGGTCGTCGTCGTCATCACCTACGTGTCGATCGTCGTCGGCGAACTCGTCCCGAAACGCATCGGACAGATCAACCCGGAAGGGATCGCGCGCCTCGTCGCGCGGCCGATGAACGCGCTCTCCGTCGCATCGCGCCCCTTCGTGCGCTTGCTGAGCTGGTCCACCGCGCTGCTGCTCACGCTGATGGGCAAACGCGACGAGGCCGCCCCCGGCGTCACGGAAGAAGAAATCCACGCCCTGCTGGAGGAAGGTTCCGAAGCCGGCGTCATCGAGAAGAACGAACACGAGATGGTGCGCAACGTCTTCCGCCTCGACGAGCGCCAGATCGCCTCGCTGATGGTCCCGCGCTCCGACGTCGTGTGGCTGGACATCAACCTGCCGCTCGACGACAACCTCGCGCGCATGGCCGAATCCGAGCACTCGCGCTTCCCCGTGTGTCGCGGCGGCCTCGACGACATCCTCGGCATCATCTCGTCGAAACAGCTCTTCAACCAGACCCTCAAGGGCGGCACGCCCGACCTCACCAAGCAGCTCGAACCCGCGATCTACGTACCCGAGTCGCTCACCGGCATGGAACTCCTCGACCAGTTCCGCGCCTCCAGCACCCACATGGTGTTCGTGATCGACGAGTACGGCGAGATCCAGGGCGTGGTCACGCTGCAGGACGTGCTCGAAGCCGTCACCGGCGAATTCCGTCCGTCCAGCCTCGACGAGGCGTGGGCGGTGCAGCGCGAGGACGGCTCGTGGCTGCTCGACGGCATGATCCCCATCCCCGAGCTCAAGGACCGCCTCGAGATCAAGGCCGTTCCCGAAGAAGACAAGGGCCGCTACCACACGCTCAGCGGCATGGTCATGTGGCTGCTCGGCCGCATCCCCCACACCGGCGACGTGACGACCTGGGAAGACTGGCGGCTTGAAGTCGTCGACCTCGACGGCAAGCGTATCGACAAGGTGCTCGCGACGCGCCTCGTCGAGATCTCCGCCGAACAGGAAACCCCCTCGCAGGCCGACACGCCGCCCTCCGAATGACGGCAGCGCGGCACCCGCCGCGCTCCGCGCGAGGATACTCCGGCGATGAACACTGAAACGCCCTGGCACACCCGGTGGCACACCTTCGGCCGGGCCGCCACCGCGGCCGCCCTCGAAGTCGCCCCTGAGCACGGTCTCTCTGGCACGGATGCCGCCGAGCGCCTCGCGCGCACGGGCGAGAACCGCCTCGCCGAGGCACCGCCACGGCCCGCCTGGCTCAAGTTCCTCGACCAGTTTCGCAGCTTCCTCATCGTCGTGCTGATCTTCGCCGCGGGACTGGCCTGGGCGATCGGCGAGCTCAAGGACGCGCTCGTCATCCTCGTGGTCGTCGTCCTCAACGCCAGCCTCGGCTTCTGGCAGGAGCACCGCGCCGAACGCACGCTCTCGGCGCTCAAGGACATGCTCGCCGCACGCGCCCGCGTGCGCCGCGACGGCCGGCAGATGGAGGTCGACGCGACGAGCCTCGTGCCCGGGGACGTCGTCCTGCTCGAGGCCGGCGACCGCGTTCCCGCCGACGGACGCCTGATCGCCGCCCACAACCTCGAGGTCGACGAAGCGGCACTGACGGGCGAATCCCAGGCCGTCGGCAAGATCACCGACACGCTGGACACCCCCGAGCTCGCCCTCGGCGACCGCGTGAACATGCTCTACATGAACACCGTCGTCACCCGCGGCCGCGCGGAAATGCTGGTCGTCACGACCGGCATGGCGACCGAGATGGGCAAGCTTGCCGGCATGATCGCCAGCACCACCAACAGCGAGACCCCCCTGCAGCGCCAGCTCGACGTCCTCGGCAAGCGCCTCGCGCTGATCGCCGGCATCGTCGTCGCCGTGATCTTCGCGCTCGATGCCGCGCGCGGCCTGCCCTGGGTGCAGGCGACGATGACCGCCGTCGCCCTCGCCGTCGCCGCCATCCCCGAAGGACTACCCGCGGTCGTCACCGTCACCCTCGCCATCGGCATGTGGCGCATGGCACAGAACGGCGCCATCCTGAAGAAGCTCGCCGCGGTCGAAACCCTGGGCTCGACCACCGTCATCTGCTCGGACAAGACCGGCACCCTCACGCTCAACCAGATGACCGCCCGCGCCGGCTGGTTCGCCGGCTGCCGCTTCACCGTGGACGGCGAGGGCTATCACGCCGCCGGCCGCATCTGCGGCGAAGGGCTGGCCGACCTGCACCCCCTCCTCATGCCGATGGCGCTGTGCTCCGATTCCAGCGTGCGCGAGGCGACCCTCGTCGGCGACCCCACCGAAGGCGCGCTGTGGGTATTGGCGCAGAAGGGCGGCGTCGATCCGCAGGCCGAGCGCGAACGCATCCCGCGCATCGCCGAGATCCCCTTCGACTCGGCGCACAAGTTCATGGCGACCTTCCACCACCGGGGCGATCGCGTGGAGATGTGCATCAAGGGCGCCCCGGACGTACTGCTCGCGCGCTCTTCCGCGTGGGCCGCGGGCGCAGCGGAAGGCACCGGCGCCCTCCCGCTCGACGACGAAATGCGCGCCACGATCGCCGCCGAGAACGAGCGCCTCGCCGGTCAGGCGCTGCGCGTGCTCGCGGTCGCACGACGGGACATCCCCGCTCGCGACTTCGACCCGGCCGGCGACCTGTGGGTCTGGGCGCGCGACTGGACCTTCGTCGGGCTCGCCGGCCTGATGGATCCGCCGCGCGCCGAAGCCGCGGCAGCGATCCGGCGTTGCCGCCAGGCCGGCATCCGCGTCAAGATGATCACCGGCGACCACAAGGCCACCGCCGCCGCGATCGGACGCGAACTGGGCCTGCAGGGCGAGGTCGTAAGCGGCGCCGAACTCGACGCGATGGACGATGCTGCGCTGGCCCGCCGCATCGACGCCATCGCGGTCTTCGCGCGCGTGTCGCCGGCCCACAAGGTGCGCATCGTCAAGGCGCTCAAGGCCGACGGCCACGTCGTCGCCATGACCGGCGACGGCGTGAACGACGCGCCCGCGCTCAAGGCCGCCGACATCGGCATCGCGATGGGCATCACCGGCACCGCGGTCACGCGCGAAGCGGCGACGATGGTGCTCACCGACGACAACTTCGCCACCATCGTGCGCGCCGTCGAGGAAGGCCGCGTCATCTTCGACAACATCGTCAAGTTCGTGCGCTTCCAGCTGTCAACCAACATCGGCGCCATCCTCACCGTCCTCGCGGCCACACTCGCCGGCCTGCCCTCGCCCTTCACGGCGATCCAGCTGCTGTGGATCAACATCATCATGGACGGCCCCCCGGCGATGACGCTCGGCGTCGAGCCCGCGCGCCCCGGCATCATGCGCGCGCCGCCGCGCCCGCAGGCCGCCCATATCCTGACGGCACACCGCCTCGGCCGGCTCGCCCTGTACGGCGCCACGATGATGGCCGGCACGCTGTGGCTGTTCCACTCCGCACTCGACACGCACGGCGAGCAATACGCGCTCACGCTGGCCTTCACGACCTTCGTGCTGTACCAGTTCTTCAACGTCTTCAACGCCCGCAGCGAATACGGCAGCGCCTTCAACCGCCAGTTCCTGCGCAATGCCAGGCTGTGGCTGGCGCTCTGCGGCGTCCTCGCACTCCAGCTCATCGTCGTCAACTGGCCGCCGGCGCAACAGATCTTCGGCACCACCGCGCTCGCAACCGAGGACTGGCTGCGCTCCGCACTGGTCGCCTCCAGCGTCCTGCTGCTCGACGAAGCGCGCAAGCTGCTGCTGCGAATCTCGCGAAGAACGCGTTCGGCGTAGCCCGGGACATCCCCGTGGAAGCGGCTTCAGCCGCGAAGGGGCCGCCCCACTTGCGACACCGCCGATTCGCGGCTGAAGCCGCTCCCACAAAAAAACGGGGCGACCCGCAGGCCGCCCCGTTCTCCTTGCCCGAGCCCTGCCTGGGCGCAAGGGATCAGTCGTCGTTCATCACCCCCAGCAGGTGCAGCAGGCTGGTGAAGAGGTTGTAGATCGACACATACAGCGTCACCGTCGCCATCACGTAGTTCGTTTCACCGCCGTGGATGATGTTGCTGGTCTCGTACAGGATCAGCCCCGACATCAGCAGCACGAACATCGCGGACACGGCCAGCGAGAGGCCCGGCATCTCGAAGAACACCGCGCCGAGGCCGGCGAGGAAAGCGACGAGGATGCCGACGGTCAGGAAGCCGCCCATGAACGAGAAGTCCTTGCGCGTCGTCACCGCATAGGCCGACAGGCCGAGGAAGATCGCCGCCGTGCCGCCCATCGCCTGCATCACGATCTGGTGACCGTTGGGCAGCGCCAGGTACTTCGACACGATCGGCCCCAGCGTGTAGCCCATGAAGCCGGTCAGCGCGAACACGAACAGCACGCCCAGGCCGCTGTCGCGGAACTTGGTCGTCAGGAACAGCAGGCCGAAGTAGCCCACCAGCGTGATGATCAGCCCCGGATGCGGCAGGCCGAGCGCCATCGAAAGCCCCGCGGTCGCGGCGGAGAACGCCAGCGTCATCGACAGGAGCATGTAGGTGTTGCGGATGACCCGATTGGTCGAGAGGACCGAGGCCTCCGAGCGGGTCATTGTTGCGATACGGTTTTCCATCGAGCGATTACCTCCTTTGTTCGAATTTTGAGTGAAATCCATCAGGCGCCGGCCGGCACCGCGTCGGGCAGGAAGTCACGCACGATGCGACGCTGGCGTTCGAGCCGGCGCGCCAGCACCTGCGATACGCGGTCGGCCGCGCGGTCGATCGCGGAACGTGCCTCGACTTCGGTGATCGCGAAGATCACGTCGGGCAGGTTGCGCAGGCGTAGTTGTACCACGCAACGCTTATCCACGCCGCCCCGCGGCCCATTCACGTCCGCCACCTTGATCCGCGCCCACTTGATCTGGTCGCGGAAGCGGCCGATTGCGAATTTCATCCGCCGTGCGACGTACTCGCGCAGACCGGCAGGGGGTTCGACACCGTTACATTGCAGATCGATTCGCATTGCACCATCTCCTTCGTGATGAGCCGGCATACCAGCCCGCAAATGAAGTATGGACACGCCACAGCTTCCGAAAAAGAAGATCCGAAATGAACGATGCTCAGTTTTTTTCGAACTTGAAATTATCCGCCCGGGCTGCCGAGGCTGCGCGGCCGCAATGTGGCGCGCAGGGAATGCGCTCGAAGAGATCCCGACGCAACTGCGCCGCACGGACGGGGTGGCGGATCGGAAGCTACGGGGAGGGGGCTCGCGGCGGACTTTGGCGACCGGCGAACTCTGCTAGAATCCGCGACCTTGCTGCGCTTTCCGCTGAAGAAAGACTGGTGCCGGGAGTGGGACTCGAACCCACACACCTTGCGGCGGCGGATTTTGAATCCGCTGCGTCTACCGATTCCGCCATCCCGGCACGGGAAGCGCCGCATTATCCATGAAAGCCCCAGCCAGCGGCAAGCGCATGTCACTTACTCTCGACGACTTCGACTACCTGCTCCCCCCCGAACAGATCGCCCAGGCGCCGCTTGCGGAACGCTGCGCGAGCCGCCTGCTCGTGCTCGCCGGCGATGACCTCGCCGACCGCGGCTTCTGCGACCTGCCATCGCTCGTCGAGCCCGGCGACCTGCTCGTCTTCAATGACACGCGCGTGATCCATGCGCGCCTCTACGGCGTCAAGGAGACCGGCGGCCAGATCGAAGTGCTGATCGAACGCGCGATCGGCCCGCACGAGGCGCTCGCCCAGGTGCGCTCGAGCAAGTCGCCGCGCGCCGGCGCGCGCCTGCGCCTGGCCGACGCCTTCGACGTCACGGTGCTCGGCCGCGCCGGGGAGTTCTTCCATCTGCGCTTCCCCGAGGACGAAGACCTCCACGAACTGCTGGAAAAGCACGGCAAGCTGCCCCTGCCCCCCTATATCGACCGCGCCGCGGACGACCACGACGAATCGCGCTACCAGACCGTCTATGCGCGCGAGCCCGGCTCGGTCGCGGCACCGACCGCCGGATTGCACTTCGACCAGCAGATGCTCGCCGATCTTGCGCGCCAGGGCGTGAACGGCGCCTGGGTCACCCTGCACGTCGGCGCCGGCACCTTCCAGCCGGTACGCGTGAACGACCTCGGCGAGCACCACATGCACCGGGAACGCTACGTGATCCCGCAGGAAACGGTCGATGCGATCGCGAGGACGAAGGCCGCCGGCAAGCGCGTCATCGCCGTCGGCACCACCAGCCTGCGCGCGCTCGAAGGCGCCGCACAGGACGGCGATCTCGGCCCCGGCGTGGGCGAGACCGAGCTTTTCATCCTGCCCGGCTACCGCTTCCGCGTCGCCGACGCCCTGATCACCAACTTCCACCTGCCGAAGTCGACGCTGCTGATGCTCGTGTCCGCCTTCGCCGGCATGGAGCCCATCCGTCGCGCCTACGCCCACGCGGTGCGCGAAGGCTACCGATTCTTCAGTTACGGGGATGCCATGTTCATCACCCGCCGCAACGATGCAATTTGACCTGATCACCCAGGATGGCGCCGCCCGCCGCGGCCGCCTCACCCTCGCCCACGGCGTCGTCGAGACGCCCGTCTTCATGCCGGTCGGCACCTACGGCACGGTCAAGGCGATGACGCCGGCCGCGCTCGACGACATCGGCGCGCAGATCTGCCTCGGCAACACCTTCCACCTATGGCTGCGTCCCGGCCTCGAAGTCGTGGCCGCACACGGCGGCCTGCACGGTTTCATGGGCTGGAACAAGCCCATCCTCACCGACTCGGGCGGCTTCCAGGTGTTCAGCCTGGGCGCACTGCGCAAGATCAGCGAGGAGGGCGTGAAGTTCGCCTCGCCGATCGACGGCGCGAAGCTGCTGCTCACGCCCGAGATCTCGATGCAGATCCAGCACACGCTGAACTCCGACATCGTGATGATCTTCGACGAATGCACGCCCTATCCCGCGACGCGCGACGAGGCGGCCAGGTCGATGCGCCTGTCGCAACGCTGGGCGCGGCGCTCGCGCGACGAGTTCGACCGCCTTGGCAACGCCAACGCGCTGTTCGGCATCGTGCAGGGCGGCATGTACGAGGACCTGCGCGACGAGTCGCTGGCCGCGCTCGAGGACATCGGCTTCCACGGCTACGCGATCGGCGGCCTGTCGGTCGGCGAGCCCAAGGAAGACATGGAGCGCATCCTCGCCCACACCGCCCCGCGCCTGCCGCAGCACAAGCCGCGCTACCTGATGGGCGTCGGCACCCCCGAGGACATCGTCGCGGGCGTCGCGGCCGGCATCGACATGTTCGACTGCGTGATGCCCACGCGCAACGCGAGAAACGGCTGGCTGTTCACGCGCTTCGGCGACATCAAGATCAAGAACGCCATCCACAAGCAGGACACCCGCCCGCTGGACCCCTCGTGCGACTGCTACACCTGCCGCAACTTCAGCCGCGCCTACCTGCACCACCTGCACCGTGCCGGCGAGATCCTCGGCAGCATGCTCAACACGATCCACAACCTGCGCTACTACCAGGTCCTCACGGCGGAGCTGCGCGCAGCGATCGCCGCGGGCGAATTCGACGCCTACCGCGGACGCTTCCGCAGCGAGCGCAGCACCGGCACGCAGTGACGGACCGGGCGCCCGCCTGCTTGCCCGCGGGTGGCAACTTCCCCGTGGGAGCGGCTTCAGCCGCGAATCGGCGGTATCGCACGCAGCGTGGCCCATTCGCGGCTGAAGCCGCTCCCACACTAGACCGCGCCCGGCAGTTCGTGCGCTCGCGCTGCGCCCGCTTCCGCTTGCCACAGGCGCGCGAAGCCCTGCTGCTATAATCGACCGCTTTAAGCAACCACCCGGAGTCTCACCCGTGTTCATTTCCAACGCATACGCCCAGGCCGCGGCCGGCGGCGACCCCACCGGCGGCCTAATGGGCATGCTGCCGCTGATCCTGATGTTCATCGTCCTGTGGTTCCTGATGATCCGCCCGCAGATGAAGCGCGCGAAGGAACACAAGGCGATGGTTTCCGCGCTCGCGAAGGGTGACGAGGTCGTCACCCAGGGCGGCATCGCCGGCCGCGTGACCCAGGTCGGCGACAACTTCCTGCGCATCGAGGTCGCGGACAACGTCAATATCCTCGTGCAGAGCCAGGCCGTCGCCACCGTGCTGCCGAAGGGCACGCTGAAGACCCTCTGAGGTTCCTCGCGCGGGGCGTACCGGCCGCTTGCCCGCCCCGCGCAGCAATGACCTGCCGCATCCCCTTTCCAGCCCATCCAAGTCATGAACCGCTATCCGCTCTGGAAGAACATTCTCATCGGTCTGGTCCTGTTCTTCGGCCTGATCTACACCCTTCCCAACTTCTACGGTGAAGTGCCCGCAGTTCAGGTCTCCAGCGGCAAAGCCACCCTCAAGCTCGACGCGTCCCTCAACGGCACGATCGAGCAGGCGCTACGGGACGCGGGCATCGAGCACACCGGCCTGTTCAGCGACACCAACAGCGTCCGCGTGCGCGTCGCCAGCACGGACGTCCAGCTGCGCGCGAAGGACGCCATCGAGAAGCGCCTTAACCCCGATCCGCGCGACCCCTCCTATGTCGTCGCGCTGAACCTCCTGTCCGCCTCGCCGAACTGGCTCACCTCGATCAATGCGCTGCCGATGTACCTCGGCCTCGACCTGCGCGGCGGCGTGCACTTCCTGCTCCAGGTCGACATGCCCGGCGCGATCACCAAGCGCCTCGACGCGACCGCCGCCGACCTGCGCACGCTGATGCGCGACAAGAACGTTCGCCACGCCGGCATCACACGCGAAGGCAACAACGTGCTGCTGCGCTTCCGCGACGCCGAGCAGCGCGAAGCCGCCCGCAAGGCGATCTCCGCCAGCACCGCGGACCTGCAGCTCACCGATCGCGACGACGCATCGGACGACCTGAAGCTGGTCGCGACCCTGGGCCAGAACGCGCAGAAGAACATCCGCGACTTCGCGATCAAGCAGAACATCACCACGCTGCACAACCGCATCAACGAGCTGGGCGTCGCCGAGCCGGTGATCCAGCAGCAGGGCCTCGACCGCATCGTCGTGCAGCTGCCCGGCGTGCAGGACGTCGCCAAGGCCAAGGACATCCTCGGCCGCACCGCAACCCTCGAAGTGCGCCTCGTCGACGAGACCCCGGGGGCGCTCGAAGGCGCCCTTGCCGGCAGCGTCCCGCTCGGCACCGAGCTCTACAACGAACGCGGCGGCTCGCCCATCCTGGTGCGCAACCAGGTCGTGCTCACCGGCGACCGTCTCACCGACGCCCAGCCCGGTTTCGACGGCCAGACCAACGAGCCCGCCGTGCACCTCACGCTGGACGCCGCCGGCAGCCGCATCTTCCGCGACGTCACGCGCGAGAACGTGGGCAAGCGCATGGCCATCCTGCTGATCGAGAAGGGCAAGGGCGAGGTCGTGACCGCGCCGGTGATCCGCACCGAGATCGGCGGCGGGCGCGTGCAGATCTCGGGCCGCATGACGACCCAGGAAGCGAGCGACGTCGCGCTGCTGCTGCGCGCCGGCAGCCTCGCCGCCCCGATGGAGATCATCGAGGAACGCACCGTCGGCCCCAGCCTCGGTGCCGAGAACATCGCCAAGGGCTTCCACTCGACGCTGTGGGGCTTCGTCGCGATCGCGATCTTCATGAGCGTGTATTATATGCTGTTCGGCCTGGTGTCGGTGATCGCGCTCGCCGCCAACCTGCTCCTGCTCGTCGCCCTGCTGTCGCTGCTGCAGGCGACGTTGACGCTGCCCGGCATCGCGGCGATGGCGCTGACCCTGGGCATGGCGATCGACGCGAACGTGCTGATCAACGAACGCATCCGCGAGGAACTGCGCAACGGCGTCTCGCCGCAGGCGGCCATCCACGCCGGCTACGAGCGCGCCTTCGACACGATTCTCGACTCCAACATCACGACGCTCATCGCCGGCATCGCGCTGCTGGTGTTCGGCTCCGGGCCGGTGCGCGGGTTCGCGGTGGTGCATTGCCTGGGCATCCTGACCTCGATGTTCAGCGCGATCCTGATCTCGCGCATGCTGGTGAACCTCCTCTACGGCCGCCGCCGCAAGCTCGAATCGGTATCCATCGGGCAGATCTGGAAGCCGGGCAACTGACCGCCGCGCACGCACAAGGCTGAATAGAAGGCTGAATCATGGAATTCTTCCGCATCAAGAAAGACATCCCGTTCATGCGCCATGCGCTGACGTTCAACATCATCTCGTTGATCACGTTCGTGCTGGCGGTGTTCTTCCTCGCGACGCGCGGCCTGCACCTGTCGGTGGAATTCACCGGCGGCACGCTGGTTGAGGTTGCCTACGCCGAAGCGCCGCAACTGGAGCCGATCCGCAGCGCGCTCGCCACCAGCGGCTACCCGGACGCGCAGGTGCAGAACTTCGGCAGTTCGCGCGACGTGCTGATCCGCCTGCCGAACCGCGAGGATCTCGACACCACCAAGGTGTCCGAGCGCACGATGGCGACGCTGCAGGCCGTGGGCGGCGCCCCCGAGTTGCGGCGCGTCGAATTCGTCGGCCCGCAGGTCGGCAAGGAGCTCGCGTCCGATGGCGCGATGGCGCTGCTGCTGGTGATCTTCGGTATCGTGGTGTACCTCGCGATGCGCTTCGAGTGGCGCTTCGCGGTGTCCGCAATCATCGCCAACCTGCACGACGTCGTGATCATCCTGGGCTTCTTCGCCTTCTTCCAGTGGGAATTCTCGCTGCCGGTGCTGGCAGCGGTGCTAGCGGTGCTCGGCTACTCGGTCAACGAGTCGGTCGTCGTCTTCGACCGCGTGCGCGAGACCTTCAAGAAGAAGCGCGGCATGACCACGCCGGAAGTGCTCGACCACGCCATCACGTCGACGATCTCGCGTACCGTCATCACCCACGGCAGCACGCAGATGATGGTGCTGGCGATGCTGCTGTTCGGCGGCGAGACCCTGCACTACTTCGCGATGGCGCTGACCATCGGCATCCTGTTCGGCATCTATTCCTCGGTGCTGGTCGCCGCCCCGCTGGTGATGTGGCTGGGCGTCTCGCGCGAGCAGTTCATCAAGCCCAAGAAGGAAAAGGAAGAGGCGGTCGTCTGACCTCTTCCCCTGCCCGGCGATGAACGAGTTCCTGCAGGCCTTCGTCAGCCTTCTGGCGATCACGAACCCGATCATCGCCGCACCGATGTTCCTCGGCATCGTCGCCGGCATGTCCGTCGCTGCACGACGCCGCGCGGCCGGCCAGGCGGCGATGGCCGTGCTGGCCATCCTCGCCGGGGCTGCCATCGGCGGCCGCTACATCCTCGAACTCTTCGGCATCTCGCTCGACGCCTTCCGCACCGCAGGTGGGCTCGTCATCATCCTCGTCGGCCTCGACATGCTGCGCGGCAGCCCGAGCGGTATCCAGCGCGACGAGGCTTCGCCCGAGGACGCCGAGGACCGCATCGTCGTGCCCTTCGCGATGCCGCTGGTCGCAGGCCCGGGCGCGATCACGACCGCGATCACGTTGTCGGTCGCCTACCCGTCCCGCCTCTACCTGCCGGTCGTCGCGCTGCTCGCGTCGGTCGCCACCGCGGCTGTGCTGTGGGCGACGCTGCGCCTCGCGCTCGTGCGCCAGCGTCTGGCCACGCCGCGCGTCGAGCGCATCTTCACCCGCTTCATGGGCCTGATCCTGGTCGCCATCGGTTTCCAGATCGGCATGCTGGGCATCCGCGATTTCTTCGGCCTGGGCGGCGCCTGAAGCGCGCCGCAGGTATAAACCCGGAAGACCCGATACCGTTCGGGCTGAGCCTGTCGAAGCCTTGGCAGGGCCCTTCGACAAGCTCAGGGCGAACGAAGCTCCAACTTCCGGCTCACACCGCGAACACCTGCTTCACGCGCAGCGCCTCGCCGCGCTCGATGACCCCGATCAGCCGGTCGATGTTCGGATGCTTGCCCGGATTCAGGCGTGCGTCCTCGGTGTGCTCCGCATACAGTTCCAGCCCCTTCTTCGCCGCTTCGCCGTTGATCGAGCCATAGAGCTGGGCAAGGTGGTTGTACACCGCCAGGGAGCCTGCCTGCCCCGGCTTGTTCTCGATGGTGGCAACGGTCGCGCCCTCGGCATCGAGAAGATTGAGGGCTGCGAGGTGCGATATCTTGGGCAGTTGCTTGAGATTGTCGGCAAACGCCATTCCTGTTTCCTTTCCAGTATTGCAATGGAAACGCCACCCGCAGGTGGCGTTCGTTGTCGCAGTCCGTGCCGGCCGCGGCCGGCCGGCGCTCAGATGCGCTTCGCGAGTTCGGCAGCCTTGCCGACGTAGCTCGCGGGGGTCATGTCGAGCAGGCGCTGGCGGTCCGCCTCGGGAATCGCCAGGGTACGAACGAAATCCTGCAGCGCCTCGCGCGTGATGCCCTTGCCGCGGGTCATCGCCTTCAGCTGCTCGTACGGGTTCTCGATGCCGAAGCGCCGCATCACCGTCTGCACCGGCTCGGCGAGCACTTCCCACGCGCCGTCGAGATCGGCCGCGAGGCGTGCCGGATCGGCTTCCAGCTTGTTCAGTCCGCGCAGGCAGGAATCGAGCGCCAGCACCGTGTGGCCGAAGCCGACGCCCATGTTGCGCAGCACGGTCGAATCGGTGAGGTCGCGCTGCATGCGCGACACCGGCAGCTTTTCGGTGAAGTGGCGCAGCACGCCGTTGGCGATTCCGAGGTTGCCCTCCGCGTTCTCGAAGTCGATCGGATTGACCTTGTGCGGCATCGTCGACGAGCCGACCTCGCCCTCCTTGAGCTTCTGCTTGAAGTAGCCGAAGGAGATGTACATCCAGATGTCGCGGCACGCGTCGATGAGGATCGTGTTGGTGCGCGCGATGGCATCGAAGAGCTCGGCCATCGCGTCGTGCGGTTCGATCTGAATGGTGTAGTGGTTGAACTCCAGACCCAGCGATTCGATGAAGCGGCGGTTGAAACCTTCCCAGTCGAAGGCCGGCCAGGCCGACAGGTGCGCGTTGTAGTTGCCGACCGCGCCATTGAACTTGGCCGTCAGCGACACCGCGGCGATGGCGGCGCGCGCACGCAACAGGCGTGCGGCGATGTTGGCCATCTCCTTGCCCAGCGTGGTCGGGCTGGCCGGCTGTCCGTGCGTGCGCGAGAGCATCGGCAGGTCGGCGAGCAGGTGCGCGAGTTCGCGGAAGCGCGCGATCACCTTGTCGAGCACGGGCAGCAGCACCGCGTCGCGGCCTTCGCGCAGCATCAGCGCGTGCGAGGTGTTGTTGATGTCTTCCGAGGTGCAGGCGAAGTGGATGAACTCGGACACCTTGGTGACTTCGGCGTTGTGGCCCAGACGCTCCTTGAGCCAGTATTCCATCGCCTTCACGTCATGGTTGGTGGTCGCCTCGATGGCCTTCACCGCGGCGCTGTCAGCCGGCGAAAACTTCGCGACGACACCATCGAGTTCCGCCACCGTCGCGGCCGAGAACGGCGCGATCTCCGCCAGCCCCGGCTCGCCCGCCAGGGCCTTGAGCCATTCGATCTCCACGCGCACGCGATTGCGGATCAGACCATGCTCGGAGAAGTGCTCGCGCAGAGCTGCGACCTTTTCGTGGTAACGGCCGTCGAGCGGGGAAAGAGCGGTCAGGGGCGAAACGGACATGGCGGTATTTCCGGACAAAAGTGCTATTTTAACCTCCTGCGCCGCCTTCGCGTGTTCCACGGTCCCGAACGTGCCCCGGACGACGGCGCCCACCAGAGAGACCCGTCAATGAGCGAATCGGAAAAATACCGTATCAAGGTGACCGCGGTGGCGGAATACGTCCCCGGCCAGTCCGCGCCGGAAGAAGACCGCTACGTGTTCGCCTACCACATCACGATCACCAACGTAGGCACGGTCGGCGCACAACTCCTGAGCCGCCACTGGATCATCACCGACGGCGCCGGCAAGGTGCAGGAAGTGCGCGGCCAGGGCGTGATCGGCGAACAGCCGGCGCTAGCCCCCGGAGAGCAGTTCAGCTATTCGAGCGGCTCGGTTCTGGAAACCCCGGTCGGGACGATGCAGGGCAGCTACCAGATGGTGGCTGCGGACGGGCACCGCTTCGACGCCGAGATTCCGACCTTCGTGCTTGCGATGCCGCGCGTGCTGCACTGAGGCACGCCGCTACGCGGCAGCGCCCTCCTGGAGCAGCCGCACCGGCAGGACGACCTGCACCGCGGTGCCCTTGCCGGGCTCCGATTCCACGCGGACATGACCGTCGTAGAGGTGGGTCATGGTGTGCACGACCGCCAGCCCCATGCCGGTGCCTTGCCCGACATCCTTGGTCGTGAAGAAGGGTTCGAACAGTTTTTCGCGGTGCTCGGGCGCAATGCCGACGCCGACGTCGGTGACCGTGATCGCGACAAAATCGCCACGGAACTCGTGGCCACAGGAGTCGCAACGCTGCACGCCGGCGAAGGACTCGCGGCGGGCCGTCAGCCGGATGGTGCCGATGCCCGCGATCGCGTCGCGCGCATTGATCAGCAGATTCATCATGATCTGATGAAGATGCGCCGGATCGACGGACAGGCGCGGCAGGCCGGCATCGAGATCGGCAACCACCGCGAGCGTGTCGGGAAGCGTCGCGCGCAGCAGGCCGACGGCCTCGCGACCGATCGCGGCGAGCTCGGCGCTACCCGGCTGCACCGCGCCGCCGCGGCGGAAGCTGAGCAGCTGCTGGATCAATTCGCGCGCGCGCTGGCCGGCCGCGCGGATCTCCTCGATGTACTTCACCACGCGTGCCTGGCCGCCTTCCTGCTTGAGCTGTGTGGCCGCAAGCTGCGAATAGCCGAGGATCGCGGCGAGCACGTTGTTGAAGTCGTGTGCGATGCCGCCGGCCAGCGTGGCGACGAGCTCCATGCGCTCGAGGCGCGCAACGCGTTCGAACAATTCGTGCCGCCGGCGCTCGTCTTCGCGCAGCTGGGTGATGTCTTCCTTCAGCGCAACGAAATGCCGCACTTCACCGCTCTCGTCGCGCACCGGCGACACGGAAACCGCCTCGCGGATGAGCCGGCCGTCGCGACTGCGATTGGACATCTCGCCACGCCAGGTCTCGCCGGCGAGAATCGTGCGCCACAGACCCGCGTATTCCTCCTCGGTCGTTTCGCCGGACTTGAAGATGCTCGGGCGCGCGCCGATCAGCTCCGCTTCGGAGTAACCGTAGGCCCGGCAGCAGGCGGGATTCACGTATTCGATACGCCCGTCGCCGTCGGTGATGATGACCGAGCAGCCTGACTGAGCGATCGCTTCGGCAAGCGTCCGGTTGCGCGCCTCGCTCGCCCGCAGCGCGTCTTCCGCACGTTTGATCGGCGTGATGTCGGCAAAGCTGGTGATCACCGAGGCGATCCGCCCCGCCGCGTCGGCAATGGGCTGGCTATTGACCTGGATCCACACCGGGTCCTGTCCCGGATGGGCAATCCCCATTACGACGCCACGCTGCGGCAGGCCGGTGCGCAGCGTGACCATAGCCGGATGCTGATCCGGCGGACAGGGAGAACCATCCTCGTACAGGAAGTCGACCGGCAGGTTCTCGGGGGTATGCCCTTCGAGCTCGGCGGCGGACAGGCCGTAGATCTGCTGCGCCGTGCGATTGCACGCGGTGATGCGGCCTGCGCCGTCGCGCACGACCACCCCTTCGAGCATGATGTCGAACAGGGGCGAGAGGTCTTCCTGACCCCGCGATTCGCGCATTGACTGCTGATAGTCTGCCATCTTGATCCGGGTCGAGCCGCTCTCCGGATTATACGTACAGCATAGCAATGCAGCCAGTGCGCGATTTGCGGCCGAACATCAGCTGCGGTAGTCGGCGTTGATCTTCACGTAGTCGTAGGAAAAATCGCAGGTCCACACCGTGGCGCGCTCGAGGCCGCGCCCGAGATCGACGCGTACGGTGATCTCCGCTTCCTTCATCACCCGCGCTCCCGCTTCCTCGCGGTACGTCGCCGCCCGACCGCCGTCCTCGGCGACCAACACCTCCTCGCTGGCGCTGGCGAGCCATACGCGCAGTCCGCTCACGTCCAGGTCGTCGATGCCGGCATAACCGATCGCGGCGAGGATGCGCCCGAGGTTGGGGTCGGAGGCGAAGAAGGCGGTCTTGACCAGCGGCGAGTGGCCGATCGCATAGGCGACCTTGCGGCATTCCGCACGGTCCTTGCCGCCTTCGACGGCGATCGTCATGAACTTGGTGGCCCCTTCGCCGTCGCGCACGATCGCCTGGGCGAGCCGGATCGACACGTCGACGATCGCTTCGCGCAGCACGCGGAAGTCCTCGCCCAGGGGGTCGTTGATCTCGGCGTTACCGGCCTTGCCGGTCGCGATGATGATGAAGGAGTCGTTGGTCGAGGTGTCGCCGTCGACGGTGATGCTGTTGAACGACAGGTCCGCCGCCTCACGCGCAAGCGCGTCCAGCAGCGACTGCGAGATCGCCGCGTCGCAGGCGAGGAAGCCGAGCATCGTCGCCATGTTCGGCTTGATCATGCCCGCCCCCTTGCTGATACCGGTCAGCGTGACCGTGCGCCCCGCGATCGTCACCTGGCGCGACACAGCCTTGGCGATGGTGTCGGTCGTCATGATCGCATGCGCGGCGTCGAACCATCCATCGGCACGCAGATCGGCCTGCGCGGCGGGAAGCCCGGCCACCAGGCGATCGACCGGCAGCGGCTCGAGAATCACGCCGGTCGAGAACGGCAGCACCTGCTCGGCAGCGATGCCGAGCAGCCCGGCCACGGCGGCGCAGGTGGCTCTCGCGTTCGCCAGCCCCTCTTCGCCCGTCCCCGCGTTCGCGACGCCGGTATTGATGACGAGCGCACGCATGTCGCCGCCCGGCAGGTGATCCTTGCATACCTGCACCGGCGCGGCGCAGAAGCGGTTGAGCGTGAACACCCCCGCCACACGGCTGCCAGGGGCCACTTCGATGAGGGTCAGGTCGCGACGGTTCTGCTTGCGGATCGCGGCTTCGGCAACCCCGAGGCGGACGCCTGCGACCGGGCGCAGTTCAGCGGCAACCGGGGTCGAGAGGTTAACGGGCATGACGGGTCTCCATCGGGCACAGGCGGCGGGTACCGCCCTTGGTTAATCGGATGTCGGCAAGCTCATCGGCAGCGAGGCCACGCATCATCCGTTCTGGCGGGACGACGAGGCTGCCGTGACGGCGAGCGAGACTTGCTGCGCAAACAGCTGGAAAGCTTCGAAACGTTCGTCATCGACCCCTTCCGCGGCGTGGGTGCGGTCGGCATAGAAGAGGCCGATCGGGCGACCCTGCGCGAGGATGGGCGCGATGCAGGCGTTGGCGGCATCGGCCACCTGCTGCAGGCGATCGAGGCGGATCCCGGGCGGCGTCTGGCCGGGGCCGAAGCGCATCGCGCGCGGGTTGCGGAAGAATTCGTTGAACAGATCGCCGGGGGTGCCGTCGAGCGAGAAGATGAACGCCTGCCGCAATCCCTCTGCACTGCCACCGAGCGCCGTCTTGCCGATGAGTTGCAGTCGGTTCGGCGACAACAGCGCGAACAGCACGCGGTCGAAGCCCACGCCGCGATAGATCCCTTCGAGAACGAGTTGCAGGATTTCGTTGAGGTTCGCACCCGCTGCGATGCGGCCGGAGATCTCGCGCAGGATCCTGAGCTGGAGATGGGGGTCGGGCTCCATCGCGAGGATTTCGACCACCTCGGGCTCGACGGGCTCCACGACTCCTGCAGCGGGCGTCGGTCGCGGAATCAGCTCGCCCACTTCGGCAGCACCGAAATATCCGGCGATGCGTGCCGCCTCGACACTATTCGCGGCAAGCTCCTCGCGCATCGCCTCGGACGAAAGTCCGGCAAAGGTCGCCAGGCCGCGAACGATTTTTTCAAGGCCCGGGCTGTCCCACCCGTTCTCGACTTCTGCCGCAAAGCGGTGGGCAAAGTGGATGGCCTGCTCGGGCACGCTTGCGCGAGTGCTGCCATCGAGCACGGACTGAAGCAGCGGACCGAGCTTCCACTCGCGCGCCAGCCCCTGCGAGAGCTGGCGCAAGCGAAAGCCGAGCACGCTCATCTGCGCCTCGTCGTCGGACTGCCCGGCGGCGAGAGCCTCGTCCAGCCGCTGTGCGAGCTTGCCGCCGAAGCACCAGAACGCCATCTCGCCAACCCGGGACAGCAGCGCGGCGATGAAGACTTCTTCGCTGCGTCCGTCACGTCGCAGCGCGGCCAGAGCGCGCGCCTGAACCGCCGCATGGAACACGCGCGCCATCTCGGTCACGACACGCTGCCGGATGCCGCCGGTCAACAGGGCATCGATCACGCGGATCGCAACCGCGATCTCGGCGACGGCATTGAAGCCGAGCACGACAATGGCGCGGCTGATGGTGCTCACCGCCTGGCGCGAAGGGTTGTACAAGACGCTGTTGGCGAGCTTGAGCACCTTTGCGGTCATTGCCGCGTCCTGCAGGATGGCCTGGGCAAGCTTGCCGGTCGGGGATTTCTCATCCTCGGTGACGGAATGGATCAAGGCCACCGTCGCACCGAGGGCGGGCATCTCCTGGTCGCGGATGAAAGCGACCCACTCCCCGAGTCCGCGCGGCTCGCGCTCCGCCGGCGCGGCGGCATCGGCCGGAACGCCGAGTTGCAGCTCGGGAAACAGCACGGACTCGCCGGGGCGCCTGCCCTTGGGATCAGCCGGCCCGGTCATGCGCGAAAACGCTCCACGCAAAGCCAAGAACGGCCCGCGCGGGGCCGTTCAGGGATGCGGCGGAAAAGGGTCGTCGGGCCGCCCATCCTGCCTCAGCTCAGCTTGCCGTGGCAGTGCTTGTACTTCTTGCCGGAGCCGCAGGGGCAGGGATCGTTGCGCCCGACCTTCGGTGCTTGCGCAACGGCAGTGCCGCCCTCCTGCGCCTGCGCGCCGGCGCCAAGCGCCTCGTCGTAGTCGGCGTGGTGATACTGGACGTTGTCCAGCTCGGGCGGAGGACGCTCTGCCTCCTCAAGCTGCGACTCGGTGCGGACCTGCACCGTCATCAGCAGCTTGGAGACTTCGCTGCGCACGGACTCGAGCAGGCCTTCGAAAAGCTCGAAGGCCTCGCGCTTGTATTCCTGCTTCGGGTTCTTCTGCGCGTAGCCACGCAGATGGATGCCCTGCCGCAGATGGTCGAGCGCTGCCAGGTGCTCGCGCCAGTGCGTGTCGAGGCTCTGCAGCATCACGTCGCGCTCGAACTTGTGCCACGCCCCCGCGTCAACCTGCGCGATCTTCGCTGCGTAGGCCTCGTCGGCCGCGCCGAGGATGCGCTTGAGGATGGTCTCGTCGTCGAGATTCGACTCCGCCTTCAGCCACTCGCCCACCGGGAGGCGGAGCTGGAATTCCGCCGCGAGGGCCTGCTCCAGCGCGGGAATGTCCCACTGCTCCTCGACGCTGTCGACCGGCACGTAGATGCGGAAGGCGTCATGCAGCACGCCCTGGCGCATGGCGTGGATGGTGTCGGAGATGTCCTCGCTCTCGAGCAGCTCGTTGCGCTGCTGGTAGATCACCTTGCGCTGGTCGTTGGCGACGTCGTCGTATTCGAGCAGCTGCTTGCGGATGTCGAAGTTGCGCTGCTCGACCTTGCGCTGGGCCGACTCGAGCGAGCGGGTCACCATCGCATGCTCGATCGCCTCGCCCTCGGGCATCTTCAGCCGCACCATGATCGCGTTCAGGCGTTCGCCGGCGAAGATCTTCATCAGCGGATCCTCGAGCGACAGGTAGAAGCGCGAGCTGCCCGGGTCGCCCTGGCGACCGGCGCGACCGCGCAGCTGATTGTCGATGCGGCGCGATTCGTGCCGCTCGGTGCCGACGATGTGCAGGCCGCCGGCCGCGAGCACCTGCTCGTGCAGCTTCTGCCATTCCTCGCGCATCGCGGCGATGCGGGCGTCCTTCTGCTCCTGCGGCAGCGCATCGTCGTCGCGGATCGCCGCAAGCTGGCGCTCGATGCTGCCCCCGAGCACGATATCGGTACCGCGGCCGGCCATGTTCGTTGCGATCGTGATGACACCGGGGCGGCCCGCCTGCGCGACGATCTCCGCCTCATGTTCGTGCTGCTTCGCGTTGAGCAGCTGATGCGGCAGCTTCTCGCGCTGCAGGAGTCCGGAGAGGAATTCGTTGATCTCGATCGAGGTCGTGCCGACAAGCACCGGCTGGCCGCGCCCGACGCACTCGCGGATGTCGGCGATCACCGCGTCCCACTTTTCCTTCGCGGTGCGGTACACCTTGTCGTTGTCGTCGCGACGCTGCATCGGCCGGTTGGTCGGCACCACCACCGTTTCCAAGCCGTAGATCTGGTGGAACTCGTAGGCTTCGGTGTCGGCCGTGCCGGTCATGCCGGCGAGCTTGCCGTACATGCGGAAGTAGTTCTGGAAGGTGATCGAGGCGAGCGTCTGGTTCTCGGCCTGGATGCGCACGCCTTCCTTGGCCTCGACCGCCTGGTGCAGGCCCTCGGACCAGCGGCGGCCGGCCATCAGGCGGCCGGTGAATTCATCGACGATCACCACCTCGTTGTTCTGCACGACGTAGTGCTGATCTTTGAAATACAGCGCGTGCGCGCGCAACGCCGCATAGAGGTGATGCACGAGCAGGATGTTGCCCGGGTCGTACAGGCTCGATCCCTCCGGCAACAGTCCCATGCGGGTAAGGATCTGCTCGGCGTTCTCATGGCCCTGCTCGGTGAGGAGCACCTGGCGCGCCTTGAGGTCCAGCGTGTAGTCGCCGGGCTTGGTGACTTCCTCGCCCTCGCCTTCCTGCTGGATGAGCACGGGGGCCACCTGGTTGAGCTTGAGATACAGCTCGGTGTGGTCCTCGGCCTGGCCAGAGATGATCAGCGGCGTGCGCGCCTCGTCGATGAGGATGGAGTCCACCTCGTCGACGATCGCGAAATTGAGCCCGCGCTGCACGCGCTCGCTGGTGGAGTACACCATGTTGTCGCGCAGGTAGTCGAAGCCGAACTCGTTGTTCGTACCGTAGGTGATGTCGGCGCCGTAGGCGGCCTGCTTTTCCTCGTGCGCCATGCGCGACAGGTTGCAGCCCGTGGTCAGCCCGAGGAAGCCGTAGATGCGTCCCATCCAGTCCGCGTCGCGGCTGGCGAGGTAGTCGTTGACGGTCACGACGTGCACGCCCTTGCCGGTCAGCGCGTTGAGGTAGGCTGGCAAGGTGGCGACCAGCGTCTTGCCTTCGCCGGTGCGCATCTCGGAGATCTTGCCGTTGTGCAGCACCATGCCGCCGATCAGCTGGACGTCGAAGTGGCGCATGCCATGGACGCGTTTCGCAGCTTCGCGCACAACCGCGAAGGCTTCCGGCAGCAGGCTGTCCAGGCTTTCGCCGTTCGCGACGCGCTGCCTGAATTCGTCCGTCTTGGCCCGCAGGGCCTCGTCCGTCAGGGCCGAGATCGTCGGCTCCAGGGCATTGATGGTGCGTACCGTCTGGGAATACTGGCGGATGAGGCGGTCGTTGCGACTACCGAAAATTTTCTTGAGCAGGCCGGAAATCATGTGGGTATCTGGTGGGACCGATTCGGCAAAGGGGGAAGTTTAGCATGCCGACCGCAAGCCCCCGCAGGGGAAGCGGCGACCGGCCGCCCGAGCAGGCGGTAACAGCGCGCTTGCGGCCCGGGCACGCGCGACCTAACATCGGGTAGCACTCCGACTACGGCATCACCATGACCCAGCTCATCCAGCGCTTCCTGGGCACCGGCGACGCGCTCGCTCGCCTGAAGGACCATGCGGCGCGCCTGATGCGCCTGCAGGCCCTGCTCCAGCAGCACCTCCCGCCCGCGCTCTCGGCGGCCTGTTCGGTCGCCAACCTGAAGGGCGACACGCTGGTGCTGCTCGCCAATGGCGGTGCCGCGGCCGCGCGCCTGAAGCAGATCGCGCCGTCGCTGGTCGAGCAGTTCGCGGCGGCGGGGCTGCCGATCAAGACAGTGCAGGTGAAGGTGAAGGTGCTGGAGACACGCGAGGAAAGGCGCCCGCCGCCGCATCGCACGATCTCGGAAGGCGGCAGCCGCAGCATCGAGGACTTTTCGGCCACGCTGCCGCCCGATTCGCCGCTGCGCGAGTCGCTCGAGCGCTTGGTGCGGCGAAGCCGCCGCGACTGATTTCCGGGCGCACGATCACGCGTCCGCTGCTGCGGACGGGCGACGGCTACACGATCGGGACGAACACGCGTTCGAGCGCGAACAGCGCGAGGAACACGAACAGCACGACGATGCCCGCCCGGAAGCAGTTCCACGCCCACAGGCGGTACTTGGGATTGCCGGTGAGCAGCCACGCGACGAGCGACCCGCCGATGCCGATCACCGAAAGCATGGCGAACAGGCGGATCAGCAGCATCGCAGCGTACTCAGGCGGCGAGCGAAAGTTCGAACTGGTGGCTGACCGCTGCCGGCGTCGCGGCGTCCTGCTCGAAGGTCACGATCTCCCAGGCACTGCTGTCTTCCAGCAGCACGCGCAGCACCTGGTTGTTCAGCGCGTGGCCGGCCTTGTGCGCGGAATAGCGGGCAAGCAGCGGATGGCCGCACAGGTAGAGGTCGCCGATCGCATCCAGGACCTTGTGCTTGACGAACTCATCGACGTAGCGCAAGCCCTCGGCATTGAGGACGCGGTATTCGTCCATCACGATCGCGTTGTCCAGGCTGCCGCCCAGCGCGAGGCCATTCGCGCGCATGAACTCCACGTCCTGCATGAAGCCGAAGGTGCGCGCGCGGGCGACGTCGCGGACGTAGGAATGCTCGGCAAAGTCGATGCTCACCTGCGTCGAGGTCTTGTCGATCGCGGGGTGGTTGAACACGATGGAGAAATCCAGCCGGAAGCCGTCGTAGGGCTCGAGGCGCACCCACTTGTCGTCCTCGCGGTACTCGACGACCTTCTTCACGCGCAGGAAACGCTTGGGCGCCTGCTGTTCCTCGATACCCGCGGACTGCAGCAGGAACACGAAGGGACCCGCACTGCCGTCGAGGATGGGGATTTCGGGGGCATCGACGTCGACGTGCAGGTTGTCGATGCCAAGGCCGGCAAGGGCCGACATGAGGTGTTCGACGGTGCCGACCTTCGCCCCGTCACGCTCGAGACCCGAGCACATGCGCGTATCGCACACCGAATACGGATCGGCCGGAAAATCCACGACCGGATCGAGATCGACGCGATGGAAGACGATGCCCGTATCGGGCGCAGCCGGACGCAGCACCAGCTGGACCTTGCGTCCGCCGTGCAGGCCGACGCCGGTGGCCTTGATGAGCGATTTGAGGGTGCGCTGCCTGATCATGGTTAAATTCCCGTTACACGACAGCAGTTTAGCACGCACAACCACGGTCACGCGGCAAGTTTGGTTGCAACGCAACATGCAACACTGCGTTGCTGCGGATTGCGCTCACGCCCCTGCGTTGCCCGCGGAAACGGAAACGGGCGCGTGCCGCAGACCGGAGGCGACGGTCCGCAGCACGCGCCCGTTATGGGCGGAGCCGTTTATGCTCAGTCGGCCTGCTTGCGCAGGAAGGCCGGGATGTCGTACGTCCCCATGCCGTTGGCACTCATCGCCTCGACCTGCGTGCGACGATTGGTGCGGATGACCGCCGGCACGTCCAGATTGGTCAGGTCGATGCCGCCGACCGACGGGCCGTAGGTGCCGGTGCCCTGCACAACCTGCATCACCGGCTGGCGCGCGGCGCGCGGCACGCCGAGGCCGGTGGCGACGACGGTCACGCGGACGCAGTCTTCCATCGACTCGTCGAACACGGTGCCGTACTTGACGAAGGCCTCCGGTGCAGCGAAGGCCTGGACGGTCTTCACGGCATCGCGCACTTCGGACATCTTCAGCGAGCGGCTGGCGGTGATGTTGATCAGCACACAGCGTGCGCCGGACAGTTCGGTGCCCTCGAGCAGCGGGCTCACGGCGGCCTGCTCGGCGGCGATACGGGCACGGTCCATGCCGGAGGCTTCGGCGGACCCCATCATCGCGCGGCCCATCTCGCCCATGGCGGTGCGCACGTCCTGGAAATCGACGTTCACGAGGCCGGGCACATTGATGATCTCGGCGATGCCGCCGACGGCGCTGCGCAGCACGTTATCGGCCGAGCGGAAGCAGTCCTCGAAGCCGGCGTCGTCGCCGTACACTTCGAGCAGCTTGTCGTTGAGGACGATGATCAGCGAGTCGACGTAACGGGTCAGCTCCTCGACGCCGCTTTCGGCAACGCGCAGGCGGTTCTCGAAGTCGAAGGGCTTGGTCACCACCGCGACGGTCAGGATGCCCATCTCCTTGGCGATCTCGGCCACGACCGGCGCCGCGCCGGTGCCGGTGCCGCCGCCCATGCCGCCGGTGATGAAGCACATGTGGGCGCCATCGAGCGCGGCGGCGATCGCGTCGCGCGAATCCTGCGCGGCCGCGCGGCCGGCTTCAGGCTTGGAACCCGCCCCCAGGCCCGAGCTGCCCAGCTGGATCTTGTTCGGGGCGAGGCAGCGATTGAGCGCCTGCGCATCGGTGTTGGCGACGATGAATTCGACGCCCTGCACCCCCTCCCTGATCATGTGGTCGACGGCATTGCCGCCGGCGCCGCCGACACCGATCACCTTGATGATCGTGCCGGTCTGCTCCTTCTCAACGATTTCAAACATTTGCCTCGCCTCCAGAAAAACAACCCCGATATGCACCGAGCTGCCGCCAAACCTACATCTAGTAATAAATCAAAAGTTTACAACTAAATAAGGGAATCAGATCAACAACTCATTCAATTTGGCTGAAAAATCCACGCCGTTACGTCAAAAATTCTTTTCGAACCACGCCTTCATGCGTCCAAACACCTGTTTCACGCTGCGCGTCTCGCGCGCGAGCATGCCGCGACGGCGCTGGGCGTGGCCTTCCATGACCAGGCCCATCGCCGTGGCATAGCGCGGGTGACACACGACATCGGCCAGGCCGCCCGAATATTGGGGTGCGCCGACGCGCACCGGCATGTGGAACACCTCCTCGCCGAGCTCGACCATGCCGAGCATCACGGACGAGCCGCCGGTCAGCACGATGCCCGAGGAGAGCAGCTCCTCGTAGCCGCTACGACGCAGTTCGGCCTGCACGAGCTCGAACAGTTCCGACACGCGCGGTTCGATCACGTCCGCTAGGCGCTGGCGCGACAGGGGGCGCGGCGGGCGGTCACCGACGCCGGGCACTTCGATCATCTCCTCGGGGTCGGCCAGCGTGTGCATGGCGACGCCGTGGCGGATCTTGATCTCCTCCGCTTCGGAGGTCGGCGTGCGCAGCGCCATCGCGATGTCGTTGGTGATCTGGTCGCCCGCGACCGGCAGCACCGCGGTATGGCGGATCGCGCCGTGCGTGAAGACCGCGATGTCGGTGGTGCCGCCACCGATGTCGACCAGGCACACGCCGAGTTCCTTCTCGTCCTCCGTCAGCACGGCGTAGCTCGATGCGAGCGGCTGCAGGATCAGGTCCATGACCTCGAGGCCGCAACGGCGCACGCACTTGATGACGTTCTGGGCCGCGGACACGGCGCCGGTAACGATGTGCACCTTGACCTCGAGCTTGACGCCGCTCATGCCGATCGGCTCGCGCACGCCGCCCTGCCCGTCGATGATGAATTCCTGGGTGAGCGTGTGCAGGATCTGCTGCTCGGCCGGCACCGGCATCGCGCGGGCGACCTCGATCACGCGCTCGACATCGAGCGGGGTGACCTCCTTGTCCTTGATCGCGACCATGCCGTTGGAGTTGAAGCTCTTGATGTGGCTGCCGGCGATCCCGGTATAAACGTCGCGGATCTTGCAGTCGGCCATCAGCTCGACTTCCTGGATCACGCGCGAGATCGCATCGACGGTGGCCTCGATATTCACCACCACTCCGCGCTTCAGCCCGCTGGCCGGTTGCGTGCCGACGCCGACGACGTTCAGGCGTCCGTCGGGACGCACCTCCGCGACCATGCACGTGACCTTGGCGGTACCGATGTCCAGCCCGACGATCAGGTCCTTGTATTCCTTGCTCATTTCTTGCCTTTCGCTGCCTTGAAGTCCCCCACCGGGGTGAGGGCGAATCCGCTCGGGTAGCGGAGATCCGCTACCGCCACCTGCACACCAACCTTTTCCTGCGCCTGCGGCCAACCGCTCACGAAGCGCGCGAGGCGCTCGCCGATGGGCGCCTTCTCCTGGTCGCGCCCGAGCATGATCACCATGCCGTCATCGAGCTTGAGCTGCCAGGCTTCGCGCGCGGAGAGCGCGAGGCCGACGAGCCGGCGGCCGAGGGGTTCGAGCGCCTCGCTGAATTCGCGATGCTTGGCCTGGATGTATGCGGCCGACCCCTGCGGTCCGGAGAAGGACGGCATATCGGCGTTGCTCGCCGCGACGAACACTTCGCCGTGGCGATTCACGAGTTGCGAGTCGCCGCTCTCGGAGGCCGTCCAGTAGGCGGCCGCCTGATGCTCCTCGAGGCGCAGTTCCAGCACGTCGGGCCAGCGGCGCCGCACTTCGGCACGGCGCACCCAGGGCAGCTTCTCGAAGGTCTCGCGCACGCCCTCGAGATCCACCGAGAAGAAATTGCCGCGGATCGCGCTGCGGGCCACGTATTCGAGCTGCTCCGTGGTCACCTGCGCGGGCGGCGTCAGCACGACCACTTCGCGCAGCGGAAAGAGCGGGCGCGACAGGAACCACGCGACGAAGGCGTAACCGAAAGCCACCGCCGCGAACAGCATCAGCACGTCCGAGAACAGATTCAGCAAGGCCGGCCGGTGCCACACGCCCTCGCGCTCGTGCGCCCGCCCGGGCATCCGGCTGGTGCCGGAAAGCCCGCGGGCGGCAAGCGGAGAGCGCAGGCGGAAGTCAGCCAAGGCGGGCATCCTCCAGGATCGCGAGGCACAGCTGGGTGAAGTCCATGCCGGCGACGCGCGCCGCCATCGGCACCAGCGAGTGTCCGGTCATGCCCGGACTGGTGTTCATTTCCAGCAGGTAGGGTCGCCCGTCCTCGGTCAGGATCAGGTCGGCGCGCCCCCAGCCGCGGCAGCCGAGCACCTGCGCGCTCTTCATGATCAGGGCCTGCAGGGCCTGCTCCTGTTCAGCGGGCAGCCCGCAGGGGCACAGGTAGCGCGTGTCGTCGGTGAAGTACTTGTGCTGGTAGTCGTAGTTGCCGCCGGGCGCCTCGATGCGGATCAGCGGCAGGGCCCGGTCGTGCAGGAAGGGGGCGGTCAGCTCGGCGCCGGAGATGAACTCCTCGGCGATGACGAGATCGTCGAAGCGCGCGGCGAGCTCCCATGCGGTCTTCAGCTGGCCCGCCTCGGTGACCTTGGTTGCCCCCATGCTGGAGCCTTCATGCACCGGTTTGACGAAGATCGGCAGGCCGAGATCGGCGACGACCGCATCCCAGTCGGTGTCTGCGTTGAGGATCGCGTAGCGCGGGGTCGGCAGGCCGCAGGCGGCCCACACCATCTTCGTGCGCCACTTGTCCATGGCCAGCGCCGACGCCATCACTCCGCTGCCGGTATACGGAATCTTCAGCAGTTCCAGCATGCCCTGGACGGTGCCGTCCTCGCCGCCGCGCCCATGCAGCGTGATGAAGGCGCGATCGAAGCCCTGCTCCTTGAGGATGTGCAGGTCGAGCTCGGCGGGGTCGAAGCCATGGGCGTCCACGCCCGCGGCCCGCAGGGCGGCAAGCACGGCGCCGCCCGACATCAGCGAGACTTCCCGTTCGGCCGAGGTGCCCCCCAGGAGCACGGCGACCTTGCCGAATTTCGCACGCATGGCCGGATCAACCACGACCTTGTCCGTCACTTCACCGCTCACGCCACTTCCTCGCTGTTAGCCAGTTTCCCGGGGACGGCGCCGATCGAGCCCGCCCCCATGGTGATCACCACGTCGCCGTCGCGCGCCGCCGACAGGATCGTCGCCGGCATGTCGCCGATGTCCTCGACGAAGACCGGCTCGACCTTGCCCGAGACGCGGATTGCGCGCGCGAGCGAACGGCCGTCCGCCGCGACGACCGGCGCCTCGCCGGCGGCGTACACCTCGGCCAGCAACAGGGCGTCGACGGTCGACAGCACCTTGACGAAGTCCTCGAAGCAGTCGCGCGTGCGCGTGTAGCGGTGCGGCTGGAAGGCGAGGACCAGGCGGCGGCCGGGGAATGCGCCGCGCGCGGCGGCCAGCGTCGCCGCCATCTCGACCGGGTGGTGGCCGTAGTCGTCGATCAGCGTGAAGCTGCCGCGTTCGCTGCCGTCCTCGCCGCGCAACAGGATCTCGCCGTAGCGCTGGAAGCGCCGGCCGACGCCCTTGAACTCCGCGAGCGCCTTGATGATCGCCTCGTCCGGCACCTGCGCCTCGGTGGCGACGGCAATCGCGGCGAGCGCGTTGAGCACGTTGTGCAAACCCGGCAAGTTCAGCTCGATCGGCAGGCGGCTGATGGTGCCATTCACGCGCACGGCATCGAACAGCATGCGACCGCCTTCGGCACGGATGTTCTCGGCGCGGATGTTCGCCGTCTCGGACAGGCCGTAGCGGACGATCTGCTTCGACACCAGCGGCATGATCGAGCGCACGTGCGGGTCGTCCTCGCACAGGACCGCGACGCCGTAGAACGGCAGGTGCTGGAGAAAATCGACGAAGGCCTGCTTGAGGCGGGCGAAGTCGTGCCCGTAGGTGTCCATGTGGTCGGCGTCGATGTTCGTGACGACCGAGATCACCGGGTTGAGCAGCAGGAAGGAGGCGTCGGACTCGTCCGCCTCGGCGACCAGGAAATCGCCCTTGCCGAGGCGCGCGTTGGCGCCCGCGGCGTTGAGCTTGCCGCCGATCACGAAGGTGGGGTCCAGCCCGCCTTCGGCGAGGATGCTGGCCACGAGCGAGGTCGTCGTCGTCTTGCCGTGGGTGCCGGCGATGGCGATGCCCTGCTTGAGGCGCATCAGCTCGGCGAGCATCTGGGCGCGCGGCACGACCGGGATGTGACGCGCACGCGCGGCCGTCACTTCGGGGTTGTCGTTGCGCACCGCAGTCGAGATCACGACCGCATCGGCCTTGGCGACGTTCTCGGCGGCGTGGCCGGACACGACCTGGGCGCCGAGCGCACGCAGGCGGCGCGTCGCGGCGTTCTCGCCGAGGTCCGAGCCGCTCACGGTGTAGCCGAGGTTCACCAGCACCTCGGCGATGCCGCTCATGCCGGCGCCGCCGATGCCGACGAAATGGATGTGCTTCACTTTATGCTTCATTGCTTTCTCCCTGCCGCGAGGTCTTCGCAGGCCTTCGCGACCGCCTCGGCGGCGTGCGGCTTGGCGAGCGCGCGCGCCTTCGTGGCCATGTCGAGCAGGCGCGTGCGATCGAGGCTCGCCAGGATGCCCGCCAGACGCTCGGCGTTGAGTTCGGTTTGCGGGAGCAGGTAGGCCGCTCCCTGGTCGGCGAGGAATCGCGCGTTGCCGGTCTGGTGGTCGTCCACCGCATGCGGGAAGGGCACCAGCAGGCTCGCCGCGCCCGCGGCCGCCAGCTCCGCGACGGTGAGCGCACCGGCGCGGCAGATGACCAGGTCGGCCTCCGCGTATTTCGTCGCCATGTCCTCGATGAAGGGCAGCAGCTCGCCCTCGACCCCCGCTGCGGCGTAGGCGCTGCGCAGCGCTTCGATCTGCTTCGTTCCGGCCTGGTGGGTGACGATCGGACGCTCGGCCGGTTTCATGCGCGCCAGTGCCTGCGGCACCGTTTCGTTGAGCACCGACGCCCCCAGGCTGCCACCAACGACGAGCACGCGGAGCGCGCCACTGCGTCCGGCAAAGCGCTCGGCCGGTGGTGCGACGGTGCCAATGTCGGCGCGTACCGGGTTGCCGATCCAGGCGGCCTTCTTCAGGACCTTCGGGAAGCCGGACAGGACCCGGTCGGCGACGCCGGCAAGCACCCGATTCGCGAGTCCCGCGACGGAATTCTGCTCGTGCAGGACCAGCGGACGACCCGTCAGCGCGGCCATCATGCCGCCCGGGAAGGTCACATAGCCGCCCATGCCGAGCACGACGTCGGGCCGGATGCGCCCCAGCGCGCGCAGCGCCTGCCAGAACCCGCGCAGCAGATTCAGCGGCAGCAGCAGTTTGCGCACGATGCCCTTGCCGCGCAGCGCGGTGAAGCGCACCCATGCGGTCTCGTAGCCGCGCTCGGGGACGATGCGCGCCTCCATTCCGTCGGGGTTGCCCATCCACACGATGCGCCAGCCGCGCGCGCGCAGCACTTCCGCCACGGCGATGCCGGGGAAGATGTGACCGCCCGTTCCGCCGGCCATCACGAGGAGGGTCTTCATGCACGCCCCCGCATCACTTGCCGATTCTCCCAGTCGACCCGCAACAGGATCGCGAGCGCGAGACAGTTCGCGACGATGCCCGAGCCGCCGAAGCTCATCAGCGGCAGGGTGAGCCCCTTGGTGGGCAGGAGCCCCGTATTCACGCCCATGTTGATGAATGACTGCACGCCGATCCACAGACCGATGCCCATCGCGACGAGGCCCGAGAAATAGCGCTCGAGCTTGATCGCCTCGCGCCCGATCAGCATCGCGCGGTGCACGAGGAGCGCGAACAGCATGACGATGGTCAGCACGCCGACGAAGCCGAGTTCCTCGGCGATCACGGCCAGCAGGAAGTCGGTATGCGCTTCGGGCAGGTAGAAGAGCTTCTCGACGCTCGCGCCGAGCCCGACGCCGAACCACTCGCCGCGGCCGAATGCGATCAGCGCGTGGGAGAGCTGGTAACCCTTGCCGAAGGCGTCCTGCCACGGATCCATGAAGCCGAACAGGCGGTCGCGGCGATAAGGGGAGAGCCACACCAGTAGGGCGAGGCCGATCACCGCGACGACCGCGAGCAGCACGAACGCGCGCACGTTGATGCCGCCAAGGAACAGCACCCCGAATGCGATCGCAGCGACGACGACGAAGGCGCCGAAATCGGGCTCGCGCAGCAGCAGGAAACCGACGAGCACGATGGTGATCGCCATGGGCAGGAAACCGCGGCGGAAGCTACCCATGTCGGGGAGCTTGCGCACGGTGTAGTCCGCGGCATACAGCGCGGCGAAGAGCTTCATCAGCTCCGACGGCTGCAGATTGACCGGACCGAGCGGCAGCCAGCGCTGCGCACCGTTCACCTCGCGACCGACCCCGGGGATCAGCACCACGATCAGCAGCGCCAGGCCGGCGAGGAACAGCAGCGGCGCAAACTGCTGCCACTGCCGCATCGTCACCTGAAAGGCCATCAGACCGGCGACCACGCCGATCGCAAGGAAAACCGCGTGGCGGATCACGAAGTAGTACGGCTGGTAGCCGGTGAACTTGCTGCCTTCGGCGATTGCGATGGACGAGGAATAGACCATCACCAGACCGATCAGCAGCAGCGCCGCCGCCGACCAAATCAGCAGGGGATCGAGGTCGCGGGCGGGCGTCTGGGGACGCATCAGGCGATTGACCGCGCGGCTCGTGTCCGAACCGACTCCGCCGGTGTTGTGCGAGGCGATCCAGCCGCTCAGGGCCGTCACGAACTTCATGTCGCGCTCACCCCCGGCTGACGAAGCACCGCCGCGACGAAGACCTCGGCGCGGTGGGCGTAGTTGCGGAACATGTCGAGGCTTGCACAGGCCGGCGAGAGCAGCACCACGTCGCCCGCCTGCGCAAGCGCCGCCGCACGGGCAACGGCCACGTCCATGTCGGCCGCGCGCTCGGTCGGCACGCCGGAGCAGGCAAGGGCGGTGTCGATCAGCGCGGCATCGCGGCCGATGAGCAGCACGGCACGGGCATGGCGCGCCACTGCGTCGCGCAGGGGCGAAAAGTCCTGCCCCTTCCCGTCGCCGCCGGCGATCAGGACGACCTTGCGGCCCAGGCCTTCCAGCGCCGCCAGGGTCGCCCCCACGTTGGTGCCCTTGGAGTCGTCGTAGAACACCACGCCGTCGGTACGCCGCGCTACGGGCTCGACGCGGTGCGGCAAGCCGCGGAAGGCTTTCAGCCCCTCGATCAGCGCGGCACGGGGGAGATCGATCGCGCGGGCAAGCGCCAGCGCCGCCATCGCGTTCGCCGCGTTGTGCGCACCGGCGATCGGCAGTTCGGCGATGCGCAGCAGACGCGTTTCGCCACATGCGAGCCATGTGGTTCCGTCGGCATCGGCGACGATGCCGTAATCGTCGGCGCCCGTGGGGGCATCCGTCCCGAAGGAGACGACACGCCGCCCCGCCTGCGCCATGGCCATCACCCGTAGGTCCTGGCGGTTGAGCACCTGGACACCGTCCCCCTCGAAGATGCGTGCCTTGACCGCCGCATAGCTGTCGAGGTCGCCGTGGCGGTCGAGGTGATCGTCCGTGACATTCAGCACCGTCGCGCCTTCGGCATTCAGGCCGGAGGTGGTTTCGAGCTGGAAGCTCGACAGCTCCAGCACCCAGCATTCGGGGAGTGCGGCGCCGCGATCGAGCCGTTCCATGAGCACCGTCAGCGCTGCGGGGCTGATGTTCCCCGCGGCGACCGCGTCCAGTCCGGCCGCCCGGCACAGCACCGCGGTGAGGGCGGTGGTGGTGGTCTTGCCATTCGTGCCGGTGATCGCAAGGATGCGGGTACGGGCACGCTGCGGCCCCGCAAGGGCCTCCGCCAGCAGGGTCATCTCGCCGACGATCTCGATGCCGCGACGACGCGCCTCGGCAAGCACCGGGGTACGCGCATCGATGCCGGGGCTGAGCGCGATCCGGGCGACGTCGTCGAGGAGGCTGTCCGCAAATCCACCGAGCACGACCTCGGCCGCCGGCACGCTCGCCCTGAGCACGGAGAGGCCCGGCGGCTCGCTGCGGCTGTCCGCGACGCGCACGCGCGCACCTTGCCGTGCGCACCATTGCGCCATCGCAAGGCCGGACTCGCCGAGGCCAAGTACCAGTACGAGCTTGTCGGATGCGGCGCTCATCTCAGTTTCAGGGTCGAAAGGCCGAACAGCACGAGCATGATCGTGATGATCCAGAAGCGCACCACGACCTGGGTTTCCTTCCAGCCGCCCAGCTCGTAGTGGTGATGCAGGGGCGCCATGCGGAAGATGCGCTTGCCGCCGCTGTACTTGAAGTACAGCACCTGCGCCATCACCGACATCGTCTCGGCGACGAAGAGGCCGCCCATGATGAAGAGCACGATTTCCTGGCGCACGACCACGGCGACGGTTCCGAGCGCGGCCCCCAGCGCGAGCGCACCGACGTCGCCCATGAAGACTTCCGCCGGGTAGGCGTTGAACCACAGGAAACCGAGGCCCGCGCCGCACAGCGCGCCCAGGAACACGGCGAGTTCGCCCGCGCCATTGATGTAGGGCACGCCGAGATATTTCGAGAAACCGGCATGACCGGCGACGTAGGCGAAGATCGCGAGTGCGCCGGCCACCATCACCGTCGGCATGATCGCGAGGCCGTCGAGGCCGTCGGTGAGGTTCACCGCGTGGCTGGTGCCGTTGATGACGAAGTACGAAAGCGCGATGAAGCCGTAGATCCCCAGCGGGTAGGACACCGCCTTGAAGAAGGGCACGATCAGTTCGGTCTGCGCCGGTTCGTGCGCCGTCAGCCCGAGGAACAGTGCCGCAGCCAGTGCGATCAGCGAGGTCCACAGGTACTTCCAGCGGCTCGGCAAGCCCTTCGGATCGCGGTGCACGACCTTGCGCCAGTCATCCACCCAGCCAACCGCGCCGAAGCCGAGGGTGACGAGCAGCACCACCCACACGTACTGGTTGCGCAGATCACCCCACAGCAAGGTGGTGACCGCGATAGCGATGAGGATCAGCGCGCCGCCCATGGTGGGCGTGCCGGCCTTGGTGAGATGGGATTTCGGGCCGTCGTCGCGCACGGCCTGGCCGATCTTCTTGGCGGCGAGCCAGCGGATCAGCGAAGGGCCGAAGACGAAGGAGATGATCAGCGCGGTGAGCGCAGCAAGGACCGTGCGCAGCGTGATGTAGCCGAACACGTTGAAGGTGCGGATATCCTGACCCAGCCAGAGGGCAAGTTCGAGCAGCATGGACTAATGAGACTCCTGTGAGGGGGCGCCATTGTGCACCGCCGCAAGTCCGTTCGCCACCCGCTCCATCCGCATGAAGCGGGACCCCTTCACCAGCACCACCGTGCTTGCGTCGAGGCGCGGCGCCAGCGCCGCGAGCAAAGCCTCGGCGGTAGCGAACTTCCGCCCTCCGTCGCCGAAGTTGTGCGCCGCGACTGCGCTCATTTCTCCCAGTGCGTAGAGCTCGTCCACACCCTTGCTCTTGGCGTAGCCGCCGACCTCGTCATGCAGTTGCGCGCTGGTCGTGCCGACTTCGCCCATGTCGCCCAGCACCAGCACCGTGTGGCCGGCCGTCGAGGCCAGCACGTCGATCGCGGCGCGGACCGAATCGGGATTCGCGTTGTAGGTGTCGTCGATGATCAGCGCACCGTTCAGGCCGGCGCGCCGCTGCAGGCGCCCCGGCGCACCACTGAACCCGGACAGGCCCTCGGCGACTGCCGCCAGCGACGCACCGGCGGCAAGGCACGCCGCTGCGGCACCCGCCGCATTGCGCACGTTGTGTTCGCCGGGAACCGGCAGGTCGAAGGTCGCCCTGCCCTCGCGGGCATTCAGCGTCAGGCGGGCGCCGAGGCCGTGAAGGTCGGCCTGCGCCTTCACGTCGGCATCATGGTCGATGGCGAAGGTGACGACGCTGCGGCCGCGATTGAGCTCCCGCCACAGCGCACAATGGGAGTCGTCGGCGTTCACGACGGCGACGCCCGTATCCCCCAAACCGCCGTAGATGGCCCCCTTCTCCCTGGCGATCTCCGCGAGCGACCCCATGCCCTGCAGATGGGCCCGCTGAGCGTTCGTGACGATCGCCACGCTCGGCCGCGCAAGGGCGGTCAAGTAGCCGATCTCGCCCGGATGGTTCATGCCCATCTCGATCACCGCCGCACGATGATGTGCGCGCAGCTCGAGCAGGGTCAGCGGCAGCCCGATGTCGTTGTTGAGATTGCCGGTCGTCGCGAGGACACAGTCCGGCGCGTGGCCATCCAGTCGCGCCTGGGTGCGCATGATCGCGGCGCACATCTCCTTGACCGTGGTCTTGCCGTTGCTGCCGGTCACCCCGATCAACGGGATGTCGAAGCGCCCGCGCCAGTGCGCCGCCAGCGCGCCTAGCGCAAGACGGGTGTCGCCGACGACGAGACGGGGAAACCCGATGTCCTCATGCTCGCGCTGCCATGCCTCATCGACCAAGGCCGCCGCGGCGCCTCCCGCCACCGCCTGCTCGACGAAGTCATGCCCGTCGAAATTCTCGCCGCGCAGGGCGACGAACAGCTGGCCGGAGCGGATGCGGCGGCTATCGGTGCCCACGCACGAAAAGGTGGCGTCGCCCACTGCGCGGAAGCCCGCGATCGTTGCTGCTTCCATGAGGCTCAGCATGCGCCCGTCCCCTTGGTCAGATTCCACTCGCGCAGGGCGATGTGCGCCTGCTCGACGTCCGAGAACGGCAAGCGCACGCCCAGGATCTCCTGATAGGGTTCATGTCCCTTGCCGGCGAGCACGACCACGTCATTGGAGCCGGCCTCGCCGACGGCCACGCGGATCGCCTGCGCCCGATCGATGACGCGCTCGGCCTGCGGGCCGGCGCCCTGCATGATGGCGTCGATGATCTTCGCCGGATCCTCCGAGCGCGGGTTATCGCTGGTGACGATCACGCGGTCTGCGCGCTGCCGTGCGACCTCGCCCATCAGCGGACGCTTGCCGGGGTCGCGGTCGCCGCCGCAACCGAACACGCACACGAGGCGCCCGCCACGCGTCGCCACGGTCGCGCGCACGGACTCGAGCACTTTCGCCAGTGCGTCCGGCGTGTGCGCATAATCGACGACGACGAGCGGCTCGGCGAAGCCGCCCACGAGCTGCATGCGCCCCTGCGGCGGAGTCAGGTGCGCGATCGCATGCGCGATCTCGTCCAGCGGCAAGCCGCGCGCGAGCAGCGCCCCGGCAACCGCCAGCAGGTTCGACACGTTGAACGGCGCCACCATGCGCACATCCAGCTCGCGTCGCACGCCCTCAAAGGCCATGGTGAAGCGCAGACCCGATGCCGACATGCTGACATCCTGGGCGCTCAGCAGGCGCACGCCATGCACCGGCGCCGCCGCAGTCTGGGTAAAACCGATCACCGGCAGCCCGGCAACCGCCAGACGTCGCGCCTGCCCCAGTCCGAAAGCGTCGTCCAGATTGATCACCGCGCTGCCCAGGCCGGGCTGGTCGAACAGCCGGGCCTTCGCTGCGCCATACGCTTCCATCGTGCCGTGATAGTCGAGATGGTCGCGGCTCAGGTTCGTGAACACGGCCACGTCGAAGGCCACCGCATTGACGCGCTCCTGGTCGAGGCCGATCGACGACACCTCCATCGTCGCCGCACTCCCGCCCGCCGTCAGGAAGTCGCGCAGGACGCGATGAACCTCGAGCGCATCGGGCGTCGTGTTCAACGTATCGGCGAGCTGCCCCGGGAAACCGTTCCCCAAGGTCCCGATCACGCCGCACTTTTCGCCGAACCGGGCAAGGGCCGCGGCCAGCCACTGGGTGACGGTCGTCTTGCCGTTGGTGCCGGTGACCCCGACGACCCACTGCCTGTCGGACGGACAGGCATGGATCAGGTGGGCGAGATAGCCTCCGAGACGGCGCAGTTCCGCGACGGGAATCGCCGGGACCGGCAAGCCTTCCACGCGGAATCCGCCGCGGTCGTCCCACAGCACCGCGGCAGCGCCGCGCTCGACGGCGGCACCGATGAACTTGCGGCCATCCGAGGCCAGCCCCGGCCAGGCCGCGAAGACATCGCCGGCGCCGACGCGGCGCGAATCGGCGCTGATACCGGCGGGCACGACACCGGCCCCTTGAAGGCGCTCAAGAATCGCGGATGCGAGTGCGAGGCTCACATGTTCTCCCGCGCGGGCACGACCACCCCCTGCTTCTGGGCGAGTTGCAGCGGCACCAAGGGTGCGTCCGGCGCCACGCCGAGCGCACGCAGCGCTCCTTCGGTAATCTGGGCAAACACCGGCGCCGCGACTGCACCGCCGTAATACTGTCCTGCAGAGGGTTCGTCGATCATCACGGCAACGATAAGCCGCGGATCGGAGACGGGGGCGAGTCCGACATAGGACGAAACATATTTATTCGTGTAGTGCGCGCCTTCCAGCTTGATCGCCGTGCCGGTCTTGCCTGCCACGCGGTAGCCGGCGACCTGCGCCTTGGGCGCCGTACCGCCGGGGCCGGACGCCAGCTCGAGCATGCCGCGCATCTCACGCGCCGTCGCAGTCGAGAAGATACGTTTGCCGCCGACGGGCGGCGCATCCAGGCGGGTCAGCGACAAGGGCACCAGTTCGCCGTCGCGCGCGAACGCGAGATAGGCGTGCGCCATCTGGATGAGGGTCACCGAGACCCCGTGGCCGTAGGACATCGTGGCCTGCTCGATCGGCTTCCACGTCTTCGCGGGACGCAAGCGGCCGCCCGCCTCGCCGGGAAAGCCGAGATTGAGCGGCTTGCCGAAGCCCAGATCGTCGTAAAGCCGCCACATCTCGTCGGGCGAGAAATGCATCGCGACCTTGACGGTGCCGATGTTGGACGACTTCTGGATCACCTGCGCGACGGTCAGCGGGCCGTTGCGGTGCGAATCGGAGATCGTCGCGCGCCCGATCGTCATCCGCCCCGCCGAAGTATCGATGATCGTGCCGGGCTGCACCTTCCCGCGATCCAGCGCGAGGCCGACGATGAAGGGCTTCATGATCGAGCCCGGCTCGTACACGTCGGTGAGGACGCGGTTGCGCAGCTGGGCCCCGCTGAGGTTCGAGCGATTGTTCGGGTTGTAGGTGGGCGCATTGACCAGCGCGAGGACCTCGCCGGTGCGTGCATCGAGCACCACCGACGCACCGGCCTTCGCCTTGTGCGTCTGCATCGCCTGACGCAGCGCCGAATAGGCGAGGTACTGGATCTTGGCGTCGATCGAGAGCGCGAGATCCTGCCCGTCGCGCGGCGCCCGGATGGCTTCGACGTCCTCGATGATCTGCCCGCGGCGGTCGCGGATCACGCGCCGCGCGCCCGGCTTGCCGGCAAGGGTGCCGTCGAACGCGAGCTCGACGCCTTCCTGCCCCTTGTCGTCGACACCGGTAAAGCCCAGCACGTGGGCCATCACCTCGCCGCCAGGGTAGTAGCGGCGATATTCCTGCTGCTGATGGATGCCGGCGAGCTTCAGGTCGGCGATCTGCTGCGCAGTCTCGGGCGACAACTGACGTTTCAGGTAGACGAAATCGCGACCGGCTGCGAGACGGCGATTGAGCTCCTGCACGTCCATTTCCAGCAGGCCCGCGAGCTTGCGCGCGTCCGGCGGGGTCAGATTCACGTCGGTCGGGATCGCCCAGATCGAACGCACCGGAGTGCTCACCGCCAGCATGTCGCCGTGGCGGTCCGTGACGCGTCCGCGCGTCGCCGGCACCTCGAGCACCCGCGCGTAACGCGACTCGCCCTTGGCCTGCAGGAATTCGTTATTTACCCCCTGCAGGTACATCGCGCGCCCGATCAGCGCCAGCGAGCACGCCATGAGGCCCAACATCACCACGCGCGGGCGCCAGGTCGGCAGGCCGTGCCGCAGCAGTGGGTTGTGATTGAAGGTCACCGTCCGCTGCTTGCTCATTTGACCCCCTCGATCGAAAAGACCTGGCCCGGCACCGGCGCACGCATCCCGATGCGCTCGCGGGCAATCTTCTCGACACGCGCGTGCGCGGCCCAAGTGCTCTGCTCGAGCTGCAACTGGTCCCACTCCACTTCGAGGCCGTGAGCGCGCGCCTGCTCGCGCTCGAGCTCCGAGAACAGCTTGCGGGCCTGGTGCTGCGACGCGACCACGCCCAGCGCGCTCGCCACCGCCACCGCCACGAGGAAGGCATCGGTGCGGATCATGCCTGCGCCTCCGTGCGCTCGGCCACGCGCATCACGGCGCTGCGGGCGCGCGGATTCGCCGCGACCTCCGCCTCGCCCGGACGCACGGCCTTGCCGACCAGCGCCAGACGCGGCTTCGGCAGGTCCGCGGCGCGCACCGGCAGGCGCGAGGGCAACTGCGGCGGACGCGACTCGTCACGCATGAAGCGCTTGACGATGCGATCCTCGAGCGAATGAAAGCTGATGACGGCGAGCCGCCCGCCCGGCTTCAGCCGCTCGACCGCATCCGGCAGGATCAGCGAAAGCTCTTCGAGCTCCTGATTGATGAAAATCCGTAGAGCCTGGAAACTGCGGGTCGCCGGGTGCTGCCCCGGCTCGCGTGTGCGGACCGCCTTTTCCACGATCTCGGCAAGCTGTCGAGTGGTTGCAACAACCCCCCCTGTCCGAGCAGCAGCAATCGCCTTTGCAATCGCATAAGCAAACCGTTCTTCCCCATAATCCCTGAGCACCTCCGTGATTTGCGCGACAGACGCCGCTGCCAGCCATTGCGCCACGGTCTGCCCGCGGCTCGTGTCCATGCGCATGTCGAGCGGCGCATCGAACCGAAAACTCATGCCCCGCTCCGGCTCGTCGAGCTGCGGAGAGGACACGCCAAGATCGAGTAGCACGCCATCGACCCGGCTCACGCCGAGATCGTCGAGCTCGCCGGCAAATGAGCTGAAAGGCGCATGAACGAGGGCCAGGCGGCGATCAGCGATCTGGCGACCGGCCGCGATCGCCGAGGGATCACGATCGAAGGCAATGAGCCGCCCCTGCGGCCCGAGCGCCGCGAGGATTGCCCGGCTGTGACCACCGCGACCGAAGGTGCCATCCACATAGACGCCGTCGGGCCGGATCGCCAACGCATCGACAGCTTCGGACAGGAGCACGGTAACGTGCCGGGAGGGCAGGTTCACAGCGCGAGGCTCTCGAATCCTGCCGGCAGCGCGGCACCGGAGAGCGCAAGCATCGCCTCCTGCTGCTTCTGCCATCCGGCATCCGACCACAACTCGAAGTGGGTTCCCTGTCCGACCAGCCATACCTGCTTGTCCAGTCCGGCCCACTGACGCGACGAGGGGGCGATCAGCACGCGCCCCGCGCCATCGAGCTCTTCCTCCTGGGCGAAACCGATCAGCAGACGCTTGAGGGCCGCAGCGGCGGGGTCGAGGCCAGGCATCGCCGCAACCTGCGCGCGGATCGGCTCCCAGACAGCTTGCGGATAAACCAGCAGGCACTTGTGGGGATGAGCGGTGACCACCAGCGGGGCCCCGTCGGGAACGAGGGCGTCACGATGCCGCGCAGGGATCGCAACGCGACCCTTGGCATCGAGACTGAGCGCAGCGGCTCCCTGGAACATTCCACCCCCTGATTTTGCCCGCCGAGGCGGCATGCATATGCCACCTTGACCCACTTTTTACCACCAGCCCCCACTTTAGAGTAAAGGAAATGGAGGGTCAAGCCGACCCCAGGGAGTTTTCCGTTGCTACACAATGACTTATGGACGAGCAAAGCGCTGCCATAAACCCTGAAAAATCAAGGCAGATAGCGCAACTTCATGAGAAAGATATGAAGATTCGGGCGCAGAACGAGCCCGAAGTGGGGAAGTGTGGGAAAACGCACACCGAAGTGGGGAAAACGGCTCGGCGGAAAAAGGGAAGTTCGCCGATAAGCCGGGTTTTGTCGAACGACCGCGACCTTCGCCGCAGCCGCCGGGCAATCATTCCTCTGGGGGCCGTGTTGCCACGACTCTCTAGCAGCCTACCCGGGAGCAGCGCGAGCCACGCCATTGCTCCCCTATTTGGCCTTGCCCCGGATGGGGTTTACCGTGCCAGTCCTGTCACCAGTCCTGCGGTGGGCTCTTACCCCACCATTTCACCCTTACCTGTGCCTGCGAACAGGCCATCGGCGGTTTGCTTTCTGTTGCACTTTCCGTCGCCTCGCGGCGCCCGGCCGTTAGCCGGCATCCTGCTCTGCGGGGCCCGGACTTTCCTCCACGCACACGAGGTGCGCAGCGATTGCCTGGCGAACTTCCCGCTGCCGATTATACGCGACGCGCGCTCACCCGCCCGCGGGAATGAAGGTCGCCACGCCGTCCTTGAAGCGGAAAGTGCCGAGCGACGCCCCCGGCGCCGCGCCGGCGGCGTTGTCCCAGTCCTGCACCTGGCACTTGTCGGTCCCGACGAGGTACCAGCGCTTGCCCTGATGGAGCGCCCACAGGCGCTCGCCGGCCTCGAACACTTCCATCGGTGTCAGTTCGGTTCCGTCCGGGTGGATCGGAACGCGCTTCTGGCAGTGCGGCAGACGCGACGCGATCACCGCCTGGTTGACGGTGCCCTGCCAGAAATAGGGCTTTTCGCGCACCAGGATCAGGGCATGCTGGCTACCCTCGATCATGAAGGCGGTGGCGCTGTTCTCGCACGCCGCAAGCATGGGCAACATCGCCAGCGCGGCAATTGCTTTTGTCCGGGCTCTCGGCATACAGTCTCCCGATCAGAGCAGACGCCAGGCGACGGTCTCGCCGGCACGCAGGGGTACCAGCGGATCGCCAGCCAGATATTCGTACGCGGCCGGAACCTCCCACACCTGCTTTGCCAGCGTGATGCGGTCGGAGTTGGGCGGCAGGCCATAGAACGCCGGGCCGTTGAGGCTCGCGAACGCCTCGAGGCGGTCGAGCGCACCGGCCTGCTCGAAGACCTCGGCGTACAGCTCGATTCCCGCATGCGCGGTGTAGCAGCCCGCACAGCCGCAGCCGGCCTCCTTCGTCGAGCGCGCATGCGGCGCCGAGTCGGTGCCGAGGAAGAACTTCGCGCTGCCGGAGGTCGCCGCCTCGACCAGCGCGCGCCGATGGGTTTCGCGCTTGAGCACGGGCAGGCAGTAATGATGCGGACGGATGCCGCCGGCGAAGATCGCGTTGCGGTTGAGCAGCAGGTGGTGCGCCGTGATCGTCGCGCCGACCGTGTCGCCCGCCGCCTTCACGAAATCGGCGGCATCGGCGGTGGTGATGTGCTCGAACACGACGCGCAGCCCGGGGAAGCGCTGCGTCAGCGGGGCGAGTACGCGCTCGATGAACACCTGCTCGCGATCGAAGACATCCACGTCGCCCTGCGTCACCTCGCCATGCACGCACAGCACCATCCCGACGCGCTCCATGCGCTCCAGCACCGGCCAGACCTTCTCGATCGCGGTGACTCCCGCATCGGAATTGGTCGTCGCGCCCGCCGGGTAGAGTTTCGCCGCCACCACCGCGCCGCTCGCCTTGGCGCGGTCGATCTCGTCCGGCGCCATGTTGTCGGTGAGATAGAGGCTCATCAGCGGCTCGAAATCGATGCCGGCCGGCACGGCCGCGCGGATGCGCTCGCGGTATTCCAGGGCCTGCGCCGTCGTCGTCACGGGCGGGCGCAGGTTGGGCATGATGAGCGCGCGACCGAAACGCTGCGCCGTGTGCGGCACGACGGCCGCAAGCGCTGCGCCGTCACGCACGTGCAGGTGCCAGTCGTCGGGGCGGATGAGGGATAAGGTGTGCATGGGGCTCCAGGGTCGGGATGCAGGCGCCTCGGGTCGCGCCAATCGCTCGCGCCGATTATATATGCAGGCTCAACTGCCCTTCAGCTCCAGCGCTCGCGCGTACAGCAACTTGCGCGGCGCTCCGGTGATGTCCGCCGCAAGCCGCGCCGCGCTCTTGACCGGCAGTTCCTCCAGTAACAGCGCGAGGGTTCGCTCGGCATCCGGCGGCAACCCCTCCACCGCGGGAGCCCCGGACACGATCAGCACGAACTCACCGCGACAACGGTTCGGATCGGAGGCCAGCCACGCCGGCGCCTCGCCCAACGGCATGCGCGCGATCTGCTCGTAGATCTTCGTGATTTCGCGCGCGATGACGATGTCGCGCGAGGACTCCAGCACCGCCGCGAGGTCTTCGACCGATTCGGCGATGCGGTGCGGCGATTCGTAGAACACCAGCGGCACCTCCTGCGCGCGCAATTCCTCGATGCGCGCGCGGCGCGCGGCCTGCTTGGCCGGCAGGAAGCCGACGAAGCGGAAGCCGTCGTCAACGAATCCGGACGCGGACAGCGCCGCGACTGCCGCACAAGGGCCGGGCACGGGCACCACGGGGAAGCCCGCCTCCCGCACCCGCGCGACCGCCCGCGCACCGGGATCCGAGATGGCCGGCGTGCCGGCATCGCTGATCAGCGCCACGTGCTGCCCCGCCTCCAGCATCCGGATCACCTGGCCGACGGCGGCCTGCTCGTTGTGTTCATGCAGAGGGAAGAGGCGGGAACGAATCCCCAACGCATCGAGCAGACGCTGGCTGTGGCGCGTGTCCTCGGCGGCAATGGCACCGACCTCGCTCAGCACAGCCTGCGCACGGATGCTGATGTCCTGGAGATTCCCGAGCGGCGTAGCCACCACATACAATGACGGCGTACTTGAAAGCGGAGACGGACTGGTCGACATGGACATCGGGGAGCGCAGCAAAAGGGAAGGCATTGTCGGGCGGCCGGCGCCTCGCACGCAAGCACGCGGCAAGGCCGGCGAGGAACTGGCCGAGCGATTCCTCGCCCGCCGCGGCCTCACTCCGCTCGCCCGCAACGTGCGTTGCCGCGGCGGCGAAGTGGATCTCGTGTGCCTGGACCGCGGCACCGTGGTATTCGTCGAGGTGCGCCTGCGCAGCAATCCCGGCTTCGGCGGCGCCGCAGCGAGCATCACCGCGACAAAGCGCCGGCGCGTCGTGCTGGCGGCACGCTGGTGGCTCGCGGGCGCCGGTCGGCGCTTCGCACAAAGCCCCTGCCGCTTCGACGCGGTGCTGATGAGCGCGCTCGACGAAGCGTCGGTGGAGTGGTTGCGCGGCGCGTTCGACGCCGACGCATGGTAAGCGTCTGTAAGGAAACCCGCCGCTGCGACGCCCGGCACGGCACACTTGCGCGCACGGCCAGGGCAGGGCTTTGTGTGGGAGCGGCTTCAGCCGCGAATGGCAGTATCAAATGCTGCATGGCCGATTCGCGGCTGAAGCGGCTCCCACAACAATATTGCCACCTGCGAGTGGATAGGCGGCCACGGCGGGGCCGGAGTCCGCCTCGTGCTAGACTTTTGCCCCCGACAGAAGCGACCCGAGCCCCTCATGGATCTGATTCACCGCATCTCCCGACAATTCGAAGACAGCGCCCGCACCAAGCTCGACGCGCTGGAGGCGCTGGCGGCCCCGATCGCAGGAGCCGTGGAGATCATGACCGGCAGCCTGCTCAACAACGGCAAGATCCTCGCGTGCGGCAACGGCGGTTCGGCTGCCGATGCGCAACATTTCGCCGCCGAGCTGGTCAACCGCTTCGAGATGGAGCGCCCGCCGCTCGCCGCCGTGGCACTGACGACCGACACCTCGACACTCACCTCGATCGCCAACGACTACGACTACAACCAGGTGTTCTCCAAGCAGGTGCGCGCGCTGGGACAGCCGGGCGACGTGCTGCTGGCGATCTCGACCAGCGGCAACTCCCCCAACGTCATCGCCGCGATCGAGGCCGCCCACGAACGCGAGATGCGCGTCATCGCGCTGACCGGCAAGGGTGGCGGCAGGATGGGGGAAATGCTCGGCGACGGCGACATCCACCTGTGCGTACCCGCCGACCGCACGGCACGCATCCAGGAAGTTCATCTGCTCGTCCTGCACTGCCTGTGCGACGGCATCGATTGTCTGTTACTCGGAGTTGAAGACTGATGACCAACAAGACCCTCCAAGCCAGCCGGCGCACCCTGCTTCTCGGCCTGGGCGCCGCGGCGACGCTGCCGCTGCTGCAGGGCTGCTTCCCGCTAGTCGCGGGCGGGGTCGGTGCAGGGGCCGCCATGGTGGCCGACCGCCGCACCTCGGGCGCCTACGTCGAGGACGAAGGCATCGAATGGCGCACCTCGAGCGCCCTGAAGGACCGCCTCGGCGACGCCGTGCATATCAACGTGACGTCCTTCAACCGCAACGTGCTGCTGACCGGCGAAGCCCCCACCGAGGCGCATCGCGCCGAGGCAGAGCGGGTGGCGAGCGGCATCGCCAACGTCAAGGGTATCGTCAATGAGATTCAGGTCGCCGGCACCTCGTCGCTGACCTCGCGCGGCAACGACTCGCTGCTCACGTCGAAGGTCAAGGCACGCTTCGTCGATTCGGCGCAGTTCAGCGCCAACCACGTCAAGGTCGTCACCGAGGCGGGTACGGTATTCCTGCTCGGCATCGTGACGCGCCGCGAGGCGGACGCCGCAACCGAAGTAGCCCGGCGCACCGACGGTGTGCGCAAGGTCGTCAAGGTGTTCGAGTACATCACCGACCAGCAAGCCCGCCAGCTCGAAGGCAAGAAGGACTGAGTTCCGGAACGGGCGTTTGCCCTTCGCTGTGGGAGCGGCTTTAGCCGCGAATGGGCGCCAAACCAGGCGGAAATGCCTGATTCGCGGCTAAAGCCGCTCCCACAGCAACGCCGTCCATCACCCGCCCCGGCGGGAGTGCAACGCTGCCAGCAGCTTGTCGTGCACGCCGCCGAAACCGCCATTGCTCATCACCAGTACGTGATCGCCCGGGCGGGCCTCGGCAACCACCGCCGCGACCAGCTCTTCCAGAGAATCGAAGGCGCCGGCCCGCTCGCCCAGCGGCGCGAGCGCTTCGCTCGCATCCCAGCCCAGACCGTTCGCGTAACAGAAGACGCGATCGGCCAGCCCCAGGCTTTCCGGCAGGCGACTCTTCATCACACCCAGCTTCATCGTGTTCGAACGCGGCTCGAGTACCGCGAGGATGCGCCCCTGCGGCTCGCGCTTGCGCAGCCCCTCGACTGTCAGGGCGATCGCCGTCGGATGGTGGGCGAAATCGTCATAGACGGTGATGCCTTCCACCCGGCCGCGCACTTCCATGCGGCGCTTGATCCCCTCGAAGCGCGCGAGGCTCGCGATGGCCTGCACCGGCGTCACGCCGACATGGCGCGCCGCGGCGATGGCCGCCAGGGCGTTGCTGCGATTATGGCTGCCCGACATCGGCATCGCGACGCGCCCCAACTCCTCGCCGCGCAGCCGGAACACCGCCTCGGCCTCCTCCACGCCCGGCTCGACCGCCCACTGCGCCGCGTCGCCGAACCATTCCAGCTCCGACCAGCAGCCGCGCGCGAGCACCCGCTTCAGGCTCTCTTCGCCGGCATTCGCGACGATGCGTCCGGATGCGGGAATCGTGCGCACAAGATGATGAAACTGGGTCTCGATCGCCGCGAGGTCGGCAAAGATGTCCGCGTGATCGAACTCGAGGTTGTTGAGGATCGCCGTGCGCGGACGGTAATGCACGAACTTCGAGCGTTTGTCGCAGAACGCCGTGTCGTACTCGTCCGCCTCGATGACGAAGAAGGGCGAATCGGTGAGGCGCGCCGACACGCCGAAGTTGCCCGGCACGCCGCCGACCAGGAAGCCGGGATTCAACCCCGCATCCTCCAGCATCCACGCGAGCATGGAGGTCGTCGTGGTCTTGCCGTGCGTACCCGCGACGGCCAGCACCCAACGCCCCTGCAGCACATGCTCGGCCAGCCATTGCGGCCCGGAGACATACGGCAGCCCACGCTCGAGGATGGCCTCCAGCAACGGATTGCCGCGCGAGATGGCATTACCGACGACGAACACGTCGGGCGCGAGATCGATCTGCGACGCATCGTAGCCTTCGGTCAGGCCGATGCCCTGGGCCTCGAGCTGGGTGCTCATCGGCGGATAGACGTTGGCGTCGCAGCCGGTGACGGTGTGCCCCGCGGCGCGCGCAAGCAGCGCCACGCCGCCCATGAAGGTGCCGCAGATTCCAAGGATGTGGATGTGCATCGAAACTCCGGGACTGACGGACCGCTGCAATGTGGCTGAAACCGGTCCGTGTAGAATGGTGCGCATTCTACACGGACCCTCAGCCGGACTCGCGACCATGACTTTCCGCGCGCCCCCATCCCGCTCCGCAAGCCTGAGGCGTGAAATCGCCGCCGCAGCGGCCCGCATGATGGCCGAAGACGGCATCTCCGACTTCGGCTTCGCCAAGCGCAAGGCCGCCCGCCAGCTTGGCGCCTCGGACACCGATTCGCTGCCCAACAACGCCGAGATCGAAGCCGAACTGCGCGCCTGGCAATCGCTGTATCAGGACGAGGAGCAGGCCGAACGCCTGCTCGAGATGCGTCGCGCGGCGGTCGGCGTGATGCGCCTGCTGGACGAGTTTCGCCCCTACCTCACCGGCGGCGCCCTCGACGGCACCGCGGGCCGCTACACCGAGGTCGATATCGAGCTCTTCCCGGAAAGCGCCAAGGAAGTGGAGATCTTCTTCCTCAACCAGGACATCGCCTACGAACACCGCGAACCGCGCCGCCCCGCGCCGCATGCGCCCGAGGCCATCCTCAGCTTCGACTGGGAACAGGTGCCGATCCGCCTCTCGATCTATCCGGCCGACTCGGAACGCTCGAACCGGCGGCACGCCGAGCGGGCACGCCTGCCGGCGGTCGAAGCGCTGCTCGCGCAGGACCGCAGCGAACCCGAGCCGGTGCGCTGAACCGGCGGCAACATGAAGCCAGTCGTCCGCAACACCCTGATCCTCGCCGTCGCGGCAGCGGCAGGGCTCGCCGGCCAGTTCGCCCAGCGCGCCTCATCCCCCTCGACCCCGGCGACGCCCCAGGTCGCACGGGAGGCCGGAGCCCCCATCCTCGCGCTGAACCTGCCCGACAGCAGCGGCCAGCCCCAGGCGCTGTCGCAATGGCGCGACAAGGTGCTGGTGGTCAATTTCTGGGCGACCTGGTGCCCACCCTGCCTGCGCGAGATCCCGGACTTCGCAGCCGTCAGCCGGCGTTTTGCCGAGGCGCCGGTACAATTCGTCGGCATCGGCATCGACCAACCCGACAACGTGCGCAGATTCGCCGAGGAGCACAAGGTCCCCTACCCACTCCTGATCGCCCCGCTGCAGACGCTGGCCATCACGAGCGCGCTGGGAAACACGTCCCAGGCGCTTCCATTCACCGCGATCTTCGACCGGCGGGGAGAACTGGATTTCGTGAAGCTGGGCACCTTGAACGAAGCGGAACTTGAGGGCAAAATTCGCGCACTCCTCGCTTCGCAGTGAGCCGCGCGATGCGCTTTCACTGGACAAAGTGCAGCGATCTGCGGCAAACTTGCCGTCATGACGCGCTCAAAACGCAGCAAAACCACCGAGGCTCCGCCGCCTCCGCAGACCCGCGTTCTGGTTCTGCACGGCCCCAACCTGAACCTCCTCGGCACTCGCGAACCTGATGTCTACGGCCGCACCACGCTGGCCGACATCCATTCCGCGATGGATGCACGCGCACGCGCCGCCGGGGTCGTCGTCGAGTCCTTCCAGAGCAACCACGAAGGCCAGCTCATCGACCGCATCCAGGCAGCGGCGGCGGAAGCGGTGGACTACATCATCATCAACCCGGCCGGCTACACGCACACCAGCGTCGCCCTGCGCGACGCACTGGCCGCGGTGGCGATTCCCTACGTGGAAGTTCATCTGTCGAACATCCACACACGGGAACCGTTCCGGCATCACTCCTATTTTTCCGATCGCGCAATCGGCGTGATCTGCGGACTGGGCGCGTACGGCTACATGGCCGCACTCGAATTCGCCCTCACGCAACTGCGGAAAGACTAAACACAAAACCCCTCTGGCGGCCCCAGGGCGCCGCATTGTCCGGAGAACAGCATGGATCTGCGCAAGCTGAAGAAACTGATCGACCTCGTCCAGGAATCGGGCATTTCCGAACTGGAGGTCACCGAGGGCGAAGAAAAGGTACGCATCGCCAAGCACATCGCCGCCCCCTCCGCGCCTGCCTACATGCCGGCGGCACCGATGGCGGCGCTGGCCGCGGCTCCGACCACCAATGTGGTCGTCGCGCCGGTCGCCGATGCGCTGCCCGACGGCAACGTCGTCAAGTCGCCGATGGTCGGCACCTTCTACCGCGCGACCGCGCCGGGCGCGAAGCCGCTCGCGGACGTCGGCCAGAACGTCGCGGTCGGCGACCGCCTGTGCATCATCGAGGCGATGAAGCTCATGAACGAGATCGAGTCGGAATTCGCCGGCACCATCAAGGCGATCCTGGTCGAGAACGGCCAGCCGGTCGAATACGGCCAGCCGCTGTTCGTCATCGCCTGATCGGCACGCCATGTTCGAAAAAATCCTGATCGCGAACCGCGGCGAAATAGCCCTGAGGGTGCTGCGGGCCTGCCGCGAGCTCGGCATCCGCACCGTCGCCGTACACTCGGTCGCGGACACCGAGGCCAAGTACGTGAAGCTCGCCGACGAGTCGGTGTGCATCGGCCCCGCCGCTTCGGCGCAGAGCTACCTCAACGTCCCGGCCATCATCTCGGCAGCTGAAGTCACCGACGCCGAGGCGATCCACCCGGGCTACGGCTTCCTGTCGGAGAACGCCGACTTCGCCGAACGGGTGGAGCAATCCGGTTTCGCCTTCATCGGCCCGCGCGCGGAAACGATCCGCCTGATGGGCGACAAGGTCAGCGCCAAGGACGCGATGAAAGCGGCCGGCGTCCCCTGCGTGCCCGGCTCCGACGGCGCACTGCCGGAAGAACCGAAGGAGATCGTCAAGATCGCACGCGCCGTCGGCTACCCCGTCATCATCAAGGCGGCAGGCGGCGGCGGCGGGCGCGGCATGCGTGTCGTGCACACCGAGGCGGCCCTGCTCAATGCCGTGCAGACGACCCGTGCCGAGGCGCAGGCGGCGTTCGGCAATCCCGTCGTGTACATGGAGAAGTTCCTCGAGAACCCGCGCCATGTCGAGATCCAGGTGCTCGCCGACGAGCACGGCAATGCCGTGTACCTGGGCGAGCGCGACTGCTCGATGCAGCGCCGCCACCAGAAGGTCATCGAGGAAGCCCCCGCCCCCGGCATCGACCGCAAGGCCATCGCCAAGGTCGGCGAGCGCTGCGCCGAAGCCTGCCGCAAGATCGGCTACCGCGGCGCCGGCACCTTCGAGTTCCTGTACGAGAACGGCGAGTTCTACTTCATCGAGATGAACACGCGCGTGCAGGTCGAACACCCCGTCACCGAGCTGATCACCGGCATCGACATCGTGCAGGCCCAGATCCGCATCGCGGCCAACGAGAAGCTGTGGTTCGGCCAGAAGGACATCGTCTTCCGCGGCCATTCCATCGAGTGCCGGATCAATGCCGAGGATCCGTTCAAGTTCACCCCCTGCCCCGGCAAGATCACCAACTGGCACACGCCGGGCGGCCCGGGCATCCGCGTCGACTCGCACGTCTACAACGGCTACACGATCCCGCCGCACTACGACTCGATGATCGGCAAGCTGATCGCCTACGGCGACACGCGCGAGCAGGCGATCCGCCGCATGCGCATCGCGCTGTCGGAGATGGTCGTCGAGGGCATCAAGACGAACGTGCCGCTGCACCAGGAACTGATGCTTGACGCGCGCTTCATCGAAGGCGGCACCAGCATCCACTACCTGGAGCACAAGCTGGCCGACCGCAACGAAGTGAAGAAGAGCTGACGAGCCGGAGCCGCCGCGCATGTGGATTTCCGTGACCCTGCAGGCCGAGGCGAAGAAGGCCGAGGCGCTGTCCGAGGCGCTGATGGAGGCTGGCGCGCTGTCCATCAGCATCGAGGACGCCGACGCCGGCACCGACGCGGAAAAGCCGCAGTTCGGCGAGCCGGGCCATCACCCGGTGGGCCTGTGGGACCACAGCCGCGTGATCGCGCTGTTCAGCGCCGACGCCGACCTCACGGTCGCCCTGGCACAGGCAGCCGCCGACGCGGGCTTCGACGCGGTACCGCCCTTCACCCTGGAAGAAGTCGCGGAGCAGAACTGGGTGCAGCTGACGCAAAGCCAGTTCGACCCGATCCGCATCACCGACCGGATGTGGATCGTGCCGTCCTGGCATACCGCACCCGATCCGGACGCGATCAACATCGAGCTCGACCCCGGCATGGCCTTCGGCACCGGTTCGCATCCGACCACGCGCCTGTGCCTCGAATGGCTGTGCGATGCGGTCGCACCCGGCGCCAGCGTGCTCGATTACGGCTGCGGCTCGGGCATCCTCGGCATCGCTGCGGCGAAGCTGGGCGCCGCCGACGTGCTGGGCGTCGATATCGACGACAAGGCACTCGAAGCCGCGCGCGACAATGCCGAGCGCAATGACGCGACGATGCGCCTGCAACACTCGCGCGACGCGCTCGATGCGCAGTTCGACGTCGTCGTCGCCAACATCCTGACCAACCCGCTGTGCGTGCTCGCGCCGCTGCTGTCCACACGCGTGGCGCCCGGCGGACGCATCGCGCTGTCGGGCGTGCTCGACACCCAGACCGATCAGGTCATCGCCGCCTACGCCCCCTTCATCGCACTGCGCGTCGGCGCGACACACGAGGGCTGGGCGCGACTGGAAGGCTCCCGGCCCGCCACCGGGGCCGGCATCGCCTGATGCTCGCCCGCTGCCCGGCCTGCCACACGGTATTCCGGGTGCGGAGCGAGCAGCTGCGCGCACACCACGGGCAGGTGCGCTGTGGCAGCTGCCTGGTGCCGTTCGACGCGCTGGACAACCTGATCGAGGAGATCGTCCCTCCTGCCTCTCCCAGGTCGCCCGAACCGGCACCGGACCGCTCCGATCGCTTCTTCGTGCTGGAAGACAAGGCGACCGACACGCTCTCGGACCAGCTCGACTTCGAACTGCCCGACGCGCTCGTCCCGCAGCGTGCGGCGCAGCGCGATGCAAACGAGCCGCGACAGGAACCCGAGGAACGCACGCCTGCTCCGACCGAACCTGACAGGCCGCAGCCCGAACCCGAACACCCGACCGAGGAAGCCTCCCGCGCGCCCGCCCCCCATGACAGAGACCCGTTCTGGCGCGATACCGATCTTCGGGAGGAGACGGATCCCGCCGCGGAAGCGCCTCCGGACACCCTGCTGGGCAGTTTCGCGTCACCAGACCGGATCGAACCGGGAACCCCGACGCCAGCACGCCCCAAAGAGGATTTCGCTGCCGAGGAATCCCCGCCTGCACCCGCCGACACAACGACGGATTCCGCTGACGATTTTGCCGACTACGCAGCGCCGGCTCCCCCGCCTGCCCGCCGGGCGCTCACGGGCCTTGCCGTCGGGCTGCTGAGCGGCATGCTCGCGGCACAGTTGCTGTATCTGTTCCGCACCGATGTCGCGCGGGAATGGCCATCCCTGCGACCCGCGCTGGTGAAGGCGTGCGACGCCCTGGGCTGCACCGTCGAACTACCGCGCATTGCCGGCCTGATCAGCGTCGAATCCTCCGACCTGCAGTCCGAGCCGGGCAAGACCGCCCGATTCGTGCTGAACGCGACGATCCGCAACCGCGCGCCCCATCCGCTGGCCTGGCCGCACCTCGAACTCACGCTGACCGACGCGCGCGACCGCCCTCTCGTCAGGCGCGCACTCGCGCCGCAGGAATGGTTCCCGGGCGCCGACCTCGCACAGGGATTCGCTGCCGGACGCGACATTGCCGTAACCCTGCCCTTTGCGGCGGATGGACTGGGCGCAACCGGATACCGGATCTACGCCTTCTACCCCTGACCCTTACGCGACACCCCCATGACCCAGCCGCACCGCGAGCATCATGAAAGCCCCTTTAAGGGCAAGACCGGGCTCACCCGACTGTTCAACGCCCTGCGCTACTCGCTCGACGGACTACGCGCCGCCTTCAAGCACGAAGATGCTTTCCGGCAGGAATGCATCCTCGCCGCGATCCTCATCCCGCTCGCGCTGTTCATGCCGGTCAGCGGCGCGGGCAAGGCCCTGCTCATTGGCAGCGTACTGTTCCTGATGATCGTGGAGTTGATCAATTCCGCGATCGAAGCGACCGTCGACCGGGTCTCCCTCGAACGCCACCTGCTCGCCAAGCGGGCGAAGGACATCGGCAGCGCCGCCGTCCTTCTCGCGCTCGTCAATCTTGCCTGCGTGTGGGGGCTGGTCCTGCTCGGCTGATTCTCCGGGGGGCGTTCAGCGCGTCACGCGCGTGGTCGATCCGTCGCGCACGATGCGGACCGAATCACCGGCACGGAAATCCTCGCCCTTGTCGTCCTGGACCACCGCCATGAGCTGATTGTTGTCGAGCCGGACGGTGACCTCGACGCCCTGAGAGCGCGTCGCACCTTCCTCGATCGCGGAGCCCGCAAGGCCGCCGGCGACCGCACCGATCACCGTCGCGATCGCCGCACCGCGCCCTTCCCCGATGCCGCTGCCCGCAATACCGCCGATCGCCGCCCCGCCGAGCGCGCCGATGGGAGTCTTGGTTCCCTCGAGTTTCACGTAGCGAACCGATTCGACCACGCCGTACTGCACCGTCATCGCCCGACGCGCCTCGCCGCGCGAATACGTCTCGCCACCCAGTCCGGTGGCACAACCGCCCAACCCGAGCCCCAACACAACCATCGCAAATGCCGCCGCAACGGCACGCTGCCTCGTACCCATCACCATAGTGCCTCTCCAAATGCCTTCGCGTAACGCGCGCCGATCTCGGCGCGATCCGGCGTGTGATTCTGTCCGCCCCGGCTGGCGATCTTGATCGATCCCATCAACGACGCCAAGCGCCCGGTCCGCGTCCAATCGTAAGCTTCTGCAATTCCGTACAGCAGACCCGCCCGATAGGCATCGCCACAACCGGTCGGATCGACCACTTCGTCGGGCGGCACGCAGGGAATCTCGATGCACCGCCCTTCCGCATAGATGCGCGAACCCTCGGGCCCCAGCGTCACGACCAAGGCCTCGACGCTTTCCGCCAACTGCTCCAGGGAACGCCCGGTCCGCTCGCACAGCAGACGCGCTTCGTAATCATTGACCGTGCAATAGGTGGCCTGGTTCAGGCAGTGGAGCAACTCCTCGCCCGAAAAGAGCGGCATGCCCTGGCCGGGATCGAACACGAACGGAACGCCCGCAGCGGCGAACTGTGCGACATGGTTGAGCATGCCGTCTCGGCCGTCCGGCGACACGATGCCGAGCCTCACCCCGTTCGCGTCCTGCACCCGGTTGAGGTGCGAGTGGTTCATCGCACCGGGGTGGAAAGCCGTGATCTGGTTGTCGTCGAGATCGGTGGTGATGAAGGCCTGCGCGGTGAAGCTCTCCGGCACGTGCCTGACGTGATCCTGGCGCAGCCCGAGGCGCTGCAGGCGCTGGCGATACGGCTCCGCGTCATCCCCCACCGTCGCCATGATCAGCGGATCGGCCCCCAGCAGTTTCAGGTTGTATGCGATGTTCCCGGCGCACCCGCCGAACTCGCGCCGCATGTCGGGCACGAGGAAGGACACATTCAGGATGTGGATCTGTTCGGGGAGGATGTGGCGCTTGAAACGATCATGAAACACCATGATCGTGTCGTAAGCCATGGAACCGCAGACGAGAATGGACATTCGGGAACCCGGGTCGGAAAAATCCCGCCATTATAGGGTGCCGCACAAATAATCCGCGGCGCAGCGTCGGTCGTCTCCTGTGGGAGCGGCTTCAGCCGCGAATCGGCGTTATCGCTCGCTGAGCGGCCCATTCGCGGCTGAAGCCGCTCCCACACCTCCACACCCCAACACCCTCACACAACCGCTCCGACGCTACAGCACCGCGCGCAGCTTCGCCGCCATCTCTTCCAGCGCCTCGCGCGAAGGGTTCTTCGCCGGCCACGCCAGCGCCATGCCGTCGTCTTCCCAGCGCGGCAACACGTGGATATGGAAATGGAACACCGTCTGCGCGCCGGCCTTCTCGTTGGCCTGGAAGAGCGTCACCCCCTCGCAGCCGAAGGCCTCCTTCACCGCACGGGCCATGCGGGCGGCAGTGCGGAACACGGCGCCGGCCAGTTCGTCGTCTAACTCATAGATGTTCGCGCGGTGCGGCTTCACCACCACCAGCATGTGCCCCGGATTCACCGACTGCAGATCCATGAACACCACCGTGGCCTCGTCTTCGAACACCCTGGAGGCAGGCAACTCCCCCTTCACGATGCGGCAGAACACACAGTTATCCATCAACTCCCCCTAAACATACCGAACAGAGCTTCGTCACCCCATCGTAACGCCCTCGTCATGGCGCCGCAACGCAGCATTTCGACAATGCGCCACACACGCCTGAACGAGGAATTGCCTCCATGCTCCAGAAACAAGCACAGATCGCCGAACGGCGCGGACGCAGCCTGCACGTGGGGCTGGCCACCTGCGAGACTGAAATTCTCGAAGCGCAGAAACTGCGCTACCGCGTCTTCGCCGACGAGATGGGCGCCCGCCTGCCCAGCCGCACGCCGGGCGTCGACCGCGACATCTACGACCCCTACTGCGAGCATCTGATCGTGCGCGACGAGTCCGCCGGGCGCATCGTCGGCACCTATCGCATCCTCTCGCCTGCGGCCGCGCGCAAGGTCGGCGGCTACTACTCGGAAAACGAATTCGACCTCACCCGCCTGCACCACCTGCGCAGCCGCATCGTCGAGATCGGCCGCTCGTGCATCGACGCCGACTACCGCAGTGGCGCGGTCATCGCCCTCCTGTGGGGCGGCCTCGCCCGCTACATGCAGGAGAATGGCTACGACTACCTGATCGGCTGCGCCTCCATCAGAATGGCCGACGGCGGACACACCGCCGCAAGCCTGTACAATCAGCTCAAGGAAGAACACGCCTCGCCGCTCGAATACCGCGTGTTCCCGCGCTGTCCGCTGCCGCTCGAACACCTGCGCTCGGATCTGCCGGCCGATACGCCGCCGCTGATCAAGGGATACCTGCGCGCCGGCGCGTGGATCTGCGGCGAACCTGCATGGGATCCCGACTTCAACACCGCCGACCTGCCCATCCTGATGCCGATGACCAAGGTGGACGGCCGTTACGCCAAACACTTCATGGGACGCAAAGACTGAATTCCGCAGCCCCCTCCCCCGCCGCCCGGCCGACGGCCGGGCCGCTCGTCCGGTCCTGGCGCTACCTGCGGCTCGCCCTGCACATCGCCCAAGGCTTGCTGACGGTCCTGGCGGCCTATCCGCTGACCGAGATATCGACGCACCGTCACCTGCGCCGGCGCTGGTCGCAACGCCTGCTCGCCATCCTCGGCGTCGAGCTGCGAACGAAGGGTACCGCGGTGCAGCCGGGCTGCATGCTCGTCGCCAACCACATCTCGTGGCTCGACATCTTCGTCATCAACGCGATCGCACCGTCCGCCTTCGTCTCGAAAGCCGAGGTACGCGCCTGGCCGCTCATAGGCTGGCTCGCGGCAAAAAGCGAGACCGTGTTCCTGCGACGCGGCAGCCGCGGTCACGCGAAGATCATCAACGCCGAGATCGGCGCCCTCCTCGACGCAGGACGCAACGTCGCGCTTTTTCCCGAAGGCACGACCACCGACGGCAGCCATGTCCTGCACTTCCACGCTGCCCTGCTGCAGCCGGCGATCGAATCGGGCCATGCGATCCAGCCGATGGCGATCTCGTATCACCACCCGGACGGCTCTCCGTCCCGCGCCGCCGCCTACGACGGCGATCTCACGCTGGGTCAGTGCATCGCGAACATTATCACCACGAAAGGACTCGTCGCCGGACTGTACGTGGGAGCGCCACTCGACAGCCGGGGCATCCACCGTCGCGAACTCGCCAAAAGCGCGCGCGAGGCGATCATGGCGGCCACCGGCATCGCCGAGAGGAAGCCCGAACAGGAAGCGGCTGGCGCAGGCGCGGGGCACGAGCAGCCGGCCACAGTCGGCTGATGCCCGCGCCCCGGGAGGGGGGGCTGCGATTACCCGCAGCCTAGGCTTGTACTTGAAACACCGCACCGTCCTCGAGCCGCACGGCAGTGAGTTTTCCGCCCCACACGCAGCCCGAATCGAGAGCGATGAGACCAGGCATGCGGTAGAACCCCAATGCCGACCAGTGGCCGCACACGATGGTGTGCGTAGTGCTCCGCCGCCCCGGCACCTGAAACCACGGCATCGTCCCGGTGGGAGCCTTCATCGGCGGCCCCTTCGCCTGCAGCGCCATGCGGCCGTCGGTTGCGCAGAAACGCATCCGCGTCAGCGCATTCACGATCACCCGGTAGCGATCCCAGCCCACGAGCTCGTCCGACCAAGTCTCCGGCTCGTTGCCACCCAAGTGCAGCAGCAAATCGTTCGCCGCCGGCCCCGCCAGCACCTCGCCCACTTCGACTGCGAGCTGCTGCGCCCGCGCAATCGTCCAGCCGGGGAGCATTCCCGCATGCACCATCGCGAACTCGCCCTCGACGTGCACCAGCGGACGGCTCGCCACCCATGCCAGCAGTTCGTCGCGATCCGGCGCCTCCAGCACCTGGAACAAGGTGTCGTCGTCATCGAGCCGCTTGTGGCCCGCACCGACCATCAGCAGGTAAAGATCGTGATTGCCCAGCACGACCGTCGCCGCCTCGCCCAGTCCGCGCAGGAAGCGCAGCGTCTGCACCGACTCGGGGCCGCGATTGACCATGTCGCCGACCACCCACAGGCGATCGACTGCCGGGTCGAATGCAATCCGCTCCAGCAGGCGCTGAAGCACCGAGTAACAGCCCTGGATGTCACCTACCGCGTAGATCGCCATCGGAATTCGGGCGCATCGCCGACATCACGGAACGGACACGCCACAACCTGAATGAGATCGCGACATTCTATCCCGTGGGAGCGGCTTCAGCCGCGAATCGGCATGCGGTCGGCTGACAAGACTGTGGTCGCGGCTGAAGCCGCTCCCTCAGAAACTTTCGCCGAGAAAAGAAACGTCGTTATCTGGAGGAACCAAGACGTTGTAATTACGCCCGGTCGCCGACGCGCGCCAACTTGCTCTCGCTCTCAACGATGCGCAATGCAGGCCGCCCGCCCATCGGGACATATTCCGGCACCCAGCGCAGCAAGGCACGGCGCACCTCGTCGTCGCCGAGGCAGTCCTTCTGCGCGAACAATCCCGCCAGCTCGGCAAGGAACGATGACGCTGCCGGCACGGAGCGCGCAATCCGCAGCTTCGGATGCGGGGTCTCGCGCGTTTCCTCGCTATCGGCCAACAACTCCTCGTACAGCTTCTCGCCGGGGCGCAAGCCCGTGAATTCGATCCGGATCTCCTCTTCCGAGTAACCCGATAGCCGGATCATGTTGCGCGCGAGATCGACGATCTTCACCGGGTCGCCCATATCCATGACGAAGATCTCGCCGCCCTGCCCCATCGCCGCGGCCTGCAGCACCAATTGCGCCGCCTCCGGAATCGACATGAAGTAGCGATTGATCTCCGGATGGGTGACCGTAATCGGTCCGCCCCGGGCGATCTGCTCCTGGAACTTCGGAATCACGCTGCCGGTGCTCCCCAACACATTGCCGAAGCGCACCATCTCGAACTGCGTTCCGGGGGCGCGCTGGTGCAATGCCTGACAGACGAGTTCCGCCAGACGCTTGCTCGCCCCCATGACATTGGTCGGGTTAACCGCCTTGTCGGTCGAGATGAGGATGAAGCGCTCCGCCCCGTGACGCTGCGCCGCCTCGCCGACGCGCAAGGTGCCCAGCACGTTGTTCCGCACCGCCTGCCAGGCGTTGGCCACTTCCATCAGCGGCACGTGCTTGTACGCGGCCGCGTGGAACACGACCTCGGGGCGCCAAGCAGCAAACACCTCGGCGAGACGCGCTGCATCCTTGACGTCGCCGGCAAGGGGAACAACGTCGATTCCCGGCGCGTGACTGGAGAACCACTGCTCGACGTTGTATAGCGCGAACTCGTTCAGCTCATACAGCACCACGCGACGCGGCGCGAATCGCGCCAACTGGCGGCACAACTCGCTACCGATGGACCCCCCGGCCCCGGTGACCAGCACCACCTTGTCCCTGAGCATCGCCTCGACGTGCGGCGTGTCGATCCACACCGGCTCACGCCCCAACAGATCCTCGATATCGACGCGACGAATTGAGGACACCGCAACGCGCCCAGCCATCACGTCTTCGAGACCCGGGACCGTAAAGACCTTCGCCCCGGCGCGCACGGCAAGATCGGTTGCCGCACGCCGGACCTTCGTGGCTGCCGACGGCATGGCCAGGATCACATGCTCGACGCGTTCACTCACAAGGATTTCAGGCAACGCATTGACCGGCCCGAGCACCGGCAGCCCGAGAAGCTCACGCCCCCACTTGTCCGCATCGTCGTCGACCAGCCCGATCACCCGCCAATCCGGACTGCGCTGAAGTTCGCGCAGCAACATCGCCCCGCCACGCCCAGCACCGACCACCACCACCGGCTTGCCCTTCGCGATCAGGCCTCCGTAGAGCCGATGCTCCTTCCACATGCGGTAAGCCGCGCGCCCGCCCGCCATGATCAGGACGAGCAGCATCGGATAGAGGATCAGGGTCGAACGCGGCACCCCGGGCGTCGCCCGATACAGCGCCACAAACGCCCATACGGCGAGGGAGGAAATCGCTACCGCGCGCAACACGCGCGCCAGGTCGGGCAAGCTCGCGAACACCCAGATGCCGCGATACAGGCCGGCCCGAGTGCACGCGACCGCATGAACGGGCAGCAGGACGAACAAGCCCCATGCGATCTGCGCTCCGTATTCCGCGGGCCACTCGAAGTTGAAGCGCAGAAAGTAGGTCGACACCCACGCCGCACATGCGGCAAGCAGGTCAAACAGGAGGACGAGGGCGGAACGGCTCAAGCGCTTCATTCTGAACGGCTCCTCCTGACGAAGTTGAGGTACGTAGCAATGCCGTTTGCGATTCTAGCGGATATCCGTCGCAACTTTCCGCAATGCAACATTCAGGAACAAGACAAGTACCCAAAAAGAGCAACGACGGCAAAGCTTGGCGTCAGTGCTTCGAGATGTCCGGTTTTCCTGCCCCCAGAGCGATCGCTGCGCCAAGCAAGGGAGCATATGCTATTCCAATCCCCACGACTCCATCAAGCAATCCTGCGCCGACGCACAAGGCAATCGGCAGCAGCCAGAAGATGTTGATGGCGCCGACGCTCAGGGTCACCGGCAGATGCCCCCCCCACCGCCGGCTCGCGCGTTGGTAAGCATGGCTGCGGTGCGCCTCATACACACGCTCGCCCCGAATCAGGCGTCGCAACAGCGTCCACGTCGCGTCGACGATGAACACGCCGAGCAGGATCAGCCAACTCCAGAGCAGGGCCGGTGACACCGTGGCCGCCTGCAGCGACAGGGTGGCGAGCACGATGCCCAGGAAACCGCTGCCGGCATCGCCCATGAAGATCTTTGCTGGCGGGAAGTTCCAGACGAGGAACCCTACAACCGCAGCCGCCAGCAGCAAGGGCTCGGCCATCAAGTCTGCGCGTCCGACAAACCCGTAGAGAACAGCCCCTCCTGCGCAGACGGAGATCGCCTCGACACTGGCGATGCCGTCGATACCATCCATGAAGTTGTACAAATTCAACAGCCAGACGAGATAGACCGCCGCAATCGTCGCTCCAAACCACCCCAACTCCACTGAGGCGCCGAACCAGTCCAGCGGCGGAGCGCCGCCGAGCCACGCGAGCACCCAGGCGGCTGCAACAAAATGGGCGAGGAGACGCCAACGCGCCGCCAGGTGACGATGGTCGTCCACGAACCCGACCACGGCGACCAGGGCACCGGCCCCGAGAATCGCCCATGAGCCCCCCGGCTCCGCGCGCGCCGTGATCGTCAAGGCGAACACCGCACAGAGAAAGCTCAGCACGATCGCGACGCCGCCGCCGCGCGGAGTGGGAACCGAATGGGAGCTACGGGCGTTGGGTATGTCCATCAGGCTCCGCGCCAGCGCATAGCGCCGCAAGCCCCAGGTCATCAGCCCCGCCGATACGACAACGACGGCGATCAGCCACGCAAGACCGATCACGCCCGAAACCCCTCCGCTGCCCGCCGCAAACCCTCATCCACACCAATCGGCGGACACCAGTCCAACGCCTCGCGCGTGGTCGCGATATCCACCTGAAGATTTCCGCACAGCCTCTGGAAGAGCGCGTTCCTGCCGGTCATCTTCGCCCCAGCATGCAGAGCCCACACCGGAACGGGAAACAAGCGTGCAGACACGCCGATCGCCGCAGCCAGTCGGCGCAGCAGCTCACTCGTCGAAAGATCCATATCGTCGGACACCAGAAATGTCCGGTTCGCCGCAGCGGGATGATCAATACAGGTCACAATCAGATCCACAAGATTGTCGAGCGCTACGAACGAGCGGCGATTGTGCTCGACCGCGCCCAGCGGCAAGGGCACACCCAATCGCAGCCAGCGCATCATGTTCAGGAAGTTTGCCTTCACCCCCGGCCCGTAAACCAGCGGCGGGCGGATGATGACGACCTCCATACCTGTTGCGGCTGCAAGGGCCTTCAGCCCAGACTCAGCCTCGGCCTTCGACATGCCGTAAGGGTCCAGCGGCGAGGGCCTGTCATCGGAGGTAAAGGGCCGCCCCGGTGCTGTCTCCTCACCATTGACCTTGATCGAACTGATGAACACGAAGCGCCGCACACCCGCAGCTGCGGCCTGCCGGGCGAGATTCACGGTTCCCTCGACGTTCGCGGCACGATATGCGTTCAGAGGGTCGGACGCCGAGTCGCGCATCACGTGGACGCGCGCTGCGGTGTGCACGACGACAGCACAGCCCTGCAGCAACTGCGACCAGTCACCAACGCCCTCGAGGGCAGGGCCACGCACGCAGTCGCCGACAGGCACCGCGCGGCGCACCACGCCCAGCGCCGGCAACTGGGAGTGACGCAATCGCGCAAGCACTGCAGAGCCGACGAAGCCGCTCCCGCCGGTCACCAGTGTGTGCGCCGTCATGTATTGCTCCGTGCTTCAAGTACCCGAATAATCGGGCGGATACTTCCGCGCGGCATGAATAAGGTTCAATACCATCACAGCGCCATCTCCCACATGAACGATAGCGATGTACGGAAGGCGGCTGACAACTAATCGCGGGTACCGGGAACACGGCCCGGTCGGGCGCGCTCAGGAAACGTCTCGAGGGAGCCAACCTGCTCCCCGATTCTGGAATACACAGATTCGGCGACCCCGTGGCCAACCTTTTCCAGGTAGTAGAGCAGAACGTCTTCGAGGTCGCGCTATGCCTCATCGACACATTCGACTTTGAACATGCGTCGCCGTCACGCAGGGGTGGACTTCACCTTGCGCTTAACGCGCTCCCACACACGGGACGTCACTGCATCATGCGGCGCGACCTTTGGCGTACCTTCCTTGAACGCTTCGAGCGCGCGCCCAACCTTGGCCTGTAAGCACTCCTCGTAACCGGGTTCCTTTTGCATGAACATTTCCGGGATGAGTGTATCCGCTGCGTCTTCAATCGAGATCATGAAACCCACAGGCCGGTTGTTCTTTGTGACCAACACGGGCTCGCGACACATGGTGTCGAGCAATTCCCCGAAGTGGGTTTTCGCTTCGCGGGCGTCATGGTCTTCATGAGCGTACCTTTTGCAGGCTTACAGGCTTACAGGCTTACCCGAACATTGTAATCACTATGCTTCGTTTTCCAACACAACACGTCCTAGTCTGCAGAAGTGGGCTCTGCCTAGGCGCGCATGGAACGTTGGATGCTTACTGAATTATTTCACCATCAAATTCAACATCCAGCAACCTCTCGGTACAGCGCAGCGTATTCGCGCCCCAGCGCATCACCGGAGAATAGGCGCTCGTAGCGCTCCCTTGCCGCCAGCCCCATGCGTACCACCAGCGCCTCATCCGCAAGCAATCGGTTCATGGCATCCGCTAGAGCGGCAGGCTTCGCTGGCTCGACGACAAGCCCGGTTTCGCCATTGGCATTGACGAACGTAGTGCCGGTGCCGATCTCGCACGAAATCATCGGCACTCCCAACATTGCAGCTTCGACCAACACCATGCCGAACGCCTCCGAACGCAGGTGCGATGAAAGTACCAAGGCACGGCTTTGACGCAGCAACGCCACCTTCTCCTCAACTGAGACCTGGCCCGCGAGAACCACGTTGCGTACACCGAGGGCCTTCATCAGCACACGAAGCGCCTCATCCTCGGGGCCGGAGCCCGCAATCACGACTTTCGCGCCCACTCGCAAAGCGGCTTCAAGCAGAAAGTGCAGGCCCTTGTAATAGCGCAACACGCCAATGAACAGAAAGTACGGTTCGTCCCGGGCGATGTTCAGCCTGTGCAAGACGCGCTCGTCGCCATCACTTGGATAGGACTGTTGATCGATGCCGAGCGGAATGACCCTGACCAATTTCTGAACGTCTGGTGCCGAAAGCGTTTCACTCGTCCGGGCATAGGCTGGCGAGGTTGCCACCACCGCGCTCATCGACCTCAGCATCCGCATCATCAGCGGGCGATAAAGGGCACCGAGAAATCTCTGGCGAACGACGTCGGAGTGGTAGGTGAGCACCGACGGCGTCGCACGCCCTTGCGACAAATGCATTACATCGGCGAACGGCCAAGGGAAATGGTAGTGAATGACGTCGGCAGCCTTGGCCACCGGAGTTCGACAGCTAATCGCGTAACTATCTGATTTATCAGAAGTCGACGTTCAAAAATGCCACTACAAGAGCGTCAGCTGCTCCGGCGTAGTCGGTTTCTTGATGCGAAGTGCATCGAG
>NZ_WTVK01000130.1 GCF_012910805.1 Aromatoleum evansii
ATAAGAGACAGGTGGGGGTGGGGCTCATGCCGGGGCTCCTTCGGATTTGGATGCCGCGCTCTCGGCGGCTTCGCGGGCCTTCTGTGCTTTGCGCTCGGCGGCGCGGCGGGCGGCGGCCTCGGCCTTCTCGCGCGCTTCGCGTTCGAGGCGCTCGCTGCGCGCTTCGGCCATCCGGCGCGTCGCGTCCGTGCGCTTCTTGTCGCGCTCGTGCGTGGCGAGTTCGCCCTTCGCATGGTTGAAGGCCTGTACCAGCGGGATGCGCGAGGGGCACACGTAGGCGCAGCAGCCGCAGCCGATGCAGTCGTGCAGGCCGAGGGCGACGGCGGCTTCGAGCGCGGCGTTGGCGATGCGGGCGTTCATTTCCAGCGGCAGCAGGCCGACCGGGCAGGCCTGGGTGCAGCTGCCGCAGCGGATGCAGGGGCCGGGCTCGTCGCGCGCGACTTCGGCGGCGGACAGCGCGAGGATGCCGCTGCAGCCCTTGACGACGGGCACCTTGGCGGAGGGAAGGACGAGGCCCATCATCGGGCCGCCCATGACGAGGCGCGCGGGTTCGCCGCGCACCCCGCCGGCGAAGGCGAGGAGATCCTCGACGAGGGTCCCGATCGGAACCTCGTAGTTGCCCGGCTGGGCGAGGGCTTCGCCGTTGAGCGTCATCAGGCGGCTCACCAGCGGGCGCCCGAGGTCGATCGCCTGGTGGATCGCGAAGGCCGTGCCGACGTTGTGCACGAGCACGCCGACGTCGGCAGCGCGCGACTCGGCGGGCACCTCGATGCCGGTGAGTTCGATGATCAGCTGGCGATCGGAGCCCATCGGGTAGCGCGCGGGGACGACGCACACCTGCACGTCGGCGCGGCCTCCTGCGGCGGCGCGCATCGCGGCGATCGCCTCCGGTTTGTTGTCCTCGATGCCGATGCGCACTTCGCGCGCGCCGGTGGCGTGGCGCATCAGCACCGCGCCGCGGATGACGCCCCCGGCGCGTTCGCGCATCAGGCGGTCGTCGCACGACAGGTAGGGTTCGCACTCGCTGCCGTTGAGGATCAGCGTGCGGATGCGCGAGCGGTGGCCGAGGCCGAGCTTCACCGAGGCGGGGAAGGTCGCGCCGCCCAGGCCGACGATGCCGGCTTCGGCGACGCGGCGCGCGAGTTCCTCGGGCGCGCGGGCGAGCGGATCGGCGAGGCCTTCAAGCGGCGCCCAGCGGTCTTCCTTGTCGCTGCGCAGCGTGATCGCCATCATCTCGAGGCCCGAGGGGTGCGGCGCGGTGATCGGCCCGATCGCGACGATTTCGCCGGAGGTCGGCGCGTGCACCGGCGCGGAGATGTTGCCCTTGGCGGTCGCGACGCATTCGCCCTTGAGGACTTTCTGGCCGATCCGCACGATAGGCTCGGCCGCGGCGCCGACGTGCTGCGACAGCGGCAGGTACAGCAGCGGCGGGAGCGGCAGGCTGCGGATCGGCGCTTCCGAGGCCGGGCGCTTGCGCTCGTCCGGATGCACGCCCCAGGGTTCGCTGCGGGCGAGGTGGCGGAAGATCTTGTCGAAGAATCCCATGATGTGCGTTCCGGGTTCAGGCGCGGGCCGGGTTGGGCCACACCCAGTGCTGCAGCGTGAGCGGGACCGGCTTCAGGCCGATGGCTTCGGTCGGGCAGCGTTCGACGCAGTTGCCGCAGCCGGTGCAGGCCTCGTGCAGCACTGCGTGGATCTGCTTGGCGCCGCCGAGGATCGCGTCGGTCGGGCAGACCTTGATGCAGCGGCAGCAGCCGATGCAGATGTCTTCGGTGACGACGGCGAGCTGCGGGCCGGTATCGGGGACCGCCGAGAGGTCGATGTCGAGTCCGAGCTTGGCGGCGATGCTTTGCGCGAGCGCCTTGCCGCCGGGCGGGCAGCAGGTGGCGGGCGCCTCGCCGCCGGCGATGGCCGCCGCGGCGCCGGCACAGCCGGGGAAGCCGCACTGGCCGCAGTTGGAACCGGGCATCAGCGCCTCGACTTCGGCGACGACGGGGTTGCCTTCGACGTGGAAACGGCGGCTCGCGACACCGAGCAGCACGCCCAGAACGGCGCCGAGGACGGTGAGACTGGAGACGGCAACGAGCATGGTGACGCTCCTCAGGAGATCAGGCCGGAAAAGCCCATGAAGGCGAGGCTCAGCAGGCTGATGGTGATGAATGCGGACGGCGCGCCGTCGAACGCGGCGGGCACGCGGGCGAGCGCGAGGCGTTCGCGCAGGCCGGCGAAGACCAGCAGGACCAGCGTGAAGCCGAGCGCCGAGCCGAAGCCGTACAGCACGCTCTTCATGAAGCCGAGGCTCTGCTGCACGTTGAGCAGGGCGAGTCCGAGCACGGCGCAGTTGGTCGTGATGAGCGGGAGGTAGATGCCCAGGCTCTGGTACAGCGCGGGGCTGGTCTTCTTGATGACCATCTCGACGAACTGCACCGCGGCGGCGATCACGAGGATGAAGCACAGGATGCGCAGGAAGCCGAGCTCGAAGGGGGCGAGCAGCCAGCGGTCGAGCATCCAGCACAGCGCCGACGCCAACGTGATGACGAAGGTGGTCGCGAGCCCCATGCCGAGGGCGGCGTCCATGCTCTTGGAGACGCCCATCACGGGGCACAGGCCGAGGAACTTGACCAGCACCACGTTGTTCACGAGGGCGGTCGAGAGCAGCAGCAACAGGATTTCGGTCGTGGCAGTCATGGCTTGCGCAGTGTCTCGGTCGCGGCGGGCGCCGCTACGAGGGCGCTAGTGCATGGAGCGTGCCATGGGCTCCGGGTGGGAAGGAAAGTGCCGCGGATTCAGCCGCTTGCGATGCTGTGCGGGCGCGCCCGGCGAGCGGGCGTGACGGTGGGGCGCGGGGGGCAATCCTGACAAAGTCGACGTCGCTGTCGTCTTTGCGACAGCCGGCGTGGAGTGCGCCGGGGACGCGCTCAGCGGGCGGCGAGGACGATGTCGAAGGTGGCCGATTGCGGCGCGCCGGTCTTGTCGGCCGTGAGCGCGACCGTCAGGAATTCGCGCTCGGGCGGGGCGTAGCCGTTGCCCTCGCGGTTGTTGCCGCGGAAGTACATCTGTGTGATGAACTCGGTACGCCCCGGCTGCGCGACGCGGAAGTGGATGTGCGGCGGGCGCGTGCCGTAGTTGCCCGGCAGGATCGTGAGGAAGCTGTAGCGGCCCTGGGCGTCCGTCAGCGTGCGGCCGAAGCCCTGGAAGGCGGGATCGCGTGTGCGCGGATCGACGCCGGGGTGGCGGTAGCGGCCGCGCGCGTCGGCCTGCCAGATCTCGACGGCGGCGTCGGCGACCGGTCTCCCGGCAGTGTCGCGCACGGCGCCGCTGAGGCGCAGCGGCGTGCCTTCAACGGCGCTCCCCGTTGCGCCCGCGAGCTTCGTCAGGTCGGCGTCGATATCGCCGTTCCAGTCGAGCGGGTAGAAGGGGCCGATGTCGTCCTCGGGCGTGGGACGCAGGGTGGCGGTACCTGCCGGGAGCGCGGTGGTCGCCAGCCCGAGCGGCAGGAAGGGGAGGCCGCCGAGCCAGCGAAGGATGCGGCGGCGGAGCGTGCCGCGGGACGTGTCGGGCGTGCGGGAGGGGGTGGGGGTGTGCAT
>NZ_WTVK01000131.1 GCF_012910805.1 Aromatoleum evansii
GATGGGTATAAGAGACACGGCATGGGGTGTGCGGGAGTCGGGCAGGCGGGTGGGCGAACTGCCGTTCGAGACGGGGCGCAACCGCATGTCGGTGGCCGTGGAGGGTGATGGCGAGGTCTGGTTGCTGTGCAAGGGGGCGCCGGAGGTCGTCGTGCCGCGCTGCGTGCTGCAGCGCGCATCCGATGGCGGGACCGTTGCGGTGGACGCGGACGCCGTGCGCAGCGCGCTCGATGCGATGGCGCGACGCGGCCTGCGGGTGATCGCGCTGGCGCGGCGCCGGCTCGATATCGGTGAGACGGTCGCCGACGATAGGGCCAAAGACGAGGCCGAGCGGGACCTGATCCTTGAAGGCCTCGCCGGCATCGAGGATCCGCCGCGGCCGGACGTGCGCGAGGCGGTGGCCCGCTGCCGCGAGGCGGGCATCCGCGTGATCATGGTGACCGGGGATTACCCCGCAACGGCCGTCGCGATCGGGCGCGAGATCGGTCTCACCGGAGAGGCGCCACGGGTTTTGCGCGGCGAGGACGTCGCGCGCATGAATGCGGCGCAGCTCGCGCTGGCGCTCGACAGTCCCGAGGTGATCTGCGCGCGTGTCACGGCGGAGCACAAGCTGCGCGTCGTGCAGGCCCTGCAACGGCGCGGAGACGTGGTCGCGGTGACGGGCGACGGCGTGAATGATGCGCCGGCGCTGCGGGCGGCGGACATCGGCATCGCAATGGGGCGCGGCGGCACCGATGTGGCGAAGGAGGCGGCGGACATGGTGCTGCTGGACGACCACTTCGCGACCATCGTCAGCGCGATCGAGGAAGGGCGTGCGGTGTTTGATAACCTGCGCAAGTTCCTTACTTACATCCTGACGTCCAACATTCCCGAACTGGTCCCGTGCCTGGTGTTCGTGTTGCTGCGCGTGCCCCTGCCGCTGACGGTGATCCAGATCCTGGCGGTCGACCTCGGCACCGACATGCTGCCGGCGCTCGCGCTCGGCGCCGAACCGCCGTCGCCGGGGCTGATGCAGCGCCCGCCGCGCCCGCGCAGTGCGCGTCTGGTGGACGGAGCGTTGATTGCGCGGGCCTACCTGTTCCTCGGCGTGCTGGAGTCGGCGGCGTCGCTCGCCGTGTTCTTCGGCGTGCTTACGGCGGGCGGCTGGGTGCGCGGCGAGGGGCTGGGACGGCTGGATCCCCTGTATCTGGAGGCGACGACGGCCTGCCTCGCGACGATCGTCGTGATGCAGGTCGCGAACCTGTTCCTGTGCCGCGATGCGCGGCGGGCGGCTTGGCCCCCGGGGCTGGGGGCGAATCGGCTGCTGCTGTGGGGGTTGGGGTTCGAGCTGGTGCTGATCGCGGCGATCGTCTACCTGCCCGTCGGCAACGCCATCTTCGGCACCGCGCCGCTGGATGCAGGGACCTGGCTATGGATGCTGCCGCTGGCGCTCGCGATGGTGGCGCTGGAGGAGGGCCGCAAGGCGTGGCTGCGGCGTCGGGCGCCCCGGTAGCGGCGACGCGATCGGCGGATGCGGCTACGGGTGGGGCGCAGGGCGGTGGTAATCGCGTAGCAGGCGCAGGGCCTCCTCGTCCTCGACCTGCGTGAAGTCGCCGTAGAAGCCGCTGATCCCGCCCAGCCACGTCGGCTTGAGCACGCATTCGACGTCGTCGCAGTGGCGGGCGAGGGTGTCCAGCGTGTCGGGCGGGGCCACCGGGACGGCGACGATCAGCTCGTGCGGTTGCTTCGCGCGGATCACGTGCAGGGCCGCGAGCATGGTCGCGCCGGTCGCCACGCCGTCGTCGGTGACGATGACCGAGCGGCCTGCGATTTCCGCTGCGGGGCGCACGGCGCGGAAGCGTTCCTTGCGGCGGTCGATCTCGGCGATCTGGTGTGCGCGTTCGCGCTCGAGGTAATCGTCATCGACTCCGACGACCGAGCGCGCATAGTCGGCGAGGTACTCCTCGCCGTCCTCGCCGATCGCGCCCACCGCGAGTTCGGGGTCGTAGCGGGCGCGCAGCTTGCGGGCGAGCACCACGTCCAGCTCCGCGCCGAGTTCGCGCGCGAGCACGGCGCCGGTGACGACGCCACCGCGCGGAATCGCCAGCACGAGCGGATCCTTCAGCGGACGCCCCTTGAGCCTGGCCGCGAGTTGGCGCGCGGCGTCTTCCCTGTCCTTGAACATGGCCGTCTCCGATCATCCATTTCATTTATGGAGGATCGCGGCGGAAAGGCAAGGAAACGGGGTTTCTGCCCCGCGAGTTGACGTTCAGGACGGCTCGACGCCGCGGCGGACCATCTCGACCATCTCATCGGCGATCTGCTGCGGGGTGCGGCGGCCTTCGCGGTACCACAGGTACACCCAGTTCATGCCGCCGAGCAGGAACAGTCGCAGCAGCGAGCGGTCGGTGCCGGCGGCGACGGGCAGGGCGTTGACCAGGTCGCGGAACAGTTGCTCGTAGGCTTCGCGCGCGGGCTGGATCTTGGCGAGGAGCTCCTGGTTGCCGACGAGCGCGAGGTTGTGCCCGGTGATGCGTTCGACCGCCGGGCCTTCGATCATCTGCGCGACGTGCACCTCGCAGGCGCGGCGCAGGCGATCCCAGGGATCGGAAAGCGCTGCGATCTCCCTTGTGATCGTGCTCATCACGCGCTGGAAGCCTTCGCGGTGCACGGCAAGGTAGAGCTCGTCCTTGGACGCGAAGTGGTGGTAGACCGAGCCGGGCAGCAGGCCGACCTTGCGCGCGATGTCGCGGATCGAGCTGCGGTCGTAGCCCTGATCGGAGAAGAGTTCGGCCGCGGCGTTGAGGATGATCTGGCGGCGATCGAGCGGCTCGTCCTTGTCGCCCGAACCGTCGCCGGCGGAGCTGGCGAGCTGCGCGCTGAGCGTGCCGCGTTCGAGGAGCTCGCGCTGGCTGTCGGTGAGCGCGGCGAGGCCTGCGGGGGTGGTGTCGACGAGCGCCTGCAGGCGCTTGGCAGTGGTTTCCAGGCCGTGCTTCTGCCAGATGTAGCGCACGCCGGACGCGGAGATCGTCAGGCCGGTGCGGCGCAGGCGTTCCGCGACGGCGGCCTGCCCGAGTTCGGGTTCAACGCGCGACAGCCGCAGGATCTCCGCCTCGGTCGAGGAAAGAGTCGAATCATCGTGGGCGGCGGCTGAAGCGGACGTCATCGGGGCGTGGCTGGAAGCGGTTGTCGGTCGAAATCATAGCGTGCAGGGAGTCGGGTTGCATGTCGCGCGGCGGAGCGCATAGTGCGGGCGGCGGCTTTGCGTAATCCCCAGTGCTGATTAGACTACTTGAACAAGTGTTTGACAAGTCGGTGTGATATCTGTAGCTTGATCGGGCACCGTCAGGACCTGCGCCTGCGGGAGCAAGACTCGAGAGCGGCCACAGAGACCGCCATCTGCCGCACCCGCTTGGGGACGGCCAAAAGACGGAGACAACACGCAATGACCACCGCCCCTGCCGCCGCGCCCCGTGCCGGCG
>NZ_WTVK01000132.1 GCF_012910805.1 Aromatoleum evansii
AAACCGCCCATGCTCATCATCGGTGCCATGATGCGAAAGCTCGTTCATGTCGCCTTCGGCGTGCTCAAATCGGGAAAGGCTTTCGATCCCGCTATACATGGCGCTTGACCCGGATAACAGTATCTACACGACGCGCGCGCCCAACTCGCGCACCATCGACAACGTCACGACGCAGGACAGCACCGCCTTCTACGTGCAGGACCAGATCGCGCTCGGCGAACAGTGGAAGGCGCTTGTCGGCGTGCGCCACGACGAGTACAAGCAGAAGACCACCGAACCGGGCAAGCCCGACTTCGAGCGCACCGACCGCGAATGGAGTCCGCGCGCCGGCCTCGTGTGGCAGCCCGACGCGACGCAGGCCTACTACGTCTCGGTGTCGCGCTCCTTCCAGCCCTCTGCCGAGCAGTTCCAGCTCTCGGCGTCGAACGTGGATGCCGATCCCGAGATCACGACCAACCACGAGATCGGCGCGAAGTGGGACTTCCTCGGCGGCGCGCTGTCCGCCGGCGCCTCGATCTTCCGCCTCGTACGCGAGGACATGAAGATCACCGACCCGGCCACGCGCCAGACGATCAACGCCGGCGAGCAGCGCACCGAGGGCTTCGAGCTGTCGCTTTCCGGCCGCCCCGCCGCAGGCTGGCAGGTCCACGCGGGCTACGCCTACCTCGACACCGAGATCGTGAAGTCGACCGCCACAGGTGGCGCCAACTTCGGCACCCGCCGCGTCACTGTCTCCTTCGAGGGCAAGGACGCCGCGATCACGCCGCGCCACAGCGGCTCGATCTGGGTCGTGCGAGAACTCGGCCGCGGCTGGAGCCTCGGCGGCGGCGTGCATGCGCAGGCCTCGCAGTACGCCTCGCCCGACAACCTAGTACGCCTGCCCGGTTTCGCGGTCTTCGACGCCGCGCTCCTCTATCGCAGCAAGGCCTACGACCTCGCGTTCAACCTCAAGAACGCCTTCGACCGTGAGTACTGGGCGACCGCCCACGGCAGCGTCAACGGCCTGAACCAGCCCGGCGCGCCGCGCACGCTGCAGGCGACCGCGACCTTCCGCTTCTGATCCACCCGCCTACCCCGGTCGTCCCGCGACGACCGGGAGAGCAGCACGCCCGCATTTAGCACCTCCACACCCGTTCCGGCCGAGCCTGTCGCGAGACCGTCGCAAGGCTCGCCCGACCACCGATCCGTAATCCCGCCCACCTTCACCCGGACCAAGCCAGCCATGCGCATCAAGACTCTCGCCCGCCTGATCCCCGCCGCCCTACTCGCCGCCTATGGCAGCGCCCACGCCCAGGAGAAAACGCTCGACGCCGTCGAAGTCTTCGCCACCGAATCGAGCTGGCGCGCCGGCAGCGTCGGCGTCGGCACCTTCCGCGACACGCCCGCGAAGGACGTGCCGATGACGATCAACGTTGTCGACCGCGACCTCCTCGACGCACAGCAGGCCAACAGCCTGTACGAGGCGATGAAGAACACCGCCGGCGTCGCCCGCGCCCAGCTCGGCGCGACCGCCTACGACAACCTCTCGATCCGCGGCCTGCTGGTCGAGAACCGCTCCAACTACCGCCTCAACGGCGGCCTGCCGATCGTGAACCTGATCGACCTGCCGCTCGAGAACAAGGAACGCGTCGAGGTCCTGAAGGGCGTCGGCGGCCTGTACTACGGCTTCGTGCCGCCGTCCGGGATCATCAACCTCGTCACCAAGCGCGCCGGCAGCACGCCCGTCACCGCGGTGCACTTCTCCACCGACGACAACGGCAGCGCCGTCGCCGGCCTCGACGTGGGTCGCCGTTTCGGCGCCAACGGCGAATTCGGCGCACGCATCAACATCGTCGGCGGCCAGCTCGAAAGCCCCGTACGCGACGCCGGAGGCGACCGCCATCTCTACGCTGGCGCCTTCGACTGGCAGGTCACCGACCGCTGGCTGCTGAAGCTCGACGTCGAGGACATCGCCAAGGACGTCGTCGAGCAGTCGAGCATCCTCGCGCTGCGCGCCGTGAACGGCGAGATTCCGCTGCCCAGGATCCCCAATCCGCGCAAGCTCATCGCCCCCGACTGGGCGAACTACGATGCGAAGGAACAGAACGTGCAGCTGCGCAGCGATTTCGCGCTCAACGACAACTGGATCTGGACCGTCGAGATGGGCCGCTCCTGGCTCGAGCGCGACCGCAACTTCTCGCAGATGCAGAACTACAACATCGCCACCGGCGAAGGCACGCTGCAGATCTCGCGCACCAAGGGGCAGGAATACATCAACCGCAGCCAGCGCACGGAGTTCGCCGGCCGCGTCGAGACCGGTGCCGTCACGCACGACCTCACCTTCGGCTATGCCCGCAACGTGCTCAGCCAGACCGCGGGCGCCACGCGCCAGATCAGCGTCGCGCAGAACCTTTACGATCCGCGCGACATCCCGGAGACGGCCGTCGTCTATCCCGACCGAGCCCTCCACTCGCGCACCTACGACCAGGGCTGGTACGCGTTCGACCGCATGGCCCTCGGAAACTGGCTGCTGATGGCGGGTGCGCGCGGCAGCGAATTCGAGTTCGAGCACGCGAACAATTCCGCGCTCGATTACACCAAGCGCCGCGTCACGCCGACCATCGCTGCGGTGTACAAGCTCACGCCCGCGACCAACCTGTACGCCGGCTACCTCGAAGGCCTCGAGGATGGCGGAATCGCGCCCGCGCGCACCATCAACGAGGGCGACTCGCTGAAGCCCATCGTCAGCCGCCAGTGGGAAGGCGGGATCAAGAGCGAATGGCAGGGCCTGCAGACCAACGCGGCGCTGTTCCAGATCGAGCGTCCGATGAACGGCGTCAACTCGCAGGGCACAACCAGCACGGCGGACGACATGTACGAGCGCCTCGGCGAAGGCCGCTACCGCGGCATCGAGCTTTCCGCCGGCGGACGCATTGCCCCCCGCTGGAGCCTGTTCGCCTCCGCGCAGTGGCTCGACGCCGAGTTCACCGACGCCGAGAACGACTCGCGCCTGGTCGGCAAGCGCCCGGCCAACACGCCACGCGTCACCGCCAGCCTCTTCGTCGAGCACAGCCTCGCCGCGCTGCCGGGCCTCGCGCTCTCCGCGGGCGCCTACTACACCGGCGAACGCGAGGTGAATCCGCTCAACCAGGCCCAGGTCGACGCCTTCACCCGCTACGACCTCGGTGCGCGCTACCGCACGAAGCTTTCCGGCCGCCAACTCGACCTCGTCGCGAATCTGGAGAACGTCACCGACGAGCGCTACTGGGCCGCGGCCGGCGACAGCCGCGTGAACTCCAACAGCCCGCTGCTCGCGGTCGGAATGCCGCGTACACTGCGCCTCTCCGCGAAACTGAGCTTCTGAGCCCGCCGTGATCCACCTCCACCCCCTGTCTCTTATA
>NZ_WTVK01000133.1 GCF_012910805.1 Aromatoleum evansii
TCTCGGAGATGTGGATAAGAGACAGTTGCAGCGCACGAGCTGGGACGAACTGCCCGACTGGCGCAGCGACGACCTCGCGCAAGCCTGGCCGGCCCTGCGCCAATCCTGCAAGGCGCTCGTCAAGCAGGCACGCTGGCAGCGCGTGTGCGAGGACGCGCAACGCCTCGGCGACGCGCCGGGCGCGGGCACCGTCCGCCAGTTCCTCGAAACGCGCCTCACCCCATGGGCCGTGCGCAACCCCGACGGCACCAGCGAAGGCCTGATCACCGGATACTACGAGCCCATCATCAAGGGCAGCCGTGCGCGCTCCGAGCGCTACCGCTGGCCGGTCCATGGCGTGCCCGCCGACATGCTCACGATCGACTTCGGCGACCTCTACCCCGACCTGCGCGGCTTGCGCCTGCGCGGCCGCCTGGTCGGCAACAAGGTCGTTCCCTACTGGTCGCGCGCGGAACTCGACGGCATGCAGGAGCGCACCCCCGCGCCGACCCTGATGTGGGCGGCCGACCCCATCGACCTCTTTTTCCTGCAGGTTCAGGGCTCCGGCCGCGTGGAGTTGCCCGACGGCAGCCAGGCCCGCATCGGCTACGCAGACCAGAACGGTCACCCCTATCAGTCGATCGGCCGCTGGCTCGTGAACCAGGGGGAACTCCCGCTCGAGAAGGCCTCGATGGACGGCATCAAGAACTGGGCGCGCAACAACCCCCACCGTCTCTCGGAGCTGCTGCACAGCAACCCGAGCTACGTGTTCTTCAAGGAAATGCCGCCCTCGAACGGCGGCCCGACCGGCGCGCTCGGCGTGCCGCTCACCGCGGGCCGCAGCCTGGCCGTCGATCCGCGCACCATCCCGCTCGGCGCGCCCGTATTCCTCGCCACCACCGCGCCGAACAGCGAGCGCCCCTTGCGTCGGCTGATGCTTGCCCAGGATACCGGCGGCGCCATCAAGGGCGCGGTCAGGGCGGACTTCTTCTGGGGCCTGGGCGCCGACGCCGGCGTGCAGGCCGGCCGCATGCGCCAGCAGGGCCAGCTGTGGGTCCTTCTGCCGAACGATGCGAGCCCGCTCGGAGCGGGCACCGCCGGGATGTGAGAACGGCGCCCGCGGGCGCCGTCGTGCTCTCGTCTTACTTCGCGACGCTCACCAGCTGCTGTTCGAGCTCCGCCGCCGGCACATAGCCACCCAGCCGGCGCCCGTCGGCGAGGAAGATCGTCGGCGTGCCGTTGATGCGCAGCTTCTGGCCCAAGGCCACATTGCGATCGACCACGGCGCTGTCGCACTTCGCGGCGGCCGGCGTCTTCGCCTCGAGGATCCAGTCGTTCCAGGCCTTCGCGCGGTCCTTCGCGCACCAGATGTTGCGCGACTTCTCCGTCGAGTCGGGACTCAGGATCGGGAACAGGAAGGTGTACAGCGTCACGTCCTTCATCTGCGCGAGTTCCTTGCCGAGCCGCTTGCAGTACGTGCAGTTCGGATCCTCGAAGGTCACGACCACGCGCGAACCGTTACCGCGCACCTGCTTGATCGCCTGATCGAGCGGCAGCGCGGCGAAGTCGATCGACGACAGCTGCGCCATGCGCGCCGCGGTGACATCCTTGCGCGTCTTGGTATCGATCAGCCGCCCGTCGAGGAAGAAGCTCGCCTTCTCGTCCGTGTAGACCAGCTCCCCGCTCTTCATGACGACCTCGTACAGCCCGCCATACGGCACCTTCGCCACCGACTCGACCGCGGGCGCGCCAATGAAGGCCTCCACAGACTTCTTCACGTCCGCCTCGTCCGCGCGGGCCGCCCCCTGAGCCGCCAGCACCAGGCCGAGGGCCGCAACCAGAGGACGAATTACCTTCTTCAGCATCTGCATCTCCATGGAATCAGAATCGGCCGCTCGCTGCATAACGCACGAGCGCGTTCCGTACGACCGGCAAACGGTCCGTGAGGTTCAAACCGGCGTTGCGCACCGCCGCGAGCAGCGGATTGCGCGAGCCGAACAGGCGGTTCAGTCCGTGCGTCGCATATTGCACGAGAAAAGGCTCTTCTGCGCGCGCCCTGGCATAGCCCCGCAGCACGGCAAGCTCGCCGGGGTCGCGCCAAGTCGGAAGCTTCTTGAGCCGCTCGGCGAGCGCCCGTGCATCCTGGAAACCCAGATTGATACCGTGGCCCGAAAGCGGGTGGATCGCATGCGCGGCGTCGCCGACCAGCGCAACACGCTCCTTCACCACCGATGCGACGCGCATGAAACGCAGCGGGAATGCCTGCGCGGGGGTCACCAGTTCCATCGCCCCCAGCACACCGTCCGCGGCGTCAGCGACGCGCCGGCCTAGCGCCCCGCCCTCCAGCGCAAGCAGCGAATCGGCGAAGTCGTCAGCACACGACCAGACCATGGACACCATCCGTCCCGGCAGAGGCAACAATGCGAGGATCCCATCCTCGCGGAACCACTGGAAGGCGCGATTGCGGTGATCCTCCATACAGGAGAAATTGGCCACCACACCACGCTCCCCGTAGGGCGTGATCTCAGCGTCGATGCCCGCCTGCGCCCGCACCCACGAATTCACCCCATCCGCCCCCACCACCAGCCGGCCGTAAACCGTCTTGCGGCCGGGCAGCGCGAGCGAGACACTGTCCCGCTCCACCGCCATCGCTTCCGGTACTCCGCCCACCAGCATGGTGACGTTGTGCTGCCGCTTTACCGTTTCCCACAACTCGCGCTGCATGCGCCCCGACTCGACGATCCAGGCAAGCTCCGACAGGCCGCTGTCGTAAGACGAAAACCCGAGCTCCCCGCCCGCGTCCCCTCGAATGGACATCGCGTGTACGGGGGCAATCCGCGCTGAATCGAGATGCTGCCAGATCCCGATTTCGCGCAGGAAATCCGCACATGAAGGACTGATCGCATAGACACGCGGATCCCAGCCTTCGACGACAGCCGGTGCGCGCGCCTCGACAAGGGCGATGCGGTAGCGGGTTCCCTGCAGGGCGGCTGCGAGGCTTGCACCGGCGAGCCCGCCACCCACGATGATCAGATCGAAATCCATGAAAAGCCAATCCGGTGAAGAGTGGCGATTCTGCACGATGCGCCCGCTCAAGTCACGGTCGCAGGACACGGACCGTGCGGGACGTAGACGTGAAAAAGCCGCTCGACCTGTGGAGGAGGAGCGGCTTTTTCGGAATAGTTAGTCTGACGATGACCTACTTTCGCACTCACGAAGAGCACTATCATCGGCGCGGTCCTGTTTCACTGTCCTGTTCGGGATGGGAAGGAGTGGTTCCGGGACGCTATGGTCGTCAGACTGTAAG
>NZ_WTVK01000134.1 GCF_012910805.1 Aromatoleum evansii
GGGACAGCCCATGAGGCCCGCCCCGACGACCCCGATCTTGCGGAAGGTGGTCTTCGGGATCCCTTCCGGGCGGTGCATCAGCTTGTCCGCCTTGCCCTTGTTGATGAACAGGGTGCGGATCATGTTGCGCGACACGGGATCGAGCTGGAGCTGCGTGAAATACTTGGCCTCGACTTCCAACGCCTTGTCCATCGGCAGCTGCGGCCCTTCGTACAGGCAGGAAAGGATCGCCTTCGGCGCGGGCAGGTTGTGGAAGGTCTTCGCCTGCAGCATCGCATTGCTCACGACCAGCATCTGCGCGACCGCGGGCGACATCGGCCCCGCGCCGCCCGGCACCTTGTAGCCCTTCCTGTCCCACGGCTGCACCGGGTCGCCTTCTTCGACGAGCCAGCGTCGCGCCTCGGCCAGCAACCGGTCGGCCGGCACGATCCTGTGGATCAGGCCCATCTTGAGCGCCTTTTCCGCGCTCAGCGCCTGACCTTCGACGAGGACCGGCATCGACGCCTGGATGCCGATCAGGCGCGACACGCGCTGGGTGCCGCCGCCGCCCGGCAGCAGCCCCACCTGGACCTCGGGCAGGCCGAGCTGGATGCCCTTGGTGTCGGCCGCGACGCGGTAGTGGCAGGCGAGCGCGATCTCCGTGCCGCCGCCCAGGGCCGTACCGTTGATCGCACAGGCCACCGGCTTGCCGCAGGTCTCCATGCGGCGCAGCAGCTTCGATAACGAGGCGTTGCGTGCGAGGCGCTCGGCAACCGGCGTGTCCTGCGCTTCGAGCGAGGCCTCGATGCCCTTCAGGTCCGCGCCGGCGGCGAACACCGCCTTCCCCGACGTGAAGATCGCGCCCTTGATGCCGTCGTCGCTGACGAGGCGCTCGACCGCGGCCTCCATCTCGTCCATGAACTTCATGTCCATGGTGTTCATGGCGCTGTCGGTGCGGTCGAAGAGGAGGGTGGCGATGCCGTCGGCGTCCACCGAGATATGGATGACTTCACTCATGACTGTGTCGATTCCCTGAAAAATTCCGGTGGCGCTCAGACGAGCTCGATGACGGTGGCCGTGCCCATGCCGGCCGCCTCGCACAGCGTGACGAGGCCGGTGCCGACCTGGCGGCGTTCCATCTCGTCGAGGAGGGTGCCGAGGATCATGGCGCCGGTCGCGCCTAGCGGATGCCCCATGGCGATCGCGCCGCCATTGACGTTGATGCGGTCGTGCGGCACGTCGAGGCGCTCCATCAGGCACAGCACCACCGAGGAGAAGGCTTCGTTGAGTTCCCACAGGCCGATGTCGGATCCGTTCATGCCGGCCTTGCGCAGGGCCTTCTGCGCCGCGTAGCTCGGGGCGTCGAGCATCAGCGTCGGCTCCGAGCCGACCGTCGCCACCGAGCGGATGCGCGCGCGCGGCTTGAGCCCGGTGCGTTCGCCGATCTCGCGGTTGCCGACCAGCACTGCCGCGGCGCCGTCGACGATGCCGGAGCTGTTGCCGGCGTGGTGCATGTGCCGGATCGCTTCGAGCTGCGGGTATTTCAGCAGCGCCACGCCGTCGAAGCCGTACTGCGTGCCCATCTCGAGGAAGGCAGGCTTCAGCGCGGCGAGCGATTCGAGCGTCGTGTCCGGGCGGATCGCCTCGTCCTGCGCCAGCACGGGCAGCCCGAGCACGTCCTTCACGGGCACCACCGAGCGCGCGAACCAGCCGTTGGCCCACGCCCGGGCGGCGCGCCGCTGGCTCTCCACCGCATAGGCATCGCACTGCTCGCGGGTGAAGCCGTGCAGGGTCGCGAGCAGGTCGGCGCTCACGCCCTGCATGGTGAAGTGCATCTTGAACGCCACTTGGGGATCGAGCGCCATCGCGCCGCCATCGCTGCCCATCGGCACGCGCGACATGCTCTCGACGCCACCGCCGATCGCCATGTCGACCTGCCCGCTCGCGACCTTCGCCGCCGCGAAATTCACCGCCTCCAGGCCGGATCCGCAGTAGCGGTTGACCTGTACGCCCGGCACGGCGTGATCGAAGCCGGCAACCAGCGCGGCGACACGGGCGATGTTCCCGCCCTGTTCACCCACCGGGCACACGCAGCCGAGGAACACGTCCTCGACAAGGGCCGAGTCGAGCTGGTTGCGATCGCGCACTGCCTGCAGCATCTGCGCGGCGAGTTGCACCGGGGTGATCTCGGCAAGCGCCCCGTCGGCCTTGCCCTTGCCGCGCGGCGTGCGCACGTGGTCGTAGATGAAGACGTCCGTCATGACAGTCCCTTATTCGGTTCGTGAGTCGAAAACGCTTGCCTGTCGCCACCTTGCCGTTGCCACGTGCTGCGTGCGGGCGGGAACTGGGACAGGAGCTTGGAGGCAATCGTAGGACAGGTGCCGAGGTCCGACGGAAAACCGAGCATCAACCTGAACAGTGCTCGGATATACTCGCTAAGTATCAGAAAAATAATGTGCTTTGTGCGACGCAAAAAACCGAACAGTTTCTGCGCAGGACCTCGGCAAGGAGATATGGGACGATGGGCAAGGGCGCAGGACAGGGGCGAGCGCAAGTGGCAAGCGAAGGCACTAAACAGCGGGCGGTTCCGTCGCAGGCGCGCGCGCGTTTCACAGTCGAGACCATTCTCGAGGCCGCGAGCGAGATCCTGCGCGTGGAGGGCGTCGATGCCGTGACCACGCGCAAGATTGCGGCACGCGCAGGCGTGTCCGTTGGCGCCGTGTACCAATACTTCCCCGACAAGGAAGCAATCCTGATGGAAATCAGCAAGCGCATCATGGACGAGGAGTCGGCCGCTGCCTCGCCGGAGCTGTTCCGGCTGCACCGCAAATCCCTCGACGAGATGCTGCAGGCCCTGTTCCGCAACACGGTGCGTACCGAGACGCGCCTCTATTCGCTGGGGCGCGACTACTACCGCCGCTACGCGCGCCAGATGCAGTTCGGCCGCGCGCAAGGCCTTGGCTGCGGGTCACGCACCTCCGAGCAGCTCGTCGCGAACATGGAAATGCTGCTCAAGCAGCACGCCGACGTGGTCGGGGAAGCGGACACGCAGCTCGCGTCCTTCATGCTCGTGCGCGGCATGCGCATCATCCTCGCAACCCTCGTCGAGGAGCGGCCCGAATTGCTGCAATCGCCGTCGCTGGTGCCGATGATGGTGCGCATCGCGCGGGCGATCAACGATTCGCGCGAAGGGGGCGAAGAGGGCGAGGAGCTGTCTCTTATACACTTCTC
>NZ_WTVK01000135.1 GCF_012910805.1 Aromatoleum evansii
GGCGCTTGGCGCCGCCCTTGACGACCGCGAGCGCGAAGGAGTGGCCCAGGTTCGGGCTGTAGTAGCTCGACGTCACATGCCCGACCATCGGCATCGGGATGCGGATCTCCTTCTCGAGCACGATCTGCGCGCCCTCGTCCAAGACCAGCTGCGGGTCGAGCGGCTTGAGGCCCACGAGCTGCTTGCGGTCCTCGCGCTGCGTGTCCGGGCGCGTGAGCGCGCGCCGCCCGATCCACGAGAAGGGCTTCTTGTAGCCGACGCACCACTGCATGCCGAGGTCTTCCGGCGTCATCGAGCCATCGGTTTCCTGGCCGACGATGATGAAGCCCTTCTCCGCGCGCAGCACGTGCATCGTTTCCGTGCCGTAGGGGGTGAGACCGTACTTCTCGCCCTTCTCGAACAGCGCCTGCCACACGTGCATCGCGTGGTGCGCCTGCACGTTGATCTCGTAGGAGAGCTCGCCGGTGAAGGAGATGCGATAGACGCGGGCCGGGACGCCGGCGACCGTGCCTTCGCGCATGTCCATGAACTTGAAGTTGTCGCGCGCGAGGTCGATGTCGTCGGTGAGCTCCGCGAGGAGCTTGCGCGCGTTGGGGCCGTTGATCGCCATCGCCGCCCAGTGGTCGGTCACGGAGTTGAAGTACACCTCCAGCTCCGGCCACTCGGTCTGGTGCCACAGCTCCATCCAGTCGAGCACCGCCGCGGCGCCGCCGGTGGTGGTGGTCATGTGGAAGTGGTTCTCGCCGATGCACGCGGTCACGCCGTCGTCCATCACCATGCCGTCGTCCTTGCACATGAGGCCGTAGCGGCACTTGCCCACGTCGAGCTTGGTCCACGCGTTGGTGTACAGGCGGTTGAGGAACTCGCGCGCGTCCTTGCCCTGGATCTCGATCTTGCCCAGCGTCGAGGCGTCGAGGATGCCGACCGACTCACGCACGGCGCGGCACTCGCGCTGCACGGCCTCGTGCATCGTCTCGTTGCCCTGCGGGAAGTACCACGGGCGCATCCACTGGCCGACTTCCTCGAACTTCGCGCCGTGCTCGACATGCCACGCATGCAGCGCCGTGTAGCGGCGCGGATCGAAGAACTCGCGGCAGTGACGGCCGGCGATGGCGCCGAAGGTGATCGGCGTGTAGTTCGGGCGGAAGACGGTGGTGCCGGTCTGCGGGATCGTCTGCTTCAGGCAGCGCGCGGCAATCGCCATGCCGTTGATGTTGCCGAGCTTGCCCTGGTCGGTGCCGAAGCCCATGCCGGTGTAGCGCTTGACGTGCTCGATCGACTCGAAGCCTTCGCGCGTGGCGAGCTCGATGCCGGCGGCGGTGACGTCGTTCTGCGGATCGACGAACTGCTTCGGCGCGCGCATCGCGGGTTTTACGTGCGGCACCTGGTAGAGCGCCGCCGCCTTGCCTTCGCGCAGCTTGGCGACCTTGGGCAGGACCGGCTTCTCGACCGCGAAGCCGGTGCGCTGCGCGGCGGCCGTGCCGGCTGCGGCGCCATCGGCGAGCGCGTCGCTGAGCGCGCCCTTGCCGTGCACGCCCCCCACCGGGGTCATGCCCGGCACCTTGCCGGGGACGAAGCCGAGGATGTCCTCGCGCCACTCGGGGCGCGCGCCGGTGTGCGCGGCCAGGTGCACGACCGGGCTGTAGCCGCCGGAGCTCGCGAGGGTGTCGCAGGCAAGCGTCTCGACGCGGCCCGCCACCTTGAAGCCGCCGATGTCGATGCGGGCGACCTGGGCACCGGTGACGCGCTTCTTGCCGTTCGCCTCGATCACCGCGGAGCCGGGGATGATGCGGATATTGCGCGAACGGGCCTCATTGACGAGGTCGCCCTCGGGGTGCTCACGCGCATCGACGATCGCGACCACTTCGCGGCCGGCATCATGCCAGTCGAGCGCGGCGCGGTAGGCGTGGTCGTTGGCGGTCGACAGCACCAGGCGCTTACCCGGCGCCACGGCGTAGCGGCGGATGTAGGTCGACACCGCGCCCGCCACCATGCAGCCCGGCACGTCGTTGTTGGCAAAGACCAGCGGACGCTCGTGCGTGCCGGTGGCGAGGATCACCTCATGGGCGCGCACGCGGTGCATGCGGGCGCGCACCTGGCGGCGGCCGTTCACGCTCGGCGCGAGGTCGGCGAGGTGCTCGGTGCGGCGCTCGTGCAGGGTCACGAAGTTGTGGTCGTGGTAGCCGTTGGCGGTGGTGCGCGGCAGGATCAGCACTTCGGGCAGGGTCGCCAGTTCCGCGAGCACGGCGGCGACCCAGGCCGAGGCCGGGCGGCCGTCGATGAGCTCGCGCGTGTCGAGCAGCGAGCCGCCCATCTCTTCCTGCTCGTCGCACAGGATCACGCGCGCACCGCTACGGCCGGCGGCGAGCGCGGCGGCGAGGCCCGCGGGACCGGCGCCGATCACCAGCACGTCGCAGTGACGGTTGATGTGGTCGTAGATGTCCGGATCCTTCTCCCTGGGCGTGCGGCCCAGGCCCGCGGCCTTGCGGATGTACTTCTCGTACTTCGGCCACAGCGAGGCCGGCGCCATGAAGGTCTTGTAGTAGAAGCCCGGGGGCATGAACTTGCCGCCGACGCTGCCGATCACGCCCATCAGATCGCGGTCGACGTTCGGCCAGCCGTTGGTGCTCGTGGCGACCAGCCCGCCGTAGAGCGCCTGTTGCGTGGCGCGCACGTTCGGCACCTGGCCGGCTTCGGTCGCGCCCAGTTGCACGATCGCATTCGGCTCCTCGGCGCCGGCGGCGACGATGCCGCGCGGGCGGGAGTACTTGAAGCTGCGGCCCACGACATCGACGCCGTTGGCGAGCAAGGCCGAGGCGAGCGTGTCGCCGGCGAAGCCCTGGTAGTCGACGCCGTTGAAGCTGAAGCGCAGCGGGCGGCTGCGGTCGATGCGCCCGCCCGTTGCGAGGCGGTTGGCTTGGCGATTCTGCTGGCTCATTTGGCCGCCCCTTTGTCAGCGGTGACCGAAGGCTTCTGGCCGACCTTGTAGGTTTCGAGGATCTGGTAGCTCATGGTGTCGCGCGTGATGTTGAAGAACTTGCGGCAGCCGGCGGCGTGGTACCACAGCTCGTGGTGCAGGCCGCGCGGGTTCTTGCGGAAGAAGAGGTAGTTGCCCCAGTCCTCGTCGCTGGTCGCTTCCGGTTCCACCGGGCGCGCGATGTGGGCCTCGCCCTTGGGGCGGAACTCTTCTTCCTCGCGGGTTTCCGCGCAGTGCGGGCAGTAGATGTGCAGCATGGTGTCCTGCTCCTCCTCAGTGCGCGACGCCCGCGGCGCCGTGTTCG